>JBEBGE010000140.1:0-1564 GCA_040081595.1 Devosia sp.
TCCTCCACATAGCCGGTTGGTTCCGCAACTCGCACCCCGCCATGGCCGAGCTCGAAAAGCCGCAGTGTGCAGAATGGGCCGAGATCTCCCGCGGCCGCGCGCAGCAGAACATCGCCCACATCGATCAGCGCCTGGCATCATCGCCCTATGTAGCCGGCGACCGCTTCACCATCGCCGACATTACGCTGCATGTTTCGCTCGGCTTTGGCCGCATCATGAAATATCGGCCATGGGAAGAGCACAGCCACCTAGCAGCCTGGCGCGAACGCGTCCTGGCGCGGCCAGGCCTCGCTTCGTAGGGACGGTTCAGGACGCAGCGAGCATTGAGGCTGCGACCATTCCGTCGGTGATCGCATTTGCATGCTCATTTTTTGCTTCTACCAACGTGTCTGCGTAGCGATATGACCACGCGTTCTCGATGATTGTCGCGAGTTCATCCACCAGGACACGAGCGGCAGAGGGCACAGATGATTTGTCTTTCACCTTGTAAGCAAGCACGGTAGCCAGCACCACGTAAGCGAATATCGGTGCACGGACCATACCGTCGCTTATGACGGTCCGTGGCTGATTTGTCCCGCTCGTGTTGCTTGGCCACTTAGCGCCGTGAGGCAGGTCAACCGTCATCTTTGCCGGGATTAGCGGTAGAACGTCACTAGACGCATTGCGTAAGTGATCACCAAGTTTGCTGATATCCATCGACTACTCGAAATTCGAAGAGGTGGCACAAACACCAAACGTCGAATGCCTAACATGGCAGATAGAACTGCCTAGCGTTCTTTAGAATCAACGTGCGCTGTGAAGGACATGGCAGGGGCGGAGGGACTAACCCGTCCGTGCAATTTCAGTGTCTTAAGCGAATGTGGGTCCAAATGGGCACCCGCATGTTTCCGGACGATTCCGAGGGGCGTGGACCCACCATTCGGCGCGCGGCGATCGCGTCAGTTCGCAAGCCGTGATGGACCTCCGCCCGATAGTGAAGCCGCCGCCCCGATTGGAGTCGGGAGCGGCGGAAGAGGACCCCACCATCACGAAGGTTCCGACGCCAGAAGTAGCACGATCGCCCAGGCGGTGCACTGATGGGAGCGCTGAAAACCACCGGTAAAAAACTAGCCCCGCTGATCCGCCTTCTCGCGTCCGATCAACCTGGTGAGGTTGTCGCCGCTGCCGCTGGCATCGCTCGCGTCCTGCGCGCCGCAGGCTGTGATCTCAACGACTTGGCAGACGAGATCATCGCCGTGGCCGAAGCCCCCGGCCCGCGCAAAGCCGCCTTCCGTGGACAGCACCGAACTAGGGCTGCGAACGACGATCCGGAAGCGGCGCGTTGGTTCGATGCGGTCACGAAGCTTTGGACGCGTGGCCAATCCGTCCTTCCCGAACGTGATCTCGATTTCCTGAGGAATGTTTGGGCCAAGGCCCAGCAGGGCGTCTCGCCGAGCTATGCCCAACAAAAATGGATTCGCGACATCGAGACCAAGCTCAGCCGCAAGGGGGCGCACGCGAGCTAAGCCGTGCCTGTCCCCTTCCGGTCGGTAACAGACAGCGGCGGAACGGGAATGATCAGCAC
>JBEBGE010000101.1:0-6223 GCA_040081595.1 Devosia sp.
TTCACCACCCACATGTTGGTCGCCACCGGCGTCTTCACCGCCGCGCGCAGGCGCGCGAGGCCTTCCATCTCGCCGGTCGGGTCCTCGAAGAATTCGAGGCCGAGGTTGTCCAGGCGCTTGCAAAGCGCGGTCGCCGTGGCCGGGCGTGGGAGACCCCGACGGGTAATCTCGCCGCGAGCCTGTTGCTGGTCCCCGACTGCGATCCGGCGATCGCAGCGACTCTGGGCTTTGTCGCCGGCGTTGCGCTCAACCGAGCGTTGGCGGATGTGCTGCCGGCAGACGTCGTCCGGCAGGGCATCGATGGCGCAAGTCGTATCGCGCTCAAATGGCCCAACGACGTGCTCGCCGATGGCGCCAAGCTCGCGGGTATTCTGCTCGAAGCTCATAAGCGCGCCGATGGCCGCCACGCAGTAGTGATCGGCTTCGGCGTCAATGTGGTTTCGGCGCCCGAGGGCCTGCCATATCCGGCGACCTCGCTGAAAGCGCTCGGGGCTCCCGTTCGCGCAGAGACCATCTTCTCCGCCCTGAGCGACAGCTGGGTTGCGGCGTTCGATCTGTGGGACGGCGGACGCGGTATCGCGAGCGTCCTCGAACTCTGGCGCGCCGCAGCCGCAGGTATCGGCTCGGAAGTGGCCGTCGCCCAGGATGGCGGCGTGGTGCGCGGCATTTTCGAATCCATCGACGAAAGCGGGCGGCTGATCGTTCGTGCCAACGACAATTCCCGCATCGCGATCAGCGCGGGCGATGTGCATTTTGGCGTGACCGCCAGCGTGAGGGCATAATGGCCGGCTCGACCGACGAAATGGTCTTTGTGCCCCTTGGCGGGGTCGGCGAGATCGGCATGAACATGGCGGCCTATGGTTTCGGTCCGCGCAGCCGCAAGAAATGGATCGTCGTCGATTGCGGGGTGACCTTTGGCGGTCCGGCGCAGCCGGGGATCGAACTCATCATGGCCGATCCGAGCTTTCTCGAGGATGTAGCCGAAGATGTGCTGGCACTGATCCTCACACATAGCCACGAGGACCATTACGGCGCGGTGCTCGATCTCTGGCCTTCGTTCGAGCGGCCGGTTTATGCCACGGCCTTCACCGCCGCCATGCTTGCCGCCAAGCGCGCCGCCGACAACATCGTCGACAACGTGCAGTTGCGCCCGATGCAGGTCGGGAAACCCTTCACGCTGGGGCCCTTCACCATCGAAGCCGTCAATGTCGCGCACTCGATCCCCGAGAGTTGCGCGCTAGCCATCACCACCTCCTCGGGACGGGTCATCCATACCGGCGACTGGAAGCTCGATCCGCGCCCCATCGCCGCCGCGCCGACCAATGAGGCGCGGTTTGCCGAACTGGGCGCCGAAGGCATGCCGGTGGCCTTGATTTGCGACTCGACCAATGCGCTCAAAGACGGCACCAGCCCGAGCGAGGACGAGGTGTCCGCAACGCTCGCCGCGCTGATCGCCGACGCGCCCTACCGGGTGGCCCTCACGACGTTTGCCTCCAATGTCGGCCGTGTCATTTCCATCGCCCGCGCCGCGCAACTGGCCGGGCGGCAGGTGGTGATGTCAGGCCGGGCGCTGCACCGGATCTCGGCCATCGCGCGGGAACTGGGGATGCTCGAGGGCATCGAGCCTTTCCTCGACCAGGACATGTACAAGACCCTGCCGCGCCAGAAGGTCGTGGTGCTGTGCACCGGCAGCCAGGGCGAGCCGCGCGCCGCCATTGCCCGCATCGCCCGTCAGGAGCACCCGGCAATCGATCTCAATGCCGGCGACCGGGTGATTTTTTCATCGTGGGCCATTCCGGGCAATGAGCGCGAGGTCATCGATATCCAGAACCTCTTGATCGATCGCGGCATCGAGGTCATCACCCAGCGCGACGGGCTGGTCCACACCACCGGGCATCCGCGCCGCGAGGAGTTGAAGCGCCTCTACGATCTGGTGAAACCGGCCATCCTGATCCCGGTGCATGGCGAAGCGGCGCATCTCGAGGCCCATGCGGCGCTGGGCCGCCAGCATGGCATCAAGACCGTCATCCATGCCCGCAATGGCGACATGGTTCGGCTCTTTCCCGATACGCTGCATTTGCCGGGCGAGGTCAGGACCGGCGAACTCTATCTCGACGGCAACATCCTCTGCTCGCCCGACGAGAGCGGCGTCAAAGGCCGCCGTAGGCTGAGCTTTGGCGGGCACATCGTGGTCAGCCTCTGCGTCGATGATCGGGGTTCCGTCGTATCGGGTCCCGAACTTTCGGTCGAGGGTCTGCCCGAGATCGACGACGACGAGGATTCGGTGGGCGACATTGTTCGCCGCACCGTCAACGGCGCACTCAAATCCATCCCGCCCAAGCGCCGCTCCGATCCCGACGTCGTCGACGCGGCCATCCAGCGCGCTATCCGCGGTGAAATCGGCGCCTGGTGGGGCAAAAAGCCTAATGTCACCGTCTTTGTTCACCGCCTATAGGCAGCCTTGTCGCGCCGGCGCATGATGCCGGCTCAAGAATGGCACTAAGGCACTTCTCATGATCCAGCCCGTCACCATCTTCGCCATCTATGCCGTGGTCTGGGCTATCAGTCTGTTCCTGGTGCTGCCGTTCGGCGTGCGCAACCAGGTCGATGCGGGCCAGATCGTTCACGGCACCGAGCCCGGTGCGCCGGTTGCGCCCAGGCTCTGGCGGCGGCTTGCCGTGACGACGCTGGTCGCCGCAGTGCTGACGGGTTTGCTGCTCTGGGGCCTCAGCAACCCGCTGCTGCAGAAGTACTGGAGCTGACGGGTCAAAGAAAAAGCAGGGCGCAAGGCCCTGCTGGAATAGTTTGACGACAATACGTTGGTCTTAGGCCAGCTTTCGCGGCAGCCAACGCTCCTCCCTTGACGTTGTCGACGTCCGGCGACTTCGCGGTCGCCTGTATTTTATTGCGGCGGACCCTAACAATCCCCGGAACTGATGTCACCTAGATTCTGCGCTGAATCGGACCCTTGCAACGCGGGAAATGTTACGGTTTGACTGGGCCGCGCACTGGTCTCGAGTCGACCGGTTTACTGGGGAATTCCGATGCGACTGAGCCGTTACTTTCTGCCCGTCCTCAAAGAGTCGCCCAAGGAAGCCGAGATCGTCTCGCACAAGCTCATGCTGCGTGCCGGGATGATCAAACAGCAGGCCGCCGGCTCCTATTCCTGGCTTCCGCTCGGCTTCAAGGTCCTCAACAAGATCGTCAAGATCATCGAGGAGGAGCAGGACCGTTCGGGTGCGATTGAACTCTTGATGCCAACGCTCCAATCGGCCGACCTCTGGCGCGAGTCGGGGCGCTACGATGCGTACGGAAAAGAGATGCTCCGCATTGAGGACCGTCACGAGCGCGACCTGCTCTACGGGCCGACCAATGAGGAGATGATCACCGACATCTTCCGCACTTACGTCAAGTCGTACAAGGACTTGCCGCTCAATCTTTATCACGTGCAGTGGAAGTTCCGCGACGAGGTGAGGCCGCGCTTCGGCACCATGCGCAGCCGCGAGTTCCTGATGAAGGATGCCTATTCGTTCGATCTCGACGAGCCCGGTGCGACGCGCGCCTTCCAGCGCATGTTCGTTGCATATCTGCGCACCTTTCACCGCATGGGCCTGGTCGGCATTCCGATGCGCGCCGACACGGGGCCCATCGGTGGCAATATGAGCTACGAGTTCCACGTCCTTGCCGAGACCGGTGAAAGCGGCGTGTTCCTTCACGCCGATCTCGTCAACAAGCCGATCCCCGGTCCCGATATCGACTTCCGTGGCGATCTCTCGCCGATCTTCAATGACTGGACGTCGCTGTTCGCAGCGACCGACGAGATGACCGACGAGCCATCCTTTCGCGCCGCCGTTCCCGCCGACAAGCAACTCATGGCGCGCGGCATCGAGGTCGGCCATATTTTCTACTTCGGCACCAAGTATTCCGAACCCATGAAAGCCAGCGTCACCGGCCCGGACGGCAAGGAAGTGGTCGTCCATATGGGTAGCTACGGCATTGGGCCGACACGGCTGGTTCCCGCCATCATTGAAGCGAGCCATGACGACAACGGCATTGTCTGGCCGGTCTCGGTCGCGCCCTTCGAGGCGCTGCTGATCAATCTCAAGGCAGGCGATGCCGAGACCGACGCGGCCTGCGGCAAGCTCTATGCCGAGCTCGAAGCTGCCGGCCTCGATGCGCTTTACGACGACCGCGACGCGCCTGCCGGCGCCAAGTTCGCGACCGCCGATCTCATCGGCATTCCGTATCAGATCATCCTTGGGCCGCGCGGGCTCAAGGAAGGCAATGCCGAAATCAAGCATCGCAAATCCGGCGAGCGTGAAACGCTGCCGATCGGCAATGCGGTCGCGCGCCTCAAGTCGCTGATCGAGCCCCAAAGGCGGGCCAAGGTTTGACGGCGGACGCCGGCGCGGCGGAGCGCGGGACCAGCGGGCCGTTCTCGCGTTTCGAGTTCCTGATTGCCGGCCGCTACCTCCGCTCGCGCCGCAAGGATAGGTTCATCTCCGTCATCTCGACCCTGACGCTGCTGGGCGTCGCCATCGGGGTAGCGACGCTGATCGTGGTGATGAGCGTAATGAATGGTTTCCGGGCCGAGCTTCTCACCAAGATCCTTGGCCTCAATGGCCACTTCACCGCGTTCCCGATCGAGCAGCGCTTCACCGATTTCGACGAGACCGCACTCAAGATCGAAAAAGTCGATGGGGTGCTCTTCGCCATCCCCTATGTCGAGGGCCAGGCGCTGGCTTCTGGCCAATCGGAATCGACGGGCGTGTCGGTGCGCGGCGTCAGCGCGGCTTCGATCGACAAGCTGGAGCTGCTCAAGAACGGCGCGGTGCTTGGCGGCTGGGACGACTGGGACCACGCACAGGGCATCGCCATCGGCCAGCGGCTTGCCGAAAAGCTCGGAGTCACTATCGGCGACCCGGTGACCATCGTGAACCCCAACGGCGCCAATACCCCATTCGGCAAGACTCCGCAGATCAGGTCCTTTCCGGTCAACGTGATCTTCAATCTTGGGATGGTCGAGTTCGACAGCTTCTATGTCTATATGCCCATGGAGCCGGCACAGACGTACTTCAAGCTCTATGAGGATGTGCTGAAGCCTGGCGTCCAGCCGCCGGCCGTCGATGCAACGGACGAAGAGATCGATGCCGCATACCAGCGGGTCTATCAGGCCTCGGGCGTCGAGATCTTTATCAACGATGCCGACGATATCGGCCGCATGCGCGAGGCCATCCAGAGCCAAGTGGAGCGTCCGCTGGTGCTGACCGACTGGCAGCAACGGAACGAGACGTTCTTTTCGGCACTGCAGGTTGAGCGGGTGGTGATGTTCGTAATCCTGTCGATGATCGTGGTCGTCGCCGCGTTCAACATCATCTCGTCGCTGGTCATGCTCGTCAAAGACAAGGGCAGCGACATCGCGGTGCTGCGCACGATGGGCGCTACGCGCGGCTCGATCATGCGCATTTTTTCAATGACCGGCACGGCGATCGGTGTTGCCGGGACGGCGCTCGGGCTTCTGCTGGGGCTGCTTATTGCGGCCAATGCCGAAACGCTGCGCGCCTTCGTTTCCGATATCGTGGGGGTGCGGATTTTTCCGCCCGAAGTGTTCTTTCTCTCCAGTCTCCCCAGCAAGGTCGATCCCGGCGAGGTCCTGTTCGTGGCGGGGCTGGCACTGGCCTTGAGCTTCCTTGCAACCCTCTACCCCGCCTGGCGCGCTGCGCAATACGACCCGGTCGAGGCCCTGCGTTATGAGTGAGCCGCTTCTGCTCCTGACCGGCGTCCACCGGCATTACGGTAGCGGTGAGACCCAGGTCAAAGTGCTGGAAGCCGCCCACCTTTCGGTCCTCGGCGGCGAACTCGTGGCGATCGTCGCGCCGTCGGGAGCGGGCAAGTCGACGCTTCTGCATTTGAGCGGGCTGCTCGAGCGGCCGCAATCGGGCGAGATCGAGATCACGGGCATCAAGACCATGGGGCTCAATGAGCGGGGCCGGACTTTGCTTCGCCGCACGACCATCGGCTACGTCTATCAGTTCCACCATCTGCTGCCGGAATTCTCGGCGCTCGAAAACATCACCATCCCGCAACTGATTGCCGGCAATTCGCAGCGCGACGCCGACAAGCGCAGCCGCGAACTGCTTGACCTGCTCGGCGTCGGTCCCCGCGCCGCCCACCGTCCGGCCGAACTCTCGGGCGGCGAACAGCAGCGCGTGGCCATTGCCCG
>JBEBGE010000102.1:0-6125 GCA_040081595.1 Devosia sp.
GTTTACGGGGGAGGGGAACCGGCGAAGCCGGTGGAGGGGGCGGCCGCTGGCGCGATGCCCGTGTGCCTAGTACCCAATCTCCGTA
Source organism: Devosia sp. (assembly GCA_040081595.1). Taxonomy (GTDB): domain Bacteria; phylum Pseudomonadota; class Alphaproteobacteria; order Rhizobiales; family Devosiaceae; genus Devosia_A. The sequence continues at coordinate 86 of JBEBGE010000102.1, forward strand.
AACTTCGCCCCGCGCCCATCGTACACCAGCAGCCGCCCGATCAGCGGCACCCCGATCCCTGTAATCAGCTTGATCGCTTCCATCGCCATCAGCGTGCCGATCACGCCGGTCACCGGGCCGAACACGCCCACCATCTCGCAACTGGGCAGTTCCGCCTCGTCCACCGCGTCGGGATAGAGATCGGCAAAGCCCGGCCCGCCCGGTGCAAACACCGTCACCTGCCCATCGAGCGTCGAGACCGCCCCCGAAACCACCGGAAATCCGAGCGCCGCCGCTGCCCCCGCCACATTGCGCCGGGTCGCAAAACTGTCGCTGCCATCGAGCACCAGATCATAGCCCTTGAGCAGCCCGACGGCGTTCTCGCGCGTTAGCCACAAAGGATGTAGAACGATGTTCGTCTCCGGATTGAGCGCCTCGGCAAAGCGCCCCGCGCTTTCGGTCTTCCTCACGCCGACATCGCCGCTGCGATGGATCACCTGGCGTTGCAGATTGCTGAGGCTCACCACATCGCCATCGACAATACCGATCGTCCCCACCCCCGCCGCCGCGAGATAGGCGATCACCGGGCTGCCGAGCCCGCCTGCGCCGATCACCGCCACCCGTGCCGATCTGAGCTTCTGCTGGCCCGCACCACCCAGATCCTTGAGCACCAGGTGACGCGCATAGCGCCGGGTCTCGTCGGCCGAAAATTCCGCCATCAATCGATCGGCACGGCGAGGAAGCGCCTGTCCGGTCCTTCAAAGCCAAACGGATAGCTCGAAACGATCGCGACGCGATGCCATGCCTCCTCGAACGGGGCAACCACCGCATAGAGCCTGTAGTCGAGTGTGCAGCCGCGCGATGCCGGCAGCACTTTGCCATCGCGGTGCAACTCAGTGCTCTGCCCGTCGGCCTCGAACGTCAGCCCATAGCCAACCGGCCCCATGCCTTCGGCATAGGTGTCCTGGCAATTGTCGGCGCCCTTGGCCGCAAAGGTCTCGAGCGTCAGCTTGAAATCGCTGTCCGCGGTCTGGCCCGGCATGCAGCACATCGGATGCCGCCAGCTCATGGTCTTGCCGTCCGCATTGGGCACGCCGTCGCCGAGCAGGGCGAGGATCTGCACCGGCTTTTCGATCTTGACTTCATTGAGCTTGTCTCTGGCCTTGCCCATCGCCTTCGCCCGCACATCGGCCAGCGACCGGTCCGGGTTGGCGTCGTCCGCTTGCACGTGAAAGGGCGAGCCATACATCCATTTGTCGGCGACGAGGTCGACCACATAGATGCTCGAATAGGCAAAGCCCGAACCGTCCTGGACGCCATATTCCTCGAAGGCGAAATACTTGCCGTCGTCCGAATAGCCGATGAAATTGATCAGGGCCCGGTCCCCGGCCAGTGCCGGCAGCGCCACCATCATGAGCGCCAGCAGGCTAGCGACCAGTCGAACCAAAACCGCCATTGCCGCGCTCCGTTTCATCGAGGTCCTGACGCTCGGCGAAGGCCGCCGCGCTGACCGGCACCACCACCATCTGCGCGATTCGATCGCCGCGCCTGATGTCGAAATTCTGCTGGCCGTGGTTGATAAGGATCACCTTGATCTCGCCGCGATAGTCGGCGTCGATCGTTCCCGGTGCGTTGAGCACCGTCACCCCATATTTGGCTGCCAGCCCCGAGCGCGGTCGCACCTGCGCTTCATAGCCTTGCGGCAGCGCCATCGAGAACCCGCAGGGCACCAGCGCCCGCTCCCCCGGAGCGATCGTCATGGTCTCGGAAACACCGAGCGCGGCGAGGAGGTCCACTCCCGCCGCGCCCGGCGATTGTTGCCGAGGCAATTCAAGACCCCGGCCGTGATCGAGAAAACTCAGTCCGATTTCGATCCGGCCGGTCACTCTCGAACGATCCTCAGGGCCTTACGACCGCATAGAATTCCTCGGGTAGCTTGGCCGTACCGTCGAGCAGCCCGAGGAACGGGATCTTGACCTCGGCATAATTGCCCTCGGGGGTCTTTTCCATATTGGTGTCGAGCACCTCGCTGCCGCCAAAGCGGATGGTGAGGAAGTGGCCATCGAACATCTGCTTCATCATGGCGGCGGTTTCAGCATCCTGCTCGGCGCCCAGTTCACCCATCATGCCCTTGGTCGGGATTGCGACCTTGATCGTGCCGTCGCCGTTGTCGATGAAGGTCGGCTTGCCGGCGGTGTCGTCGTCGCTGAACTTGAGGTCCGCGAACGCGCCTTCCGAAACCGTCACGCAGGTACCGGACTTGTCGGCATTCTCGGTCAGCGTTTCGCCTTCGGCCTTGCAGAACGGCTTGTCGCTGTTGCCGCCTTCGTCCGCCGCCTTGACCATGGCGTAGATATCGGCGGCCATCGTCTGGGTAACTGTGGCCTTGGCAGTGGTGGTTGAGGTGACGAGGATGTCCTCGGTCATGTCGAGACAACCGGCGAGGCCGATCGTCAGCGCCACAGCGCCCACGATACGGCCGAATTTCATGATGTTCATGGCAGTGCCCTCTTGGTGCGGCGACCCGCCGCGTGGATCGGCGTCAATCTATGGCCCGGTTCGTTGAGCCGCAAGCGCCGGAGGCTGGCCTAGCGGCGTCACGATGAACCGGGAGTGAACTCGCTACCGGAACAGGTTGACGATCAGCGTGATGGCGATCGCGGCCAGCAGCCAGAATCCGGCGATCAGCGCGAAGCGGTTGAACTTGCGCTGTGGTGATCGGCGGTCCCGGTCATAATCGTCGAGCGCGGCCTCCGCCCGCGTCACCAGGCTGGGCAGCTTGCGCACCGTGTCGGCGGCAACCATCAGATTGTCTCGCACATCCTCGAGCCGCCCCAATGGTCCCGCCTCGCGCCGCACGAAATCGCCCAGTACCGGTTCCGAAACACTCCAGATATCGAGCTCGGGGTCGAGCTCGCGCGCCACACCCTCGACCAGCACCATGGACTTCTGCAGCAGCACCAGTTCGGGCCGCGCCTGCATGTCGAAGAGCTCCGTGGTGGCGAACAATTGGCCGAGCACCTTGGCCATCGAAATGTCGCGCACCGTCCGCCCATGTAGCGGCTCGCCGATCGAGCGCAGCGCCAGCGCAAAATCGTCGACCGACTGGTGCCGGGGCACATAGCCGATCTCGAAATGCCGCTCCGCGATCATCCGGTAGTCGCGGGTGATGAAGCCATAGAGAATATCGGCGAGAAACCGCCGCTCGCGCCGCGTGATCCGCCCCATGATGCCGAAATCGACCGCCACGATCGCCCCGGTCTTGGGATCGGCGAAGAGATTGCCCTGGTGCAGGTCGGCGTGAAAGAAACCGTCGCGGATCGTCTGGGTCAGAAAACTCTGGAGCAGCGTTCTGCTCAGCGCCTTGCGGTGGAGTCCCGCCGCATCCAGCGCCGTGTGGTCGCGGATCGGGATGGCGTCGACCCAGCTTGTCGTCAGCACCGTCTCGGCCGTGTGTTCCCAGTCGACCCTGGGAATGACAAAGCCCGTATCGTCCTTGATATTGCCCTGGAACTCTGAGATCGACGCGGCCTCGAGCCTCAGATCCAGTTCGAGCCGCGCCGAGCGGTCGAGCGTCGCCACGACATCGACCGGCCGCAACCGCCTGAGAGCCGGCATGAAGCGCTCCGCCAGCCGTGCCCCGGCGTAATAGCTTTCGAGATCGGCGCGAAACCGCGCCTTGACCCCGGGTCGCAGAATCTTGACCGCAACCTTGTGAGCAACCCCGTCCCGCATCACCGTGGCGCTATGCACCTGTGCAATCGAAGCCGCTGCGATGGGAGCAGAGATGTCGATGAAGTCGTCCGCTTTTTCGCCCAGCGCCGCTTTCAGCAGTCCGGGTACCAGCCGCGCATCGAACGGCACCATCTTGTCCTGGAGCTGGCTCAATGTTGTCGCCATCCCCGGCCCGACGATATCGGGACGGGTGGCAAGGCTTTGCCCGAACTTCACATAGGTTGGCCCCAGCCTGTCGAGTGCCAGGCGCAGCCGGTCCTCGGGACCGGACTTGCGGATAGAACGGCGTTCGAACAATCGGCCGAAGCGCACGCTCCCCTTCATCGCTGGTGGCAATGCCGGGTTGTCGATCACCGACAGGGCGCCCTCGCGCGCCAGAACGAACCCCGCCCGCATCAGGCGGAAATAGGCGGCCACACCCATCCGCTACATCTTCCAGGCGGCATGCAGCGCCGCGATATTTCCGGTCATCGCCGTATGCGTCACGCGTTTGAACCCGGCTTTCTCGATCATTTCGGAAAAGCGCGCCGGTGTCGGAAACTTGCGGATCGATTCGACCAGATATTGGTAGGGTTGCGCGTCGCCCGTCACCACCCGCCCGATCGGCGGGATCATCCGGTCCGACCATTGTTTGTAGACGCGGTCGAGCAGCGGCACGTCCACCGCGCTGAATTCGAGGCAGAGGAAACGCCCGCCGCGCTCCAGCACGCGATGGGCCTCGCTCAGCGCCTTTTCGATCCGCGGCACATTGCGGATGCCGAAGGCGATCGTATAGGCGTCGAAGCTCTCGTCCTCAAAGGGCAGGGCCTCGGCATTGGCCTGCTTGAAATCGACTTGCGTCCCGAAGCGCCAGGATTTCGCGCGCTCGGCCCCGACGCGCAGCATGTCTTCGTTGATGTCCGAGACCGTGACTTCGGCAAAGCCCAGCGACGCATTGACGATCCGCTCGGCGATATCGCCGGTACCGCCCGCCATGTCGAGCACGCGATAGGCAACGCTCCCCGCGCGCGGCGGCGCCAGCCGGGCCACCAATGCGTCCTTCCACAGCCGGTGGACGCCCCCGCTCATCAGATCGTTCATCAGATCGTAGCGATCGGCGACGTCGTGAAACACCTTGTCGACAAGCCCCTGCTTGTCTTCAAGCTTCACGATTTTCTCGCCGAAATGAGTGGTCTCGGTCATGCGCCAGCCTTTGTCGCGAACGCCGCACCCTATATAGGAGGCGATCCCCGCTTGGAATTGATCATAGAAGCGCAGGATTAAGGCTCCGTCGCGCGACCAGGGAATCATGCCCGAACTGCCCGAAGTCGAAACCGTCCGCCCGGAGCGCGAGCAGCCAAAGTGGGCGTCCACTTTGGCGGTTCGCGAGCGCGACCACTAGGAAATCATGCCCGAACTGCCCGAAGTCGAAACCGTCCGCCGCGGCCTTGCCCCCTTCCTCGAAGGCGCCCGCATCGACAAGGTGACGCTCAACCGCAAGGACCTGCGTTTTCCCTTCCCGCGCGGCTTCGCCAGGGCGCTCGAAGGCCAGACCATCCTCGGCGTCGGCCGCCGTGCCAAATACCTCCTGTTCCGCCTCGCCTCGGGCCGGACCTGGCTCGGCCATCTGGGGATGACCGGGGCCTTCCGCTTCGCCGAAACCCGTTTCAAGGAGCCCTCGCGCTATTACGAGCCGGGGATCGACAACAAGCACGACCATGTCGTCATGGCCCTGACCCACCCCAGGGAGGGCCAGCTCACGCTCATCTTCTCCGATCCCCGCCGCTTCGGTTTCATGGATCTGTTCGCCCGCGAGGAGGAGTCTTCCTTTCTCGCCGGCCTCGGCCCCGAGCCGCTCGGCAATGCGTTCAACGCCGAGACGCTGGCCGCGGCACTCTTGGGCAAGAAAGCCCCGATGAAAGCTGCGATGCTTGACCAGCGTGTGGTGGCGGGGCTGGGCAATATCTATGTGAGCGAGGCCCTTCACCGCGCCCATATCCGCCCCACCACCGCCTCCGGCCGGCTCGTTCACAAGTCCGGCAAACCCGCCCCGCGCCTCGAGCTCCTGGTCGATGCCGTCCGCGCCGTCCTCGATGAAGCGATCGAGGCCGGGGGCTCCACGCTCCGCGATTTCCGCGCCGCCGACGGGGCTTCGGGCTATTTTCAGCACCGTTTCGCTGTCTATGACCGTGAAGGCGAGCCCTGCCCAACCCCCCTTTGCACCGGCACCATCCGCCGCATCGTCCAGTCCGGCCGCTCGACCTTTTATTGCCCGGTCTGCCAAACCTGATCCGCGTCTTGCGAAACGCTCCGGTGGGGCGTTTCGAGCGGGCAGGGCCGTGAGGGC
>JBEBGE010000057.1:0-21504 GCA_040081595.1 Devosia sp.
ACCCAGGTGTTTCCAGCAAGAGTGCGGAGCGGTTATCCGGTTGGGGAACGCCGCAGGATAGTGACCAGAGCATTCGTTCCGATTCTATCGGAACGTGAAATGCCCTAGATACTCACCTTTTCCTTGAGCTTTCCGCCCTTGGACAGCCGGTAGATCACCGGCTCGCCGGTGGCGATTTCCCGCTTCAGGATTTCCTCCGGCGTCAGCTTCTCGATCGCCATCACCAGCGCCCGCAGCGAATTGCCATGCGCCGCGATCAGCACCGTTTCGCCCGCCGCGATCATGGGTAGAATGGCGTTCTGGTAGTAGGGTACGGCACGCGCCGCGGTATCCTTGAGCGATTCCCCACCCGGCGGCGGCACGTCATAGGAGCGGCGCCAGATATGGACCTGCTCCTCGCCCCATTTCTTGCGCGCCTCGTCCTTGTTGAGCCCGGCAAGGTCGCCATAGTCACGCTCGTTCAGCGCTTGGTTGCGCGTGATCGTGACATTGACGATCCCCAACTCGTCGAGCAACAGGTCGAGCGTATGCTGCGCCCGGCGCAGCGCCGAGGTGAAGAACACCGTCGGCACGATACCAGCGGCCTTCAGTCGCCGTCCGGTATTGCGCGCTTCACCGACGCCCTTTTCGGTGAGGTCCGGGTTCTTCCAGCCGGTGAAAAGGTTCTTGAGGTTCCACTCGCTCTCGCCATGACGCACGAGGATCAGCGTTCCCGCCATCAACTACTCCTTTGAGTGCTTCCAGAAAAAGTGCGGTGCGGCTTTTCGGTTCGGAAGCACGACAATCAAGATTCAAAACCCAGCACGTCGGCCATGCTGTAGAGCCCGGCACCGCGGCCGCGCGCCCAGAGCAGCGCCTGCATGGCGCCCGCGGCGAACATGGCGCGGTCCTCGGCGCGATGCGTCAATTCGATCCGCTCATTGTCGCCGGCCAGAATGACAGTGTGATCGCCGATTACCGTACCGCCGCGGAGGCTCTCAAAGCCGATGGCGCCCTCGGGACGCGCTCCGGTATGGCCGTCCCGGGTCCGCACCGCGGCCCTCTCAAGATCGATGTGACGCGCCTCGGCCGCGGCGTGCCCAAGCATCAGCGCCGTGCCCGACGGCGCATCGACCTTTCGGCGATGGTGCATCTCGACGATTTCGATGTCGTAATTCGGCAGCGCCTTCGCCGCCTGCCGCACGAGCCCGACAAGCACGTTGACGCCCAGCGAGAAATTCCCCGACTTGACGATCCGCGCGCCGTTGAGCGCCGAGGTGCGAATGGCAATATCGTCCGCCCCCGCGCAGCCGGTCGTGCCGATGATATGGACGAGACCCCGCTGCGCCGCGAGGTGCGCCAGCGCCACGCTCACCGCCGGTGCGGTAAAATCGACGATCGCTTCACTACCGGGGAGCGCCGCCTCGGGGCTGTCGGAAATGACGACGCCCAGCGTGCCCAGCCCGGCATACTCGCCCGCATCGCGCCCGATGGCGGGCGAGCCCGGCCGGTCGAATGCCGAATGCAGCACCAGTCCCGGCGTTGCCGCGACGGCCCGGATATTGGCCGCGCCCATGCGCCCGCCCGCTCCGGCAATTGTCACCTTGAGATCGCTCATATCCAACCCATAGCCACTGGGCCGTTTACATTCCACTCTGACATTCCCGCGAAAGCGGAAATCTCCGTCGCCGCGGTCCGCGGGCCGGCTAGACGATCCGAGAACCGCCCGACATGTCCCTCATTATCCCCTCGGCCGCCGCCTTGGGGTCCGACGCCCCGGTGATCGGTCTACCGACGACCAGATGCGTCGCGCCCGCTGCAATCGCCTCGGCCGGACTCAGTACGCGCTTCTGGTCGCCCACCGCGCTGCCCGCCGGACGGATGCCCGGCGTAACGATCGCCATCTTCGGCCCGACAATGCCGCGCACCATTTCGGCTTCCAGCGGCGAACACACCAGCCCGCCGATCCCGGCATCCTTGGCCTGTTGCGCGCGCATCGCCACCAGTCCCGCCGCGTCGCGGGCAAATCCGGCTTCCGCCACGTCGCGGTCGTCCATTGAGGTCAGTACTGAAACGCCCAGGATCGTCAGGCCGGAATTGCCCGCGCCCCGGGCGGCGGCCCGCATGCATTGGGGATAAGCATGGACGGTGAGCATCGCCGCCCCGCTCCGCGCTATCGCCGCTACGCCCTTTTCGACCGTGTTGTCGATATCGAGCAGCTTGAGGTCGAAAAACACCCGTTTGCCGGCGCCGATCAGCGCCTTGCCCAGTGCCAGCCCATCCCCGCCATAGGCGAGCTGGTAGCCGATCTTGAAGAAATCCGCGCTCCCCTCGAGCCGCTCGATCAGCGCCTCCGCCTCCGTCCGCGTGTCGAGGTCGAGTGCGACGATCAGCGTTCCGGCCATGAGATGCTCCTGATTCCGGCGGGCTTGCCATGCTTCGGGGCGGCTAGGCAAGGCCGCGCCCTGCCGGGCACCAAAACGCCTCAAATCCCCCTTCCACCGACGATATTATGTTGGCATACTATCCCGATGCAACAGCAGGCTCTCTCCGCCATCGTCGCCTGGGTCCGCCTCGACCAGGCGCTTCAGGGCTTCAACCAGGCCCTGCGCAAGCAGTTCGGCATCACCGGATTGCAGCTTTCTGTCCTGCACATTCTCGGCGAACGTCCTGTTTTACCTATGGTTGCTCTGCGAAAGGCCCTGGTTATGCACCCCGCCACTTTGGGCCAGTCGATCGACGAATTGCGGGCGATGGAGCTCGTCACCGTCAGCCGCGATTCCCGCGACCGTCGGGCACGCAATGTGGCGCTCACCGACAAGGGTCGCGAGTTGATGAGCCGCGTGCCGCTCGCCGGCCCCATCCGCCTGCGCGATGCCGAAACTGACCCGGCCCGCCTCGACGCGCTCAAGGCCGCTCTCGAAGATGCGGTAGATCTATTCGGGCTTGGCGACCACGCGCCGGGCAGAAGTGAAAGCCGCTAAATCCCGCCGCGCGAGAAATGCGTGAGCTCGCGCACCATCTGCCCGACCTTCCATTGAATATTGGATTCGGTCGGATTGCCGCCCGCGTCGAAGGTCTGCTCGAACGGCCCGATGCCCAAGAGCGTCGGCACCACCAGCGTTCCAACCTTGCTCAGCGTATCGCGCAGATGCGAGAGTCCGAAGATCGTCGCATATTTGCCGTTGCTCACCCCGCCGATTCCCCAGATCGCATGACGGAACGGGCTCGGTTTCTGCCGGCTGATCCAGGCAATGGCATTGGCGATGAGCGGGGTAACCCCGCCATTATATTCGGGCGAGATGATGAGGACGATATCGTGCGAGCGGCAGAGATCGGCCAGCCGCTTCGCCGCCTCCGGCGTCTCTCCCGCATCCTCGATGTCCTGGTTGAAGATCGGCAGCTCGAAATCGGCAAGGCTGAGATCGGTCACCGCGACTCCCGCCTCGCGGAGCTTCTTCGACATATGCTGCCGCAGCACCTCGTTGATCGAGCCCTTGCGCAGTGAGCCGCAAAGCGTGATGGCGGTCTTCTGGAGCGGCGTTTCAGCTGGCATCGGCAGATTCTCGAATTAGTCGGCGACAAAGATCAAGTATCTGCGCAGTTGGCACCTCGATGTCCGTACGCGCCAGATACTCCGCTGAGAAATTCTCACGGGCCGGACATCTTGGGATGTGATCCGTCAACGATGCGATGCCATGAACCTCCAGAAGGATGGGGTGACGCTGCAGCATATCATCTCCCAAGCTGATCATCTGCCAGACACCCTCTAGCGGATGGAGGTGCTCAGCAAGCACGAGACGCGCGATGCGGACTAGCTCAAACTTGTCGGCCGCGCCTTCGCCCATTGGCTAAGACTCGAACAAACTCTTGAGCTTCGCAAAGAATCCCTCGCTCGTCGGCGAAGTCTCCTTCGTCGTGAGCTTGTGGAATTCTTCGAGCAATTCGCGCTGGCGCTTGCTCAGCGCCTGCGGCGTCTCGACATCGAGCTGCACGTAAAGATCGCCGAGGTCTTTCGATCTCAGCACCGGCATGCCCTTGGACTTGAGCCGCACGCGCTGGCCCGGCTGCGTGCCGGCCGCGACCTTGACCTTGGCTCGCAATCCATCGAGCGTCGGCACTTCGAATTCGCCACCCAGTGCCGCCGTCGTCATGGCGATCGGAACGCGTGCATGCAGGTCCGCACCATCGCGATGGAAGAGATCGTGCGGCTTGACCGAAATGAAAATGTAGAGATCGCCCGGCGGTCCGCCGCGCAATCCGGCCTCGCCTTCATTGGCAAGCCGAATGCGCGTGCCGTCTTCGATTCCCTTGGGAATATCGACGCTGAGCTTGCGGTTTTCCTGCTTGCGGCCCTGGCCGCCGCAATCGGTGCAGGGATTGTCCATCATTTGCCCGCGACCCTGGCACACCGGGCAGGTGCGCTCGATGGTAAAGAACCCCTGCGCCGCGCGCACCTTGCCGTGTCCGTTGCAGTGCTTGCACGTCGACATTCCCGTGCCGGGCTTGGCGCCCGAGCCGTCGCAGGTGTGGCAGGTGACGAGCGTCGGCACATCGATCTCGACCGTACGGCCGAGAAACGATTCCTCGAGGCTGATCTCGAGATTGTAGCGCAGGTCCGATCCGCGGAGCCGCGATTGGCTGGCCTGTCCGCCCCGCCGCCCGCCGCCCATGAAGTCGCCGAAAATGTCCTCGAAGATGTCGGACATCGAGGACGCAAATTCCGGCCCGAAGCCGGGGCCGCCTTGCGGGCCGCGGCTGCCGTTCTCGAAGGCCGCATGGCCGAACCGGTCATAGGCCGCCCGCTTCTGCGGGTCCTTCAGCGTGTCATAGGCTTCGTTGATTTCCTTGAACTTGTGCTCGGCATCGGCATTGCCGGGATTGCGGTCCGGATGGAACTGCATGGCGAGCTTGCGATAGGCGCCCTTGAGGGCCGCCTCGTCGGCGCCCTTCTTGACGCCCAGCACGTCGTAAAAGTCACGCTTGGCCATTACGCGTCCCCGCGCTCTGGCCCATGGCCAACCGCCTCAGGGACCCCGGAGTTCTCACCTAGCTTTTCGATCATGCCCGCAATCCGGCGCCGGCGCGTCTCGTCGCGCTTCGCCTCATCGATCCACTTGAGATATTCGGCTTTGTGCGAAGGCGGAAGCCCTTCGAAACGAGAAAGCGCCGCGGGGTCGGCCCGCAGCGCTTCCATCACGTCTGTGGCGAACGAAGCGAGCAATCAAGCCGACTTCTTGTCGTCTTTCACTTCCTCGAACTCGGCGTCGACGACATCGTCGTCGGCCTTCTGGTCGGCGCCGGCCGCTTTGGCTTCGGCTTCCGCCTGGCTGGCCTTGTACATGGCCTCGCCCAGCTTCATCGAAGCTTCCGCCAGCGCGTTGGTCTTTTCCTTGATCGCCTCGGCGTCGTCGCCCTCGATCACGCCCTTCAAATCGGCGAGGGCCGTCTCGATGGCGGTCTTTTCATCGACCCCGACCTTGTCGCCGTAATCCTTGAGCGACTTCTCGGTCGAATGGATCAGCGACTCCGCCTGGTTCTTGGCTTCCACCGCCTCGCGCTGCTTCTTGTCGGCTTCGGCATTGGCCTCGGCTTCCTTGACCATGCGGTCGATATCGGCGTCGGAAAGGCCACCCGAGGCCTGGATGCGGATCTGCTGCTCCTTGCCCGTGCCCTTGTCCTTGGCCGAGACGTTGACGATGCCGTTGGCGTCGATGTCAAAGGTCACTTCCACCTGCGGCACGCCGCGCGGCGCCGGGGGAATGCCGGCGAGATCGAAATTGCCGAGCAGCTTGTTGTTGGCCGCCATCTCGCGCTCGCCCTGGAACACGCGGATCGTCACCGCGTTCTGGTTGTCCTCGGCGGTCGAGAAGGTCTGGCTCTTCTTGGTCGGGATCGTGGTGTTGCGATCGATCAGACGCGTGAACACGCCGCCCAGCGTCTCGATGCCGAGCGACAGCGGAGTGACGTCGAGCAGCAGCACGTCCTTGACGTCGCCCTGCAGCACGCCCGCCTGGATGGCGGCGCCCATGGCAACCACTTCGTCCGGGTTGACGCCCTTGTGCGGCTCCTTGCCGAACAGCTGCTTGACCACTTCCTGGACCTTGGGCATGCGGCTCATGCCGCCCACCAGCACAACCTCATCAATCTGCGCGGCGGTAACGCCGGCATCCTTGAGCGCCATCTTGCAGGGTTCGACCGTCTTCTGGATCAGGTCGTCCACAAGCTGCTCGAGTTTCGAGCGCGTGAGCTTCAGCGTCAGGTGCTTGGGGCCCGAGGCATCGGCGGTGATGAAAGGCAGGTTGATTTCGGTCTGCGTCGCCGAGCTGAGCTCGATCTTGGCCTTCTCGGCGGCTTCCTTCAGCCGCTGCAGCGCCAGCTTGTCCTTGCGCAGATCAATGCCCTGGTCCTTCTTGAACTCATCGGCCAGAAAGTCGACGAGCCGCATGTCGAAATCTTCGCCGCCGAGGAAGGTGTCGCCATTGGTCGACTTCACCTCGAACACGCCGTCACCGATCTCGAGCACCGAGATATCGAACGTACCACCGCCCAGGTCATAGACCGCGATGGTGCCGGTGTTTTTCTTGTCGAGCCCATAGGCGAGCGCTGCTGCCGTCGGCTCGTTGATGATGCGCAGCACTTCAAGGCCGGCGATCTTGCCGGCGTCCTTGGTGGCCTGGCGCTGGCTGTCGTTGAAATAGGCTGGAACCGTGATGACCGCCTGCGTCACCTTCTCGCCGAGATAGGCTTCGGCGGTTTCCTTCATCTTGGTGAGAATCGTCGCTGACACTTCCGAGGGAGAGCTCTTCTTGCCCTCGACCTCGACCCAAGCGTCGCCATTGTCGGCCTTGACGATCTTGAACGGGACGAGGCCCTTGTCCTTGCCCACCATCGGGTCGTCGTAGCGGCGCCCGATCAGGCGCTTGACCGCGAACAGCGTGCCTTCGGGATTGGTCACCGCCTGGCGCTTCGCCGGCTGGCCGACGAGTCGTTCGCCGTCCTTGGTGAAGCCCACCATCGAAGGCGTCGTCCGCGCGCCCTCCGAATTTTCGATGACTTTGGGGGTCGCCCCTTCCATCACGGCGACGCACGAATTGGTGGTGCCGAGGTCGATACCGATTACTTTAGCCATGACTTGCCTCTTTCTAAGCGAACCCAGCTCGCGAACGCCTCAAACTTTCGGCCGCTCGTTTTGCCCTTTTGGGGGCCGGGCTCCTTGTTGAATTTGGAGATTTGACCCGTTTTGCGAGCCTTGGCGCGTATATAGGGGCGGGGTTTTGGACCTGCAAGCGCGCCCGGGCCTGAATCTGCCCGTTAACCGGCCCGAATCCGCCGCTGCGGCACCCTGACCCAAGCCTGCACCAAAGCCTGCGCTTGGCGCGTTCGTCCGGCCATGCTTTAAGTCGGCACCCAACAGGAACCCCTCTATGAAACGGCTGCTCCTTGCCCTGCCCTTCGCCCTGATATCGACGGGCGCCTTCGCACAGGACGTGCCCGCCGAGGTCCGCATGGACATGTGGTGCGGCATGGCCTTCCAGATCGTCGTCGTTGCTCCGCCGGATGCGAGCCCCGAGGATCTGGTGCAGATCGACCGTTACCTCCAGGGCGCCGCCGCGCTGGTCGAGCGCGCCACCCTCGGCCTCACCACCGCCGGGCTCGACGCCCCGGGCATCGAGGCCTTCAAAGCCGCCCTGCTCCCGGTCGTGACCCAGCAGGTCAACGGCACCGAGGAACCCGAATTCTCGCCCGAGGCCTGCACGCCCCTGATCGAGCCCCTGCTGCCGGCCGAACCGGCGCCCGAACCGGCTCCGTCCAGCGAAACCAGTTCCTCGGCCGAGCCAAGCTCGTCTTCGGCCCAATAGAGCATCGAGCGGACCTTTTCGATGGCCCTGGTTTCCGCAGCCGATGACGTCCTGATCGTCGTCGACGTCCAATATGATTTCCTCCCCGGCGGGCGGCTCGCCGTCGCCGGGGGCGATGAGATCATCGAGCCGATCAACGCCATCGCCCGGCGCTTCGGCAATGTCGTCCTCACCCAGGACTGGCACCCCGAGGACCACCTGTCCTTTGCCTCAAATCACGAGGGCGCCAAGCCCTTCGAGATGATCGAGCTGCCCTATGGTCCGCAGATCCTCTGGCCCGACCATTGCGTCATCGGCTCCAAGGGCGCCGAATTCAGCGCTCTGCTCGATATCCCTGAAGCCCAATTGGTGATCCGCAAGGGCTTCCGCGCCACTGTCGATTCCTACTCGGCCTTCCAGGAGGCCGACCGGCGAACCAAGACCGGCCTTGCCGGCTATCTCAGGGAGCGCGGCTTCCACCGCGTGTTTTTGGCCGGGCTCGCTACCGATTTCTGCGTCAGTTGGTCGGCGCTCGACTCACGCGCCGCGGGCTTTGAAACCCTGATCATCGAAGACGCGACCCGTCCCATCGACACCAACAATTCCCTCGCCGAAGCCTGGGCGGCAATGGACGCCGCCGGCGTCCAGCGCATCCAGATTTCGGACGTACTCTAGCAGTCAGGTTCCTCTCCCGTAGCGAAGCGTGCGGGGGAGGGGGCGGCCGCTTGCGCGATTGCGTGTTTCGCTGGGTGGCCGGGTCAAGCCCGGCCATGACGGTGGTTGGGGTGGGTCCTGGGAAAGAACCGCCGACCCTCACGCATTCTTATCAATATGCACTTCTCCCTCGGGCGGCGGCGCTGCGGCGCCACCCTTGGCGACGCCCACCATGGCCGGCCGCAGCACCCGGTCGCCGATGGCAAATCCCGCCTGCACCACCTGCACGACCGTACCTTCCGGCCGCGTCGGGTCCGGCACTTCGAACATCGCCTGATGCTTGTGCGGGTCGAATTTCTGGCCTTCGGCCTCGATCGGCTTGACCCCGTGCACGGCCAATAGCCGCTGCATCTCGCGCTCAGTCAGCTCGATCCCCTCGATCAGCGATTTGAGCGGCCCATCAGCATGTTCCCGCGCCTCGGCCGGCAGCACCATCATCGCCCGGTTGAGCGAATCGGTCGCGGTCAGCATATCGCGGGCAAATTTGGTGATGGCGTAACTGCGCGTATCCGCGACTTCGCGGGCGAGGCGCTTGCGGAGGTTCTCCATCTCCGCCGCGAGCCGCAGCAGCCGGTCCTTGAGCTCGGCATTCTCGGCCACCAGCGCGTCCATCACCTGCGCTTCCGCCGCCGCCTGCTCGGCCTCGGGCCGCGGCTCGAAGCCGTCCTCAGCCATTGTGTCGTCGCTCATCACTGATCCTGAATGCTTTGGGTTGACCGGCGTTCCGGCAATTTGCCCCGCATATCGGCCAATTGAGCGAGGGATTCAAGTCGGCGCGAAGCTAGAGCAGACATGACGGTTGCTCGCTGACGGTTGCGCGGCACTCATTTAAACCGACCGTGATCTTGAGAACTCGGTTTCCGGAAATCCCGACGCAAGATAGCCAATTGATGCGGTCGACAAACCACGTCTGGGTATCACCGGCAGTTGCGACGGGCCCCCTCGCGATCCTGGCCAGGGCTGCTGGATCAACAGGACAAATTTGTTCGCTCACGTCAGTGGCCTCACCTCCCCCCGTCGAGGCCCAGTCCGCAACATGCTGTAGGCGAAGCAAAAGAGGATCGGTGGCTAGATACGGCCAGGCGAAAACGCCGACCAAAAGCACAACAAGGGTGGCGCTGCCCAAAACAACGGCTGTCGACGGCCCTTTCAACTCCGTCACTTCTTCCGTCCCACCATCTGGCTGATGACCTGCGCCGTGTAATCCACCACCGGCACGATGCGGGAATAATTGAGCCGCGTCGGCCCGATCACCCCCAGCACCCCGATCACCTTCTCATTGGCGTCCTTATAGGGGCTCAGGATTACCGACGAACCCGACAGCGAAAAGAGCTTGTTCTCGCTGCCGATGAAGATGCGGACGCCTTCCGCCGTCTCGGCGTCACCCAGAAGCTCGATCAGCCCCTCCTGCCGTTCGAGCTCGTCGAAGAGCCGCCGCATCCGGCCGAGCTCTTCGGATTCCATGGTGTCGTTGAGGAGGTTCGCGCGACCCCTCACGATCACGGTCGGCGCTTGTGGCGTCGAGGCGCCCGAGAGCGTCGCGAGCCCGGTCTCGACGAGGCTCCGCGTCAATTCGTCGAGTTCGGCCAGCGATTGCGCGTGCTTCTCGCGCACCAGCGCCCGCGCCTCGGCGACGGTCCGGCCGGCGACGAGATTGCCCAGATAGTTGGAAGCCTGCGTCAAGGCGCTCGCCGTCAGCCCCGCCGGCAGCGGCACGACGCGGTTTTCGACCGCCCCATCCTGCCCCACAAGGATCGCCATCGCCTGGTTGGCGTCGAGCCGCACGAATTCCAGATGCCGGAGCACCATGTCGGGCGATTTGGCGGCAATCACGACACCCGCCCCGTGGCTCAGGCCGCTCAAGAGCGCCGAGGCCTCGGTCAGCAAATCCTCGATCTTGCCGCCCGGCGCCTGGCCTTCGATCTGCCGCGCGATCTGGTTTTTCTCGCGCTCGTCCACCGCGCCCACTTCCAGCATCGCATCGACGAAGAAGCGCAATCCTTGCTGCGTCGGCTGCCGTCCGGCCGAGGTATGGGGCGCCGCGATCAGCCCCAGATCCTCGAGATCGGCCATCACATTGCGCACCGAGGCCGGCGACAGCCCGACCGACAGCAACCGCGAAAGGTCGCGCGAACCCACCGGGGTGCCGGTCTCGAGATAGCGCTCGACGATCTTTTTGAAGATGTCCTGGCTGCGGGTCGAAAGTACCGCCAGGAAGTCTTCGGGGGCCCTACTCATCTCGGTCCATCAAATTGCATGTGTAACCATCTAGGCAAAAACGCCGGTCGATGAAAGGCGGGGCCGGGTTGTGAGCGCCCGCCGCGAGGGTTAAGAGGCGGTTAACGACCCCCAACCGAGTGACCCGATGCGCCCTTCCGGACGTGAGCCGACCCAGATGCGTGCCGTGACCATCGAGCGCAACGTGGCGCAAAAGGCCGAGGGCTCCTGCCTCATCGCCTTTGGCAACACCAAGGTTTTCGTCACCGCATCGGTTGAAACGACGCTCCCCAGCTGGCGGCGCGGTTCTGGCCAGGGCTGGGTTACGGCCGAATATGGCATGCTGCCGCGCTCGACCGGTACCCGCACCCGCCGCGAAGCCGCCGCTGGCAAGCAATCGGGCCGCACCCAGGAAATCCAGCGGCTCATCGGCCGCTCGCTCCGCGCCGTCGTCGACATGACCGCGCTCGGCGAAAACCAGATCACGCTCGATTGCGACGTGCTCGAGGCCGATGGCGGCACCCGCACCGCTTCGATCACCGGCGCCTATGTCGCGCTCTACGATACCGTCCAGTGGCTCAAGGCCCGCAATCTCACCAAGGGTGAGCCTTTGCGAGATTCTGTGGCCGCCATTTCCTGCGGCATCTATCGCGGCACGCCGGTGCTCGATCTCGACTATCTCGAAGACGTCGAAGCCCATACCGACGCCAATTTCGTTCTGACCGGCTCGGGCAAGTTCGTCGAGATCCAGGGTACCGCCGAACAGCAGCCTTTCTCCAGGGATGAACTCGAAAGCCTTATGGCCCTTGCCGAAAGCGGCATTTCGCAGCTCACCGAGATGCAGAAGGCCGCCCTCGCATGAAAGATGGCGCAGAGCTCTATGGGTCAACCCCCTCCTGTCCTCCCCCTTTCATGGGGAGGAACCCGACTGACGTATCGGCTCCCGCGTCCCCTCCCCCGGAAAGGGGGAGGGTCAGGGTGGGGGTTGACTCGCCGGTCCTCGCAACGGTCGCTCGCTGTGGGTAGCATCCCCCGCCTCAAGCGCGGCGACACGCTCCTCATCGCTACCCACAATGCCGGCAAGCTCGCCGAATTCCGCGAGCTCTTTGCGCCTTTGGGCCTCGTCATCATCTCAGCGGGGGAACTGAAGCTCCCCGAGCCCGAAGAAACTGGAACAACGTTCGAACAAAACGCCCGCCTCAAGGCCCATGCCGCCGCCAGTGCTGCGGGACGCATCGCGCTCGCCGACGATTCCGGCCTTTGTGTCGATGCTCTGGGCGGTGAACCCGGCGTCTATACCGCCGATTGGGCCCAGACGCCCAATGGCCGCAACTACGATCTGGCCATGCGCCGTGTCGAAGACCGGCTGCAGGCGGTGGGCGCCAATTCGCCGGGTCTGCGCAAGGGCTCGTTCAACGCCACGCTCTGCCTCGCCCATCCCGATGGCCGCGACGATCTCTATGTCGGCAAGGTCACCGGCACCATGGTCTGGCCCTATCGCGGCGATGCCGGCTTCGGCTTCGACCCCATGTTCATGCCCGATGGTTTCGACATCACTTTTGGGGAAATGCCTTCCTCGGCCAAGCACAGTTGGGCGCCCGGCCAGACCGGCCTCAGCCACCGCGCCCGCGCCTTCGCCAAATTCGTGGAGGGCGCAGTTGAATTCTGACTCCAGAAGCAACGGTCTCTTCGGCGTCTATGTGCATTGGCCGTTCTGCGCCGCCAAATGCCCCTATTGCGACTTCAATTCCCACGTCCATCGCGGCGCTTTCGACGAGCCGCTTTACGTCAAAGCCTACGCCAAAGAGATCGCGCATTATGCCGGTTTGACCAAAGGCCGCACGGTGCAATCCATCTTCTTTGGCGGCGGTACCCCCTCGCTGATGGACCCGCGTTCGGTCGATACCATCCTCAACGAGATCGGCAAACATTGGAATATTGCTCCAAAAGCCGAGATCACGCTCGAAGCCAACCCGACCTCCGTCGAGGCCGAGCGCTTCAAGGCCTATCGCGGCGCCGGGGTGAACCGCGTCTCTTTGGGCGTTCAGTCCCTGCGTCCCGGCCCGCTCGCCGAACTCGGCAGGAAACACACAGTCGACGAAGCCATCGCCGCCGTGCGCCTCGCGCAGTCGATCTTCCCGCGCTCGAGCTTCGATCTCATCTATGCGCGCCCGCGCCAGACCCTTGCCGATTGGGAAGACGAGCTCACCGAGGCGCTCTGGCTCACCCAGGGCCACATCTCGCTTTACCAGCTCACCATTGAGATGGGGACGCGCTATTTCGATCTCTGGTCCTCGGGCAAGCTCAAGATGCCCAATGAAGACCTGAGCGCCGATTTCTACGAGCTGACCCAGGAGATGACCAAGTCTGCGGGCCTCCCCGCCTATGAGATTTCCAATCACGCCCGGCCCGGCCAGGAATCGATCCATAACCTCATCTACTGGCGTTATGGCGAATATGCCGGAGTGGGTCCGGGCGCGCATGGGCGGCTCCTGATCGACGGCAAGCGCCACGCCACTGCCGCCGAAAAGCTCCCCTTCGAGTGGGAAAAGAAAGTCGCGGCGCGCGGCCACGGCCTCGTCACCGACGACATCCTCACCTGGGAAGAAGAAGGCGACGAGCTCCTCGTCATGGGCCTCCGCCTCCGCGAAGGCATCGACCCCGATCGCTTCGCAACGCTTTCCGGCCGCAAGATCGAGCAACGCCAGATCGATGAGCTCAAAAAGATCGGCTTCGTCGAGAGCCTGCCCAATGGCAATCTCCGCGTCACCGACAAGGGCTGGCCGGTGCTGGATGCCGTGGTGGCGGATTTGGCGGCTTAGGGACTCCCAATTCTCTCCGTCGTCATGGCCGGGCGAAGAGCTGGCCACTCAGACGCAACCTCGGCGGGCAACGCCAAACTTCGTTGGGGCCCCGGGTCAAGCCCGGGGATGACCGCTGAGAGTTTAGTGCCGGCCCCCTAAAGCCTCGCCCCCTCGGCCACCGCGCTCCCCCCGATCGTCACCTGACGGATCACCAGCGCGTACTCGCTCCGCCCATCGCTCAGGAACCGGAACACCCCGTCGCGGCCTTTGAAGCCGCCCGGCACCGTCAGCAGCGCCCGGTCGTATTTCGGCGTCCCCAGCGCCAGGGCGCTCGTGTTGGCGAGGATCGTCGCCGTGTAGGCGATCGTCGTCAACGCATGCATCGTGCCGCCGAACTTGGCCTGATAGAGCGGCAGCAGCGCATTGTAGCCCTGGTCGTCGAGCGCCGGAAACACCGCGCCGGCGAGATAGGGTGAGTTGAGAATGTTCTGGTCGCCGCCCCAATCGGCCGAGCCGATGAACTGCACCTGCCCCTGCGGAATCCCCGCCTCTTCGAACAGCGCTGCAAAGCTCGGCGCGGTGGCGCGGTCGGGG
Organism: Devosia sp.; assembly: GCA_040081595.1. GTDB lineage: Bacteria > Pseudomonadota > Alphaproteobacteria > Rhizobiales > Devosiaceae > Devosia_A. The sequence continues at coordinate 14,150 of JBEBGE010000057.1, forward strand.
ATGAAGACGCTGTCGATCTGCCCCGCCTGGAGCAGCGGCGCCAATTGCTGCACGATGCCGCGCGCCTCGTCCTCGGACGAGAAATTGTAGACGGCGCGGATTTCGAGGCCCAACTCGCTCGCCGCCTGGGTGAACGCGCCCTGCTGGATGCGGCCATAATCCTTGGTCGAGAAGATCCCGGCAAACGCCTTCTTGCCGAGTTTTTTCACATAGCCCAGCGAGCGCTTGACCTCGCTCTCTGGCAACACGTTGAGGAGATAGACACCGGGCGCCGCCGCTCCCGAATTGTTGGAAAACCCGATCAACGGCACCCCGCCGGCCCGCGCCGCCGCGCCCGCCGCACTCACCTGGTCGGCCTTGAGCGGGCCGAGGATCAGGCTCGCGCCCTCGGCCACCGCCTGGCTCGCCGCCGCGCTCGCGCCCTGGACAGAAGCGCCCGTATCCTTGATCACCAGCGTGATGTTGTCGGCGATGGATTCTGTCGCCGCGATATAGTCCATCGCCAGCTGCGCCCCGTTCGACATCGAAATACCGACCTGCGTCAGCGCCGGGTCGCCGGTCAGCGGCAGCAGCAGCGCCACCCGCACCGGGCCGTTGCCATAGGTCTGTCCCGCCGCCAGCGGCAGGTTGATCGAGTTGTCGGGCGGTGTGCCCGGCCCGCCGAACGTGCCGAAATCGAAACCCCCGCCCGAGCAGGACGCCAGCATCAACGCCATCGCCCCGCCAACGAGGAGGCGGGAAAGACCGAACAAAGCGCCGTGCCGCAAAACGACTATCCTTGAAAAGCGCCGGTTTAGGCCCCGGCCTCCTGCGTCCTATACAAAAACAATGGGGCGGCTAAAAGGTGCGGAGCGCGCGCAGGAAAAGTGGTCCCCGGTTTTCCGGTTCGAGCGCGCGCCACAAGAGCGCGCTCAGGAAAAGTGGTCCCCGGTTTTCCGGTTCGAGCGCGCGACCAGGAAAGAGCCGCCCCGATGGGGTCCGAAAGCCGCTATTTCATCGCCGGAACCGCTTTTGAGGCTCCCCTGCTCGCGCCCGGCCTCTATGTGGTCGCGACGCCCATCGGCAATCTGCGCGACATCACCCTTCGGGCGCTCGAAACCCTTGCCGCGGCCGACGTCATCTATTGCGAGGACACCCGGACCTCTGCCCGTCTGATGGACCATTATGGCATCAAGACCCCGCGCAAGGCGCTGCACGAGCACAATGAGCGCGCGTTGATCGAAGTCGTCCTTGCCGATCTCGGCCGAGGTGGCCATGTCGCGCTGATCTCCGATGCCGGCACGCCGCTCCTTTCCGATCCGGGCTTTCCGTTGGTTCGCGCCGCGCGCGAGGCGGGCTTGCCGGTCTTTGCTGTCCCGGGCGCCTCGGCTCTGCTGGCCGGGCTCTCGGTCGCGGGCCTTCCCACCGACAGTTTCAGCTTTGTCGGCTTTCTTCCCGCCAAGTCCGGTGCCCGCGCCAACGCCATTGCCGACCTCAAAGGCGTTACCGGCACCTTGGTCTTTTACGAATCCCCGCGCCGATTGGGCGAGTCTCTTCTGGCGCTGGCCCAGGGCCTCGGCGACCGCGATGCGGCGATCGCGCTCGAGCTCACCAAGAAATTCGAGCGCGTCCTTCGCGGCACTCTCAGCGCCCTGGCCAGCCAGTTCTCAGGCGACGACACCAAGGGCGAGGCCGTGATCCTCGTCGCCGGTGCAAGCGATTCCGCTCCCGCCGAAGCCGACTGGCAGGCGGCATTGGACGAGGCTATGGCCGGCCGGCCGCTGCGGGCAGCCGTCGACGACGTCGCCCAGCGCTTCGGCCTCAAACGCAAGCAGGTTTACGATGCCGCGCTCGCCCGCAAAGCCGAAGAATAGCCGTCGCGTGCCCCCAAAAAGTGGAAGCCGGTTTTCGGACAAGGGCACGCGCCAAGAACGCAGATTCGCCGAAGCCGCCGGCCGCCGCGGCGAGTTCTGGGCGTCATTGTACCTGATGCTCAAGGGCTATCGCATCCTCGCCCGCCGCGTCAAAACCCCGGTCGGCGAGATCGACCTTATCGCGCGCCGCCTCGACACGACCATCTTTGTCGAGGTCAAGGCCCGCGCCTTTTCCTCGGGTGAGGAGGATGCGCTCTACGCCGTCAACAGGGACCGCATCCTGCGCGCTGCCCAGGTCTGGCTGGCCCGCCACCCTTCCGCTGGCGGCATCCGCTTCGACGTGATTTTCCTTGCGCCCTTTGCCCGGCCGCGCCACATCACTGGCGCCTTCGACGCCACAGGATCGCTTTGATGCTCAAGATCGCCGTGCAGATGGACCCCATCGCCTCGATCAATCCCGTCGGGGATTCGAGTTTTGCCCTCATGCTCGAGGCGCAGGCGCGGCGGCATTCGGTCCATTACTACACACCCTCCAGCCTGGCGCTGCGCGACAACAAGGTCTCGGCCGAGATTGCGCCCATCGAACTTTTCGACAGGCCCAAGGGCGAGCATTTCAAGCTCGGGGCCTCCTCCCGCGCCGATCTTTCGGGCTTCGATGTCGTGTTGATGCGGCAGGACCCGCCCTTCGACATGAACTACACCACGCTCACCCATCTGCTCGAGCGCATCCATCCCGCAACCTATGTGACCAATCCACCTGCCGCGGTCCGCAACGCGCCCGAAAAGATCCTCGTCACCGAATTCCCCGAGCTGATGCCGCCCACTCTGGTGACGCGCGACCGTGCGTTGATCCACGCGTTCCGTAAGGAGCATGGCGACATCATTGTGAAGCCGCTCTACGGCAATGGCGGCGCCGGCGTCTTTCACATCCAGGACAGCGATACCAACCTGGTCTCGCTGCTCGAACTGTTCGAAACCGCGTTCCGCGAGCCTTTCATGGTGCAGCGTTACCTTCCCGAAGTCAGGCAGGGCGACAAACGTATCATCATCGTCGATGGCGAGCCGGTAGCGGGATTGAACCGCATACCGCAGGCGGGAGAATCCCGTTCCAATATGCATGTCGGCGGCCGCCCGGAACTTTCTGACCTGACCGCGCGCGAGCGCGAAATCTGCGCCACGATCGGGCCACGTCTCAAGGCGCTCGACATGATCTTCGTCGGCATCGACGTAATCGGCGGCCATCTCACCGAAATCAACGTCACGTCTCCCACCGGCATCCGCGAGATCAAACGCCTCGGCGGCCCCGACATCGCGCCCATGATCTGGGACGCCATCGAAAAGCGGCGCCGTTGAAGTCGAACCGGCAGGCCGCCAGCACCGCGCGCGGCGTGGCGCTGCTGAGGGCCATGGAAATGCTCCGGCCCGCAGCTGAACGTGTCACCTCCGACCCTTACGCGGCGGCCTTCGTCAACCCGTTGATGGTGCAATTGACCCGGCTCAGCATTGCGACCGGCATTTCGGCAGGTCTGGGTCTCGAGGGCATGATCAATTTCGCTCTGGCTCGCGAAGCCCATATCGAGATGGCGATGCGGCGCGAGATCGCGCGCGGCCTCGGGCAGGTCGTCATTCTTGGCGCCGGCTTCGACACCCGCGTCTATCGAGTCCCGGGTCTCGACGGCATTGGCGTGTTCGAGGTCGACCATCCCATAACGCAGGCCCAGAAGCGCGAGGCGCTGGCGCTTGGCAAGGTCGAGCCGCCGAAAGGTCACAGGTTCGTTCCGGTCGATTTCGACATAAACGATCTGGGCGACCGGCTGATGGCTGCCGGATATGATCCGGTACTCCGCACACTGTTCATCTGGCAGGGCGTCATCATGTACCTGACCCCGGCAGGGATCGACGCAACGCTGGCCTTCATCGCGCAAAACGCCGGCACTGGCAGTGCCCTGGTTTTCGATTTCATGTCGCGCGACTGGCTGCGGAGGCGCAGCAATCGACCGCTGCGCTGGGTGACCGGCGCCCTGGGCGAATCCATGACCTTCGCCATCGATGAAAGCGAGATCGCACCCTTTCTCGAGCAACGCGGCTTCATCTCGGTCGAGACCATCGAGAGCGAGGCCCTGAAGCGCCTGTACCTCGCAGGCCGAAATGCAAACCGCCAGATGGCCGACGGGGTCTTCATCGCCACAGCCCGGATCGCCTAAGGCCTATTCGTCTTCGTCCTGGGCGGTGAGATCGTGGGCATCCCATTGATCTTCCGGTATCGCGTCGCCGAGCGTGAATTCAAAACCCGTGACGCCGTCGAGATTGTCGCCGACCGTGCAGGTGAAGGCGATGCCATACCATTTGCGGCGCGAGCGGAACGCGCCGCCCACGGCGCTGACCGTATGTCTGTCGGTGGCGAGGGCCAACATCGCATAGGGCACCAGCGTGTCGGGATCGAATTGCGGCGCGGTGCGGCGGATCTGCTCGAGACCTTCGATATTGCAGAGCTGGATAGCGCGTTCGCCAACTGTGAGTCCGCGCAACTCGCGAGCCACATGCGCCATGCCGGGCTCGCCAAGCAGTCTTTCGGCATAGAATTCGTTGGCTGTGATTGTCGGACTGGTTTCGAGGTTTGGCTCAAGTGGCGATGAAGGCGGCAGGCGATCCAGTTCCGTCTCTGACGATGGCGTACCCGCCTTCTGTACCCTTTGCAGCGGCCCCGCCGGCCGAGGCCGCAAGGCCGTGAACTCGGCTTCGGTGACGATCTCGACCGAGACCGGCTCTGGCGGCGGAACTACCAATGGCCGCAGCGGTGACACCAGGATCAACGCCAGCGCCAGCCCGATATGTACGACAAACGAGGCCAGCGCGCCCCAAGGGGCTGCGGGGCGCGAAGGCAGCGGATCGAGCAGGCTCACGGAACTCATTGCAGCAAATGGCCTCGGCGCGCCATCGTCGTGGCCGGATTTTGCGGCGCATTCTTGGCCGCCCCCTCGCCTTTCTCCGCGAGGTCGGGCAGAGTCACCCCATGCGTCTCGACAGCTTCCTGCTCGCGATTTCGACCTTTTTTGCGACCATCGGCCCTGCCGATCTGGTGCTGATCTTTGCCGCGCTGACCGAAAAGAACACGGCCATAGAGCGGCGCGCCATGGCGCTGCGTGGCACCCTGATCGCGACCGGCATCCTGCTGTTCTTTGCCGTCTTCGGCGCCGCTTTGCTTTCGCTTTTCGGCATCACCCTTCCCGCGCTCAGGATCGCCGGCGGCGTGCTGCTGCTTCTGATCTCGATCGACATGGTCTTTGCCCGCCATTCGGGCGGCACCGGCACGACGCCCGAAGAAGAAAGCGAAGCCCGCACCCGTCCCGATATTTCAGTCTTCCCGCTGGCAACCCCGATGATCGCCGGTCCCGGTGCCATCAGCGCAGTGATCCTGCTCGCCACCGCCCAGGGCGCCTTCACCATCGGCTGGCTCGTCGTCATCGCGGCAATGCTGCTCATTCTGGTGCTCTGCTACCTCGCTATGCTCGTCGCCATTCCCATCCAGCGGCTCCTGGGCATTACCGGCCTTGCCGTGGTCAGCCGCGTCGTCGGCGTGCTGCTCGCCGCTCTCTCGGTGCAATTCCTGCTCGATGGGCTCAAGGCCTCGGGCCTGCTCGGCGCTGTTGCCGGCTAGCAGCCCATTTCCTGCCCCGCTTGCCGCGTAAGTCCTCGGCATTGACCCGGCGAAAACGGCGGCGCAAGGTCCGCCCTAATGAGTTACGTGCCCGAAATCGCCGACGCCGACGCCATCGCCTGGATGGAAGCCTATAAGTCGGCCTGGATCGATCGCGATCCCGATAAGATCGTCCGCCTTTTCACCCCCGAAGCCCATTATCGCGAGCGGCGCTTCCGGCCCAGGCTTGAGGGCATCGAGGCAATCCGCAAATATTGGGATCTCAATGTCCGCGCCCTCCAGCGCGACATCGCCTTCGAGTTCGATCTCCTCGCGGTGCGTGGCCAGAAGGCCTTCGTCCATTGGCGCGCCCATTTCACCTGGCTCCCCATTTTCGGCGTCATGGAGCTCGATGGCATCGCCCTGATCGCCTATGCGCCGGAGCGTGGCCCTAACGGCCTGCTCGCCACAGGCTGGGACGAGTGGATCGAGGTTCGAGAGAACTGACCTCCAAAACAAAAGAGCCGCCTTGCGGCGGCTCTCGAATTTGCGGGGTTGTCGCCTCCGGGCGCAAGTTGGCGCGAGCGGCTTACTTCTTCTTGCCCGCATTGGACACGGCCGGGGTCATCCCGGCAGTCGCCAGAACCTTCGGCTTTTCCTTCTTAGGTTTCTTGGCTTCCTTGTTCTTCTTCAACTGGCCCTTCGCCATGGTCCACCTCTCCGTCTCGCCGGGCCCGCTGCCCGGCAAATCACGAGCGGAAATTAGGCTTGCCCCGGGGCCCTGACAAGGAGGAGCGGTGGGTGCGGCAGCCGCGCGCACCGGATTTTTGGCCGCCCTATTTTGCCATCCTGCAGCGGCCGCCCGGTCCCAGCGCTTCGATGGCGCGAGGGTCGCATCCCGTCAGCAGGAACAAGGTCCAGTCATTCTCGTCGCCGAAAAAGGCGTTGCGGTCGACTTCGGTGCGCACCCCGTTGACCGTGCCGGTCTGCGTCCATTGCCAGATCATCCAGCGCCGGCTGTCATAGCGCTCATGCGGTTCGGCCGCTGTTGAGCGCAACCAGAAGGCATTGTCGAAATGCTCGCCCTCAAGAATGTCGCGGTGAAACGGAATGTCCGTATAGATGATGGGGAGCTTGCCCGTATGCTCCTCCATGGCCTTCAGCATTACCCGCACCTTCTCGAGAATGTCGGCGCGGTGGAATTTGTTCTTGCACTTGGACTGGTGGTTCCACTCGAGGTCCAGCACCGGCGGCAGTGCGTCCGGATCGGCTGGAACCATCTTCTTGAACCAGCGCGCCTGTTCGGCGGCCGTCGAGCACCAGGTCATGAAGTGGTAGGCGCCGTGCGCCATGCCCGAGGCTTTGGCGTGCCGCCAATTGTCGGCGAACGCCGGGTCGATATAGTCCTTGCCCTCGGTCGACTTCATATAGACGAAGTGCACCCCCGCGGCGCGCACGCGGCCGAAATCGATGCTGCCCTGGTAGCGCGCGATATCCATGCCCTGGATCGGCAGCCCGCGGGCGCGGTCGACGCCGGGGTGCGGGCGGTTATCGCCATGGATGGGCGCACCGACCTTACCCCGCGCTTCGAACTCATAGGGCGAGCGCGCGCAGGCCGACAGCGCGCTCAGCGCCGCCAGCAGCAGCAGCGCCTTGGCGGCATCGGCAAAAACGCGGGGAATAGGTCTTAGGCGCATACTCGAAGGGCTCGCGGCAGGGCAGTCTGCGGAGCCTTTGAATCAACATGGGCCGCTTAACGAAACCTTGCCCTAACCCTTTGGAATTCCAGCATGGTTAACACCCGGCAAGACTTCGGCATGCCCCGCTTTCCCAATGCTGTTCCCTAAATGTTCTTGCGTACGGGA
>JBEBGE010000103.1:0-6102 GCA_040081595.1 Devosia sp.
TCCCCGCCCAGTCGGGAAGAACGATGGCGATGCGATCACCCCGCCCTTGGCGAAGGGCGTGACGCCGCCGAGCGCCGGGTTGGTCGCCGCGAACAGGTAGCCGATCGCCCCCGAGATCAGATCGCCCACTGGCTTGAATGCAGCCTTGAGCGCGATATCGGCGAAGGCGCGGCCCACGTCGGCCAACACGCCCTTCAGGGATTTGCCATCGAGGATCGCGCCGCGGAAGGCTCTGCTCAGCGACCGCGCCACGCCGTCCGCGAGATCGCCGATCCGTTCGAGTTCGAGACTCACATCGGAGAGCTCGCGAGTGAAGCTCGCGGGGAAGAGGTCATTTGCCATCGGGGTATCTCCGCATCAAGTCATCGAGGCGGCGGCGATCCGGGGAGCCGGAATGCGGACCGCTCGCCGCCTCGAACGCCGCCGCAAGCTCGCGCGGCGTCAGCCCCCAGAAGCTCCGCGAGGAAAGCCGCAGAGTGCCGAAGCCGAAGCGCATGGCTTCGTTCCAGGGGAATTGGGTCATGCGGCCTCTCCAAAGGTCGCGCGCAGCAGGCGCGCCGCGATCTCGGCCGCGCCCTTGAGCCCGCCTTCGATCGACATGCGCGCCAGGTCGTCGTCGCTGATGGCGTTGCCGGCGCCGCGCAACCCAGCGCCCAGGATCGCCGTCAGGTCGCGCGCCGAAATCCGGCCGCCGGCAAAGCGTTCGGCTAGCCCCACCAGGTCCCCGGCCTGCAGCCGCGCCTCCAGCTCCGCCAAGGCCCCCAGCGTCAGGCACAGCACCTTCTCCTCGCCGTCGAAGATGGCGGCGATTTCTCCTCGATGCGGATTGGGCATGATTGCTCTCCGTTGGACAGGTCGTGCAAGCGATTGACAATGTCGGCCACCGCAGGAGACGCTGCACTTGTTGTGAATAGGGATCTTGCAAACGAGATCGACGCGTTGGCGGCGCGCCACCCGGAAATTCCGGCAGGCGTTGTTAATGCCGCTCAAGTGCTGCTGGGAGCTGTCCCTATACCGCCTGCCTCGATCAGTCGGGGCTACAATCCAACAATCTGCTTTTATTGGTCGACGACCCGCCCCATCGAGGTTGAAGTGACCCCCACTGACTTCGAGTATTACGAGTTGGGACCAACCGTGGACATTCGACACTTCCCACATGGTGGCGAGCCGGTGATTTCCCCTGACCTACTTGCGTTGCTCCTGTTGGCGGCGCTCCTTCAGAAGTCTCCTCACCCCTGACGTCACGCCACCGCGAAGCTCAGCTCCCCAGCGCTCTCGAGCGCGATCTCGAACGTCACTTCCCCGCCATGATCGGCCGAAAACTCCAGCGCCGTGATCTGGAACGGTCCTTCGACCGTGCCGAAATCGGGCAGGATCAATTGCCAGTCGCGGATCGTGCCAGCGAAGAACAGCTCGCGGATCCTGGCGTCCGACGCCTGGTCCTTGAAGATGCCGGAGCCCGACACCGAAGCGCGCTTGATGCCGCCGCCGCTCAGCAGTTCGCGCCAGCGGCCGGCGCTTTCGGCGTCGGTGATGTCGATCGCCGCGGCGTTGAAGGCGAGTGCGCGCGTGCGCAACCCCGCTACCGTGAGGAAGCTGCCAGACCCCGTCTGGTCGAGCTTCAACAACATATCCTTGCCGCTCTGGGCTGCCATGGTCGGTCCTATGCGTTGGGTTCGGAGAAAAAACTCATCGCCACCGCTGCCCGCGCCTTGCCGCTCTGGGCGTCGATGGCCGTATCTGTCCGCTCGTGGCGCCTCAGCGTCACCTTGAGCGCGGCGCTTTCGAGGTCCGTCGCGAGGCTCACCGCAACGATGCGCTCGACAATCGCCAGCGCTGCCTTGCGGCTCGCATCATCCGCCCAGACATGGAACAGGACGCGATGCTCGTGGCCAGGCGTCGTGTCCCCGTCCCGCGCCAGCAGGTCGTGGCGCGCGATCGTGACATAGGGTGGACTCCGCAAAGGCGGCGGCGCGTCGAACACGCCATCGGCCCCGACAAGCGCCGTCATTTGCGCGTCCGCGCGCAGGGCCAACACAAGCGCGCCCTGCAAGTCCACAATAGGATGGGTCATCCGGTCACCGCCCGCTCGACGCAATGGCAACTCAAATAGGCGCGATGGCCGTTGAGGTCGTTCGCTGCCGCGACTTCGAGTACGCGTCCGCGATAGAGAATGCGGTCGCCCGGCTTGAGGTCGGTGCGGAAGCGCATCACCACGCTGTGGGTGATGTTGCGCCCGCGCGCATCGACCTCGCCCGCCTGGCGCTCGGACAAGGACCGAATGCGCGCCCAGACCGTCGCCAGCGCCGTGAACGCGGCCACCTGCCCGCCCTCGGACTCGCTCAGATTGTCGCGGCGCCGGAGCTGCACGCGGTCGGTCAGCGTGCCGATGGGCGGGATCTTGATCCCGCTCACAGTCGCACCGTGCGATAGGGCGCAACCAGCGCGTCGAAGCCGAGCGGGGTGGCCGGTCCCTCGCCGATCGAGAACACCGTGTCGCGATGCTCAAACCAGTAGGCGATGAGGAGTTTCAGCGCCTGCTTCACCGCATCGGGTACGCCGGCCGCGGCCTCGGCATAGCCCGCGACATAGTCGATGGCGATACCGTTGTGCTCGCGCAGCATTGGCGTGGTGAGCGTCGCGGGCAGGATGAGTTCGGCTATGCCTTCAGTGATGTCCTCGAGCGACACGTCGCTCGCCACCCCATCCGGATCATAGGCCGTGATCGATGTCACTTCGAGCAGCGGGCTGACCGGCAGCCGCACGATGCGGCTCTCCGGCCATCGGTCGAGCACCAGGCGCCAGCTTTGCGCGATCAGCGCCCGCCTGGACGTGCTTTCGACATGCAGCCGCGCCGCCGCGACCAGCGTCGCGACCAGCGCATCTTCATCGTCGCCGTCGAGCCTCAACCAGGCCTTGGCCTCGGCAAGCGCCAGCGGCTCCTCGGCGGGTCCCGCAAGAAGGTTAGACGTCATCGCAATGTCCATGTGAGTGAGTTGCCCCGGCGGGGCCGGGAGGGCGCAACCCGCGCCGGGGTTTCCGACCGCTCGCGCAGTCGGCACGGAGTGAAGTCCGTCAGTTTGAGTCGAATGGCGCGACGTTCAGAGGACCGGAGCGCAGCGTACATTTGAGTACGTGAGCACCGGACCACATGAAGGTCGCGTCAGTCGGCCAAAATCACGGACTTCACGAAGCCGCAAACTTCAGCAGCTTGATCGCGTCGAAGTCTTGCACCCCGCCGCCGACGCGCTTGGTGGTGTAGAACAGCACATAGGGCTTGGCGCTGTAGGGGTCGCGCAACACGCTCACGCCCTGGCGGTCGACGATGAGGTAACCGCGGCGGAAATCGCCGAAGGCGATCGAGAACGTCCCGGCGCCGATATCGGGCATGTCCTCGGCCTCGACCAGTTCGAATCCCAGCAGCGAGGCCTTGCCGCCCGCCGCCGCCGGAGGCTGCCAGAGATAATTGCCGGCGTCGTCCTTAAGCTTTCGGATCGCGGCCTGGGTGCGGCGGTTCAGCACCCAGCTGGCATTCTGGCGATAGCCAGCCTTGAGCGCATAGACGAGATCGACCAGCACGTCGCTGGGGTCGCTCGCCGGCAGCGCGCCGCTCACGCCCGTCGCCACATAGCCGATCTTGCCCCAACTCCAGCTCGCCTCGGTGATCATGGTCTGGGCGAGAAAGCCCTTGGGCTTGTTGGTGCCGTTGCCGGTGACGAACGCGGTGCCTTCCTGTTGCGCGAAGGCGGCGTTGACCTCGTCGGCGATCCACTGACCGACATCGACCGCGGCATCGTCGAGAAAGGCGCTGGTCGCCGCCGGCATGGCGTAGAGTTCGGCGGCCGGAAAGCTCAGTGCATCGATCGTGGGGCTCGCGGTCTCCGGCCGCGCCGCGGTCTCGGACACCCAGCCCACAGCCGGCCCGGTCAGCGTCACCGGCTTCTTGTAGGTCGACGTCGAGACCTGCCGCACGGTGGCGAGCGAACGGATCGGCGAAATCGCCGTCATCAGCCGCGTGATCTCCCGGTCGGTCTCGACCGGCACGACGAACCCACCGTCGGCGTTGGAGCCGATCGAGAGCGCCTTCTCCTCGCCGCGCTTCACATAGGCGGCGAAGGCCTCCTTGTATTCGTCGGCGACGAACGCTCCGCCGCCCTCGAGCCGTGGCCGCGCCCGCTCCAGCGCCGTGCGGTCGATCGCCGCCTTGGCGTTGTCGAGCGCAAGGTTGAGGCGCGAGAGCTTGTCCTCGGTCACGGCGTCACCGCCGCCGCGCTGCTCAAGCTCCTTGATGCGCTGGTCGTTGGTGCGCTTGAATTCCTCGAAGCCCTGCATGAACTGGTCGAACAGTGCGGTCACGTCCCCGGCGGGTGCGCCGGCAGTCGCCTTGATCTCAAGGCGTTCGGTGGTCTCGGTCATCTGATGTCCTTGGGTTAGGTCCTCGCATGAGCCCGAAAAGTTGCAGACTTTTCGGACCAAGCTCATGCGCAAGCATGGGAGGGCGTGAAACTGCTCACGCCCTGAACAGTGATGCGGCCGCTCTCAGCGACCGGGCGATGGGCGCGGCGATCCGCGCCCGGTCCATCATCGGGAAGGTGACGATGGAGATCTCCCACAGGTCGATCTCGGCGAGCCTGCGATAGCCGGTGCCGGGCTGGCGGCTCGACTTGATGGTGCGGAAGCCGATGGACAATCCGTCCCCCGCGCCGCGCGCAATCAGCCGCCGCAGCGCATCGGCGCGGGGCACCTCGGGCACCAGCCGTCCTTCGACCCAGAGTCCGAAGTCGTCCTCGGCGATCTTGTCCCAGGTGCCCACAGGCTCCTTGGGGTCGTGCTGGAACAGCATTTTTATCCGGTGCCGGCCGCGCAGCGTCAGGCTGTGCCGAAACGCCCCGGGCAAGACGATATCGCCGCCATCGTCGGGGCGGTGAAAGACGCTGGCATAGCCGGCAAAACGGCCGCCATCGTCGATGGGAATGGTCTCCATCAGCGCCGCCCCGCCGGTCTCTGCCGCGGCGGCCTCGGATTCAAGCCCTTGGCCATAGCCAGCGTCCCCGCGAGGTTCCAGGCGAATTGCCTGAAGACCTCGACGGCCTCGTTCTTCTTGTCGCCCATTGTCAGTCCTTGCGCTTGAACAGCTGGTTGAGCGCCGCGATTTCCTTGACGAAATCCTCGAAGCGCTGGTTGGCGCGCGCCAGTTCCCGCAGCGTGTAGAGCAAGAGCCCACTCGCCCCGCTCGCCCACAAAAACAGCGCCAGATGCGCCAGGTCGCCACGCGTGGCGATGGTCTTGGTCAGTTCGTCCATGTTGGTACTTCCTTCTCCCTCCCACGCAGTGGGAGGGGGGACCAGCCGAAGGCTGGTGGGTGGGAGCCACTTGCTCAGATGCGCGCTGCCCACCCTCATCCGGCGCTACGCGCCACCTCCTCCCATCAAGGAAGAAGGCAATTGAACCGCGATGCCCGTGAGATGTGCCTTCTTTCCTCGTGGGAGAAGGTGCCCGAAGGGCGGATGAGGGGGAGCCGCTTGCGCGGCTATTGTGGGCGTGACAGGCTCGACTCAACCAGTGGAGCCAATCTTGCACGCGGTACTTCGCAACTCAGCGGTGGCGCTATTGCTGGCGGTCTTGGCCGGTTGCTCCAGCTTTTCGCAGGTTCCGCTCAGCCAGCTCGCGAAGGCTCCTTCGACTTACCTCGTCTACGGGCTCGATGCTTCGAACGGACCGCTACAGGTATCGTTCGAACATCACGCACCCAAAACTACCAGCTGCGCGCGACTGGCCCACGCCTCGGTTACCGCGGACCAAGACGGTATCCGCTACTTCGCCTTTGCGGTGCCACCGGGCACCTACACGATTTCGATGTTCTACACCGCGCCGATGATCTTGCGGAATGAGAAGACAACCACCTTCGCCGTGGCGGTAGGACGCGCTTCCTACATCGGAACGTATGGACTGACTCCTGGTGGTGGCCTTCTCGAATTCAGTCGGGACCTCGACGCGGTGCGCCAGGCCATAGGTTCAAGCGTTCAGACGCTCGAACTCGCGGAGGTCCTTCCCCCCGAGCCGCGCGTTTTCGCCATCTGCAACTTGTAGCCCTTCTAGACC
>JBEBGE010000104.1:0-5992 GCA_040081595.1 Devosia sp.
GCATCGAAAAGCGGTCGGGCCACGGTGACGAAATAGGTAATGAGCAGGAACCCCGAAATCGCCATGACGGTCGTCAATTCGACCGGCGGCGCCGCGAACTCCGACGCAGGCTCGTCGAAGTACATGACCTTGACGATCCTGAGGTAATAGAACGCGCTCACCGCGCTGGCGAGCACGCCCACCACCGCGAGTACAAAAAGCTGCGCATCGATCGCGGCAAGGAACACCTGCCATTTGGCGAAGAACCCGGCCAGAGGCGGCAGGCCGATGAACGAGAACATGATGATGGCAATGATCGCCGCCGCAAAGGGCCGCTTCTGCCCGAGACCGGCAAGTTGCGAAATGGTCTCGACCGGGCCGCTTTCGGTACGCAACGACAGAATCGCCGCAAAGATCCCGACCGTCATGACGATGTAGATCGCCATATAGACCGCGACCCCTTCGACGCCAACCGAGGTGCCCGCGCTGAGCCCGACCAGCGCGAAACCGACATGCCCGATGGAAGAATAGGCTAGGAGGCGCTTCAGGTTGTTCTGTCCGATCGCGGCGAAGGCTGCGAGCACCATCGAGGCGATCGAGAGGAAGATCACGATCTGCTGCCAGTCGTGGCCCAATGGACCGAAAGCGACGGTCACGACGCGGATGAACAGCGCCATGGCCGCGATCTTGGGTGCCGAGGCAAAGAAGGCCGTCACTGGAGTCGGCGCGCCCTCATAGACGTCCGGCGTCCACATGTGGAAGGGCACGGCGGAAATCTTGAAGGCGATACCCGCCAACAGGAACACCATGCCGAAGATCAGACCGATCGAACGCCCACCCATGGCGACAGCACCGAGGATTTGGTCGAGCTGGGTCATGCCGGTGAAGCCATAGACCAGCGATGCACCGTAAAGCAGCATGCCCGACGACAGCGCCCCGAGGACGAAATATTTGAGGCCCGCCTCGGTGGCGCGCGGATCGTCGCGGCGGAGCGCCGCGACCACATAGAGCGCCAGCGACTGCAACTCGAGGCCGACATAGAGTGACATCAGGTCATTGGCCGAAACCATGACCATCATGCCCAGCGTCGCGAGCAGCACGAGTATGGCATATTCGAACTTATTGAGCCCGTTCTCTCGCGCACTCGAGAGCGAGAGGATGAGCGCAAGGCCCGAGCCGCCCAAAACCAGCAGCTTCATGTATTGCGCGAAGCCGTCGACGATGAAACCGCCGTTGAACAGCACACCCTTTGCCGGCTGCATCAGTGAGATCGCGATCACCGCGACGACCAGGATCACCGCGAGCCAGGTCATCGCCGCCGAACCGATGCGCGAGAACACCACTCCAACCAGAAGCAGCGCCAGCGTGCCGACCGCAAGCAGCAGTTCCGGATAGGCCGGAGCCAGGCTCGCGAGACTAACGATGTCCGAGTTCATGGGCATCTCCTAATGCGCCGCAACGGCAATGGACGCCGGTGCGCCGATGGCATCGGCGAAATTCTGGGCGACGAGGTTGACCGAAGCCGCCGTCACATCGAGGATCGGCCCTGGATAGAAGCCGAAGAGAATGGTGAGTCCGATCAACGGTACCAGCACGGCGATCTCGCGCGCGTCGAGATCGAGAATGCCCATCAGAGATTGCTTGGACATCGCTCCGAAGATCACTCGCCGGTAGAGATAGAGCGCGTAGCCAGCCGAAAGGATCACGCCGAACGCGGCGAAGAACACCACCCAGCTATTGACCTGGAAGGTGCCGACCATGGTGAGGAATTCGCCGATGAACCCGGACGTCCCCGGCAGGCCGACATTGGCCATGGTGAATACCATGAAGGCGAAGGCGTAACGCGGCATGCGGTTGACGAGGCCGCCATAGGCCTCGATCTCGCGGGTGTGCATGCGGTCATAGACCACCCCGACGCAGAGGAAGAGGGCGCCCGAGACAATGCCGTGCGAGAGCATCTGGAACACCGCGCCGTGAACGGCCATGGCATTGCCCGAGAAGATGCCCATCGTCACAAAGCCCATATGGGCGACTGAGGAATAAGCGATCAGCTTCTTGATGTCGGTCTGGACCAGCGCCACCAGCGACGTGATGATGATGGCCGCAATCGACAGCGTGAAGACGAAGGGAGCGAACTGCAGCGAGGCATCGGGAAACATCGCCAGTGAGAAGCGGATGAAGCCGTAGCCGCCGAGCTTCAACAGGATCGCGGCCAGGATGACCGAGCCCGCGGTCGGCGCTTCGACGTGCGCTTCCGGCAGCCAGCGATGGAACGGCCACATCGGCATCTTGACCGCAAAGGACGCAAAGAACGCGAGCCACAGCCAGGTCTGGACCGCCGGGTCGAAATTGAAGGCCAGGAGCGTCCGGATATCGAGCGTTCCGGCCTGCCAGTACATCGCCATGATGGCGAGCAGCATCAGAACTGAGCCCGTGAAGGTGTAGAAGAAGAACTTGTAGGCCGCCTGGATGCGCCGCTTGCCACCCCAGATACCGATGATCAGGAACATCGGGATCAGGCTGCCTTCGAAGAAGACATAGAACATGGCGAGATCGAGCGCGGTGAACACGCCGATGCAGAGCGTCTCGAGGATCAAGAAAACGATCATGTATTCGCGTACACGCGAGGTGATCGATGTCCAGCTGGAAAGGATACAGGCCGGGATCAGCAGCGCCGTGAGCACCACGAACAGCACCGAGATGCCGTCGACGCCCATGCGGTAGCCGATCGAAGAGCCGATCCACTCATAGTTCTCGACGTACTGGAAGCCGGTATAGGCGGGATCGAAGTGCAACCAGACGTCGAGCGAGACCAGGAAGGTGAAGAGCGAGGTCAGCAGCGCGATCCAGCGCGTGAGATTCCTCGACGCCGCACCATCGCCCGAAACGAACAACACCAGCACCGCGCCAATGAGCGGCAGGAAGGTGACCACCGAAAGTAGATGCTCGTAATAGCCGCCAACGAACGCGTCATAGAACTGGACGACATTTTCCCAGAAGGTCATCCGAGCAGCCCTCCTGCGACGATCGCCCAGGTGAGGAGGGCCGCAATGCCGATCAGCATGACGAAGGCGTAGTGGTAGAGATAGCCGGACTGGAGCTTGCCGGCCCTGCCCGCGACCTGTTTCACCCGCGCACCCAGACCCTCGACGATGGTCTGATCGACGAGCCAGTCGTCAAAACCCTTCCACAGCGCATTGCCGAGCCAGAAGGCCGGCTTCACGAACAGGAAGTCGTAGAGCTCGTCGAAATACCACTTGTTCAGAAGGAACTTGTAGAGCCCCGGATTGGTAGCCGCGAGCCGCGCCGGCATGGCCTTGTCGACCATGTACATGTACCACGCGGCGCCGAACCCGATCAGCATCGCGATTGTCGCCGCCCATTTGACGGCAAGCGGCACGCCATGGGTCGCCTCGACCACCGCGTCGGACACGACAAGCGAGCCCTGGAAGAAATGCGCGATGTGCTCGGCATGGCCGATGAAGAAATCCTGCCAGATGACACCGGCAAGGATAGCGCCGGCGCCCAGCACATAGAGCGGCACCAGCATGACGTTGGGGCTCTCATGCGGCTCGTGCGCATGGTCGTCATGCCCATGATCGCGAGCCGCATGGGCCTCGTGGCCATGCGCCGGCCGCGCCGCGCCGTGGAAGGTCAGGTGGATCAGCCGCCACGAATAGAAGCTCGTGAACATCGCGGCAATGGTCAGTGCCCAGAAGCCGAACGTGCCGAGATTACCGCCAACGCCGTACGCGGTCTCGATGATGGCATCCTTTGAGAAGAACCCGGCAAAGCCCAACGGCGTCCCCGGAATGCCGACGCCGGTCAGCGCCAGCGTGCCGATCAGCATCAGGTAGTAGGTCCTGGGGATCTTGGTCCTG
Organism: Devosia sp.; assembly: GCA_040081595.1. GTDB lineage: Bacteria > Pseudomonadota > Alphaproteobacteria > Rhizobiales > Devosiaceae > Devosia_A. The sequence goes on from JBEBGE010000104.1 coordinate 3,861, forward strand.
AGCCCGCCCATGTTCCGCATGTCCTGCTCATGGTGCATGGCGTGGATCACAGAGCCGGCGCCCAGGAACAGCAGCGCCTTGAAGAAGGCGTGGGTGAAGAGGTGGAAGATGCCGGCCGAGAACATACCCGCGCCCAGCGCCACGAACATGTAGCCAAGCTGCGAACAGGTCGAGTAGGCGATGACGCGCTTGATGTCGTTCTGGACCAGTCCGACCGTCGCGGCAAAAAAGGCGGTAGTCGCGCCGACGATGAAGACGACATTCATCGCGATCGGCGCCGCCTCGAACATCGGCGAAAGCCGCGCCACCATGAAGACGCCTGCGGTCACCATCGTCGCGGCGTGGATGAGTGCCGAGACCGGCGTCGGGCCTTCCATCGCGTCCGGCAGCCAGGTGTGAAGCAGGAACTGCGCCGACTTGCCCATGGCCCCCATGAACAGCAGCAGGCAGACGACCGTCATGGCGTCCCAGTTCCAGCTGAGAAAATGAATCGTCTGGCCAGCAACGCCGGGCACCGCATGGAACGCGCCGTCGAAATCGAGATGGCCGAGCACCATCAGCGAAGCGAAGATGCCGAGCGCGAAACCAAAATCTCCGACGCGATTGACCACAAAGGCTTTGATCGCGGCGGCATTGGCCGAGGGCCGCGTGTACCAGAAGCCGATGAGGAGATAGGACGCGAGACCGACGCCCTCCCAGCCGAAGAACATCTGGAGGAAGTTATCCGCAGTCACCAGCATCAGCATGGCGAAGGTGAAGAGCGAGAGATAGGCAAAGAAGCGCGAGCGGTGCGGATCGTCGGCCATGTAGCCGATCGAATAGACGTGAACGAGGCTCGAGACCGTCGTCACGACAACCAGCATCACCGCGGTCAGCGTATCCACGCGCAGCACCCAGTCGAGCACCAGCGGGCCGGAATGGATCCAGTTCAGCACCAGCACCTTGGTGACTTCAGCATGCTCGGCGCCCTCGGCGGCTTCCGGTGCGAACCAATAACCGGCAAACACCACCCAGCTCAGACCTGCCGCGACGATCAACAGGCCGGTCGTCACATATTCGGACGTCCGATGGCCGATGATCCGCCCCAACAGGCCCGCGACCAGCGCGCCGATCAGGGGGAAGAAGACGATGGCCTGGATCACAGCGGTCAGCCCTTGAGCTTGTTGACGTCTTCGACGGCGATAGAGCCGCGGACGCGATAGAAAATGACGAGAATGGCAAGCCCGATGGCTGCTTCGGCGGCGGCGACGGTGAGGATCAAGAGCGCAAAGACCTGCCCCGCGAGATCGTTGAGTTCGGCCGAAAAGGCGACGAAGTTGATGTTCACCGCCAAGAGGATCAACTCAACCGACATCAGGATGATGATGATGTTCTTGCGGTTAAGGAAGATCCCGAACACGCCGATCGTGAACAGGATCGCGCCGATAGTGAGATAGTGGCCGAGGCCAATGCCGGCAGCTGCGAGCATCTAGAGACCCTCCCCGGATTTGACCTTGACCAGTTCGGTGGCCTCGGAACGCTTGCGCGAGGTCTGGTGGAAGACGTCCTGCCGCTTGACGCCGCTCTTGTGCTGCAGCGTGAGAACAATGGCACCGATCATTGCGACCAGCAGCACCGCGCCCGCCCCCTGGAACAGGAAGACGTAGCGCGTGTAGATCACCTGGCCGAGCGCGCGGGTATTATCGATGGCGTGATCGATGGGAACGACCGAGGTCGCGACCACTTCCGGCGACATCACGAAACTGCCACCGACCAGCAGCAACTCCACCAGAAGGATCAGCCCGACGACGACACCGATCGGCGCGTATTGAAGCATGCCCTGTCGCAGCGAGGCAAAGTCCACGTCCAGCATCATGGTGACGAAGAGGAACAACACCGCAACGGCGCCGACATAGACCACGATCAGGATCAGCGCCAGGAACTCGGCGCCGGCCAGCATGAACAGGCCCGCCGAATTCACGAAGCAGAGGATGAGGAAGAGGACCGAGTGAACCGGATTGCGCGACGAGATCACCATCAGCGCCGAAGCGACGGTGATGGCCGAGAAGAGGTAGAAGAAAAACAACGCGAGGGTCATGGTCTTGGCTCCGAAGACGCAGCTCCATCGCCCCCTCCCCCAGAAAGGGGGAGGG
>JBEBGE010000105.1:0-5968 GCA_040081595.1 Devosia sp.
CGCCCGGAGCGCGCACCGCGCGCGCGAGCCATTCGCGGGCCTTGCCCTGGTCTGCGTTCTGGCCTTCCTCGATCTCGGCCATCAGCAGGCACACCGACTGGGTCGGCTCGGCCACCGAATAGGAGGCGAGCGCGTTGCGCGCCAGCGCCCATTCGTAGGCATCCACAGCGGCGCGTGCGAGAACGATGGCGGCCTGCCGGTTGGGCGGCGGCGTGTCGATCAATTCGCGGGTGCGCTTGAGCCGGTCGATGGCGGGGGCACCCTGGACGGCATTGGCAAAAAGCGTTGCCACATGCGGATGCGAGGTCGCTCGCCAGACGCGGCGGAGCAGGCTCATGGCTTTGCGCGCCTCGCCGCGATTGGTCTGGATGCGCGCGGCGATGAGGGCCGCGGGGACGAAATCGTTGACCAGCCGAAGCGCCACCAGCGCGTGATCGAGCGCACCGAGCGGATCGGTCGCCTCGGCCTCGCGGGCAATGGCGGTTTCGAGCACGGCCTGCTTCCGCCGCTTCTGCATTTTTTCTTCGCGGGTGGTCGCGACTTCCTCGGCGACCCGCGCAAGAGCGGCGTCCCACAATCCGCGCCGCGTCAGATCCTCGAGCACCGCGGCCGAGGCCCAGCCGGTCTGGGGCGCGAGGGTCACCGCTTTTTGCGCGAAGTTGAGCGCGGCTTCGGTGCGGCCCTGTGTGCGGGCCTGCTCATAGAGGCCGGCAAGGGCGGCGACGGCGGTTTTCTTGTTGGAGATGAGGGCGCGGTAATGTTCGCGCGCCGCCTGCATGTCGCCCAGCGCCAGATCGGAGCGGGCCTCGAGCAATTGCGCCGCGTGGTTGCGCGGCAGGTTGGAGCGCGCCTCGCGGGCGAGTACGCGGGCGCGGCCGGGATCGCCGGCCTGGAGTGCGACGAAGCCATCGGAGAGCGCGGCGATGCCGACATCGCGGCGGCGGTCGCGCGCCAGCCGCGCGAAATAGCCGGGCGCGTTGAGGACGCGGCGGAGGATCGACCAGAAGACGATGACGGCAATCAGCGATGCGGCGACAACGAGCGCCGCCATGCCGAGCCGCGGCTGCATGCGATAGCCGAGGACTTCGAGCGACAACGTGCCCGGCAAACTCACCAGCCAGGCAATGCCGGCGGTGAGCAGCAGCGAGAAGATGATCCAGGTGGCAAGCCGGATCACGGGGAGGGCTCCACTCCAGCGAGGGCGCGGCCCCGCAATTGCGCCAACAGACTATCGGCATCAGCATGGACGGCGATGTCCTCGCTGACGGCGCCCGCGGCATTGCGCATCTCGATGGGCAACGCGGCCATGAGACCGGTCGCGGCCTGATAATCGCGGCGTTCCATGGCAGCCTCGAGCCGCGAGACGATGGCGTCGGGCGTGTCGCCTTCCATCTCTTCGGCGGGACGGAGCGCGAGCAGCGACTTCAGCCAATCGAGCGCATCGGTCGCCCAGTCGCCTTTGCTGCCGGAACGTGCCGAGAGCATCTCGGGCAGGGTGGCCTCAAAGCGCTGCAACAGGATCTCGGGGCGGACGAGGCCATCGCCGGAGGCGGTGTTAAGCCGCTCGGGGATGGCGAGATCGGGGAGGACACCCGCCAGCGCCTGGAGCTCGAGCGTGAAAGGACGGCCCGAGTCGAAGGCAGTTTCGAGACCCGAGAGGATCAGGGGGAGTTTCAGCGCCGGGCCGACCTCGCTGGGCAACGCTGAGGAGATGTGGTCGTTCAGCAATTTGCGCGCAGCTTCGAGATCGGTGCGCAGCGACGCGGTGGTGCCGTCAATCGCCGAGAGGCGGCCATCGACGCCATCGATCCGGGTTGCGAGCGTGGCGATCGACTGGTCGAGAGTTGCGATCGATTGCGAGATCGCGTCGGCGTCGCCGCCTGAAATGCCGGCGGCGAGCGCGTCGATCCGCGACTTGAGGGTTTTGAGTTCGGCTTCGATGCCGCTCAGATCGACAGCCACCGGCGCGGGTATGGCGGCGCGGACGTCTTCGATGGCCTTTTTGAGCTCGGTCACGCCGGTATCGAGCTGGGCGATGGTGGCGTCGAGGCTGACCTGGGTGCGAGCGGCAGAGGCTTCCAGTGCCACAAGCCTAAGTTCGATTCCGTCGGCGCGTTCTTCGACGGCGACAAGGCGCGGCGTCGGATCTGGCAACGGTGCCATCGGGGAGGGCAGCGCCAGCACATTGGCAAGAAGATAGGTCAGCAGCGTGCCGAGTACCGCGCCGCCAATGCCGACGCCGCCGAGCAGCGGCCAATTGGGCTGGGATGCAGCCGTGGTGGGCCGCTTCATGGATTCGGGCGGGGGCGCGCTCGGCTTGTTGATGGAGCTTTGTGGTGGGACGGGCTTGGCTTCGGATTTGGGCTCCGGCTTGGCTTCGGCCTTGGGCGGCGAGACGGGCTCGGGCTGTGGCTCGGGCTTTGTCTCGGGCTTTGTCTCGGGCTTGGACTCGGCCATGGAATCGGTAACGGGCGCCGGCCTGGACTCGGCAGCTGGGGCGGGTGCGGCCGTCTCCGGTCTGGGCGCGGCTTCGCGGGCCACGCCCTCGATCACCGGTGGCTTCACCGGACCTGGCTTGCGGTCAGCCATGACGTTGATCCTTCTGCACTTTGCGGGCGCCCTTGAGCGCGCCCGTGGGCGTTATGCTCGCGCGATCGAGGTGAAAAACCGCTTCGCATTTCTTCTGTTTGCGCTCGATCATGCCGGGTTTTGTTCGCGGGCAAAAGAGAGCGCCAGGCTGAGCATGGCTGCTTCATTGGGGTGGTCGGCGAGGCTTATCCGCACGAAATGGGCATCAATGAGCGGCGCGGCAACGGCGTCGGAGAGGCAGAGCATGCCCAAACCCAGGTGCGCCGACCGACCGAGGCGGGAATCGGCAATGGAAACAAAGGTTTCGGCCGTGCGGCGGGAATAGAACAGGGCCGCAGAAATTTGCCCGGCGTCGAGCCGGTCCAGAACTTCTGCCAGGCGAGCGGTGAGCGGCGCCATGCGATAGACCGGCGCGGCGATGACCATGATGCCATGCGGGGCCAGCGCCTTGCCGAGGTCGCCGGAAGGATTGCGCGCCGCCGGATAAAAGATCGGCCCGGCAATGTCGGCATGGGCGAGAAGATCGACCAAAGCGGGCAGATCGCCTGAGGCACTGACCACTTCGGCAAAGCCGAGTTCGCGGGCAGCGGCCGCCGTGCGGTCGCCGACAGCATAGAGCGGCAGATGGGCAAAATGCGGGATTTCGCCTCGCTCGTGCAGCGCCCTCAGGGCATTGGCGCTGGTCGCGGCGATGGCGGCAAAGCCCTCGGCCGGGGGGAGGGTGGTGTTGAGCAGCTCGAACTGCAGCAGCGGGGCAATGACGGGATCGATGTCGAGTGCTCTCAGCCGCGCCGCGGTGTCGCTCGCGTCGGGTTCGGGCCGTGTGACGAGCATCGAGAGCATCAGCCGCTTATGCCGGGAACAGTTTGACGAAGTCTGAACCGGCCTTGTGCCTGAGGATTTGGCCAAGTTCGCGGCCAAGCGCTTCGCCCGCCTGGGCCGGGCCTGAAACTGTGTCGCGAAAGCTCAGTTTCCCGTCGGGCGAGAGGATTTCGCCGGTCAGGGCCAGGGTCCTTTCGGCTAGCCGGCTGTGGACGCCGATCGCCGTGCGGCAGGAGCCGTCGAGTTCGCGCAGAAGCGCCCGTTCGGCATTGACCGCCATCATGGTCGGCATGTGGTTGAGGGCGCCGACGAGATCGGCGGTGCGTTTGTCATCGCCTCTTATCTCGATGCCGATGGCGCCCTGCGCCGGAGCGACCGGAAAGGTCTCGGGGTCGAGATAAGCGGTGATCTCGGCTTGCCGACCCAGCCGGTTCAGCCCGGCCACGGCGAGCAGCGTCGCATCGGCGACACCGTCTGCGAGTTTCTTGAGGCGGGTGTCGACATTGCCGCGGAAGGGCACGATCTCGAGGTCGGGGCGGGCGCGCAGCATCTGTGCCGAGCGGCGGAGCGAGGAGGAGCCGAGCCGGGCGCCCTGGGGCAGGTCGTCCAGCGACTTTGCACGCAACGAGACGAAGGCGTCGCGGCTGTCCTCGCGCTCGAGATAGGCAGCGAGCGTCAGACCCCTGGGCAGCGTGGTCGCCAGATCCTTGGAGGAATGGACGGCGAGGTCGATCCGGTTGGCGGAAAGGGCGTCCTCGATTTCGAGGGAGAACAGGCCTTTACCCCCAACATTGCCGAGCGGGACTTCGGTCAGTCTGTCGCCCGAAGTGGTGATGGTGACGATCTCGATGCGCTCCTCGGCCTCCCCATATTCGTGAGCGAGAAGGCGCCGGACCAGCCGTGCCTGGACCAGGGCCAGGGCGGACCCACGGGTTCCGATGCGCAAAAAGGGCGAAGATTGCAAAGCGGGATACACCTCTATAGGCCAGATCGCGGCTTAGACCACGACGGAGAACCGGGCAAGCGCATGCGCCTGTTGGGGATCGAAACCAGCTGCGACGAAACCGCCGCCGCCATCGTTGCGCGCGACGAGGATGGCCGTGGCACGATCCTCTCCAATGTCGTGCGCAGCCAGCTCGAAGAGCATGCCGCCTATGGCGGGGTGGTGCCGGAACTGGCGGCGCGCTCGCACGTGAGCCATCTCGACGGGATCATCGCCCGGGCGAGCGCCGAGGCGGGGGTCAGGCTTGCCGATCTCGACGGCATCGCCGCCACCGCGGGACCGGGACTGATCGGCGGGGTCTTGGTCGGGCTCACCACGGCCAAGGCGCTCGCGGCGGCGCTCAACAAGCCGCTGATTGCGGTCAATCACCTCGAAGCCCACGCATTGACCGCTCGACTGACGGATGGGCTCGCCTTTCCCTATCTGCTGCTCCTTGTTTCGGGAGGGCACAGCCAGTTTGTCCTGGTGCGCGGTGTGGGCGACTACCGGCGCTGGGGCACCACGATCGACGATGCGCTGGGCGAGGCCTTCGACAAGGTGGCCAAACTGCTCGACCTCGGCATTCCCGGCGGACCGGCGGTCGAGCGGCAGGCGCTCGAAGGCGACGCGAAGCGGTTCAAGTTTCCACGGCCGCTGCTGAAGGAAGACCGGCTGGATTTCTCGTTTTCGGGATTGAAGACCGCGGTGCGTCTCGCAGCCGAAGAGATCGCGCCGCTGACCGACAAGGATGTCGCCGACATCTGCGCGGGCTTCCAGTTGGCGGTGACCGAAATCGTGGTGCAGCGCTCTAGAATGGCGCTGCAGAAGTTCAAGAGCGAGCTGCCGGGCGTCACCCCAACGCTGGTGGTCGCGGGGGGCGTTGCCGCCAACAAGGCGATCGGGGCGGGCTTGCTCCGCGTCGCGGGGACGGAAGGCGCGCGGCTCGTCGTGCCGCCGGCCCCGCTTTGCACCGACAACGGCGCGATGGTCGCCTGGGCCGGGGCGGAGCGGCTGGCGCTTGGGGTTCACGACGGGTTCGACATGGCCGCCAAGGCACGCTGGCCGCTCGACAGCGCCGATATGGGGCTTGATTCAGGAAGTCTTGGGCATGCCGATTGAACAGGTGACGGTGATCGGCGCCGGGGCCTGGGGCACGGCCTTGGCACAGGTTGCGGCGATGGCCGGGCGGCAGGTCAGCCTGCTGGTGCGCGATCCGGGCGTCGCCGATGAGATCAATCTGCAGCACACCAATAGCCGGCATCTGGGGGCACAGCGGCTCTCGGACTGGATCACGGCGAGCACCAGTTTCACCGACGCGGATCTGGTGATCCTGGCAACGCCGGCGCAGGCGACGCGCCACGCGCTCCAGGGTCACCACGGGGCCCTGAGCGGTTTGCCGGTGGTGCTGACGGCCAAGGGGCTCGAGCAAAGCACGCTCAAGCGGCAAAGCGAGATCCTTTTTGAGACGATCCCGGACGCGGTGCCGTTCGTGCTTTCGGGTCCGAGCTTTGCGAGCGATGTCGCGGCGGGCCGGCCCACGGCGGTGACGCTCGCGGGGGACGACCCCGACGCGAC
>JBEBGE010000011.1:0-70096 GCA_040081595.1 Devosia sp.
GGCGGCGCCTTCCCGCAATATGCCGACCTCTTGGCCGATCCCGCGATCGACGCCAAAGCCGCCATGGCGGCGCTCCTCAAGGCCGCCTCGGCCGCCTGCCCGGCCGATATGGTGAGTTTCCTCAAGGTCCGCGCCGGCAGCCGCCTGGCGGCGGGCATGCCCGAAAGCGCCGTCGCGACCGGCTCGACCGGCGGCGCCCCCTTTATCGACCTCACGCGCCATCCCGATTTCGCGGACTATTTTGCGACGCTGAAGCCCAAGACACGCAAGAACATGCGCAACGCCCGCAACCGGCTCGAGCGCGAAGCCTCTCTGACCCATCACGTCGCCGCCAACCCCGATGAGACCCGCGCGCTGATCGATCGCACCGTCGCCGGGCGCGCCGTGCGGCTCCGCGAACAGGGCCTCACGTCGCGGGCTTTCACCGATCCCGATTTCGCCGATTTCTGCCGCAGCCTTGCCGGCCGGCCCGATCTCGAGATCCTCGCCATGTCGCTCCGACATGGCGGCGCGCCCATTGCCGAACAATGGGGTTTTGTTCACAATTCCAGGTACTATGCTTTCGTAGCGTCTCGGGATTTCGAACAATCAGATGAGAGCCCCGGCAAGCTCCACCTCAAAGACGTCATCGAGACCTGCGCTTCAGCCAAGCTCGACATGGCCGACCTGCTGGTGCCGGTGATGCCCTATAAGCTCACCTGGGCCACCGGCGTCGCTCAGGTCGCCGACTATGCCCTGCCGCTGACGCTGAAGGGCCATGCCGGCATCGCCATCTGGGACCGGCGGCTCCGCCCCTGGGCGAAGACCCTCGTCCTCGCCCTTCCCAAGCCGCTCCGCGGCCTCCTGATGAAGGTCGCCGGGCGCGACTGACCGATTGACTCTTTTGCGGGCTCAACCCTATAAGCCGCCCATCTCAGCGCTGTTTCCGTCGCCGAGCCGCTAGCCTTTCCGAGAGAAAGGCGGTCAACACCCGTCAGCGCAATGCGCCCGCGGGTGCTTTCGTGGTTTGGCAATTGCACCGGCGCAACCCCATATCCCGGCGATCTCACCGGGAAGGAAATTGAATGTTCGAAAGCCTGAGCGACCGGCTTGGCAAAATCTTCGAAGGGCTTCGCGGCCGCGGCGCGCTGAACGCGGCCGACGTCGACGCCGCTTTGCGCGAAGTGCGCCGCGCGCTGCTTGAAGCCGACGTCTCGCTCGAGGTGGTCAAGGCCTTCATCGAGCAGGTCCGCGAGCGCGCCATCGGCGCCGAGGTCACCCGCTCGGTCACCCCGGGCCAGCAGGTCGTCAAGATTGTGCACGATGAGCTCCTGCACATTCTCGGCCAAACCCTTGTTCCGCTTGACTTCAACGCGGTGGCGCCCGTCGTTTTCATGATGGTCGGTCTCCAGGGCTCCGGCAAGACCACGACGACCGCCAAGATCGCCAAGCGTCTCAGCGAAAAGCAGAACAAAAAGGTCCTGCTCGCCTCGCTCGACACCCGCCGCCCCGCCGCCATGGAACAACTCCGCGTCCTCGGCGAGCAGATTTCGGTCGCGACACTCCCGATCATCACAACCGAGTCTCCGGTCCAGATCGCCAAACGCGCCCTCAGCGAAGGCCGGCTCGGCGGCTATGACGTGTTGATCCTCGATACCGCCGGCCGCACCCATGTCGACGAAGAGCTGATGGCCGAAACCGCGGCGATCAAGGCGGCGACCAATCCACACGAAATCCTGCTCGTCGCCGATGCCCTCACCGGCCAGGACGCGGTGAACCTTGCCCGTTCTTTCGATGCGCGTGTCGATATCACCGGCATCGTGCTCACCCGCGTCGATGGCGATGGCCGCGGCGGCGCCGCGCTCTCGATGCGGGCGGCAACCGGCAAGCCGATCAAGCTCATCGCCACCGGCGAAAAGCTTGATGCGCTTGAGGACTTCCATCCCTCGCGTATCGCGGATCGCATTCTCGGCATGGGCGATATTGTCGGCCTCGTCGAAAAGGCGGCAGAAAACGTCAATGCCGAAGACGCCGCCAAGATCGCCAGAAAGCTCAAGAAGGGCACGTTCGATCTGGAGGACCTTCGCGGCCAACTTTTGCAGATGAAGAAGATGGGCGGCATGGGCGCCCTCATGGGCATGATGCCGGGCATGGGCCAGATGAAGAAGGCCATGGCCAACACCAATCTCGACGACAAGGTCTTCGACCGGCAGATCGCGGTCATCAATTCGATGACCAAGAAAGAGCGCGCCAACCCCGACCTGCTCAATGCCAAGCGCCGCATCCGCATCGCCAATGGCTCGGGCACCAGGGTCGAGGATGTCAACAAGCTGATGAAGCAGCACCGCCAGATGGCGGATATGATGAAGAAGGTTTCGAAGGGCGGCCTAGGGTCGCTCGCCGGCATGTTCGGCGGCAAGATGGGCGGTATGATGCCAAATCTTTCTGGAATTGGAGGCCTCTCCAACATGCCCGACCCCGCCTCGATGGATCCGAAGCAACTCGAAGAGATGGCGCGGCAGATGGGGATCGACCCCGCCTCCATTCCCGCTCAGGCGCCGCAGAAGCAATTGACCGACAAGCTGCCGACCGATGTCGGCCAGCTCCTCAAATCCGGATCGGGTCTTCCCGGTCTTGGCGGCAGCAGGTTCCCCAGTCTCCCTGGATTGGGCGGCGGCTTCCTGCCCAAGAAGAAATAACCACCCGAACACACCGTCGTTTTACAGCTAACCGAAGGAACTCCGAATGTCTCTCAAACTCCGCCTTGCCCGCGCCGGCACCAAGAAGCGCCCCTATTACCATGTCGTCGTTGCCGACGCCCGCTCGCCGCGCGACGGCCGCTTCATCGAAAAGATCGGCACTTATGATCCCAAGCTCGCCGATGTCGGTAAGCGCGTCACGCTTCTGAGCGAACGCGCCACCCATTGGCTCAGCGTCGGCGCCCAACCCACCGATCGCGTGCTGCGCTTCCTCGACGCCGCGGGCCTCCTGAAACGCGAACCGCGCAACAACCCGGAACGCGCCGTGCCGGGCAAGAAGGCCACCGAGCGCGTCGAAGCCAAGGCCAAGGCCGCTGCCGACAAGGCCGCCGCTCCGGCCGAAGCTCCGGCCGCCGAGTAAGATGGGCGACGCCTCGCCCAAGCGTCTGCTTATGGGCCGCATCGGTGCGGCCCATGGCACCAAGGGCGAGGTGCGCATCCAGTCTTTCACCGAGGACCCCCTGGCCCTCGCCGGCTATGGCCCGCTCGAAACTGATCGACCGGGCCTTAGCATCGAAATTCTTTCGGCCCGCACCACCACCAATATGCTGGTGGCACGCCTCAAGGGCGTCACCGATCGCAATGCCGCCGAAAGGCTTAACGGCGTCGAGCTCTATGTGAGCCGCGACCGGCTGCCGCCGACCGCCGATGAAGACGATTTCTATCATGCCGACCTCATCGGCCTCGAAGCCAGGCTCACCGATGGCACCGTGCTGGGGAAGGTCACCGCTGTCCCCAATTTCGGCGCCTCCGATCTGATCGAGGTGCGCGATAGCCAGAGCGGCGACACCTACCTCTATCCCTTCACCCGCACGGTCGTCCCCGAGGTTCATGTGGCCGATGGCTACCTCGTCATCGAAGTGCCGATCGAGGCCGAGCCGGGCGAGGAGGAGCCCGATTGAGCTTTTCCGCCGATATCGTCACCCTCTTTCCCGAACTTTTTCCCGGCCCGCTCGGTGCGTCAGTCCTTGGCCGCGGATTGAGCGACGGTCTTTGGTCGTTGAAGGCCACCCAGCTTCGCGGCTTCGCCACCGACCGGCACCACACCGTCGACGACACGCCGGCAGGCGGTGGTCCAGGCATGGTGCTGAAGCCCGATGTGCTGGCTTCCGCCATCGACGCAGTCTCGCACCAGAACGACCCGCGCCCGCGCCTTTTGATGTCGCCGCGCGGCACGCCCCTGACTCAGGCCCGTGCCCGCGCTCTTGCGGCGGGGCCGGGTGTGGTCATCGTCTGCGGCCGGTTCGAGGGAGTCGATGAGCGCGTCATCGAGGCGCGCAATCTCGAGGAAGTCTCGATCGGCGACTATGTGCTCGCCGGCGGCGAAGTCGCTGCCATGGTGCTGCTCGAAGCCGTGGTGCGGCTGATCCCGGGCGTCCTGGGTGGCGCGGACAGCCATGCCGACGAGAGTTTCGAGAACGGCGTTCTCGAATATCCGCAATATACGCGGCCGCAGAGCTTTGAAGGCCGCGACATCCCCGCCGTCCTGATCTCCGGCGATCATGTCAGGGTAGAAAAGTGGCGGCGCGAGGAAAGCGAAAAGCTCACCCGCTCGCGCCGCCCCGATCTCATGCGCTAGGGCTGTTGGCGATGAGCCGCCTGATCTTGGTGAGAGCAGTCCCGGTCTCCTCGCCATAAGCGATGGTTCCCACGAATTCGCCTTTGGAGTTGACGAGAAACACCGAGGCGGTGTGGTTCATGGTGTAGGTCTCACCCTCTCCAACTTTTTCGGCCGTTACCCGCCAGTCGCGGATGACCTTGTCGATCTCCGATTGCGGGCCGGTGATCGCGGTGATGCGGTCCGACACAAAGCTGACATAGCCTTTGAGGACCTCTGGCGTGTCGCGCGACGGATCGACTGTCACAAACACGGCGCGCAGACTTTTGCCCTCGTCTCCCAGGGTTGCGAACCAGCCCTGCATCTCAGCCATGGTGGTAGGACAGACGTCCGGGCAATGCGTGTAGCCGAAGAACACCAGCGACGGATGGCCGGTGAAGATGGACTTGCTTACCGGCTGGTTGTCTTGGTCGACCAAGGCAAAATCGCCCTGGCCGGGTCCCGCCACAATGGCCGGGCGCAAGAAGAACAACACGGTCGCGCCGATTGCGGCGGCGACGACGAGAACCCACAGGATCGTCCGGAAGCTGCGCATGTTCACATTCCCACCATGTCGTGCGAAGGCCCGTCGGCATCAATCGGGCCCACCGCGAGCTGAACCTCGATCGAACCCGCGTTCTCGAAGGTCAGCGTGACGGGGATGGTCGTGCCCTCGACGATGGGCTGCTTGAGGTCCATGAACATCACATGGAAGCCCCCGGGCGCCAGCGTCACCGACTGCCTGGCCGGAATGACGAGGCCATCTGGCAGTTCGGCCATCTTCATCAGGTCTCCCTCCATCTTCATCTCATGGATCTGCGTGATGCCCGCGACGGGCGAACTGGCCGAGACCAGCCGGTCATCGGCAGACCCGTGATTGGTGATGACCATGAAGCCGGCGCCCACCGGCGCATTGGGCAGGGTGGCGCGAGTGAAGGGGCCGGTAATCTCGAGATCGCCCAGCGTGATGGCGGATGTGTGCATCGCCATACCCGCCATGTCGTGCCCGGTCGGTGCCACATCCTGACTCACGCCGCCGACACTGAGATCGACCGCAAGCTCGCCTGCGTTTTCGAAGTGCAGGACGATACGCACGCATTCGCCCTCTTCGAAGCTCTGGTCGATCCCTTCCATCATCACGTGATTGCCGCCCGGCTCGAGAACCGCCGAACCGCCCGCCGGGATTTCGAGCCCGCCTTCGAGCGGCGCCATCTTCATCACGTCGCCCTCGAGTGTCATCTGATGCAGCCCGCTCTGCTTGGCCGCTTCGGTCTTGACGCTAACCAGCCGATCCGGCGCGCCACCGCTATTGGCGATGCTCATATAGCCGCCGGCGATTTCTGCGCCCGGCAGCATCTCGCGGGTGAAGGCGCCGGTCACAGTGATGGCGCCGATGGCAAAGCTCTGCCCCGGCGCGCAACCATCATGCATGACCCCGTGATGGGCGAGCGCGGGTAGGGCAAGAGCGGTGAAGATGGCGCCGGCTAAAGCCGCGCGCACGAATAGATTGAACATGGGTTCTGGCCTTGATGAAATCCGATCGAGGGCGGCAGGCCGCCCGGCGAGACGCAATCAGCCGAGGGCCGGCGGACCGCGTGGATCGGGGCCAAGGATAAAGGGCAGCCGGAGAATGCCAGGCGTCTCATCCGCGATATGGAGAGCCGGCTCTATCGCAAAGACGACCGGCAAGATCGCTCCGGGCACTGGTGGCACGTCTGCGCCGCTGCCGATCCGGCAGGCATGGCAAGGCGCGTGATCGGCGGGCGAAGGCGAAAGCGGATCGCCGCAGAAGGAATCGCTTCCGAGCACCTGCCACGCGCTCGCGGCCTGGACCGGCTGGTGCCCGAAATTCAGGAACAGCAGCGCGAGGACGATCAGCGCAAGCAGCGCTTCCCGTCCGATCATGCCGCCGATGGCTCTGGTCCGGCTCATGGTTCATACATACCGCAGGCCGGCATCTGCGGCATGCGGCAAATGCATGCACCGCCGATTGATCTTGCCGGCAAGTTTTGACAGGAATGGAACCCGCGAGATCGGGATGCCCGAAAGGATGACTATGCGCGCAATTTTCGCTGCCCTTTTTGTGCTGCTCCCGAGTGCGGCCTTCGCCCATACAGGCCATGACGATTCATCCGGGTTCCTCCACGGCATTGCGCACCCCATCGGCGGCCTCGACCATGTCCTCGCCATGCTGGCGGTCGGCGTCTTCGCCTACGTCCTGGGAGGCCGAGCCCTCTACCTTGTGCCGCTGAGCTTTGTGGGGATGATGGCGGTCGGCTTCCTGCTCGGCGTCGGCGGCATCGACCTGCCCTTCGTCGAGCTGGGCGTCGCGCTCTCCTCGGTGGTGATCGGCGGTGTCGCCGCGCTGGGCCGGCCCATGCCAGCGATCGGCGCCATGGCGCTGGTCGGCGCCTTCGCCATTTTTCACGGCCACGCCCATGGCGCCGAAATGCCCGCCGATGCCGGCGGGCTCGAATATGCGGCTGGATTCATGGTCGCGACCGCCCTGCTCCATGCCGCGGGCATAGCCGGTGCCCTGCTGGTCGCCCGGCTCGTCGGCAAATATGGCCGGATCGTCGCCCGGGTGGCCGGCGTCGCCTTCGCGCTCAGCGGCATCGGGGTTCTCGCCGGCTGGCTGTAACCGGCGCAAACGCTGGACTCTTGGTTGGTCTTGCACTATATGCGCGCTCGCTCCCCCTAGGGGCGGGCCAATAACGTCACACAACTCCGTGCAAACAAGACCGGGCGGCCGAAACTTTCCTCGGCTAAACGCCCCATTGAAAAGATCAGAACGGATCCCTGAAATGTCCAACATCATTGCCGAGCTCGAGAAAGAACAGCTCGACTCCCTGGTCGCCAAAGGCGGCCGCCCCGATTTCACCCATGGCGATACCGTCAAGGTCTGGGTGAAGGTCCGCGAAGGCGAAAAAGAGCGCCTCCAGGCCTATGAGGGCGTGGTCATCGCCCGCTCCGGCACCGGCCTCAACGAGAACTTCACCGTCCGCAAGATTTCCTATGGCGAAGGCGTCGAGCGTGTCTTTCCGGTGCTGAGCCCCAATGTGGATCGCATCGAGGTCTTGAAGCGCGGCAAGGTCCGCCGCGCCAAGCTCTATTACCTGCGCGACCGTCGCGGTAAGTCGGCCCGTATTTTCGAATCGACCAATTCGCGCACCAAGAAGATCGAAGCCGGCGAACGCGACGCCGCGCTCGAGGCCAAGAGCGCGCGCGAGGCCGAAAAGATCGCCGCCGCCGAGACTCTGGCCAGGGAACTGGCCGAAAAGGACGCGATGGAAGCGGCCGCTGCCTCCGCCGAGCCCAAGGCGGAATAGGCCGGAGCCGCGCCCTGAGGGTTGCGAATTTTGAAAACCCGGTCCCTCATGGACCGGGTTTTTGCTTAAGCGAGGGGACCGCTTGGCGACACGCACCGAAATGGCCGATCAACTGCGCAGCGAGGCCCATGCGCTCCTGGCCGATTCCGGCCTTTTCGAGCTGCTGCAGCGTCGCTTCAGCGACCCCACCGTCACCGGCAGCGCCAGCTATGACCTGATGGTCTGGCGCAGTATCGACATCCATCTCGCGATCGATGCCACCGAACGCAGCGACTGGTTCGCCTTCGGCGCCCAACTTGCTGCCCATCTCGATGCCGTGGGGCTTGGTCTTCCCCGTGCGACGTTTGGCAACGACTATCTCGAACCCGGCCCCATGGGTCAGGGGCTCTATTGGGGGCTCGAGTTCAACGACTTTTCCGGCAACCGATGGCTGGTCAATCTCTGGGGCTGGGACCCCTTCGACTATGCCGTCCGCCAGGCTCGCGACTTCACCTTGCGCACCGACCTCGCGGGCGCCGACCGCGACCTGATCCTCAGGTTGAAGACCGAGGCCCGGCAACGCAGCAATTACTATGGCAATATAGTAACCGCCTTCGAAATCTATCAGTTCGCCATCGCCAAAGCCGGCGACAGCCTGAGCGCGCTGGAGAAATGGAAGGCGACACAAGGCTAGAAACAGGGGTTGAGAACGGGCTCGCGGGGAATCGAGAGGGCGTCCGCGGTAAGCGCGACAAACTCGGTCACATCCATTGTGTGGATGGCCCAAAATAGCCCGTCGTCCGAAGCTTTCGGGTCACGGCTGTACACACCTGGTTCGGCACTGATGTGTGCTCGGGCATCATCCAGCTGCTCGGATTTGAATTGGTTAATCTGCTCTTGCGTGACGGGCTGAGACGAGTTTGCGATAACAAAGGCGTCGATATCCGTCAGCGCGTTGTCGATCGCGTCGTCAGTTGACGTGCGCTCCCAGCCGCAGGCCTCGACCACAGCTTTGGCGCTGAGGAGGACCTGTTGGAGGCAAAGCACGGCGCCCTTGCCGCTGTTATCGACACGCGGCTCGTCCTGAGCGAGCGCGCCGCCACATGCCGCCAAGGCGATGAGAAGAGCAACGAGGGAAGGCTTGGTCAGCATAATTCTCCCGAAGGCCTGCTGGGCAACAATGATATGCTGAGGGAACCGTAACCCCTCCGACACGGGATGGACATAGTGCCCTCCTTCATTTGCACCACCTGCGGCACCGGCTATGCCGAGGCCGATGCGCCCCCGGAGATCTGCCGGATCTGTGCCGACGACCGCCAATATGTGAATGCTAGGGGCCAGGACTGGACAACGCTCGAGGAACTGAAGACCGGCCACATCAACGAATGGCGCGAGCTCGAGCCCGGTCTCATCGGGGTTGGGAGCAAGCCGCAGATCGCCATTGGCGAACGGGCGCTGGCCATCACCCGCCCCACGGGTGGCGTCCTCTGGGATTGTACGCCGCTGGTGACCGACGCGGCCGTCAATGCGCTCGCCGCCAAAGGCGGCATCAAGGCGATCGCCATCTCGCACCCGCATTTTTACACCACCATGGTCGATTGGAGCCGGGCCCTGGGTGGCGTCCCGATATGGCTGCACGAGGACAATCGCGACTGGGTCATGCGGCCCGACCCAGCGATCGAGTTCTGGTCCGGCGAAAGCAGGAGCCTCGACGACGGAATCACGCTGATCCGCACCGGCGGACACTTTCCCGGCTCGACGGTGCTGCACTGGGCCGAAGGGGCCCAGGGACGGGGTGTCCTGTTCACCGGCGACACCATCATGGTCGTCCCCGACACGCGCTGGGTGAGCTTCATGTACTCCTATCCCAACCTCATTCCGCTCAACGCCAAGGCCGTCGAGCGCATCGTCAAATCCGTCCGCGCCTATAGCTTCGACCGCATCTATGCCGGCTGGTGGGACCGCGTCCTCGACCGCGACGGCAAGGCCGCCCTTCAGCGCAGCGCCGAAAGATATATCTCCGCACTACGCTAGGAGCCGATATCCCAGTCGATATATCTTCGCGATATATCTTGATATCAGGGCTGTCGGCGCCATATCTGCGATCCAACGCTAGATATATCGGAGACTGCTCGTGACACATTCTGACGACAATTTCGAGCGCTTTGCTCGCCACCAGTGGCATCGCTTCGAACATATGGCACAGCGCGGCTTCGGCCGTTGGGGCCGGCCTTTCGGCGGTCCGGGTGGCCCCGGCATGGGCGGGCGCGGTGGAGACTGGGGCAATTTCGGCGACAGCTTCCGCATCGGACGCATGCTCGCCTCGGGCGACCTGCGCCTTGTCGCGCTCTACTTCATCGAACAGCAGCCGCGCCACGGCTACGACCTGATCAAGGCCATCGAGGAAAAGACCGGGGGCATCTATGTGCCCAGCCCCGGAGTCGTCTATCCGGCTCTGACCTTCCTCGAAGAGGCCAATTACGTGACCTCGACCCCCGAAGGCAACAAGCGGCTCTACACCATTACCGAGGAAGGCAAGGCGCATTTGAGCGACAACCGCGCCGCGGTCGAGACCACGCTCGATTACCTCAGCAAGATCGGCGAGAAGGCGCAGCATCTTCGCGGCCGCTGGGAAGAGGCTGAGCGCCGCTTTTCCGAGGGCTTCCAGCCCCCGCCGCCGCCCGACCACGACATGGATGGTGTCATCCCCGACGTCAACACCGCGCGGCGCGAACTCAAGGACGCCATCAAATCCGCCAAGAAGGCTTCGCCCGAGGCGCAGCGCAGGGTGGCGGAGATTCTGACCCGCGCCGCCCACGAGGTGCGCCACGCGACCCACCATGGCCCGGATCGCGACGTCGATCTCTGAGCGGCATCAGGCCGGGGCTGCGTCATGTGGTGGTCTGTCGATCTTGGCCCCGGCCTAGCCAAGCCAACGCAAAGGCGTAACACTCCAACCGAAATCCCTGAAGGAGTGCGCGATGGCCTGGTCGGATCGGGATCTCAAATTGGGGATGGACCGGCCGATCACCCGGCGCGACTTCCTGAACGGGGTGGCGCTGGGGGTGACGGCAGCGGCAATGGGCAGCCTGCCCCATCCGGCCCTCGCCGCTTCTCCCCCGGCTGACCTCTCCAAGCTCACCGGTCTGCGCGGCCATTCCGAAGCCGCCATGAACATCATGCACGCCGTTCGCGACGGCAATTTCTGGAACAGTGCTCCAGTCATCGAGGAAACCGGCGAGGACTATGATCTGGTCGTGGTCGGCGGAGGCATTTCGGGCCTTGCGGCGCGCTCCTCTACCGGCAGCAGAAGCCGGACGCCAGGATCCTCATCCTCGAGAACAATGAAAGCTTCGGCGGCCACGCCGTGCGCAACCAGTTCACCGCCCGCAACGGCAAACGGATCATCGGCTATGGCGGCAGCCAGTCACTGCAAACCCCGAGCTTCTTCTCGCCGTTGGTCAAAAGGATCATGGCCGATATCGACATCGAGCCGGTGCGCTTCGAGGACTGGTACGATGACGACTGGTGGGACCGGCTGGGCGTTCCTTCCGACAGCCAATTCTACGGCTCTGAACTCTTCGGTACCGACAAGCTGGTGCTCGTCGATGAGGAAGACTCTTCCTGGATCGACCAGACCCCGCTCAACGACAAGGCTAGGGCCGATCTCAAACGCATCACCGATGAGGCGGAAGACTACCTGCCCGGAATGAGCCGCACGGAAAAGCGCGCCGCTCTTGCCGGGATGACCTATGCCGGTTTCCTGACCGGCCCCTGCGGCTGCGATAAGCAGGTGCCGCTATCCTTCGCGCCCGACGAATACCTCGCGACCACCGCCGATTGCTATTCGGCGCTCGATGCCTGGGCGGTTGGACTTCCCGGCTTCGACGGCATGGACCTGGGCGATGCGCCCGACCCGGCCAACATGCCCTCGGCACGGTTGCTGGCCACCGACCCTGACGAGTACATCTACCATTTCCCCGATGGCAATGCCTCTGTGGCCCGGGCCTTGGTGCGCAAGTTGATCCCCGATGCCGTGCCCGGATCGAGCATCGAAGATCTCGTGACCGGAGACATCGACTTCGCAGCGCTCGACGTCGCGGCCAATCCGGTGCGGCTCCGCCTCGCTTCGTCGGTGGTGAAGGTCGCCCATGTCGGCGATCCGGCGAGTGCGACCAGTGTCACCCTGACCTATGCTGAAGAAGGTAAGCTCAAGACCGTCAGCGGCGGCCATGTCATTCTCGCCTGCTGGCACCGCGTGATCCCGCACATCACCGACGAATTGCCAGAGGCGCAGGTCGCGGCGCTCAACGACCAGATCAAGACCCCGCTGGTCTACGCCAATGTGCTGATTTCCAACTTCGAGTCCTTCGCCAGGCTCGGCATTTCAGGCTTCCGGGCGGTGCCCGGCTTCTGGTCGGGCGTGACGCTCGACGACCCGGTTTCGATCGGTGGTTATCATTGTCCGCAATCAGCCTCGGCGCCGATCGTACTCCATGTCTGGTCCATCCCCGGTACCGGCGATGGCAGTTCGGCGCGCGACCAATCCACGGCCGGCCGGCATCAGCTCGCCACCATGAGCTTTGAGGACTATGAGCGCGGCCTGCGCGACCTGCTGCAACGCGCACTCGGCCCGGGCGGCTTCGATGCGGCGCGCGACATCGAGGCGATCACCGTCAACCGCTGGAGCCACGGCTATTCCGTCGAGTATATGCGGCCTTGGGACGCCTATTGGCCCGATGGACCGCTGCCCATCGAGACGGCGCGCAAGGGCTGGGGCCGCGTCGCCATCGCCAATGCCGATTCGGGCGCCTATGCCTACGCCCATTCCGCCATCGACCAGGCGGGCCGCGCCGTCAACGAACTGATCGGCGGCATTGAAGGCTTCGCGACCTTTCCCGGCCCGCCGCTCGGCGAATTGGGTTTTGAAGGCTAGCGCCAGAGCCCCAGGATGAGCCCCATCAGCGCAAAGCCCACGGTCAGATAGCCGCCATTGATGAGCACATAGGCAAAGGGCCGGCTCTCGAACAGCGAGATCACCCAGAGGCTGAGGGCCGCCCAGCCGAGTCCGGCGGCGACCGCGTAAGCAATGGTGGTCCCGAGGTCGAGCCCATAGACGAAGAGCGCCAGGTTCGCCGCCATGATCAGCGTCAAGACGAACGAGATCCCCAGAATCATCGGGAAGTTGCGGCGGTTGTTGACCTCGATCGTGAGACCCGCCGCCTTAGTCCAGCGTTCGAGAAACAGGATCGGTGAGTACCAGACCGCGCCGAGGACGAACATTGAAAGCGCGGCCGCAATGACGGCCAACCAGTTGATTGCAGGCATGTGAGATATCCCCCGTTTCGAGCTCAAGGCTAGGCCGCGAGCCTAACCCCGGTCTTGTAAGAAACGGAAGCGCTCAACGCGGCAGGGTGATCGGCAGATAGTTGGATTGCCCGCGATAGGCGGCCGCATAGGCGCCTGGAGTCATCCCGGCGAAGGCCATGAATTCATGGTTCATGTGGCTCTGGTCGAAATAGCCGGTTTCAGCAGCCAGTACGGCCCAATCGGGCGGTGGTAGCGCCTCGCCCTCAAGCATCGGGTCGTCTCGCCCGGTGCGGGCGAGCGCGCGCAGCAGCGCCTGAAACCTGGCGATGCGCGCAAAGGATTTTGGGCTAACGCCGACAGTCTCGGCAAAGATGGAACGAAGCTGCCGGTCAGACAGGCCGGCGGCAGCGGCCAGATCGCGCACGCGCCTGCCCGGCCGCCCAAGCTCCCCCGCGAGCCGCTGTATCGCGGGGTGGAGCGGTCTTGCATCGCTCAACCGCTCCAGCAACCAGGATTCGGTCGCGGCAAACTTTGCCGCGATGCCCTCGGCCTCGAGAACGCGGTCGCGCAACGACGAAGCCGTCCCATTCATCACATCGGCAAGCGGATGGACGGAATTGGCTAGCGTGCTCGCATCGTGGCCGGTCAACGCTTGCGCCCCGCCCGGCCGGAACTGGATCACCATCATCGAGGCGCCACGCTGCGCCTCGATTACAATCCAGCGCTGCTGGATGCCCGAAATCCAGCTCTTGGTGAAATCGACGCCAACGGGCGTGGTTTCCCCAGCATAGAGCCGCTTCGGACGTTCGGTCAGATCGACAATGATCTGGACCACCCCTTCTGGGATCAGCTTTTCGCGCTGATGCAGCGGCGCGTAGTCGGACGAGAAAACCAGCGACTCGACGGTGGCTGCCAGACGGCCGCGCGGAAAATGCAGGGCGAACTCCATGTGCTGAGCAAAGCCCCGCCCCGGGCCCACGTCAATCGGCCTACCGCTTTCGCCCTTGATCGACTCCCTTCCAGCGCGAAATCAGTCTAGGATTCCGCTCCCAAAGAGGAGTCTCCATTGAATCAGATGGCCCCGGTCCGCGACCGTCAGGCAGTCGCTTCCCGCGTCAAGGCGCGGCTCGCGGCCAGCACCATCGCACCCAACCGGGTCATGACCGATCCGTTGATGACCTATGCCTATGCGGGTGATGCGAGCCAGTACCGGCTGGTTCCCGCCGTAGTGGTCATCGTCAATTCCGAGGATGACGTGCGCGCCGTGATCGCTGCGGCCCGCGCCGAACGGCTGCCAGTGACATTCCGCGCCGCCGGCACCTCCCTTTCCGGCCAGTCCAATTCCGACGGCGTACTCGCGGTTCTCGGCGACGGCTTTCGCAAACTGCGCATCCTCGACAATGGCGACCGCATCGTCCTCGGCCCCGCCATCATCGTCGCCAATGCCAACCGGGTGCTGAAACCCTTCAACCGCAAGCTCGGGCCGGATCCCGCCAGCCAGGCGACCTGCAAGATCGGCGGCGTCGTCAACAACAACTCGTCGGGCATGTGCTGCGGCGTCGCCTACAACACCTACCACACCCTGCAGCGCCTGCGCGTCATGCTGGTCGACGGCACGGTGCTCGACTCCGGCGATCCGCAGTCCGTGGCAGCGTTCCGGCAGAGCCATGCCGGCTTGCTCGAAGGCCTGCAGCAGCTGCACCACGAGGTGATGGCCGACCCCGAGCTGGTGGCGCTCATCAAGAAGAAGTACCGCATCAAGAACACCGTCGGCTATTCGATCAACGCGCTGGTCGATTTCCACGACCCCATCGACATCCTCGTCCACCTGATCGTCGGCTCTGAGGGTACGCTCGGCTTCGTCTCCGAGGTCACCTATAACACCATTCCAGAGCATCCGCATAAATCCACGGGGCTCATCCCCTTTCCCGACCCCCATTCCTGCGCCCGCGCCATCTCGCGCCTCGCCAATGGCGGCGTACAGTCGACCACCGGCGTCACCGCCGCCGAATATATCGAGCGCCGGGCACTGGGAACCGTACAGCATTTGCCGGCCATCGCGCCCTTCGTGGAGTTCTTCACCGAGACCTCGCCGGTGGTGCTGATCGATGTCTCGGCACCGACGCCCGAGGAGCTTGCGATAGAAGTCGCCAAGGCCGAAACGATCCTGCGCGAAGAGGGCGCCACCGACCTCAATTTCTCGACCGACGAAGCCCGCTCGCAGGGACTTTGGGACGTGCGCAAGGGCTTTTTCGCCTCCGGCGGCGCCGCGCGCCCCAAGGGTACCTCGATGCTGACCGAGGACGTCGCCGCGCCCATCGACCGCCTTGCCGATTTCGTCATCGACATGCGCAAGCTGCTCGACGATCACGACTATCCCGACGCCATCATTTTCGGCCACGCGCTCGCCGGGAACCTGCATTTCCAGATGAGCGACAATTTCATGCAGGAAGGCGCTGCGGAAAAATTCGACCGCTTCTCGCGCGACCTCAGCGAGCTGGTGTCGGTGCGCTATGGCGGCAGTCTCAAGGCCGAGCATGGCACCGGCCGCGCCATCGCTCCTTTCGTCGAGCGCGAATGGGGCACCGCGGCGTACCGCATCATGCAGCGCATCAAGCCGCTTTTCGATCCGGAAGCCCTGCTCAATCCAGGTGTGCTCATTACCGGCAACGCCAGCGTACATATCGAGCATTTGAAGCTCATGCCGCTCGCCGACCCCATCATCGACCTGTGCATCGAATGCGGTTTCTGCGAGCCGGCTTGCCCCAGCGCCCAGCTCACGCTCAGTCCGCGTCAGCGTATCGTCGTCACCCGCGAGATGGCCCGACTGCGCCAGACCGGCGAGGATGCTGAACGCCTCGCCGCCATGGACAAGAGCTTCGCCTATGCCGGGCTCGCCACCTGCGCCGCCGGCAATGTCTGCGCCGGCCGCTGTCCGGTCGGCATCGAGACCGGCACCATGGTGATCGGCGAGCGCGCTCGCCGCCGCACCGACGGCGAAAAACGCATTGCCCACGCAGTGGGCGACCACCTGGTTGCGACCGAGCGCGCCATGCGCGGCGGTGTCGGCCTTCAGCAACTGAGCCGAACCATCATTGGCAATGGCGCAACCGACGCCATCGCCGGCACGCTGCGCAAGCTCAGCGGCGAACGCGTCCCGCGCGTCAGTGAGGCGCTCAGCAACGGGCCGGGCGCGCCCACTGCGCGCCGCGGTCCCAATCTCAGAGCCAATCCCAAACAGACCGGCTTTCCCGTCCCCATCGCCACGCAGGATCGCAAGCAGATCGTCTATTTCCCCGGCTGCCCTACCCGCATGTTCGGCGCACCGGAGACCCGGCACGATCTCCTGCCGACGACGGACGCCATGCTCGCGCTGCTCGAGCGCGCCGGGTTCGACGTCATCGTCCCCGAGGGCCTCACCGGCCAATGCTGCGGCCAGCCTTTCGAAAGCAAGGGCTTTCCAGAAGAAGCGCAACGCGTCGGCGGCAAGCTGGTGTCCAAGCTCGCAACGCTTGGTGCGCCCGTCGTCACCGACGCTTCGACCTGCGCGAAACACCTCAAGTCCCGTCATGGCGAGATGGCCGTCGCCGACAGCGCCGAATTCCTCCTCGCCGAGGTCCTTCCCAGGCTCATCATCACTGCGCCGCTTCCGGTTGTTGCCGTGCATCACAATTGCTCGGCCCAGCGCCAGCAGGAACAGGGCGCCATCGAGGCCCTCGCCAGGGCCTGCGCCATCCGCATCGCCGTTCTCAACTCGGTGAGCTGCTGCGGCTATGCCGGCGACAAGGGCCTGTTCGTGCCCGAACTCAACCAATGGGCGACGCGCTTCGTCAAATCCGACATCCCGTCCGATTGCACCCTGGGTGTCTCGACCGTCTCGACCTGTGCCACCGGGCTCAGCGAACGCGCGGGCATCCCCTTCGTCTCGATGGCAAGCCTGCTCGAGCGCGTCTCGCGTCCTGATGGCCGATAGCAACCCGGGTCCCGAGGATCGGACCGAACCCATTTGCGCCTATTTCGGCACCTGCGGTGGCTGTTCGCTGCAGCATCTGGGCCTGCTCTCCTACGCTGCGTACAAGCGCGGTCTCGTAGCCGACGCCCTCGCCCGCGCCCACGTCGCCGCGGAGGTGGCACCACTTCGCATCGCCCACGGCGAGGGTCGCCGGCGCGCGACGCTGCATGTCCGCGGTAAGGCCGCCGGCTACATGAAAGCGCGCAGCCACGAGCTGCTCGATATTGAGGCTTGTCCAATTCTGGTCCCAACGCTCCAGTCCAGCGCGCCCGCTTTGGCGCGCCAGATTGGCGCCACCATCGGCGATTGCGATGTCGCTTTCACCGCGACCGACACCGGGCTCGACATCTCCGTGCGCACCGACAAGCGCGGGCTCAAACCCGAGCGGCTGACGCCCCTTGCTCAGCGCCAGGGCGCGGCGCGGATGAGCCTCAATGGCGAGCTTGTGCTCGAATCCCGCTCACCCACCCTCAACATGGGTACTGCGCAGGTCGGCCTGCCGGCCGGCGGTTTCGTCCAGGCCACCAAGAGCGCCGAGGAAACCCTCGCCGCGCTCGTTCTCGATGGCCTCGGCAGTGCGAAATCGGTTGCCGATCTCTTCTGCGGCGTCGGCCCCTTCGCGCTTCGGATTGCCGAAAGAGCGAGGGTCTTTGCGGCAGACGCCGACAAGCCGTCGATCGCCGCGCTTGCCGCTGCAGTCCGCCACACCAAGGGCCTGAAGCCGGTCGAAGCCGTGACCCGCGACCTCTTCCGCAACCCACTGGCCCCCACCGAAATGGTTGGCTTCGACGCCGTCGTCTTTGATCCGCCACGCGCCGGTGCAGAGGCCCAGACCCGTGAACTGGCGCGCTCGAAAGTCCGGACCGTCGTTGCCGTCTCCTGTGAGCCCAGAACCTTCGCCCGCGATACCGCCATCCTTATCGCCGGCGGCTACCGGCTTGAAACCCTCACCCCGGTCGATCAATTCGCCTGGTCGCCGCATGTCGAACTCGTCGGCATCTTCCGGCGCTGAGCCATGATCCGCCCCTCGACTTCCCATGCAACGCTCGGCAGCGCCTTTTTCGATCCCGTCGAGCCGGCGCCTTTCCCCAGGCATATTCTCCGCCACCGCAATCAGCGCGCCGCCGCCTCGATCGGCCTCGACACATTGACCGATGCCGAATGGATCGACCATTTCGGCCGCTTCAAGCCCATTTCCGGCAGCTTCGAAACGCCGCTGGCGCTCCGCTATCACGGCCATCAATTCCAGACCTACAACCCCGATCTCGGCGACGGCCGCGGCTTCCTCTTCGCCCAGTTGCACGATGAGCAGGGGCGCCTGCTCGATCTCGGCACCAAGGGCTCCGGCCGTACGCCCTTTTCACGCATGGGCGACGGCCGTCTGACGCTCAAGGGCGGCGTGCGCGAAGTGCTCGCCACCGCCATGCTCGAGGCGATGGGCGTCGATACCAGCAAATCGCTCAGCCTCATCGAAACCGGCGAAGAACTCGAACGGCACGACGAGCCCTCTCCCACCCGTGCGTCGGTCCTCGTGCGGCTGAGCCAAGGCCACATCCGCATCGGCAGCTTTCAGCGCGTCGCCTATCTCGGCGAGACCGTCAATCTCGAAAAGCTGCTCGACTATTCGCTTGAGACCTACATGCCCGGCATTGCCCCACCGGGCGACAATGCGCGCGCCGAAAAATTCCTCGCTGAAGTTGCCCGTCGGGTGGCCGCGACGGGCGGGGACTGGATTGCCGCCGGTTTCGTCCATGGCGTTCTCAACTCCGACAATATCAACGTGACCGGCGAGAGCTTCGACTATGGCCCGTGGCGGTTCCTGCCCCATTACGATCCTGCCTTCACCGCTGCCTATTTCGACGAGACCGGCCTTTACGCCTTTGGCCGGCAACCCGATGCCCTGGCTTTCAACCTCACGCGCCTCGCCGAGTGCCTCTTGCCGCTCGGCGAGCAAAGCCAGCTCGAAAAGGCGCTCAACAATTTCTGGCCCGCGTTCCGTCGGTCAATGTCGGACGCGTGCCTGCGGCGCCTCGCTCTTGAGCCCATGGGCGAGGAACGGGATTCGGAGCTCACGACCGCGATCTTTGCTTTTCTTGCGGCGAGCCAGATCCCCTATGAGCAATTCTGGTTCGATTGGCGCGGCGGCACTGCAAGCTCCGGTCGCGCCACCCTGAGCCCGGCTGCCGAGGCCTACGCCTCCGAGTTGTTTTTCCCGCTCAGGGGGCTGTTCGAATTCTATTCGCCCACCTCTTCCGCCAATCTCGATCACCCCTATTTCGCCCGCCGGTTGCCGCGGTCCATGCTGATCGATGAGATGGAAGCCATCTGGGCCCCGATTGCCGAAAGCGACGATTGGTCCGCACTCGCGGTCGCGCTCGCCGAAATCGAGGAGATGCGCGAGGCCTATCAGGCCGACAGGAAGTCCTCGATCCGCCCCGGTACCAGTTCATAGAACCGCGCCAGCCCCGGCAGCAGGTCAGGGCCGAGTTTCCGGCATAGCGCGAGCGCTTCCCCGCCCTCGCCATGACGGAGCGCTTCAAGGAGATTGGCATGCGCCTCGCGCAGCGCCGCAAATTCCGGCTTCCGCGCAAACGCCTCATCGCCCAGAAGGATGAAGATCTTGAGCCGCGCCGCCTTGCCCTTGAGCTGCACAGATCCGGCTTCGAGCCAGGCGAGGTCGGCTGCTGCAAGGGCGGTGGCTTCCGCCGCCACGATATCGAACCCCACCACCTTGCTCTCGCCCTCGACCCGCGAGGCAACATTCACCGGATCGCCGATGGTCGAGTAGTCGAAGCGCGTTTCAAGACCCATATTGCCCACGAGCGCCACGCCTGTGGCGATGCCGACGCCCACCGCTATGCCGGGGTCGCCAAAGGCCTTCCTGGCATTCAGGGCCTCCAGCGTTTCGCGCATGGCGATGGCCGAAAGCGCAGCCTTGCGCGCATGCTGCGGCACATCGACCGGCGCGTTCCAGAACGCCATGATCGCATCGCCGATGAACTTGTCGATGGTTCCCAGCCGGTCGACGATCTGCTTGCCCAACGCTCCGAATAATGTGTTGAGGGTAGCAAGCGTATCCTGCGGCGTGTGCTTTTCGGTGAAGCTCGTGAAGCCGCGCATGTCGGCGAACATCACACTCAATTCCCTCAGCTCCCCGCCCAGTTCCAGCTTTCCGGCGTTTCTTTCGATAACGCCCAGAAGTTCCGGCGCCACATAGTAGCCGAAGGCGCGGCGCACCTGCCGCCGGTCGCGCTCGGTGATCGAAAACTGCGCATAGACCATCGTTCCATAAACCAGCAGCGCCCCGATCACCGGAAAGGTTGGGTCAGCGAGAAGCCCACGGCTCTGGAACGCCACCCACGATGCCGCGGCCATGCCCCCGATCAGGACCACCGCCAGCGCCAGCCCCGCGACCGGGCCGAGCCTGAGGACAACTACGACCAGCAACAGGCCGGCAATGACGAACACCAGCAGCTCGAGCCCGGACAGCCAGTCCGCGCGAATGATGAACTGGCCCGAAACGATCTGGTCGATGACCTGCGCGTGGATCGAAACGCCCGGCACATTGTCGCCCAGCGCCGTGGCATGAACATCGAGCAGACCGCTTGCCGACGTGCCGATCAGCGCGATCTGGCCGCCGATCTGCGGCGCTGCCGATTGCCAGTCGTCGCCGAGGATCTTCGCGGCCGAGACATAGAGCGAGGGGTCGGGCGGCCGGTAATAGACCCAGAGGTCGCCGTGATCGGTCGTGGGGACAGTGAAGTCCCCGAGCCGCAATCCCTCGACCGTTCCCGCATCGGCCGTGTCGCCAAGAACGACGATGGCGCCCAGCCCCAGCGCCAGCCGCAAGGCCTCGATCGATAGCCCCGGAAAGATCGAGTTGCCATTGGTCCAGATCAGGGGCACGCGTCGCACGACGCTCGAGCTCTCCTCGTCATTGAGGCTGAGGCTGCCAAGTCCCGGCGCGGCTTCGCGCAACAACGGCAACGGTGTCACTGCTCCCTTGAGCAGGGCAATCGACCCCTTGGGATCGCTGCCCGATATCGCAAAACCGCCCTTGGCATTGCCTTCGAGTTTGGGGGCCGAAGGCGCGCTCGAAAAGCCGAGCACTGACGGGCTCTGTTTCAGCGCCGCAGCGAACAGCTCATCATTATCGGCGAGCTTTGAGACATCGACCCCGGGCAGCGATTGCCCGATAACCTTGGGGGAGAGCCGGTCGGGCTCAGGAAACAGCACGTCGAAGGCGATCGCCGCTGCGCCGAGCTGCATCAGCCGTTCGGTCAGCAGCGCCATCCTGTCGCGCGGCCAGGGCCATTGCCCGAGCTTGGCGAGCGAAGCCTCGTCGATATCGACGACCCGTACCGGACCAGCCGGACCCGAACGCGGCAGGATGCGCTGGTAGGAATCGAACGCAAGCTCCCGCAGCACCTGCAGCGGGTAAGGGTCAGCGACGCGCAGCGCGGCGAGCCCCAGCACCAGCGCAAGACCGAGAAGGGTGGGGATGAGGCGGCGGCCGAGCATCTGACCTGAAACCTCGCCCCTCTATCAGTTGTGCGCTACTAGCCTTTGCGGGTCACTAACCGGGATATCCACACCCACCCTCACCATCGGGATACTGCCCTTCAGGACAACCGTTCCCGGTACCTTGGTCACTCAAAATCGAAACCGGCCCGCCGTCCTCAGGCGGCTTGCGCGTGCATTCGAGCGCATGCCCGAGCCAGAATTCGCGCAGCAGCGAGGACTGGTTCAGCGCATATTTGAACCAGCGCTTCAGTTCTTCGCGGTCCTCGCCGGTAAAATCGCTCGAATTGCCGACGATCTCGGCGGCTTCATCGGTGATTTCGCCCATCTGGCAAAGACCAGTCAGCACTTCGCTGTCCCCGCCATAGCTCTTGAGCAGCGTCGTGCCGAGGAACATCAGCACATGGGGGATACCCAGCTCATCGACAAAGGCGTCGAACGCGGTGCCACGCACACCGATCGTGCCCGAGGGCGTGATGATCTCATAGGCGCCCTTGGGCGAGTCCCCGGTGATGAAGCGGAACGTGCCACCCAGCATGTTGATGGCGAGCTTTCCGGCCGAACCGTCATTGCGGACGAGGTAATCCTCGATGATGAGGCTCGAATTCGGCCCTATCACCAGCTTTGTGTTGTCCGCAAACAGGATCTGGACCAGCCCTTTCGGTCCGGTCTTGATCACGTCGCCGAGGAAGATGTCGCCCCCTACAACCAGCGTACGTGTTTGATTGTCGAGCAACGCGCTCGCTTCCGGGTCGACCCCTTTGGCGACCCCCGAGGCATCGGCCAGAACCGGTCCTGAAATGCCCAGAGCGATGACGGCACTGAGGAGAATTGAACTCAAAATGCGCATGACCAACGACCTCGTAGCATGTACCGCGCGCCTGTCTTCAGGGTCCGGGTCGCACAGTCTTCGTGAATTGATGCTGAA
This sequence comes from Devosia sp., assembly GCA_040081595.1. Taxonomy (GTDB): domain Bacteria; phylum Pseudomonadota; class Alphaproteobacteria; order Rhizobiales; family Devosiaceae; genus Devosia_A. The sequence goes on from JBEBGE010000011.1 coordinate 22,415, forward strand.
CACTAACACCCAAGTCGGCGACGGCACAATTCTTCTTGGCTTGCGGCGGCCGCTGGCTTACGCCAAGCATGTGAAGCGTTTCTAGGAACCGGCGATCCGCGGAAGCGAACGGTGCGAGCGGTTTTCCTCCCCGGACTTGATCCGGGGATCGGAACGCGACAGACAAGGAAATCGAGCATGGGTTCCGATCCTATCGGAACGCGAGGCTCGACAGGTCGAATATCAATCGGGATGCGACCGGGGCGCTCGCCGGCCCCGGCTCGGCTCGGGGGGCCGGGGACACGGAATGACGTGGTTGTTGTTTGGCCTGCTGATCGGCCTCGAGATCAAGCACTATGTTGCCGACTATCTCCTGCAACCCGGCTGGATTCTGGCCGGCAAGGGCGACATTTTGAAGCCGGGCGGCTACGCCCATGCCGGCATCCACGCAGTGCTCACTTCTGTCATATTGCTCGCGGCGAGCACTTCGCCCGGCCTCGTTGCGATGGTTTTTGCCGCCGAGTTCGTCATCCACTACGCCCTCGATTTCGGCAAGATCCACTATTCGCGCGGTGTTCACGTCGACCGCAACCCATCGCGCTTCTGGGCGCTGCACGGCCTCGATCAACTGGCGCACCAGCTGACCTATGTCGCGATCATCTATGTGGTGCTCGCCACCCGCGGCCTAGCCTAGCGGGCGGCCTTGCCCCTGGTATCGTCGCCCTGAGCGAGCTGCGACAGGATCTTGTCGACGATATCGAGGTCTTCGCGCTTACCCGCCGCCTGTTCCTGGAGATCGACCAGATACGACGTCGTATAGTAAAGCCGGCGTGCAAGCAGCGACGCCACGTGCAGCGCCAGGTCCGCGTTCGATGAGAGAAATGCGATCGCGTCCTCGATCACATAGGCCTTGATGGCGCTGAGCGCCTTGACCGTCGCGGTCGCGGGCATGTCGAGCAAAACGCTCATCTCCCCGAACAGCGAGCCAGGCTCGTCGATATAGCTGACCTGGGTGTGCTTGCGCAGCACCTCGACCTGACCCTCGACCAGAACGAAGAGCTTGCCCTCCTGGGCGCCTTCATCGATCAGCGTCGTGCCCGGATTGAAGGAATCGAGCTTACGGCCTTTGCAGTAATCCAGAATTTCCGGCATGGGCTGCCTCTTCAGTGATTGTCGCGCGGCAGACCGGCGGTCTGCGCCAGCTTTTGATATTTTACCGCCGGCTTGAGCACGGCGCCCGCGCCAAGCTGGTCGACCAGCCCGCGCTGGATTTCCTGCCAGGGGGTCTGATGCGCCGGATAGTGATAACCGCCATCCTTGGCCAGCGCCTCGCGCCGGCTCGCGATCTCGGCCTCGGAAATGAGGATATTGGCCTCGCCCTTGTTGAGGTCGATCCGCACCTGGTCGCCCGTTCTCAAAATGGCGAGATTGCCACCGGCCGCCGCTTCCGGCGAGGCGTTGAGGATCGAGGGCGACCCCGAAGTGCCGGACTGCCGTCCGTCGCCGATGCAGGCCAGCGCCGTCACGCCCTTTTCGATGAGGTAGTTCGGCGGCCGCATATTGACCACTTCCGCCGCGCCCGGATAGCCGATCGGCCCGGCACCGCGCATGAACAGCAGCGTATGCTCGTCGATGGCCAGCGCCGGATCGTCGATCCGCTTGTGGTAATCCTCCGGCCCGTCGAAGACGACGGCCTTGCCCTCGAACATTCCCGGATGCTTGGGGTTGTTGAGATAGCGTTCGAAGAATTCCGGCGAGATCACGCTGGTCTTCATGATGGCGCTGTCGAACAGGTTGCCGTGCAGGACGACAAACCCGGCCTCAGCCTTGAGCGGATCGGCGAAACGGCGGATCACCTTGTCGTCGATGATCTCGGCCTTGCGGCAATTCTCGCCGATGCTCTTGCCGTTGACGGTGGGCGCATCCTCGTGGATCAGCCCCGCCCTCATCAATTCGCCGATCACCGCCGGCACGCCTCCGGCGCGATAGTAATCCTCGCCCAGATACTCGCCCGCCGGCTGCAGGTTGACCAGCAGCGGCACCTTGTGGCCATGCGTCTGCCAGTCCTCGAGCTTGAGATCGACGCCGATATGGCGGGCAATGGCGTTGATATGGATCGGCGCATTGGTCGACCCGCCAATGGCGGAGTTGACCACGATCGCGTTGAGGAAATTGTCGTGCGTCAGGATGTCGGAGGGCTTGAGATCCTCCTTGACCATGTCGACGATCCTCAGGCCTGTGCGATAGGCCATTTCCTGCCGGTCGCGATAAGGCGCGGGGATCGCCGCCGAACCAGGCAGTTGCATTCCCAGCGCCTCGGCCAGCGAATTCATCGTCGAGGCCGTGCCCATGGTGTTGCAGAAGCCCGTCGAGGGCGCCGAACTCGCCACCAGGTCGATCATCTGCGCGTAGTCGATTTCGCCGGTCGCATACATCTGCCGGGCCTTCCACAGGATCGTGCCCGAACCGGTGCGCTCGCCGCGGAAATAACCGTTGAGCATCGGCCCGACCGAAAACGCGATGGCCGGGATATTGACCGTCGCCGCGCCCATCAGCATGGCCGGCGTCGTCTTGTCGCAACCGATGGTCAGCACCACGCCGTCGAGCGGATAGCCGTAAAGCACTTCGACGAGGCTCAGATAGGCGAGATTCCGGTCGAGCCCCGCCGTCGGGCGCTTGCCGGTTTCCTGGATCGGATGGACCGGAAATTCGAGCGCAATGCCGCCCGCTTCGCGGATGCCGTCGCGCAGCCGCTGCGCCAGCACCAGGTGGTGGCGATTGCAGGGGCTGAGGTCGGAGCCGGTCTGGGCGATGCCGATGATCGGCTTGCCCGACATCAGTTCCTCGCGGCTGAGCCCGAAATTGAGGTAACGCTCGAGATAGAGTGCGGTCATGTCCGGATTTTCCGGATTGTCGAACCATGCCCGCGACCTGAGCCTGCCCTTTGCCGCGGCACCATCAGACGTCATCTCGATCCCTCGTCACTGGAGCGCCTTCAGGAAAGTCGAGAGACGTTTCCGCTTCGAAAGCGCGTCAAACCAAATTGCCCGCAACCCATAGCGCATCGCCACAGCGATGGGAGAGGAAAATCACGGAAACTCGTGCTTCGGGGCCCCATCTCCGCCGATTATTTTACGGCCCCCGATGTCAAACAGGCGCCGACGTGCTTTCCCGCTCCACCAGCAGCGCCGGCACCGAGATGACCTGCGAGCCGGTATTTTGACCGGTCAGCCGGGCAAGGAGAAGCTTGCCGGCATTTTGCCCGATCTCGTAGCCAGCCACGTGGATGGTGGTAAGCCGTGGCTCCAGTTGCTCTGCGAAATCGAGATCGCCATAGCCGGCAATCGCCATGTTGCGGGGGATGTCGAGGCCGAGCTGGTGCATTCTGAGATAAGCGCCTGCGGCCAGCACGTCAGTCCCGAAGAACACCGCCTCGCAATCGGGGAGGTCCCGCCGGATCCGGTCGATCGCCGTGACGCCGTCATTGGAGAGGCGCGTCCCCTCCATCGGCAGGATCAGGGCCGGGCTGACACCGGCCAGGGCCAGCCCCTGCGTGAAACCCGCCACGCGTTCGGCGCCGCGCGATTGGGTGTGTCCGCAATATGCGACCTTGCGAAAGCCCTGCCGCGCGAAATGCTCTCCCATGAGCCGTCCGCCCTCGAACGCCGAGGACTTGACCAGCATGTCGATCGGCTCGTCGCTGTCGCCCCACATCTCGACGACGGGTGAGCCGACGCGCTGCAGCGCCTGCCGCGTTTCCGGCTCCCGCACGACACCGGTGAACATCAGCCCGGCCGGGCGAAACGGCAGGATGGCTTCGATCGCCTTGATCGCCACTTCTTCCGAATAGCCCATCTGGGAAAACAGCAGGTGGAAGCCGCTGCCCTCGAACACGTCGAGAATGCCCTGGATCACATCGGCAAAATGCGGATTCTGCAGGCTCGCCGCGAACACTGCGATAATATTGGACCGCCCGGATCGCAGGCTCGAGGCAATGCTATTGACCACATAGCCGGTCTTTTCGACAGCTGCCGCGACTCTGGCGCGCGTCTCCGGCCGTACGAGATCCGGCGAACTCAGCGCCCGTGACACCGTAATGGGCGAAACGCCCGCCTCACGCGCAACGTCCTCGACGCGGACAGGCCTGTCCGAGCCGTTCCTCCCCCTGGAATCAGCCACGATTACCCCCAAAATATGGGGGCGAACCTATCCAATGGCGTCGCGCTTCGAAATAGGCACCCCGCAGCTAAGTATTGCCACGGGTGCAGTTCCGAAGAATTGGCGCTCGGCCCGATTTGACCGCAAACGGCGCGGTCAGGCGGGGGGCGTTCCCCAAGTTCTTCCGCTATTTGCCCCATCTCAAAGGCGGATTTCGGTTCCAGTAATCTGGCTGATCCTCTCGCCCAGGTTGACAGCCTGGTAGATGGGCCTCGGTGGCCGCGCGGCAACATAAACGTGGCGATGCACCCAGGCGCGATCTTCCATCGATTTCAGCGAGAGTGACAGGGCACGATCGGTGATCGACGGCAGATTTCTCTTGATGTCGATGAAGTGGCTTGGCCGATGCAGAGATATCAGGACAGGCAGGGTCCAGGCCCGGCGGAGGAGATCGAGGTCGTCTGACCGCGCCGCCCCCTGAATCCGGTGTGCCAGCGCTGCGGCCCGCGCCCCAAGCGCGGTCAGTCGGAATTCCGGGCGCAGTGGGTGACCATGTCCCGGGTTTCGTTCAAGCAGGCCGATGTCCAGAAGGTGACCAACAGCTTGATGTCCATAAAATATAGTTACTGTATTTTGGATTGGAGGGGAAGGCCTTGTCAGCAGTTTCACTGGAAGACACAATCAACATTGCACTGTCGGTGACGGATCGCCACGCGAGTGCCAAGTGGTATGCCGACATGCTGGGGTTTGAGACGATCTATCACGCCGACGAGGCGGGCTGGTCGGAGCTTCAGACCATGACGGCGGGTGTAACGATCGGCCTTGGCGAACATACCAAACCGGTGCCGGGAAACGCCGTGCCCGTGTTCGGCGTCGCCGATCTTGATGCCGCCCGCCGCAGTCTGGAACAGGTCAAAGTGAGGTTCGACGGCGATACCATCGTGGTTGAAGGCATGGTGAAGACCGCAACCTTCTTCGATCCCGACGGCAATGCCCTCATGCTTGCCCAGGATCTGACGACGAGAGCCAAGTGATGCGCAGGATTGCATGGGTCTCGGCGATCTTTCTTGGCTTGGCGGGTGCTGCCACGGCAGAACCGTTTGAAGAGGTCACGATCGGCCTGCCTGTACCCGCATTGAGCGAGGCAGAGGCCTGGTATGCGAGTTTCCTGGGGCCGGATGTCGAATTCATCCACCCCGTACCCGGAATCGTGGAGTTCAAGATTGCGCCAGGGGTCTGGCTGCAACTGTTCGAGACCGCCGATCAGGAAGCGGCGAGCAGCGTGGTGAGATTCTCGGTGACGGATTTCGAAGCCGCCCAGTCGGCGCGAGCAGGCGTTGGCATCGAGACCGGCGAAGCCGTGATTGTTCCCGATGCCGTCACATTCTCGGAGTTCAGCGATCCCTACGGCAATGCGCTTGGGCTCTATTCCGTGCCGTGATCCCCGGGGCACGTCCTTGAAACAGATAAAAGACCAGTCCTCGGACTGGCCTATTTGACGGGGCGGGCGCAGGGCTTCGAACCCGCCGGAAGAGCCTGCGGATTGCGGCCAGAAGACACTCGAGGGTTCGCGGTCCCAGGAGGAAAATTGGAGCGGGCGAAGGGATTCGAACCCTCGACCCTAACCTTGGCAAGGTTATGCTCTACCCCTGAGCTACACCCGCACTCCAAGCCGCGCGCGACAGGCCAATGGCTTGGCAGGGCGGCGACGCGGGCCTATATGCCCAATCAAGACTGCCTTTGCAACCATAAACGCCGCGGGTTCGGGACACCACCTCCAGTGGTCCGGACCGTGCCCCTGGCAAGAGGTCCCAAGTGAACGTCACCCTTAACGGAACGCCCCCGACGACCGTCGCGAACCCCGCTGCGCTGGTCAAGGAATCCTCCGACCGCGCCTTCAAGACCGACGTGATCGATGCTTCGCTGGAAACCCCCGTGCTGGTCGATTTCTGGGCGCCCTGGTGCGGCCCCTGCCGGACCCTCGGGCCGGCAATCGAAAAGGTGGTAAACGAAAAGGCCGGCAAGATTCGGCTGGTCAAGATCAATATCGACGAGAACCCGGCCATTGCCGGCCAACTCGGCATCCAGTCGATCCCCGCGGTCTTTGCGTTTGCCGGCGGCCGGCCGGTCGATGCCTTTGTCGGCGCCTATCCGGAATCCGAAGTCCGCAAATTCGCCGACAAGGTCATTGCCGGTGCGCCCCCCGCCGCGGCCAAGGCCGGCTCGATCGACGAAGAGATCAAGGCCGCGCTCGCAGCCGCCAAACAATCCCTCGCCGCCGGCGATCTGGGCAGCGCCGCGCAGATTTTCGGTATGGTGCTCCAGCATCAACCGACCAATGCCGAAGGCATTCTCGGCATGGCGCGCGTCTATCTCAAGGCCGGGGAACCCGAGCAGGCCCAGGCTGTGCTCGACACCCTTCCCGAGCCACTCCCCAAGAACGACGATTACACCTCGCTCGTTGCCGCGCTCAAGCTGATGAGCGAAGCCGCCGGGCTCGGTGAGATCGCCGAACTGCAATCCAGGCTCGAGCGCAATCCCGACGACCATCAGGCCCGCTTCGATCTCGCCCTCGCCTTCAATGCCGATGGCAAGCGCGCCGAGGCCGCCGACCAGCTGGTGACGCTGATGCGGCGCGACCGCGGGTGGAACGAGGATGCGGCGCGCAAGAAGCTGCTCGAATTGTTTGAAGCCTGGGGTGCCAAGGACGCCGCGACCCTCAAGGGCCGGCGCCTGCTCTCCGCGCTCTTGTTCTCGTGAGGACCGGATGCCCAACCGCCCCGCCGCCCCGGCCGATCTGCCCAACCACATTCCGGTCTTTCCGCTGACCGGCGCATTGCTGCTGCCGTTTTCGCAGCGGCCGCTCAATGTCTTTGAGCCGCGCTACATCGAAATGGTCGACCATGCCTTGGCCGGTAACCGGCTCATCGGCCTCATCCAGCCCGAGGACATGACCGAGGAAAGCCCGCGCGGTCGAGCGCCGCTCCAGAAGGTCGGCACCGTCGGCCGGCTCACCCACTGGGAAGAAAATAGCGATGGCCGCTACTTCATCATCCTTGAAGGCCTCGCGCGCTTCGAACTCGTCTCCGAGATGACGGTGATGACGCCCTTCCGCCAGGCCATCATTTCCTCGGAGAACTTCTCGCTCGATTTCGCCCGCGCCTTCGGCGAAGAGGCCGTCGATCGTCCGCGTTTTCTGAAGATGATGCGCGACTATGCCGAGTTCGCAAATTTCGAGCTGAACTGGGATGAGATCGAAAAGACCGGCACCGCCGACCTCGTCAATTTCTGCTGCATGGTCTCGCCCTACGGCGCCCGCGAAAAGCAGGTGCTGCTCGAAGCCCGCTCGCTCGAGGACCGCGCCGAGACGCTGATCGCCATGGCCGAGTACGAGATGGCCAAGGGCGGCACCGGCTCGGCTCTCCAGTAGCAATGTCGGAACCCACGACCCGCCGCCACGAGGTCGATATCAAGACCCTCGAAATGTTGGTCTGTCCGCTGACCAAGACACGCCTGGTGCTCTCGCCCGACGGCACCGAGCTGATTTCGGTCGCCGCTCATCTGGCCTTTCCGATTCGCGCCGGCGTACCCATGCTCAGCCTCGATGAGGCCCGCGACGTGGAGCCCGATCAGCTGCGCTCATACTTCCCGCCGGTTGGCGAGAGCCGGATATAGAGCGGTATTCTATGGGATGACGGCCCAAAGCAGCACTCAGGTGCTCAGGGCCGTCGCGGCGGCAGGCACATCTTACTTGCGATCAAAACTGCCGTGCTTGATCTTTTCGCCGAGATGGTCCTCGCTGAATGCGGTGGCTGTTTTGCGTTCGCCTGTTTCCTTATCCCGCACGGTGTACTTGTACTCGAGGGGATAGAACCCAAGCGTCGCCGCATTGAGGATCGAGGATTCGTCGGTAAGAAGCTTGTTTTCGACTTCCCATTTGCTCATGATGATCTCCTTGCGACCAACAAGAAGCCCTCAACGAACCCAGACATGGGCTCGGGTTGCGACCAAAAAGTGACGTCTAAAGCGGCATCCCACTGAGGAGCTTCGGGCTGTTTCGATCAAGCCCCGCGGCGCGTCCGATCAGCGCGGCCTTGACCGGTGGCAGCCGGTCGACAAGCCCCAGCCCGAAATCGCGCAGCGCGCGCACCGGCGCGATATCGTTGGAGAACAGCCGGTTGAGCGCATCCGTCACCGCACTCATCAGCGCCGTATCGAAGCGCCGCCAGCGTTCATAGCTCTCGAGTACGTCGGCCGCCCCAGGGTCGCGCCCGAGCCGCATCGCCTCGATTACGGTCTCGCTCAGCGCGGCCACGTCTTTCATGCCAAGGTTCAATCCCTGCCCCGCCAGCGGATGGACGACATGCGCCGCATCCCCGATCAGCGCCAGTCTCTCCCCGACGAAGCGTTTCGCCAATTGCAGCCGCAATGGAAAACTTTGCAACGGCTCCGCCACGCTGACCGCGCCAAAGCTCGATCCCATCGCCGCCTCGATCCTCACCGCCGCCTCTTCGGGCGGCAGCGCCTTCAGTTCCGCCGCCATTTCCGGCGTCTCGGTCCAGACCAGCGATGAGCGGTTTCCACCCCATTCGGGTCCTGACTTGAGCGGCAGGCTCGCGAAAGGTCCCGCCGGGCGGAAATGCTGCATCGCCACCCCCTCATGCGGCAATTCATGGCGGATCGTGGTGACGATTCCGACTTGCCTGTAGTCGTGAAGCACGGTCTCGATACCAGCCATTTTCCTGAGCGCCGACTGCGCCCCGTCCGCGGCAACGATCAGCGGCGCTGAAAACACCCGCCCGTCCGTCAGCTTGGCCCGTGCCAGGGGCCCGTCCGTTTCGAGCCCCGAGATCTCGGCCGGCGCTATGAACTCCGCCCGCGCCCTGGCGGCCTCGAGCAGCGCCGCGGTCATCGAGCGGTTGGGCACCAGATGCGCAAAGGGTTCGCCCGGCGCGACCTCGCCTTCAAAGCCCAGAAACTGTGGCCTCGAAATATCGCCGGTGCCGGAATCGGTGATCTTCATGGCTTGGACCGGCTGCGCTTCACCCGCCATCGCGGCCCAGACGCCCAGCGCCTCGAAGGCCCGCCGGACAGCCGCCGAGATCGCAAAGGCCCTGGCGTCGTTCGGCACCACCATCGGGCGCCGGTCGAGCAGCGCCACCTTGAGGCCCCGCTGGAACCCGGTCAGCGCCAGGATCTGGGCGAGGCCCATGGCGCCCCCACCCACAACGATGACGTCATAATGATTGTCGCTCATCGCGCGTTCCGGATGCTTCCGCCCCTTTTCCCGCGACCCGGCCGCCATCGCAAGCCGGAAGCCACAGCTTCTTGCTGATATTTTGTGCAGAAAGCGATCATTTGCGCACATTCTGGGCACGAAACGGCCCAAGCCAGCGGCGAGGGCACCGTGCCGCCGAACGCCGGTCGGAATTTCGTAAACAGATTCATAACTTTGCGGTCCGGGACCGGAGTCTGGCACGGCATTTGAGTCTCAAACAGGCATTGGAGACCAAATGCAATGCGAAAGGGGCATCCATGAAACTGGTGATCGCAATCATCAAGCCGTCCCGGCTTGAAGAGGTGCGTCAGGCGCTGAACTCGCTCGACGTACACGGCATGACCGTGACCGAAGTCAAAGGTTATGGCCGTCAGAAGGGACATTCCGAAATCTACCGCGGCACCGAATATGCCGTGCACTTCCTGCCCAAGCTGAAGATCGAGATCGCGGTCGACGACAGCCTTTCCGACCAGATCGTCACCGCCATCCGCGAAAGCGCCCAGACCGGACGCATCGGCGACGGCAAGATCTTCGTTCTCGATCTTCTGGCCGTCACCCGCATCCGCACCGGCGAAACCGGCGCGGCGGCTCTCTGATGCCATCCTTAGGAGATACCTCAATGACAGCTTTGAAGACTTCAAAGATCCTGGGATTGGCGGCATTGGCGGCGCTTGCCCTCGCTTTGCCCGCTCTTGGCCAGGACGCCCCTGCCGAAGTCGTCACCCCCACGCCCGATAAAGGCGACACGACCTGGATGTTGATTTCGACCGTCCTGGTGATCGCCATGACGATTCCGGGCCTCGCGCTGTTCTATGGCGGCCTCGTCCGCGCCAAGAACATGCTTTCAGTGCTGATGCAGGTCTTTGCCGGTTTCTGCATGATCGCCATTCTCTGGGTCGTCTACGGCTACTCGCTTGCTTTTGCCGGTCCGGCGACGCCAGGCGGCCTGAGCGCCTTTATTGGCGACTTCTCCAAATTGTTCCTGGGGCCGGTCGGCCTCGGCTCTCTCGCCGAAACCTTCTCCAAGGGCGTCTTCATCCCGGAGATGACCTTTGTCATCTTCCAGCTGACCTTTGCCGCCATCACCCCGGCACTGATCGTCGGCGCCATTGCCGAACGCATGAAGTTCGGCGCCGTGATGCTGTTTCTCGCCATCTGGTTCACCTTCTCCTACCTGCCGATCGCCCACATGGTCTGGTGGTGGGGCGGCCCCAGCGCGCCCGCGGGCACTGCGGCGGGCTATCTGTTCGGTCTCGGGGCGTATGACTTTGCCGGCGGCACTGTTGTCCACATCAATGCCGGTATTGCCGGTCTTGTCGCGGCGATCGTCCTCGGGCCCCGCAAGGAGTTCATGAAAGAGCCGATCCCGCCGCATAATCTGACCTTCGCCTTCATCGGCACCTGCCTGCTCTGGGTCGGCTGGTTCGGGTTCAATGCCGGCTCCAACCTCGAGGCCAATGGCCTCGCCGCCCAGGCCCTGCTCAACACCATCACCGCTCCGGCGGCGGCGGCTCTGGCATGGGCCATTGCCGAGAAGTTCACGCGCGGCCACGCCAGCCTTCTGGGCGCGGCCTCGGGTGCGGTGGCCGGTTTGGTCGCCATCACGCCGGCGGCGGGTTACGCCGGCACCATGGGTGCGATCGGCCTTGGCGTTGTCGCCGGGCTCGTGTGCCTCTGGGCCGTTGTGACGCTGAAACCGATGTTCAAATATGACGACGCGCTCGACGTATTCGGCATCCACGGCATTGGCGGCATTGTCGGCGCACTCGGCACCGCGATTGTTGCGGCGCCCGAGCTCGGAGGCTTCCCCCTTGCTGGCTACGCGATGGGGAGCCAATTCCTGATCCAGCTCCAGGCGGTCGTGATCGCACTGGTCTGGTCGGGTGTGGTGGCGCTCGTTGCCATGCTGATCGTCCGCGTCCTGTTCGGCGGCGCTCGCGTCACCGAATCGGCAGAAGCCGACGGCCTCGATATCTCGAGCCACGGCGAGCACGCCTACAACTGATCTTCGGGATCGCCGAAAGGCGGTCTCACCTCATTCCGGCTCCGGGGGAGCGACCTCCTCCCCGTCTCTCCCGGATCCGGCTCACAGGAAGCATCGAGCGGAAAAGTGGGTTTCCGGTTTTCCGCGCCCTGATGCGACCACAACAAGTCAGGGGCCCGGCCCGTCGTTGGGCCCCTTCCGCCGCAAGGTTCGTCGCGGCGTGCAGCTCATGTTCCTCTTGGCCCGCCACAGAGGCTTCCCACTCGCAAACCGCATGGGCTGCACACCACGCCGAACTTGAAAGCCGTCGGGGCATGGCCCCGGGCATCAAGGCCATGAGAGCTGTGCTCGAATGGTAACCGAACCGACCGCTCGTCATCTGCCGCTTGCTTAGGCAAAACGGTGGCCGTTGTTGCTCATCTTTTCGCCAGTCTGCGCGATCTCGCGTCGGCATTCGAGCGCGCCTTCCCTAACTCATTCCCTACATTGCGGTTTTCCGCCCTGCCCTCTTGGCACGATCCTTGAGTGCCTGCTTGCGGAGTAGCCGATTGCGAGTCGGCTGAGGGAGGTCTCAATGAACCAGTCCAACGTCGGACTCGACGTCTTCTTTCTATTGGTCGGCGCCATCCTAGTGTTTTCGATGCATGGCGGCTTCGCCTTTCTCGAAGCCGGAACCGTGCGCCAGAAGAACCAGGTGAACGCCATGGTGAAGATCATGGTGGACTTCGCCTTTTCGACGCTGGCCTATTTCATCGTCGGCTACTGGATCGCCTATGGCGTGAGCTTTTTCTCGAGCGCGCCGACGCTCTCGGGCACTGGCGGCCTTTTCGCGCCGCAGGGACTTGGGCTGGTGAAGTTCTTCTTCCTAGCAACCTTCGCCGCGGCGGTTCCGGCTATCATTTCGGGCGGAATCGCCGAGAGGGCGAAGTTCTGGCCGCAGGTCGCCATCGCCGCGCTTATCGTCGGGCTGGTCTATCCGTTCTCCGAAGGTCTCGTCTGGAATGGCAATTACGGCGTCCAGGCCTGGTTGGCTGCGACCCTGGGCGCGCCGTTCCACGATTTCGCGGGTTCGATCGTCGTCCATGCCGTGGGCGGCTGGCTGGCGCTTGCGGCCGTGCTTCGGCTCGGCGCGCGCAACGGTCGCTATGGAGCGCATGGCCGGCCCTTTCCGCCCTCCTCGATCCCCTGGCTCGGGCTCGGCACCTGGATGCTCTGCATCGGCTGGTTCGGCTTCAACGTCATGTCGGCGCAATCGACCGGCGCCGTATCGGGCCTGGTGGCGCTCAATTCGCTCATGGCGATGGTCGGTGGCATCGTCACTGCTACGCTGATCTCGCGTTCCGACCCGGGATTCGTTCATAACGGCGCCCTCGCCGGGCTCGTTGCCGTCTGCGCCGGCTCCGACATCATGCACCCCATCGGCGCACTGGTGGTCGGCGGCATCGCCGGGGCAATCTTCGTCAAGGGTTTCAGCTTCACTCAGGAGCGTTTGAAGATCGATGATGTCCTTGGCGTCTGGCCGCTGCATGGCCTTTGCGGCCTTTGGGGCGGTGTAGCGGCGGGGGTGTTCGGCCTTGAGGCCCTGGGTGGCATGGGTGGAGTTTCCCCGCTGACCCAATTGCTGGCTTCGCTCGTCATCTCGGCCTACGCTCTGCTTGCCGGCTGGGCGCTTTATGCGCTGGTCCACCGCGTCGTCGGCATGAGACTCACCGACGAGCAACAGCGCCGGGGCGCCGATCTTGCCATCCATTCGATTGGCGCCAATCCCGGGGGCGAGATGTGAGGCAGATGGCGGTACGGAATCGTCATGGTTAGCTTGGGATTAACCCCCGCATCCTAGGATCGGCGCTCAGTCACAGCCGGCTTTGCCCTCGGGGGTTCCGGCGCCAGTACCAGAGTGTTTCCGACGATGCCGGCACGTCCCCTGCTCGAAGACGTCAATTCCGCACCCGCCATCGCTATCACCATTCCCATAAGGCTGATTGGGCTTGTGATGCTGGCCCTGATCGGGGTGGTGATGCTTGCGCTCGCCACCTGGACGGTCGACGACCCCTCGCTCTCTTATGCCACCAGCAAGGCCGCCGCCAACTGGCTCGGCTTTCCCGGCGCCGTCGTCGCCGATCTGGCCTTCCAGATTTTCGGGCTCGGCATCATTGTCATGCTCATTCCTCCCGCCCTCTGGGCCTGGAGCCTCGTCCGCCGCCGAGTTCCGTCGCGGCTCGGCTTGCGGATGATCGCTTGGGTCGCCGCCGCCCTGCTCACCACCGGCGTCTTCGGCTTCGTGCCCGTTCCCGCCAGCTGGCCGCTCCCCACTGGTCTCGGCGGCCTCATCGGCGCAGGTTTCTACAATCTTGCGACGCTCGTATCGGGCGCCGATCCGCAACCGGTGACGGCGGTACTCTTTGCCATCATCATTTCCGCCCCGACCCTGGCCCTGTTCTGGATCGCGCTGGGCATGGGTTCGCTGTCAACCGCCACGACGGCCGCCGCCCGCGCTGGCGGCAAAGCCCGCGAAAAGGCCGCCGCTGATCTCCCCGAGCGCAACGGCATTTTCGATGTCGCCATCGGCGCCTTGGTCCATCTCGGCTTCTCGGCCCAGGCGGCCTTTCGCCGTTCCCTCGCTACCGCCCGCGCCAATGCCGAAGCCCGCCGCGCCGCCGAAGCCGCACAATGGCGCGATGGGGCGGTCGAGCCCAGTCTGGTCGGCGACATTGCGCCCGCGCCTCGCCGCGAGCCGCGTCTCGTCATCGACAGCCCCTCCTATCTCGACGATGCGGAACCCGCGATCGCGGACGAGTACGAGGCCGAGGCCGAAATCGAGGATGAAGACGAGCCCGCTCCGGCGCGCGCGCGCCGCGTCTCGGCGCCCGCCAAACGCCCATCGCCGGGCAGCCGCGCCGCGCGCGAAGCCCAGGGTTCGCTGCTCGAGGACGAATCGGGATTCGAGCTGCCCGAGCTCAGCCTCTTAGCCGAGGCGCGCCACAAAGGCCTCCACGAGGAGCACCGGCCCGAGCGGCTCGAGGCCATGGCTCGGCGCCTTGAAGGCGTGCTCGAGGATTTCGGCGTCAAGGGCGACATCATCAATGTTCGCCCCGGGCCGGTGGTGACCCTCTACGAACTCGAGCCCGCACCGGGCATCAAGTCGAGCCGCGTCATTTCGCTCGCCGACGACATCGCCCGCTCGATGAGCGCCATTTCCGCCCGCGTCGCCGTGGTCCCCGGCCGCAATGCCATCGGCATCGAACTGCCCAACGAAAATCGCGAGATCGTCTACCTGCGCGAAATGCTGGCTTCGTCCGATTTCGAGAAGATGAAGGGCAAGCTCCCCATCTGCCTCGGCAAGACCATCGGCGGCGAACCCATCATCGCCGACCTCGCCCGCATGCCGCATCTGCTCATCGCCGGCACCACTGGCTCGGGCAAGTCGGTCGGCATCAACACCTTCATTCTGTCTCTTCTCTACCAGATGACGCCCCAGCAGTGCCGGCTCATCATGATCGACCCAAAAATGCTGGAGCTGTCGATCTATGATGGCATCCCGCATCTGTTGACGCCGGTCGTCACCGATCCTTCCAAGGCCGTGACCGCGCTCAAATGGGCGGTCAGGGAAATGGAAGACCGCTATCGCAAGATGAGCAAGATCGGCGTGCGCAACATCGACGGCTTCAATCAGCGCGTCACCGAAGCAGCCGAAAAGGGCGAGACCATCACCCGTACGGTGCAGACCGGCTTCGACCGCGAGACCGGCGAGGCCATTTACGAGAGCGAGACGTTTGAGCTCGAAACCCTGCCCTTCATTGTCGTCGTCGTCGACGAAATGGCCGACCTGATGATGGTCGCCGGCAAGGACATCGAGGGCGCCATCCAGCGCCTCGCTCAGATGGCCCGCGCCGCTGGCATCCATCTGATCATGGCGACACAGCGACCGTCCGTCGACGTCATTACCGGTACCATCAAGGCCAATTTCCCGACCAGAATATCGTTCCAGGTGACATCCAAGATCGACTCCCGCACCATTTTGGGTGAACAGGGCGCCGAACAGCTCCTCGGCAATGGCGACATGCTCTACATGGCCGGCGGTGGCCGCATCCGGCGTCTCCACGGCCCCTTCGTCTCCGATGGGGAAGTCGAAAGCGTCGTCCGGCATTTGAAGTCGCAGGGCGCCCCCGACTATCTCGATTCGATCACCGCCGAAGAGGAAGAGTTCGATCCGGAAGCGGCGACCGGCGATGGCGAATTCGGCGGTTCGGGCGACGAACTCTACGACAAGGCCGTCAACATCGTGCTCCAGGACAAGAAGGCTTCGACCTCCTACATCCAGCGCCGCCTCGCCATCGGCTACAACCGCGCCGCCACCCTGATCGAGCGCATGGAAACCGAAGGCGTCATCAGCCAGGCCAACCATTCCGGCAAGCGCGAAATCCTCGTCGGCTCCGAACCGTACTGAGTTCTCACTCGAGGTCCTCCCCCGTTTACGGGGGAGGGGATCGCCAAAGGCAGTGCAAGGGGCGGCCACTCGCGCCGGATCGAGGACTGGCACTCCACTGACCTCGCACGTCTCCGAATTCTACAAGCCTTGACTTATATAACCGTCCGCTTATACAACTCCCGCCGTTCTTGCGAGGAGTTCCGCCATGGCCTTCGATCTTGCCGCCCATTTGAATGTCCGTACCCGGCTCGTCCGCAATCTCACCCGCGACGGCAAACCCGCCAAAGCCGTCGTCGCCTCCTGCCTCTATGACACCGATCCGGCGGACCTCTGGGATGCGCTGACCAGCAAGGAGCGCCTGCCGCGGTCCTTTCTTCCCGTCTCGGGCGACTTGAAATTGGGCGGCCGCTACAAGTTCGAAGGCAATGCCGGCGGTACCATCACCGAATGCGTGCCGTTGAAGCGCCTTGCGGCAACCTGGGAATTCGGCGACAGCGTCACTTGGCTCACCGTCACGCTGACGCCGGAGGGAGAACAGACGCGGCTCGATCTCGAACATGTCGCGATCGTCGATCCCAATTTTCCGCCCTTCGGGCCGGGAGCTGTCGGCGTCGGTTGGGACCTCGCGCTGATGGGAATGGCCCGCCATCTGAGCAGCCCCGCTTCCGTCTATCCGCCCGAGGAAGCTGCGGGCTGGGCCACCACTCCCCAAGGCAAGGACTTCGTGCGTCAATCCGCAACCGGCTGGGGCGAGGCGGACATCGCCGCCGGCGAAGACCCCGACAAGGCCCGTGCCAGCGCCGAAATGACGCGTCAGTTCTACACCGGCGAAATGCAGCCGCCCTCCTAGCAGCGGTAGGCAAAGAAAGGCTATGGCGTGCACGCTTTCGATGTCCTCGGCGATCCGGTCCGCCGCCGTATTCTCGAATTGCTGGCGGCCGACGAGCTTGCCTCGGGCGCCGTGGTCGACGCCATTTCGGCTGAGTTCGGCATCACCCAGGCCGCCGTGTCGCAGCATCTGAAGGTGCTGCGCGATTCGGGCTTTGCTACCGTGCGCGCCGAGGGCACGCGCCGGCTCTACACCCTGGACACCGCCCCCATGCGGGAAGTCGATCAGTGGCTCGACCAGTTCCGCAGCTTCTGGACCCATCGCCTCGCGGCGCTAGGGACCGAGATTGCCCGCGGCAACCGGCAGCGCCGCAAGAAAGACTAAAGCATCTTCGGAGCGCTGTTCCCGCCGCTACTCGAAAGTGCCGCAATTTTCCCCTAGCCTCGGTCCCATCGTATTGTGAGGACGAAGTGCCGATGCATCGACGGTCGCTCTTGGCGATTCTTCTCGCCTCCGCCGCTATCCCATTTCGCGCCACTGCGCAGGACACCGCTCCGGCTGCGCCCGAGCCGCGTGCTCTGACCGAAGAAGAAGTCGCTTTGATCAACGACATCTCGGCGCACAACTCGGCCATCGCGTCCATGCAGGGCAAGTTCCTCCAGATCGACTCCCAGGGCGCCCATATCGAGGGGACGTTTTTCCTGCAGCGGCCCGACAAGATCCGCTTCCGCTACAACCCGCCCTCGCGCGAGGAGATCGTCTCGGCCGGCCGCGGCTTTTACGTTCTCGACCGCAAGGAAAAGACCAAGACCGTCTACCCGCAGGACAAGGTCCCACTGCGCGAATTTTTGACCGACAGGATCGATCTGCTCCATGCCGGGCTTGTCGCCATCGATCATTCGCCCAATTACGTGGCGCTCACCCTTCAGGACGAAACACCGGCGGGCACCGTCAAGGTGGACCTTGTCTTCGACAAGGAGAGCAAGGAGCTGGTGCAATGGGTGCTGACCAGCCCCGACGGCAGCGAGCTGACCTTTTCGCTCTATGACATCGAAAAGGACGTCGAGATTCCGCGCGGCTACTTCTTCATCGACCCCAGCTTCGAGCCGCGCGGTCCGGGCTGAGCCCGCCTTCCCGCCATCCGGGTGCGACCGCGCTTTACTCTCGGCGGGCGGGCTGACTAAATGGCGCCATGCCCGTCACCCTCGCCACCTGGAACATCAATTCTGTCCGCCTGCGCCTTCCCCTGGTTCTCGATTTCCTCAGCCGCCACCGGCCGGACATCCTGTGCCTGCAGGAGATCAAGTGCCAGAACGACCAGTTCCCCCGCGCCGCCTTCGCCGAGGCCGGCTATCCGCATCAGGCAGTGCACGGCCAGAAGGGATATCACGGCGTCGCCATCATCTCGAAATTTTCGCTCGCCGATATCTCGAGCCGAGTCTTCTGCGAGATTGAGGAAAGCCGCCACATCTCGGCGCGGCTCGATTTCGGCCAAGCCTTGCCGACCGGCCCGCTCACGGTCCACAATTTCTACATCCCCGCCGGCGGCGACCTGCCCGATCCGGAGGCCAATCCCAAGTTCAAGCACAAGCTCGGCTTCCTCGCGGAATTGAAAGACTGGTTCGGCACGCCCGGCTTCAAGCGAGGCCAGCTGATCTGCGGCGACTTCAACATCGCGCCCCATGAAAACGACGTCTGGAGCCATCGCCAACTGCTCGACGTGGTGAGCCACACTCCGGTGGAGACCGAAGCGCTCAATGCGCTACTCGCCGGCGGCCATGGCTGGACCGATCTGGTCCGCAAGCACATCGACACCAGCCAGAAGCTCTATTCCTGGTGGAGCTATCGCGCCCAGGACTGGGAAGCATCCAACAAGGGCCGCCGCCTCGACCACATCTGGTCCACCGCCGACATCGCCGCCCATTCGAGCGGCGCCGAAATCATCAAGCCCGCCCGCGGCTGGGGCGAAAAGCCCTCTGACCACGTGCCGGTGATTGCGCACTTCTAGGAGCACGCGGAACCCCTACTGCCCACAGCCTCCGCCCCGCTGCGCTTGAGAGTCTCCCATGTCCCGAACCCTCGTCTCCTCCGGTTCCTATCTCGAGCCCATCATCGGCTTCTCGCGAGCCGTTCGCGTCGGCAACGTCATTGCCGTCGGCGGCACGGCGCCCATCGCGGCAGGCGGCGGCACTGCCGCCAGGGGCGATGTCTATGGCCAGGCCAGGCGCATCTTCGAGATCATCGGCAAGGCCCTCGCCGATGCCGGCGCCGGCTTCGAGCATGTCACGCGCACCCGCATCATCCTCACCGACATGAAAGATTGGGACGCCGCTTCGAGAGCCCATGCCGAGATCTTCAAGGACATCCGCCCGGTGACCACCGTCATGGCCGTCTCCGGCTTCGTCGATCCGGATTGGCTGATCGAAATCGAGGTCGATGCAGTAGTCGAGTAGCGTTCTGCTGCCGCCTCTCGACCCCTAGCTCCTCGAGCTGCCGATCCGCGGCCGCAGCGTTTCGATGACGCCCAGATAGCCCGTGAGATCGCCTCGCACCCGGTCGGCCGCCCGCGCCGCAAGATCGGGAAACTGGTTACAGAGCTTCATGAACGCCGAGCGCGGCACGAACAGTGTCTCGACCTGGTCCACCGCCTTGATCGTCACCGGCCGCGGGCGCGAAATGATCAGCGAGATCGCTCCGAACAGCGAGCCGGGCTTGGAAACGACATAAGGATTGCTCTCGTCGTCGTTCTGCAGCGTCGCCACGGTCCCGGCAACGAGAACGAATGCACCATCGGGCCGCTCGCCGGCCTTGTAGATAATGCTAGACGGCTTGTGGCGCTTGCGCTCGCTGGCAAAGGCCAGCATGCGACGCTGCTCGCCATCGCAGATCTGGAAGAACTCCGTCTGCGCCAGGATCGTTGCTGCGTCGTCGAGTTGCATTCTGCCCCATGCCAGGCGGATTCAGCCGGGAAACAGGCTGTTCCGGGCTGATATAGAGCATGGCAGGTGCTTTGCGAGTATCGATTTCGCCCAAAAGGTAAGCGGAACCGGGGAAAAGGCATGAAGGTGCGCGCCCAAGAACCGATGGTCCGCACAAGCCAGCAGTGGTTTTCCGGTTCGGGCGCGCGACCGATCCGGGCTACGGCACCAGCCGGTAGCCGCCATCCTCGGTCACCAGCAGCCGCGCATTGGACGGGTCGCGCTCGATCTTCTGCCGCAGCCGGTAGATATGGGTCTCGAGCGTATGGGTGGTGACCCGGTTGTTATAGCCCCATACCTCCTTGAGCAGCACCTCGCGGGTGATGGTCTTGGGCCCCTGCCGGTAGAGATATTTGAGGATCGAGGTTTCCTTGTCGGTCAGCCTTATCTTGCCTTCCGCCGATTCCAGTAGCTTGGCCGCCGGCTGGAAGCTGTAGGGCCCGATGGTAAAGACCACGTCCTCGCTCTGGTCGTGCTGGCGCAGCGCCGCTCGAATGCGCGCGAGCAGCACGGAAAACCGGAACGGCTTGGTCACATAGTCATTGGCTCCGGATTCGAGCCCGAGAATTTCGTCGGAATCGGAATCATGCCCGGTCAGCATCAGGATCGGGCTCTTGAACCCGTCTCGGCGGAGAATTTTGACCGCCTCGCGGCCATCCATGTCCGGCAATCCCACATCGAGGATCATCAGGTCCACATGCATGTCGCGCACGGCACGCAGCGCCTCGTTGGCGGTGCCCGCCTCGCTGAGCTCGAACTCGCGATAATGCATGAGCTGATCCATCAGCGTCTTGCGCAGATCCGCGTCGTCATCGACCAGAAAAATCTTCCGACGGATCATTGGCATTCCCCGAGGCTTCAATTCCGTGAGTAAGCCGGGGGCTTTTCACCGGCCAATCACAATTTGGTTAGTCTTGAGCAACGTGATTTGACAGACAAAGTTTCCAGCGAGGCTCAGTCGCGTGCCCCGAACAGCGCACTCCCTACCCGCACATGGGTCGCGCCCATGGCGATGCCGGTTTCAAAGTCGCCGCTCATCCCCATCGAGAGGAGTCGGACGCCGGCCTCGCGGCCCAGCATCGCCAGTTCGGCGAAATAGGGTCCGGGCGGAACCCCGTCGGGCGGAATGCACATCAGCCCATCGATCTCAAGTCCATGGACCTCACGGCACCGCCTGACGAACGCCACGGCCTCGCCCGGCGCAATCCCGGCCTTCTGCACTTCCATCCCGATATTGACCTGCACGAACAGTCCGACTTTCTTGCCGGTCTTGCCCATCTCGGCCTTTAGCGCCAGCGCGAGCCTGTCGCGATCCAGCGTCTCGATGACATCGAACAGCGCCACCGCTTCGCGTACCTTATTGGTCTGCAGCGGCCCGATAAGGTGCAATTCTATGCCGTCATACTGACCCCGGAGTCCGGGCCATTTGGCCTCGGCCTCCTGCACCCGGTTCTCCCCGAACACCCTCTGGCCGGCATCGAGGAACGGCCGGATCGCGTCGGCATCGAAGGTCTTGGACACGGCGACGAGTGTCACCGCATCTGTCGGTGCGCGGTGCGACGCACCTGCAAAGTGCGGCGGCCCGAACCGGCTTCGGGCCCGCTCGATACGCGTGCGGATGATCTCGAGCCGTTCGGCTGCTTCTGGCATCGCCTTGACCGGTTTGGGCTTTTCTGGTGATGGTCCGCTACTCAAATTCCCCCCGCAAAGCAATGACTCGCCGGGGTTTCAGGGACTTAATCCGAAGTGACCAGATCGATCGAGCGCTACAACCCGCGTGTCGAGGAACCGCGTTGGCAAAAGGCATGGGAGGACGCCAAGTCCTTCGAAGTCTCCAATGACGATCCGCGCGAGCGCTATTACGTGCTCGAGATGTTCCCCTATCCGTCGGGGCGCATCCACATGGGCCATGTCCGCAATTATGCGATGGGCGATGTTCTCGCCCGTTACAAGCGGGCCATGGGGCTCAACGTCCTCCATCCCATGGGCTGGGACGCTTTCGGCCTGCCGGCCGAAAATGCCGCCAAGCAGACCGGCAGCCACCCCAAGACTTGGACTTACGCCAATATCGCGACCATGCGGGCGCAGCTCAAGTCCATGGGGCTGAGCTTCGACTGGAGCCGGGAATTCGCCACCTGCGACGTCGAGTATTACCAGCGCCAGCAAAAGCTCTTCCTCGATTTCCTTAAAGTGGGCCTCGTCACGAGGAAAAAGTCCAAGGTCAATTGGGACCCGGTCGATGAGACCGTGCTCGCCAACGAGCAGGTCATCGACGGCCGCGGCTGGCGCTCGGGCGCGGTGGTCGAGCAGCGCGAACTGACTCAGTGGTTCCTCAAGATCTCGGATTATTCCGAGGATCTCCTCGAGGCGATCGACAAGCTCGACGACTGGCCGGACAAGGTCCGCACCATGCAGCGCAACTGGATTGGCCGTTCCGACGGCCTGCGACTGCTGTTCGAATTGCTGCCCTCGGCCAAGACCGCCGCGACCAGCATCGAGGTCTTCACTACCCGCCCCGACACGATCTTCGGCGCCGGATTCATTGCGCTATCGCCCGATCATCCGCTGTCGGCCCACCTCGGCAAGGCCGACCCGGCGCTCAGGGAGTTCATTGCCGAATTCCACCGCCAGGGCACTGCCACCGAAACGCTGGAAAAGGCAGAAAAGCTGGGCCATTTCACCGGTCTCCGCGTCAAACACCCGGTCAGGCCCGGCGAGACGCTGCCGGTCTATGTCGCCAATTTCGTGCTGATGGACTACGGCACCGGCGCCATTTTCGGCTGCGCCGCCCATGACCAGCGCGACCTCGACTTCGCCCGCAAGTATGACCTGGCGGTGATCCCGGTCGTTTTGCCACCTGAGGCTAGTCCCGAGGATTTCGAGGTCTTTGACGACGCCTATGTCGGCCCCGGCACCATCTACCATTCGGACTTTCTGGACGGCCTGCCAATCGACGCGGCCAAGAAGGAGATCGCACGTTATTTCGCGGCGCTCGAGGTCGACGGCAAGCCTCAGGGCGTGGTCGAAACCAATTACCGGCTGCGCGACTGGGGCATTTCCCGCCAGCGCTATTGGGGCTGTCCGATCCCCGTCATCCACTGTCCGACCCATGGCGTCGTGCCGGTTCCCGATGCCGATTTGCCCGTGAAACTCCCCGAAGACGTGACGTTCGACCGTCCGGGCAACCCGCTTGACTACCACCCGACCTGGAAGCACGTGCCCTGCCCGATCTGCGGCGAGGCCTCGCGCCGCGAGACCGACACCATGGATACCTTCGTCGATTCCTCGTGGTATTTCGCACGCTTCACCACCCCCCATGCCGACGCCCCGACCGTGCCGGCAGTCGCCAATTCTTGGCTGCCGGTGGACCAGTATATCGGTGGCGTAGAACACGCTATTTTGCACCTGCTCTATTCGCGCTTCTTTGCCCGCGCCATGCATAAGACCGGCCATCTGGGGATGGACGAGCCATTCAATGGCCTGTTCACCCAGGGCATGGTCGTCCATGAAACCTATCGCGACAGCAAAGGCGACTGGCTGCTGCCCGAGGAGGTGACCGTCGAAGGCATGGGCGAGTCGCGGCGTGCCCTGCACGCCAGGACCGGCGAGCCCATTGAGATCGGCGCCATCGAAAAGATGAGCAAGTCCAAAAAGAACGTCGTCGATCCCGACGAGATCGTCCGCACCTACGGCGCCGACACCGCGCGCTGGTTCATGCTGTCCGATTCCCCCCCCGAACGCGACGTCCAGTGGACCGAGGCCGGCATCGAAGGCGCCTCCCGCTTCCAGCAACGCATCTGGAAGCTGTTACAGGACATGCTCGAAATCTCCGCAGTGGCCACGTCCGGCCCCGCCGATCCCGAGGCTGCGTCCGTGCGGAAGTTGGTCCATCGAGCGGTCCACAATGTCGGCGAAGAGATCGAGGGCCTCCGTTTCAATCGCGCCGTCGCTCAGATCTACGAGTTGACTAACACGCTCACCAAATTCGCCGCCAAGCTCGAAGCGGCCCCCAGTGCCGAAGGCGTCGCCGCCTTGCGCGAGGGTGTTGAAAGTCTGGTTCAGCTGATCGCCCCGATGATGCCGCATCTGAGCGAGACCTGCTGGGCCGCGCTGGGCAAGACCGGCATGGTAGCCGATGCCGGCTGGCCCAAGGCCGATCCGGGGCTGTTGGTCGATTCGACCGTCACAATCGCCGTTCAGGTCAACGGCAAACTGCGGGGTGAGCTGGTCGTGCCCAAGGGCATGGCGCGTGAGGAGGTTGAGAAACAGGCCTTGTCACTCGAAGCCATTGCCCGCATGCTGGACGGCAAGGCCCCGAGGAAGGTCATCATCGTTCTCGACAGGATCGTGAATGTCGTCACCTAACCTGCGCATCGTGGCTCTGCTGCTGGCGCTGGCTTTACCGCTGGCGCTCTCGGCATGTTCGTCGCTGCGCCCGGTCTATGGCGACAACGGGCTCACCAACCAGGCGGTTGCGCTGGCCTATGCAAAGCCTGCCAACCGGCTCGAGCAGGTGATCTACCAATCCCTCGCCTTGCGTCTCGGCAAGTCCGACAGTGCGGGCGCGCCCCTCGTTGCGGTCGTCGCCAGGCAGTCGACTCGCACGCTCACCAAGGGCACCGCGATCTCGCCCAACGAGCAGCGGCAGATGACGGTCACCGCCGATGTCACGTTGACCGCTCCCGATGGCAAGGTGCTCTTTGCCGGCACCCGCGCCGCTTCGGCCGATTATACCACCGACCCGCAGGCGCTATCCAATCAGGCGGCCGAGACCGAGGCCGCCGAGCGCGCCGCCAAGGCCTTGGCCGAGACCCTCCGTCTCACACTGATCGCCGCCCTCGCTTCCTCGCCGCAGTGAGCGCGCTCAAGAACAGTCGCAGACTTTTTTCGTTCGAGCACACGGCCGCAAGAGCATTTGGGACGTCGCTGCGCCTTGGTCGAAGCGGCGCGGCCAAATGAGCGCTCTCAAGGGGCGCGACATCGAGCGCTTCACCGCGAGACCCGATCTCGATGAGGGTGTCGTTCTCGTCTATGGCCCCGATTCTGGGCTTGTGCGCGAGACGGCGGACCTTCTAGTAAAACACTATTCTAGCAGCGGCACCATGGGACTCGTTACCCTCGACGGCGGCGAGCTTGATGCCGATCCAGGGCGGCTGGAAGTCGAGGCGCGCACCGGCTCGCTCTTCGGCGACAAGCGCGTCGTGCGCGTGCGCGGGGGCGGCAAGTCGATCAGCGTTCCACTCGCTTCCCTGCTCGACGATCCCGGCGGCGCCATGGTGATCGTCGAGGCCGGCAATCTCACACCCAGGGATCCACTGCGCGCCCAGGTCGAGGCCGGCAAGTCGGGCCGCGCCCTGCCGTGTTACGCCGACAGCGATGAAGTCATCACCAGGCTCATCAACGAGACTCTCTCCAAGGCCGGCATACGTGCCGATGCCGATGTTGCGCCGACCTTGCGCGATATCCTCGGCAATGACCGCGAAGTCACGCGCCGCGAACTCGAGAAGCTTTCTCTCTTTGCCGCCCAAACAAAGACGCTGGGCCGCAGCGATGTGCTTACCCTCTGCGCCGACAATGCCACCACCGCCATTGACGAGATCTCGGACGCCATCGGCGGCGGCCGCGCCGATATGCTCGAGGCCTCGCTCGCGCGCGCGCTCGCCACCTCGGTTGATTCGCAGCGTATCCTCGCCTCGGTGACCCAGCACTTTGCCGCACTGCGCCGCTGGCGGTCATTGGTGGATAGCGGCAAGCCGGTCAGCGTTGCGCTCGACAGCTTTTGGCCGAAGCCGCATTTCTCCCGGCGCAATTCGCTCGAGCAGCAGGTTCGCCTGTGGAGTGATTCGGCTTTGGCCGCTGCGTCCGAACGCCTCCTGGCGACGACCGCCGAAAGCCGCAAGAACTACGCCCTGGCCGAAACCATCATGCGCCGGAACCTACTATCGCTTGCCCGCCAGGGTGCCGAGCGCTAGCTGCCGTAGCCGGTGAGTTTCAGCGACAGCATGTCGAGCTGCTCAAGCGTGCGATAGCGGATTTCGATCCGCCCGCCCTGCTCCTTGTGCTCGAGTGTCACACCCATTCCGAGGGCGTCGGCAATGCGCTTTTCGAGCGCCGCGGTATCGGCGTCGCGAGCCGATTTGACCTCTGGCGCCCGCTTCTTCGGCGGCGCGCCACTGCGCTGAGTGAGGGCTTCGGCTTCGCGCACCGATAGCCCGCCGCCCACGATCTGCCGCGCCAGCGTCAGCGGATCGTCCGCCGTGATCAGCGTCCGCGCATGGCCGGCGGTGAGCTCGCCGCGCGCCAGCATGTCGCGAACATCCTGCGGCAGCTTGAGCAGCCGCAGCGTATTGGCGACATGCGACCGGCTCTTGCCGATAACGTCGGCGAGGTCCTGCTGGGTATAGGAAAACTGCTCGATCAGCTGCCCGTAACCTTGGGCCTCTTCGAGCGGATTGAGATCGACGCGCTGGACGTTCTCGATGATCGCAAGTTCGAGCGCTTCCTTGTCGTCAACGTCGCGGACAATGACCGGCACATCGTGCAGGCCCGCCCGCTGCGCCGCGCGCCAGCGGCGCTCCCCGGCAATGATCTCGAACTGATTCGGGTCAAGGCTCGGGCGGACCAGCAAGGGCTGCATCACGCCTTTTTCCCGTATCGAGCGCGTCAGCTCTTCGAGCTGTTCGATGTCGAATTCCCGCCGGGGATTGGCGCGGTTGGCGATAAGGAACTCGACCGGCAGCCGCTTTTGTCCGCCATTCGCATCGGCGACCCGCGGCGTTTCAAGCGTTGCCATATCGCCGATCAGCGCCGCAAGACCGCGTCCGAGCCGGGAAGGTTTCTCGTTCATATTGGTCCTCATGCCGCGTTCAGGCGCCGTTCGCGGCGGATAACTTCCGTGGCGAGCCGGAGATAGGCCTGGCTGCCGGCGCATTTGAGATCGTAGAGCAGGGCGGGCTTGCCATAGGAAGGCGCCTCACTCAACCGCACATTTCGCGGGATCACAGTCTCGTAGACCAGCGACCCCATCTCGCTGCGCACGTCGTTGAGGACCTGCTCGGAGAGGCTGTTGCGCCGGTCGAACATCGTCATGACAACGCCCTGGATGGCCAGCCTCGGATTCAGAGTCGAGCGGATTCCCTCAATGGTTTGAAGCAGTTGGCTCAGCCCTTCGAGCGCAAAGAACTCGCATTGGAGCGGCACCAGCACAGCATCGGCCGCGACCAGGGAGTTGATCGTCAAGAGGTTGAGCGAGGGCGGACAGTCGATCAGGATGTAGCTGATCGGCTTGCCATCGATCTGCAGTTCGTCGATTGCCTTGAAGGCATTGCGCAGCCGGTACGCCCGGTCTGGCTGCTGCGAGATGGTCAATTCGACGCCCAAAAGATCGAGCGTCGAGGGGACGATCGCCACGTTCGGTACGCCCGTCATCATCGCCGCCTCGGCGATCGAAGCCTGGCCGACCATCAGATCATATGAGGAGATTTCGCGGCCGGCCCGGTCGATACCGAGCCCGGTCGAGGCATTGCCCTGGGGGTCGAGATCGACGATCAGCACACGTTCGCCGATAGCGGCGAGCGCGGTGGCAAGATTGATTGCGGTCGTCGTCTTGCCGACGCCGCCTTTCTGGTTGGCGAGAGTGAGAATGCGCGGCGTCACACCCGCCTCCATGCGCTAAAGCGCTGATTTCTTATGCAGATTGCCAATCTCAAGGACAACCCCGTCGGGGCTAGTCCGGCTGGGATGAACTAGCACATCGAAGCCGAAAAGTTGAGCGGCTTCGTCGATTTCCCTGCGATATTGTTGCCCCTTGAGCAGCAAGAGCCGTGTCGAGGCGCCCGTAAACCGTTCCGAAAGCTCGCAAAGCCGCTCCAGCGACGCCAGCGCCCGCGAGGTCAGGACGTCAAAGGTTTCACGTGAATCAAACTCCTCGGCCCGCACGGCATGGACCGCCACCGGCAACGACAATTCGCGCGCGACCGTCCTCAGGAAGCTCGCCTTCTTCGAAACCGGTTCGAGCAAAGTGAATCGCCGCTCCACTCCGCGCGAAGCGATCGCTATCGGGATCGCCGGGAAGCCTCCGCCACTGCCCAGATCGATGATCGACCGGTCGCCGTCACGCAGATGGTCCATGAGCTGCAGACTGTCTTCGATATGCCGCGGCCACAGCTCGCCGATTGTTTCACGTGAAACGAGATTCTGGACAGCGTTCCACTTGATCAGCAGATCCGCATAGGCCTTGAGATCGGACTCGACGCTCATCCGGCTTTGCGCAAAGCGCCGCGCCGGATAATCGCCAACATCAACGTGGCCGCCGCCGGCGTCATGCCCTCAATGGCCTGCGCCTGGGCAATTGTCGCGGGCTTCTGCGCGGCGAGTTTGGTCCGAAGCTCCATCGACAGGCCCGGGATCGCAGCATAGTTGATCCACGCCGGAATCGTCAGCCCCTCGTCGCGCCGCATGGCCTCGACATCGGCCTTCTGCCGGTCGAGATAGACGGCATATTGTGCATCGATCGAAAGCTGGTCCATCACCGGACCGGCGATCGCCGAAACCTCTGGCCAGACCTGCGCAAGCGCCCTGGCGTCCACGCCCTGATAGGCAAGGAGATCAAAGGCGCTGCGGCGCTGGCCATCGGCATTGACCGAGATTCCGGCCTTCCGCGCTTCAGTCGGTGTGGCAGTCAGGGCCTCGAGCCGGGCACGTCCTTCGACAAGCGCAACCGCCTTGCGGGTGAAGCTCTCGGCCCGAACCTTGCCGACCAAACCCCTCTCAATTCCGAGCGGGGTCAGCCGCTGATCGGCATTGTCGCTCCGCAAATGCAGGCGGAACTCCGCGCGCGACGTGAACATCCGGTAGGGCTCTGCTACGCCTCGCGTCACCAGATCGTCCACCATCACTCCAACGTAGGAATTGGTGCGAGACAGAACAATCTCGTCGCTTCCCTTTGCCGCAAGACCCGCATTGGCGCCCGCCAGCAGACCCTGTGCCGCCGCTTCTTCGTAGCCCGTGGTCCCGTTGATCTGACCGGCGAGATAGAGACCCGGCAGGCGCTTCATTTCCAGCGTCGATTTCAATTCGCGCGGATCGACATAATCGTATTCGATGGCATAGCCCGGCCGCACGATGCGAACGTTTTCGAGCCCCGGCATGGTCTTGAGAAACGCCACCTGCACATCCGCGGGCAGCGAGGTCGAGAGCCCGTTGGGATAGATCACAGGATTGTCGAGACCTTCTGGCTCGAGAAAGATCTGGTGGCTTTCGCGGTCCGCAAAGCGGACGATCTTGTCCTCGATCGAGGGGCAATAGCGCGGGCCGCGGCTCGATATCCGCCCCGAATACATCGCCGACCGATGGAGATTGTCGGCAATGATGCGGTGCGTTTCCGCGTTGGTGCGGGTGATGTAACAGCTGATCTGGCGCGTCGTGATGGCTTCGGTGAGGGTCGAGAAGGGCTCGATCGGATCGTCGCCGCGCTGCTCCTCGAGACCGGAGAAATCGATCGAGGTGGCATCCAGCCGGGCAGGCGTGCCGGTCTTCAACCGCCCAAGACGAAGACCCAAAGCCTCAAGCCGCGTCGAGAGCCCGAGCACCGGCTTCTCGTCGACCCGGCCCGCAGGAATTGTCTCCTCGCCGCGATGGATCAATCCGCGGAGGAAGGTGCCAGTGGTCAACACCACTGCCCTCGTAGAGAACGCCCTGCCGTCAAGCAGGCGCACGCCGGCAATCCGGCCGCCTTCGAAGACCAGATCGTCCACCTCGCCTTCAATGATGGTCAGGTTAGGCTGCGCAGAAAGCGCCGCCTGCATGGCGGTCCTGTAGAGTTTGCGGTCCGCCTGGGCGCGTGGTCCGCGCACGGCGGGGCCTTTGCGCCGGTTGAGCACCCGAAACTGGATGCCGGCCTCGTCGGCAGCCAAACCCATCAAACCATCCAGTGCATCGATCTCGCGCACCAGATGACCCTTGCCCAATCCACCGATCGCCGGGTTGCAGCTCATTTCGCCGATGGTCGCAAACTTGTGGGTTACCAAAGCGGTCGGCACCCCGAGCCGTGCCGAGGCCGCCGCAGCTTCCGCCCCTGCATGTCCGCCGCCAACAATGATCGTGCCAAAATCGCTCATGGCGGGGGTCTAGATGTTCCACGTGAATCAATCAACGGTCACGCTTGGCCGTGTTTCACGTGCAACATTCGCCCACGCTACTTGCCGATGCAGAACGCCGCGAACAGCCGGTCGAGGACCTGCTCGGTATCGATCCGCCCAACCAGCCGTTCCAGCGCAAGGCACGCCTGTCGCAAATGCTCGGCAGCGATCTCGTCCGTCGCGCCTTCAGAAAGAAATGTGTCCAGCGCCACCTGAGCCTGGGTGAGGGCAACAAGATCGCGTTCGCGACTGAGGAGCGACGGCGCCCCCGGCCCGGAGGCAGTCTCAGCGAATGTCCCAAGCTTCTCCACAAGCTCGGAAACACCGGTCCCGGTTTGTACCGAGAGGGCCAAACTGGCCGTGACCGGACCAAGATCGGACTTTGTGCCCACTGTCCACAAGGGTTCGCGCAAGGGTGGATCGAGCGGATCAGTATCGGGCGAGACCAGCCAGAGGACCAGATCGGCGCGTTCGATTTCGGCCTCTGCCCTTCGCACGCCCTCGGCCTCCGCTTTGCTCGCGCTGGCCCTTAGCCCCGCCATATCGATCAGGATCACCAGCCGCCCGCCAAGATCCAGCGCGACTTCGCGCACGTCGCGTGTCGTTCCTGCCTCCTCGCTCACAATGGCAAGTTCTGACTTGCTCAGCGCATTGAGGAGGCTCGACTTGCCGACATTGGGCGGACCCGCCAGCGCCACGCGCAAGCCCTCGCGGGCAATACGTCCGCGCCCGACCGATTCGATCGCCTCGCGCAACGCACCCGACAGCGCCTGGATATCTGCGAGCACCTGCGGTGGAAACTCCGAGGACACATCGCTCTCATCGGAGAAATCGAGCCGCGCCTCAATCTCGGCCCGCGCATCGAGAAGCGTCTCGCGCCAGGCGGCCACTTTGTTTGACACCCCGCCCCCGAGCCGCGCTGTCGCCTGCTGGCGCTGGGTCTCAGTCTCGGCCGAAATGAGATCGCCCAGCCCTTCGACTTCGGTCAGGTCAAGCCGGCCATTGAGAAAGGCGCGGCGCGTAAACTCCCCTGCCTCCGCAAGGCGCACATCCGGCATGGCCGCAATTCCCCGCAGCAATGCCCGCACCACGGCGGGCGAGCCATGGACCTGCAGCTCCGCTGTATCCTCGCCGGTGAAAGAATGTGGCGCCGGCATCCACGCCACGAGCCCGCTGTCGATCAGCCTGCCTTCAAGCCGGATATCGCGAAGCGTCAGCCGCCGCGCTTCAGGCAGCGCGCCAGAACAATGTTCTAGTACGGCTCGGCTCGAAGGTCCCGAGAGCCGGATGATCCCAACGCCAGAGGGCAGGGCACCGGAAGATAGAGCCACGATGGTATCGATGTCGGTCATGGGCAAATCTCTCCACCGTCACGGCCGGGCTCAACCCGGCCACCCAGCAACACGCGCAATGATCGTGGAGAGTTCGGCGGGGTCGCCGGCTCAAGCCCGGGGACCCCGATTGCTGCATAACAGAATGGGGAAGCCGCCAATAGACGCCCCTAACCCATTCTAAGTATTCATGGAATCGAAGAAATCGGAATTTGTCTTGGTCTGCCGGAGCTTGTCCATGAGGAACTCCATCGCGTCGACCGTGCCCATCGGGTTGAGAATGCGCCGCAGCACATACATCTTGCGAAGGATATCCGGCTCGACCAGCAGCTCTTCCTTGCGGGTACCGGACTTGGTGACGTCCATGGCCGGGAAGATGCGCTTGTCGCTCACCTTGCGATCGAGCACGATTTCGCTGTTACCCGTGCCCTTGAACTCTTCGAAGATGACTTCGTCCATGCGGCTGCCGGTATCGATCAGCGCCGTCGAAATGATCGTGAGCGAGCCGCCATCTTCGATATTGCGCGCCGCGCCGAAGAAGCGCTTCGGGCGCTGCAGCGCATTGGCGTCGACACCGCCCGTCAAGACCTTGCCGGAGGACGGCACCACCGTGTTGTAGGCGCGGCCAAGGCGGGTAATTGAATCGAGCAGGATCACCACGTCGCGCTTGTGCTCGACGAGGCGCTTGGCCTTCTCGATCACCATTTCGGCGACCTGGACGTGACGCGACGCCGGCTCGTCGAAGGTCGAGGAGATCACCTCGCCTTTGACCGAACGCTGCATGTCGGTGACTTCCTCCGGCCGCTCGTCGATAAGCAGCACGATGAGGTAGCATTCCGGGTGGTTGGTCGCGATCGATTGCGCGATGTTCTGCAGCAGCACGGTCTTGCCGGTGCGGGGTGGGGCAACGATCAGCGCGCGCTGCCCCTTGCCGATCGGGGCCACCAGATCCATCACCCGGGCCGACTTGTCCTTGACCGTCGGGTCGGGCAGCTCGAGCCGCAGCCGCTCGTCCGGATAGAGCGGGGTCAGGTTGTCGAAATTGACCTTGTGGCGGACCTTTTCGGGGTCCTCGAAATTGATGGTCGCGACCTTCAGAAGTGCGAAATAGCGCTCGCCTTCCTTGGGAGAGCGGATTTCGCCCTCGACCGTATCGCCGGTCCTCAGCGAAAACCGCCGGATTTGGGACGGGGAGACGTAAATATCGTCCGGGCCGGGCAGGTAGTTCGCATCCGGAGAGCGAAGGAACCCGAACCCGTCTGGAAGTACCTCCACTACGCCTTCCCCGGTGATTTCGACTTCACGCGCCGCGAGCTCCTTGAGGATCGCGAACATCAACTCCTGCTTGCGCATGGTCGAGGCATTCTCGACCTCATATTCCTCCGCGAAAGTGAGGAGATCGGCCGGCGACTTGGCCTTGAGCTCGCTGAGCTTAAGATTTTCCATGCGTGGATTTGCCCTGGGGACGTTCGAGAATTTGAGGAGGGTGCACCGCTGTTATGCGCCGGGGAGGCGCCAGCCCTTGGTGATGCGAACGATCAGATAGCTTGAAGTCCGGTCGTATTCAAGGGCGAAGGTGATTCACGTGGAACAACCGAGCCGCCGGCCGCCGCTTCAGAACGGCTTCACGATGACCATGATGACGATGACGATCACCAGGATAAATGGCAGTTCGTTGACGGCGCGCCAGAACCCGTGCGGCCTTGTATTGCGGTCAGCGGCGAAATTCTTGACCTGCCGGCTGTAATAGCCGTGGATGCCCGAAAGTGCGATGACCGCGGCAGCCTTGAGCCAGGGCCAGCCCTGGGACCAGTCGACCAAGCCCGAAAACACCATCCAGAGCCCGAAGATCCAGGTGAGGATCATGGCCGGATTGATGATGCCGCGGAACAGCCGCCGCTCCATCACCTTGAAGGTTTCCGACTGGATCGAGCCCTTCTCGGCACTCGTATGGTAAACAAAAAGCCGCGGCAGATACATCATCCCCGCGATCCAGGCGATCACCGAGATAACGTGCAGCGCCTTGACCCAGGTGGCGGCAAAACTCCCCCAGTCCAATCAGACCCCCTTTACCAGTGAAACGAGTTGTTCGACATGGCCGATGGGCGTTTCCGGCACAATGCCATGGCCGAGATTGAAGATATGAGGCCGGCCGACAAAGCCTGCAATGATCGCCTCCGTCCTTTGCGCCATCTGCGCCCCCCCGGCAAGCAGACGCAGCGGGTCGAGATTGCCCTGGACGGGCAACGTCGCCGGCAAGGTCCGATCGGCGAACTCGACCGGCATGGCATAGTCGAGACCCAGCGCGTCGACTCCCGTCACAAGCGCATATTCGGCGGCCATCCCCGCCGCCCCGCGCGGAAAGCCGATAAAGGTGGCGCCCGGGATCTGTGCGCGCACGCCTTCCACAATCCGCCGGTTTGGCTCGATCACCTGGGTGCGAAAGCTGTCCTCGTCCAGGTTGAGGGCCCAGCTTTCGAACAGTTGCACCAGATCAGCGCCGGCGCGGAATTGCGCCACGAGGTAGGAAATCGACATCTCCACCAGAATGTCGATGAGCCGGGCAAAGGCCTCCTTCTGGGTCAGGGCAAAGACCCGTGCCGCTGCCTGGTCGGGCGAGCCGCGTCCGCCGATCATATAGGTCGCAACCGTCCAGGGTGACCCGCAAAAGCCGATCAGCGTCTTGTCGGGTGCAAGGCTCGACCGGATTCGCGACAGGGTTTCAAAGACTGGATCCAGATGGGCGAGGGCGCCTTCAGGTCTGAACCTCCCAAGCCCTTGTTCGGTCAAAGGCTCGAGCAGGGGGCCTTCGCCCACTTCAAAGCGAACCGATTGGCCCAGCGCATCCGGGACCACCAGGATATCGGAGAACAGGATCGCCGCATCGAGATCGAAGCGCCTCAGGGGTTGCAATGAAACTTCAGTTGCAAGCTCTGGATTATAGCAAAGCTCGAGAAAGCTCCCGGCTTTCTCCCGCACCGCTCGATATTCCGGAAGATAGCGGCCGGCCTGACGCATGATCCAGATCGGGGGCCTGGCTTGGCGCTTACCGCGGACCGTCTCGAGCAGCGGCTTCTTCACCTGGCTCACAGTCGGGTCCAGGAAGAGTCTAGACTCTTTATCATCATTATCATGGCGGTGTTTTGCATGAATTCATCCCCTGCCTCAATCGCGGTGGCGGCGGCAGATAGGCGCGGGCCGGAGCTCATGGAGCCTGTGAACGGCGAAGAAGCACTTCGGGGATAACCCCGCCCAACCCCGCCGTTAACGCTTCGTTGACCGTCAGCCTCGCGTCAGGTTCCTGTGCGAAACACCCCCTTTGTGGAATCCCCTTTTCCCCGATTCTGCCGTTAACCTTTCGTTAACCTCTGGGCGGGCTCACCTGTGGATGGCAAATCGGACAGCAGGGACAAGCGGGCCCGCGGCGTCTCCAACACGGATTTCCACCGCCGCACCGGGCATGGTTTGAAGCACAATGTGCATAAGTGCCGCCCGCAATCGGACAGGGACCAGGCTGCAGCTGCCGCACAGCGCCAAAGCCGGGGCGGACTCGAAGATTCGAGTCGCATCAAGCGGCAAACCCGCCATATTGAATTCAACGTCATCGTCGGGGAAACAACTCCGCAAGGGCGTGTTCGGGAAAAGTGGGAACCACCTTTCCGCTTCGAACGCGCGACGAACTTGGGGCACGAAGCATCCGTTTCGAAGCAATCGGAACGGGAAATGCTCTGGAGGGATTGAAGTGAAACGCGCCTTCGTCATTGGCCATCCCGTCGCCCATTCGCGTTCGCCGGTGATCCACAATTACTGGCTGAAGGCGCTGGGGATCGCAGGTAGCTATGAGGCGATCGACGTGACGCCCGCGGGCCTCGCCGATTTCATCGCCGCCATCCCGGGCAAATATGCCGGCGGCAACGTCACCGTACCGCACAAGGAAGCCGTGTTCGCGCTTTGCGCCGAGGTCGATCCGCTGGCCGAGGCGATCGGGGCGGTCAATACGCTCGTTGCAGGCCCGCAGGGCCTGCGCGGTCTCAACAGCGACTATCTCGGCTTCCTCGGCAATCTCGATCAGAATGCCCCCGGTTGGGACTCCGGACTCGACGAGGTGATTGTACTGGGGGCCGGCGGCGTCGCTCGCGCGGTCCTCGTCGCGCTCAAATCGCGAACCGTCGGGAGAATTCACCTCCTTAACCGCACGGCCAGCAAGGCCGCCGACCTAGCCCTCGAACTCGGGGGCCCGATCCGCGCCGGTTCTCTCGGTGATTTCCCCAAGCTCGCGCCCTCTGCGCGCCTTGTCGTCAATTGCTCGACCGTGGGCATGCATGGCAGCGGCTTTGACAGTCTCGATCTCGACTTGCTGCCCAAAGGCGCGGTCGTCAATGACCTCGTCTATGTGCCGCTCGAAACTCCGCTCCTTGCCGCCGCCCGCGCTCGGGGCCTCAAGACCGTCGATGGGCTCGGCATGCTGCTTCACCAGGCGGTTCCCGGTTTCGAGGCGTGGTTCGGGGTTACTCCGGAAGTCACCCCAGAGCTCCGCAAGCTGGTTGAGGCGACCCTCTGATGTGGAAGGTCGGGCTCACCGGCTCGATAGCCACCGGCAAGTCGACTGCGCTCAAGCTCTTTGCCGAAATGGGCATCCCGGTCTTTTCCTCCGACGACGCCGTC
Source organism: Devosia sp. (assembly GCA_040081595.1). Lineage (GTDB taxonomy): Bacteria > Pseudomonadota > Alphaproteobacteria > Rhizobiales > Devosiaceae > Devosia_A. The sequence continues at coordinate 58,185 of JBEBGE010000011.1, forward strand.
CACGACCTATATCGCGGCGCGGCCGTCGCGCCGGTGGGTGCGGCGTTTCCCGGTGTCGTAATTGATGGTGCGGTCGACCGCGCGGCCCTGGGCCAAGCGACATTGGGCGACAGTCAAAAGCTGAGGCAGCTTGAGGCCATCGTTCATCCGCTGGTCCGGGCACAGATCGCCGACTTTCTTGCCGCTGCGGAAAGCCGGGGCGAGCCGATCGCGGTGGTCGATATCCCTCTGCTCTTTGAATCGGGCTATGATTATGGCCTCGACCGTGTCGCTGTGACCCTTGTCGATGCAGCCACGCAAAGAGAGCGGGCGCTGGCCCGGCCGGGCATGAATGTGGAAAAGCTCGAGGCCATCCTTGCCCGGCAGATGCCCCAGGCTGAAAAGCGGCTGCGGGCCGACTATATCATAGAGACTTCTGGCCCGATCGCCAGGACCAGGGAAGCGGTCACCGCTTTGGTCGCGGCGCTCAGGGCCAATCCCAAAGGATCATGATGTCGCGCGAAATCGTCCTCGATACCGAAACTACCGGGCTCAATCCGCTGACCGGGGACAGGATCGTCGAGATCGGCGCGATCGAGCTGTTCAATCACATCCCGACCGGCAAGAATTTTCACCGCTATCTCAATCCCGAACGAGCCATGTCCGAGGACGCCTTCCGGGTCCATGGCCTGAGCGACGATTTCCTTGCCGACAAGCCCCGCTTTGCCGAGGTGGCGTCCGAGATGCGCGAATTCCTCGGTGACGCCACCCTGATCATCCACAATGCGCCCTTCGACATGGGCTTTCTCAATTTCGAATACGAACGGCTGAAACTCGAAAAGCTCGCCAACCCGATCATCGACACGGTGGTCCTCGCCCGCGAGCGCCATCCGGGCGCCAGGGTCAGCCTCGATGCACTCTGCAAGCACTATGGCATCGACAATTCGAAGCGCACCTTGCACGGCGCTCTGCTCGACAGCCAGATCCTCTCCGAGGTCTATCTCGAATTGATCGGTGGCCGTCAGGTGGCATTGGCCTTGGTCGAGGAAGCTGGCCTCAAGTCCGGCGCATCCGGGATCGTTTTCGCGCCCGCCGCCAGGCGCTCAACGCCCCTCCCACCGCGGCTCGACGCCGAAGCGCTGGCCGCTCATCTGACCCTCGTCAAGTCGCTCGGCTCGGGCGCCGTGTGGTCCGACTATCGCGACGAGGAAAACTAGAACTTAGTTCTGCTGCGCCGGCGGCGGCGGTGCCTGCTGCGCCTGGGCGAGGGCGCGCAGCTTCTGCAGATAGATGGCGTTGAAGTCGACCGGTTCCATCATGATGGGCGGGAAGCCGCCGGATTGAACCGTGCTCGCCAGAACCTGCCGCGCGAAAGGGAAGATCAGCCGCGGGCACTCGACCATCAGGAGCGGCGCCAATTGCTGGTCCGGAATGTTCTTGAGCCGATAGACGCCGCCATAAATGAGCTCGATGTTGAACAGCACCGACCCGTCGCGCTCGGCCTTGGCATTGAGCGTGATCTCGACCGCGTAAATATCCTCGGCCTGTTTTTTGGTGTCGGTATTGATCGAGACCGAAAAAGTCGGGCTCGCCCCGCCCAGCATGATCGAGCCGGGGGCGCCGGGATTCTCAAAGCTCAGGTCGCGGATATACTGGCCGACCAGGTTGAAGCTCGGGGTGGAGGGCGGCGTCTGTGCGCCCGCCGCGTTTTCGTCGGCCATAGACCATTCCTCTGTGTTGCGGGGCGCGACCTATCACCTTTGCCGCAACCGGACAAGGAAGTGGGGAGGTGCGGCTCAGTTCTGCCGCCAGTCGTCCTCGCCGAGTTCGATCAAGGGTTCTTGAGGCGGGCTCCCGGACGCTGTGGTAACGACAAAGCTGCGCTTGAGTTGCCGGTAGATCAGCTGCCGCACCGGCGGAATGAGCAGTAGGATCCCGATCAGATCGCTGAAATAGCCGGGCAGCAGCAGAAGCAGCCCGGCAAGGCCAATCAGCATCGCATCGGCGATTTGCCGACCGGGCAGCTCGCCCCTTGCGGCGGCGCGCCGCAGATCCGCGATCACCTGGAACCCCTGCCAGCGGATCAGCGCCGCCCCTGCAAGCGCCGTAATCACCACCCCCAGCAGCGTCGGCCACAGCCCCACCGCCTGCCCCACAAGCACAAACACCGCGATTTCGATCAGTGGCACCAGCAGAAACCCCAGGAACAGGATGCGCGTGAACATGGTTTGGGCCTTTGCTGGTCCTGGAGGGCTTCCCGGAAAGGTGCGAAGCGGTTTTCCGGCTCGGAAGCACGACAAAATGAGGATATGGAGCAGATGTTCCGACAAGTCGGAACATCTGCTCCACGCTTCGGCTCGCCCTCGCAGAACCGTGAACTGGTTTCGGGTTCGGGCATTGCCTATATATAGGTGACGTTCGCGCCGCCCTAAGGCCGCGCCGATTCCCGTTTCTTGAGCAAGGTGCGCCGGCCCATGGAAGAGTTTTTCGATATTCCCACGCTGATCGCCATCGGCCTCGTCATTGTGGTCTTGGTGCGGTTGCGTTCGGTCCTCGGGACACGCACCGGTAATGAGCGCAATCCGCTGGAGCGCCGGGCGCCGGTCGAAAAGCCGGCGGCGACCGATAAGGTCGTCCCGCTCCGCCCCCGCACCGATTCGAGCGCCGACGGCGATGCCGAGCGTCGGGCGCTCAAGCTTGCCGCCGAAATCGAAGCGCTGTCCCATGGCAGTGAAACCGTTGCGGCCGGCCTCAAGGCCATTGCCGACGCCGATCCAACCTTCTCGCCCAAGAGTTTCCTCGAAGGCGCCAAGTCCGCCTATGAGATGATCGTCACCGCCTTTGCCACCGGCGACCGCAAGACTCTGCGCAATCTCCTCGAAAAGGACGTCTATGACGGTTTCGAACGCGCCATCGGCGGGCGCGAGACCGCCGGCCAGAAGGTCGATTTCACCTTTGTGGGCCTGCCCAAGGTCGAAATCGCCGAGGCCGAACTCGATCGCCGCGATGCCCGCATCGTCATGCGCTTCAATGCCGAAATCGTCTCGGCGACGCGCGACAAGGACGGCGCCCTGGTTGAAGGCAATGCCGACCAGGTCCAGGTCATCGCCGACGAGTGGACTTTCGCGCGCAATCCAAAGTCTCGTGATCCCAACTGGAAGCTGGTCGCCACCAACCAATTGTCGTGACCCGAGGCGGCCGGGGCGGGGCGTGACATGGCCCGCAGGGCTTCAGGCGGCAAACCCCCCGTCGCCGATTTCCACCTTTGGGACGAGGTCAAGGCCTCGGTGACGCCGTTGCGCCCGGTGCGCCTGCCCGATTCCCCATTGCCTTTGCCCCCCGCATCAAGTCCGAGGCCAAAACCAATCCGGATGATTACTATGCCGTCATATCAGTCCCTCGGGACGCCCGGAACCCAGCCTGTTTTCCCCTCCATCGAGCCAAGGCTGAAGCGTAAGCTCCAGCGCGGGCGCGTCGAAATCGACGGGACCCTCGATCTTCACGGCTTGCGCCAGGACGAGGCCCAGGCGGCGCTGAGGCGCTATGTGACCGCCCGCGCGGCACGCGGCGACCGCACCATTCTCGTCATCACCGGCAAGGGGCTCAAAAAGGTGGACGGCGACGCCACCAGGATCGTCGAACGCGGCGTGCTCCGTTCCATGCTGCCGATCTGGCTCAGCGCTCCGGACATCGCCCCGCTGATCGCCGGCTGGGACGTCTCGCATCAGAGCCATGGCGGCGAAGGCGCCTATTACGTGCGGCTCAAACGTGAGCGCGCACAATGACCCCGCTCGGCCAAAAGATGCGCGCCCTGCGCGAGGCGCGCGGGGTGACCCTCAAGCAGATGGCGGCATCGCTCCATGTCTCGAGCGCCTATCTGTCGGCGCTCGAACATGGGAAGCGCGGCAAGCCCACCTGGATCCTGCTGCAGCGCATCATCCATTTCTTCAACGTCATCTGGGACGAAGCCGAGGAATTGCAGCGCCTCGCCGAACTGTCCGATCCGAAGGTGACGGTCGATACCTCCGGCATGGCGCCCGAATCGACCGAACTCGCCAACCGTCTTGCCCGCGATGTGGGCCGGCTGTCTCCCGAAGACGCCGCCGCCATCACCTCGGAACTCATCAAGCGGATCCGCTGAATTGCCACCGAGACATGTGAACGCTCTATTTGTCTGTAGCCGCAATCGCCTGCGCAGTCCGACTGCGGAACAAATCTTCGCGACCTGGCCAGATGTCGACACCGACTCGGCGGGCCTCGCTCCCGATGCCGGAGTGCAGCTTTCAAGCGAACAGATCGAATGGGCCGATATCATCTTCGTGATGGAGCGCTCGCACCAGGCGAAGCTCAAGGGTCGCTTTCGCCAGCACATCGACGGCAAGCGGATCGTGTGTCTCGACATTCCCGACAAATACCGCTTCATGGCGCCTGAGCTAGTGGCGTTGCTCGAGCAGAAGGTCGGACATTACCTGCGCTGATTGGATCGGCGTTCAACTCACGCCGCCTCGCGCACCACCTTGAGAAACGCCGCGCCGTAGCGCTCGAGTTTGCTGCTGCCCATCCCCGGCAGCTCCGCCAGCTCGTCGAGCCGGCGCGGCCGGCTCAGCGCCATCGCACGCAACGTCGAGTCATGGAAGATCACATAGGGCGGCACACCCTGCTGCTTGGCGAAGCGGCTCCGTTCCGTGCGCAGCGCCTCGAATAGCGCATGCGCCTCTTCCGGCAACTCCACCGCATTGCGCAGAGAGCGCCGCGTCTCCGACGACTTGACCGACTGGTCCTTGCGAAAGCTGATCTGCCGCGTGCGCTTGAAGATGTCGCGGGCGCCGTCGCCGAGCCTCAGCCCGCCGAAGCCGCCCGTATCGGCAATAACAAACCCCATTGCTGTCAGTTGCCGCAGCACCGACTGCCAGCCCTTCTTGTCGAGTTCGCTGCCTTGTCCGAATACCGCTTGGTTATGGTGTCCGTTCATCAGCACCTTCTCGGTCTCGCGCCCCATCAGCACGTCGACGATATGGCCGGCCCCGAAGCGCTGGCCGGTCCGGTAGATGGCGGCGAGCGCCTTGATCGCGGCCTCGGTGCCGTCCCAGGTTTCGGCGGGCGTGAGGCAATTGTCGCAATTACCGCAGCGGCCGGGATGCGCCTCGCCGAAATGCGCCAGGATTCCCTTGCGCCGGCAATCGGCGCTTTCGCAGATCGCGAGCAGCGCACTGAGCTTGCCCTGCTCGATCCGCTTGATCTCGTCGGGCGCCTCGCCCTCCTCGATCATCCGGCGGCGCTGCACCACGTCCGTCAGGCCGTAAAGCAGCAGGGCTTCGGAGGGCAGGCCGTCGCGACCTGCGCGACCGGTTTCCTGATAGTAGGCCTCGATTGAGGACGGCATGTCGAGATGAACGACATAGCGCACGTCGGGCTTGTCGATCCCCATGCCGAAGGCGACCGTCGCAACGAGGCAGACCGCGTCGTCCTTCAAAAACGCGTCCTGGTTACGGCTGCGGATCTGCGAACTCATGCCCGCGTGATAAGGCAGCGCCACAACGCCGTGATCGTTGAGCCACTGCGCGGTCTTTTCGACCTTGTTGCGCGACAGGCAATAAACGATCCCGCTCTCTCCCTTGTGCCGCTCGAGAAAGGCAAGCAGCTGCTTGGGCCCGTTTGTGCGCTGCGTGATGGTGTAGCTGATATTGGGCCGGTCGAAGCTGGTCGCAAAGACCCGCGCATTGCCGAGCTGCAGCCGCTCGATGATATCGGCTCGCGTCAACGGATCGGCGGTCGCCGTGAGCGCGATGCGCGGCACGCCCGGAAACAGCTCAGCGATCCGCGAAAGCTCGCGATAGTCCGGCCGGAAGTCGTGCCCCCACTGGCTGACGCAATGCGCCTCATCGATCGCGAAAAGGGAAATATCCACCTCGCTCAACGCCTGCAGGAACCCCGAATTCATCATCCGTTCGGGCGCGACATAGAGCAGGTCGAGTTCACCCTTGTGCAGCCGGTGGCGCACACCTTCGGCCGCCTCGGGGCTGAGCGAGGAGTTGAGCGCTTCGGCGCGGACGCCCTGCTGCCGCAACCCCTCGACCTGGTCGCGCATCAAGGCGATCAGCGGGGAAATGACGATGCCGACCCCGTTCCGGCACAGCGCCGGTATCTGGTAGCAGACCGATTTGCCGGCCCCCGTCGGAAACAACACCACAGCGTCGCCGCCGTCCACGATGTGGTCGACCACCTCACCTTGTTGCCCGCAAAATTCGGCATGGCCGAAGACCTTGTGCAGGATATCGCGGGGATTGAGCTTGAGATCGAGCACTGAAGGTCCAGCGAGTCGGAACGCACGTTAGATAGAGGATCAGGACGCAACCACGCAAACAAAACGGGCGGCACCTTCCGGCACCGCCCGCGACAAGGCAATCTATCAGCGTCCAGCGCTACAGCACGAACCGGCTCAGGTCCGCGTCCGCCGCCATCTTGCCGATGCGCTCGCCGACATAGGCGGCGTCGATGCGGATGGTCTCGCCCTTTTTGTCGTCGGCCGAAAACGAGATGTCCTCGACCAGCCGCTCCATCACCGTCTGGAGCCGCCGCGCGCCGATATTTTCGACCGTCGAGTTGACCTTGACCGCTGCGTCCGCAATCGCCTCGATCGCCTCGTTCGAAAAGTCCAGCGTCAAACCCTCGGTCGCCATCAGCGCCGTATACTGCTTGATCAAACTCGCGTCCGTATCGCGCAGAATGCGGATCAGGTCCTCGCGGGTGAGCGCCTTGAGCTCGACGCGAATCGGCAGCCGGCCCTGCAATTCCGGCAGCAGGTCCGAGGGCTTCGAAACATGGAAGGCGCCCGAGGCGATGAACAGGATATGGTCGGTCTTGACCGGCCCATATTTGGTCGAAACGGTCGTGCCTTCAATCAGCGGCAAGAGGTCCCGCTGCACGCCTTCCCGGCTCGGGCCGGAATAGGCGCCGCCCGAGGCCACCTTGTCGATCTCGTCGATGAAGACGATGCCGTGGTTCTCGGTGAGCTCCACCGCCTCGCGCGTCAACTGATCCTGGTCGAGCAGCTTGTCGGCCTCGTCGGCCATCAGCAGCGCGTGCGAGTCCTTCACCTTGACCTTGCGCTTCTGGCCCTTCTGGCCGAGCGCCTTGCCGATCATCTCCTGGATGTTGATGACATTGGGCTGGCCGGGGATTTCGAACATGCCGCCTTGCCCCGCCTGACCCGAAACCTCGATCTCGATCTCGCGGTCGTTGAGTTCGCCGGCCCTGAGCTTTTTCCGGAACGAGTCGCGCGTCGCCGAACCGGCGCTGGCGCCGACCAGCGCGTCGAGCACGCGGTCCTCGGCCTTTTCATGGGCCTGGGTCTCGACTTCCTTGCGGCGGATATCGCGCAGCACCCCGATCCCGGCTTCCACCAGGTCGCGGATCATCTGCTCCACATCGCGGCCGACATAGCCGACCTCGGTGAACTTGGTCGCCTCGACCTTGATGAAGGGCGCATTGGCGAGCTTGGCCAGACGCCGCGAGATCTCGGTCTTGCCGACGCCGGTGGGCCCGATCATCAGGATATTCTTCGGCGTCACCTCGGCCCGCAGATCGGCCGGCAGTTGCTGGCGGCGCCAGCGGTTGCGCAGCGCCACCGCGACGGCGCGCTTGGCGTCGTTCTGCCCGACGATGTGCCGGTCGAGTTCGGCAACGATCTGCCGGGGAGAAAGCGAATCCACCACTCTGTTGTCCTTCCGGGCGCTCTCGGCGCGAGCCGCGCCCTCACTCCCGCCGCTGCCGGCCGGGCCGTTCAATTCCTGTTCGTTGAGCATATTAGGCCTCGATCGCTTCCAGCGTCACATTCTCGTTGGTGTAGATGCAGATCTCGGCGGCGATCTTCATCGCTTTGCGGGCGATGGTCTCGGCATCGAGATCGGTGTTTTCAGCCAGCGCCAGCGCCGCCGACTGCGCGTAATTGCCGCCCGAGCCGATGGCGATGACGCCGTGGTCGGGGGTCAGGACGTCGCCATTGCCGGTGACGACCAGCGTCGTTTCCTTGTCGGCGACGATCATCATCGCCTCGAGATGGCGCAGATACCGGTCCGATCGCCAGTCCTTGGCAAGTTCCACCGCCGCCCGCATCAGCTGGTCGGGATATTGCTCGAGCTTCTTTTCGAGCCGCTCGAAGAGGGTAAACGCGTCCGCAGTCGATCCGGCAAAGCCGCCGATCACCTTGTCGCCGGTGAGCCGTCGGACCTTGCGGGCATTGTGCTTCATCACCGTGTTGCCGACCGAAACCTGGCCGTCGCCGGCGATGACGACCTTGTTGCCTTTGCGGACCGAAACGATGGTCGTCCCGTGCCAGCCCGGGAATTGCTCGTCCTTTGACATTCAACACTCCAAAAGGATTTCCACGTATTTAGGGGCTGGACGGCGGATTACAATATCGGCAAATGGCGATGAAAACGCGCCACGAGCGGCCCGGAAAGACCATGCGCAAGGCTGAAATCAAGCGGAAAACCAACGAGACGGACATCGCGGTGTCCGTCAATCTCGACGGCTCGGGCAACCATGACGTGGCGACCGGCATCGGTTTTCTCGACCACATGCTCGACCAATTGGCCAAGCATTCGCTGATCGACATCAAGGTCCGCGCCAAAGGCGACCTTCACATCGATTTCCACCACACCGCCGAAGATGTCGGGATCGCCTTGGGCGAAGCCGTGAAGAAGGCGCTGGGCGACAAAAAGGGCATCCGCCGCTACGCCAGTTCCGATCTGGTGATGGACGGCACGCTCACCAGCGTCGCGCTCGACGTTTCGGGCCGGCCCTTCCTGGTCTGGAAGGTCGGTTTCACCCACGGCAAAGTGGGCGAAATGGATACAGAACTGTTCCGGGAGTGGTTCCAGGCCTTCGCCATGAACGCCGGGATCACGCTCCACGTCGAAAATCTCTATGGCGACAACAACCACCATATCGCCGAAAGCGCCTTCAAGGCGCTGGCCCGCGCCCTGCGCGACGCGGTCGAAATCGATCCCCGCGCCAAGGACCGGATTCCCTCCACCAAGGGCACTTTGTGAGCAAATAGCCGCTAGCCAATATTGGGCGGTCGCCCCTATTGGCTACTGTCCGCTCTCCAATGGCCCTCCGTCAGCTCCAGCCGTGGGTGGCGCCCGCGATCAAACCCCACGCGGCCACCACTACGGCAAGCGCCAATAGCGCAAGCGCCAGCCCGCCGATGAAATTGGCCTGCGACGGCGCCTCACGGTTCGACTCGGTGTCCATTCATTCTCCTCCGGCATCGGCGTAAGCCTTTCGGCATCACCGATCCTGCCGCAATCTTCCCTCATCATGACATTTGCTCTAAGGCGAACGTCATGACGCTCTATTCTATCTTCGAAAAGCCCGCCGCCAAGACTCGATTAGGTGAGGGTCGATCGGCTGAAGGCCCGGTCGCCATCGCGGAGCGCTTTTCCTGGTTCGCCCTGCTGCTGACCCCGCTCTATGCCCTCAGGCACGGGCTGGTCCTGCTTTTGCTGTTCTGGATTGTCCTTGTCATGGGCCTTTTCTATCTCGCGCCCATGATCGGCCCGGACGCGGCAAGCGGCATCTATTGGCTGGTCGCGCTATTTCTCGGTTTCGAGGCGCCGACGCTGCGCGGCGATGCGCTCAAAACGCGCGGCTGGGTCTGGCGCGGCGATGTGATTGCCAGCGCCGAAGACATCGCCCAGCGCGACTATCTCGACTCGGTGGGCGCCGCCGCAGCCAGATGACCGACAGCGTCGCTATCATCGATTATGGCTCGGGCAATCTCCGCTCGGCCGCCAAGGCCTTCGAGCGCTCGGCGTTGGCCCTGGGTACCGGTGACGAAATCCGCGTCACCTCCGATCCAGATTTCGTCCGCCGCGCGGCGCGGATCGTGCTGCCCGGCGTTGGCGCCTTCGCCGACTGCAAGGCCGGTCTCGATGCCGTTTCGGGCATGACCGAGGTCCTCAACGAGCGCGTACTGAAAACCGGCGTGCCTTTCCTCGGCATCTGCGTGGGCATGCAGTTGATGGCGAGCGAAGGCCGCGAAAAGGGCGTCTGGCCCGGCCTCGGCTGGATCGACGGCGCCGTCGTCCGTCTCGAGCCCAAAGGCGATCTCAAGGTTCCCCACATGGGCTGGAACACCCAGACCTTCCTGAAGCCGCACCCGCTCTTCGAAGGCATTGCCAGCGGCGACGACGGGCTGCACGCCTATTTCGTCCACTCCTATCACCTCGCGACGGCCAGTGACGCGACACTCTATTCCTATGCCGATTACGGCCAGCGTGTTACCGCCGCTGTCGGGCGCGACAACATGTTTGGAACCCAGTTCCACCCGGAAAAAAGCCAGACCCTCGGCCTGAAGCTGATCGAGAACTTTCTGCGGTGGACGCCATGATCCTTTTCCCCGCGATCGACCTGAAGAACGGCGAGGCGGTGCGCCTCAAGCTCGGCGACATGAACCAGGCAACAGTGTTCAACTCCGATCCGGCGGCGCAGGCGCAGAGCTTTGAGGCGCAGGGCTTTGAATATCTGCATGTCGTCGATCTCGACGGCGCCTTTGCCGGCGAGAGCCGAAATGGTCCGGCGGTCGAAGCCATCTTGGCCCGCGTCAACATGCCGGTGCAATTGGGTGGCGGCATCCGCAGGCTTGCCCAGGTCGAGACTTGGCTCGACAAGGGTCTGAGCCGAGTCATTCTCGGCACCGTTGCGGTCCGCGATCCGGCGCTGGTGAAACAAGCCGCCCGGGCCTTTCCGGGACGCATCGCCGTCGGCATCGACGCGCGCGGCGGCCGCGTTGCCGTCGAAGGCTGGGCCGAGACCTCCGAGCTCGATGCCATCGAACTCGCCCGCCGCTTCGAGGGCGCAGGCGTGGCAGCCGTTATCTTCACCGATATCGACCGCGATGGCGTGTTGACCGGCATCAACTGGGATCTGACGCTGCAACTGGCCCGCGCCATTTCCATCCCGGTCATCGCCTCGGGAGGCCTCGCCTCCATGGCCGATATCGAGCGGCTGAGCCGCCCGGAATGCCAGATTCTCGAAGGCGCCATCTCAGGCCGCGCGCTTTATGATGGCCGCATCGACGCCAAGGCCGCTTTGGCTATGCTCAAAGGCGTCAGCGTATGAGCGACCTAAGCCCCCTCGGTCCCAGGCCTGTAGAAGAACGTTTTAATCTCCGGCCCTATTCCTTCTGGCTCATCCTCATCGTCGTTCTCGGCTGGTGGCCGGTCGTCGGCGTCTATCTTGCTGGACTCTTTGCCGATCTCAATGGCTGCGAAGTCTCCGCGACCGGGCCCGTTCCATGCCTCGCCTTCGGCCACGACTGGGGCACGGAGCTTTACAATGCCTCCGGCCTCGTCGGCGTCTTCGGTTTTACCATGCCCACGGCGCTGATCCTGCTGATCGTCTGGGCCACGGTGCTCGGCTCGTCCTTCCTCATCTGGCGTCGCCGCCGCGCCTCGGTCATCGCCGATCCCATGCGGGTGCGCTGGCTCTATTATCTCGTCTCTCTCATCGTGCTGCTCGTCCTCGCCTATCTGACGCTCTACGGCAAACTGCCCGGCATGGTGATCCTTGTCGTCATCTTCGGCGGCCTGTTCTGGGTTTCGTCGTTTCTCTTCGCCCTGTTCAGTCTGTTCTTCCGCCGCGCGAGCGACAAATGACCCTCAAGACCCGCATCATCCCCTGCCTCGATGTGAAGGATGGCCGCGTCGTCAAAGGCGTCCAGTTCGTCGATCTCGTCGATGCCGGCGATCCGGTGGAGGCGGCGATGGCCTATGATGCGGCGGGCGCCGATGAACTCTGTTTCCTCGACATCACCGCGAGTTCGGAGAATCGCGAGACCATTTTCGATGTCGTCGCCCGCACTGCGGAGCACTGCTTCATGCCGGTGACCGTCGGCGGCGGCGTCCGCACCATCGAGGATATAAGGA
>JBEBGE010000106.1:0-5639 GCA_040081595.1 Devosia sp.
GGCGCCGGCGCCCAGCACGAGCCGTTTGTGGGTTCCGTCCTGTGCCACATTCCACATCCCGGGTGACTGCCATGATGGGCTGGTTCGAACGCCGCCTCGATCCCTATCCGAATGTCGAGCCCGAGCAGCCGCCTCAGGGACTGGTGGCGTTTTGCCTCCACTATTCCAAGGGTGCCAAGCGCTGGCTGGCGATCATGGCGGCGCTGTCGGCGACGATCGCTGCCGCCGAGATCTTCGTCTATGGCTTCCTCGGCAAGATCGTCGATTGGCTGAGCGGCGGCGACCCGGCATCCTTCTTCGCCCGCGAGAGCTGGACGCTCTTCGGCATGGCAGCGTTCCTCGTCGCGCTCATGGTTCTGGTGACGCTCAACAGCTTCATCATCCACCAGACCCTGCTCGGCAACTTCCCGCAGCGCATCCGCTGGATGAGCCATCGCTACCTGCTCCGGCAATCGATGAGCTATTTCCAGGATGAGTTCGCGGGCCGCATCGCCGCCAAGCTGATGCAGACCTCGCTCGCCGTGCGCGAAGTGATGATGAAGCTGCTCGACGTGCTGGTCTTCGTCTCGGTGTATTTCATAGGCGCGGTGCTGCTCGCCGCCACCAATGACTGGCGCCTTGCCATCCCCTTCGTCGCCTGGCTGGTCCTCTACTCGGCCATGCTTCGCTACTACATTCCGCGGCTCGGCAAGGTCTCCGAGAAGCAGGCCGATGCGCGCTCGATGATGACCGGCCGCGTGGTGGACAGCTACACTAACATCTCGACGGTCAAGCTCTTCTCCCATTCGAGCCGCGAGGAGCACTACGCCAAGGAGTCGATGGATGACTTCCTCGACACCGTCTACAGGCAGATGCGGATGTTCTCGATCCTCAATTACGGCATCTATGGGCTCAATATGGCCTTGCTGATGACCGTCACCGGCATCGGCATCTGGCTGTGGACGATAGGGCAGATGAGCGCCGGCGCTATCGCTGTCTCGGTCGCTCTCGTCATGCGCTTCCAGGGCATGAGCCAATGGGTCATGTGGGAAATGACCCAGCTGTTCGAAAACATCGGCACGGTCCGCGACGGCATCTCCTCGATCTCGCTGCCGCGCGTCGTCAGCGACGCGAAAGGCGCCCTCGCGCTCACCGCCTCCAAGGGCGACATCCGTTTCGACAATGTCAGCTTCCACTATGGCAAACAGGGCGGCGTGATCGAGGGCCTCGATCTTCACATTCGCCCCGGCGAAAAGGTCGGGCTCGTTGGCCGTTCCGGCGCCGGCAAATCGACCATCGTCAATCTGCTGCTGCGCTTTTATGACCGCGAGTCGGGCCGCATCCTCATCGACGGTACCGATATCGCCACCGTGCAGCAGGATACGCTGCGCGCCAATATCGGCGTCGTGACGCAGGACACCTCGCTGCTCCATCGCTCGGTGCGCGACAACATCGCCTATGGCAAACCCGACGCGACCGATGCCGAAATCATCGCCGCCGCCAAGCTCGCCGAGGCGCATGACTTCATCGAAACCCTCGCCGACGCCAAAGGCCGCAAGGGCTATGACGCCCATGTGGGCGAACGTGGGGTGAAGCTGTCAGGCGGCCAGCGCCAGCGCGTCGCCATCGCCCGCGTCCTGCTCAAGAACGCGCCGATCCTCGTTCTCGACGAAGCAACCTCCGCGCTCGACAGCGAAGTCGAAGCCGCCATTCAGGGCCAGTTGCAGACCCTGATGCGCGGCAAGACCGTGATCGCCATCGCGCATCGGCTGTCGACCATCGCCGCGCTCGACCGCCTGGTCGTGCTCGAACAGGGCAAGATCGTCGAACAGGGCAGCCACGCCGAACTGCTGGCGCAGGACGGCATCTATTCCCGCCTCTGGCGCCGCCAGTCCGGCGGTTTCATCGACGCCGACCTCATCGAAGAGGCGGCGGAGTAGCCTTCACCCCAACCCCAGGAGACACCAATGGAAAACCCGAATGGAACCCAGCATGCCGGCCGCAACCGCAACCGGCACGCCGTCGGACGACAACCATTCACGCGAACCCGAAGCTGAAATTTCAGATCGGGTTCTCACTTCCATGAGACCCAAATGTTCAATCGCATCATCGGCTGGTTCGACCGCCTTTATTCGCCGGTCGCCGTCGCCGCCAACCCGCAGCCGCCGAGCGGCCTGTGGGCCTTTTGCTTTTACTTCATCGAACAGTTCCGCGCCGCCTTCCTGATCCGGCTCGGCCTCGTCGCGATCGGCTCGGTCGCCGATGCGATGTTCCCCATCTTTGTCGGCACCGTCGTCGGCTTCCTCGATACCACCGCGCGTGGCGAGATGTTCGCGATCCACTGGCCGACGCTCGTCACAATGATCGTCGTGGTGATGATCGTGCGGCCCATGACCTTCATCCTCGACACCCTGGTCCGCAATCACGCGCTGGCGCCCAGCCTCGTCAATCGTGTGCGCTGGCAAAGCCACTGGCACGTGATCCGCCAGAGCTGGACCTTCTTTCAGAACGATTTCGCCGGCCGCATCTCCAACAAGGTGCTGCAATCGGGCGAGGCGCTCGAGAGCGCGGTCAATTCGGCGGTGGATGCGGTCTGGTATGCGGTGGTCTTCGTCGTCGTCGCAGTGGTGGTTCTTGCCGGGCTCGATTTGCTGCTGCTGGTGCCGATCGGCTTCTGGCTCATCGCCTATGCGATCCTGTTTTCAGTCACCATGCCGCTCATCTCTCGGCACTCCGAGCTCCTCTCTGACGCCAAGTCGGTAATGACGGGACGGATGGTCGATTCTTACACCAACATCCAGACCATCAAGACCTTCTCGTCGTCCGCGCACGAGGATCGCTACGTCGCCGAATCCGTTCACCTGCACACCGCGGAGTATTGGCGGCTGATGCGGGTGTTCACCTATATGTGGTCGACCCTGTTCTTCCTCAACGCCGGGCTCGTTGTCTCGATCACCTGGATCGCGCTCAACGGCTGGAACCAGGGGACCCTTGCTGCCGCGGCCGTCGCCACGGCCATCCCCTTCGCGCTCCAGATCATGAACATGTCGGGCTGGATCCTCGAGATCGGCTCCAACATCTTCCGCCAGCTCGGCACCGTGCGGGATTCGATGGACACCATCGCCAAGCCGATCGCGCTGATCGATGCGCCGGAAGCGCCCGCGCTCGTCGTCGATAAAGGCGAGATCGTCTTCGACGATGTCACCTTCAACTATTGGCGGGGCGCCAGGGGCACCGTGGTCGATCATTTCGACCTGCGGATTGCTCCGGGCGAGAAGGTGGGTCTGGTCGGCCGCTCCGGCGCCGGCAAGTCGACGCTGGTCAACTTGGCGCTGCGGCTCTTCGACGTCGAGGGCGGCGCCATCCGCATCGACGGGCAGGACGTGCGGCAGGTGACGCAGGAAAGCGTGCGGGCGGCGATCGGCCTTGTGAGCCAGGATACTTCGCTGCTGCATCGCTCGGTTCGCGACAACATCAAGTATGGCCGTCCCGACGCCAGCGACGACGCCATGATCGAGGCGGCCGGGCAGGCCAAGGTCGCCGATGTCATCGCCGGCCTCGTCGATCCGCAAGGCCGCACGGGCTACGACGCCCATGTCGGCGAACGCGGAGTGAAGCTCTCGGGCGGGCAGCGCCAGCGCGTCGCCATCGCCCGGGTGCTGCTCAAGAATGCGCCGATCCTGATCCTCGACGAGGCGACATCCGCTCTCGACAGCGAGGTCGAAGCGGCCATTCAGGAGCAGCTGGCGTCCTTGATGCGCGGCAAGACCGTCATCGCCATCGCCCACCGGCTCTCCACTATCGCCGCGATGGACCGGCTGGTGGTGATGGAGTCCGGCATCATCGTCGAGGAAGGGACGCACGCCCAGTTGCTGTCTCGGGGCGGGCACTACGCCCAGCTCTGGGAACGCCAGTCGGGCGGCTTTCTCGATCTGGAGGACGGTGCTGCGGCGCGCCACCAGCCGGAAGCGGCCCAATAGAAATGGGGCCGGAGCGACCCTCCGGCCTCACCTCGAAGCACGCGCCAGTTCCCGCAGCCGCCGCGAGGGAGCGGATCACGGACTGTTGAAATACCCGGCCGTAACAATGCAGGCGCCCGAACCGAAATCATCATAGGTAACTACAGCCTCCGCCAAAGGACCGCCGATGCTCGATGCGCTGTTTGCCTATGCGGCAGGGCTCCTGACCCTGATCAATCCGTGTGTGCTTCCGCTCATTCCCTTGATTGCGGCCAGTGCGGTTACGCGACACCCCGCGGCGCCCCTGGCTATGGCTGGCGGACTTGTCGTGAGCTTCACCCTTGCGGGGCTTGGTGTCTTTGCCTTGACACGTGCCCTCGGCTTACCGGGCGATGCGGTGACCACGGCCGCCGGTTGGCTGATGATCGCATTTGGGTTGGTGCTTCTGGTGCCCCAGGCACAGTTTGGCTTTGCCCGCCTTGCGGGGGCCGCAGCCGGCGGTGGCACAAGGTTGATGGGGCAGGTCGAAGGCACGGGGCTGATTGGCGAAGCGGCGGCGGGGGCCTTGCTTGGCCTTGCGTGGTCGCCTTGCATCGGTCCGACGCTGGGCGCGGCGATTGGGCTCGCCGCACAAGGCGAGAGCCTGACCTACGCGGCAATGATCATGGTCATGTTCGCGCTGGGCGCATCGACCATAGTGGTGGCCCTCGCATATGGTGCCCGAGGTGCATTGTCGACGCGCCGGGCAGTGTTGACGCGAATTGCCCCGCACGCAAAGACCATCACGGGCGCGGCGTTGCTGCTGGTCGGCCTCGGCATCGTGTTTCACATCGACCGCGCGCTTGAGGCCTGGGCCCTCGCGACGCTACCCGGTTGGTTGATCGATTTCTCTGTCAGTGTCTAGAAAGGACGTCCCGGTGCTTACTCGCCGCCAAGCTCTGATCACCCTCGCCGCAGCCGCAATCGCCGGGAGCGCGACAAGACCGGCCGTCGCTCTGGATACTCTTGCCTACTCGCCCGGTGTGCTTGCGACGCTGCAAGCGAGCGGCAAGCCGTTTCTCATCGATTTCTTCGCCACCTGGTGCACCACTTGTGCCGCGCAGGAAAGGGTTCTCGATGAACTGAAGGGAGAGAGCGCCGCCTACGAGGCTATTCCAATCCTGCGCGTGGATTGGGACGTTTACGGCGACGGCGAGCTTTCGCGTCAGCTTGCGATTCCACGCCGCTCGACCCTGGTCGTCATGAGCGGAACCCAGGAGCTGGGACGGCTCGTCGCCGAAACCCGCAAGGATCAGATCGCGGGCCTGCTCGATCTCGCGATCAGCTGAGCGCGAGTCCTTCCGGCCGGCCACAAATCTACTCCCGTTCGCGGGCCTCGATGCCGCTGCCCGGGCGGAACTGCGGGCAACCCTTGGCGAGCCTGACTGCGTCGTCCCGGCTCGACTCTCCAATGACTGAACAGCCAGCGACCGCTTTGGCGCCGAAGCCGACCGGCTCTTGCCCAGCGTCGAGGGGCCACGCCCGATTGCTTTCCGGCGGCGGGTACCACACCCAAGTATGGGAACGCCAGTCGGGCGGCTTCCTCGATCTCGATGCCAGGGCGGCGGCATAGGTGATTGGCAGGGCGCCGTGTCAGGCGCCCTGCCACTGCCCGATTAGAGCTGATGCTCAGAAGCCTTGTTTCAGCTCGCCCGGTCGTTT
>JBEBGE010000058.1:0-19802 GCA_040081595.1 Devosia sp.
GCGGAGGCCAGTCTGCGAATGTGTAGAACGATATTCTTAACCAGCGGACGGTGTCATCGTCTCGGAGATGCGTCCGCTTGCTGCCTTTGAGCCGGCGTCAGCAGCCAGCCCATGACGATTGCTGCGAGCAGGGCGCCGGCGACTTGCGCCATAGTGAACGCGGCGACATCTGCGAGGCGGATGCCGGCAAAGCTTTGCGTGAAGGCTCGCGCCAGGGTCAGCGCCGGATTGGCAAAGGAGGTCGAGGCGGTGAACCAATAGGCCGCGCCGATATAGAGGGCGACCAGCCCCGCCACGGCGTCGGGCCGGTGCCGCCCTCCGGCGATGATCGTTGCGAGCAGCCCGAAACTCGCAACAATTTCGGCCAGCCATTGCCCGGAGCCGCTGCGAACAGTCGCCGAGTGCTGGAGGAGCGGCAGGCCGAACATGGCGTGAGCCAGCGCCACGCCGGCGATCGCACCGATTGTCTGCATGACCACGTAGGCGATGGCGTCGCGAATGGTCAGGTCGCGGCGCAGGGCGAAGACCAGCGAGACAACCGGGTTGAAGTGAGCGCCCGAGATCGGGCCCAACGTCGTGATCAGCACGACCAGCATCGCGCCTGTCGCCAGCGAATTGGCGAGCAGCATCACTGCCCGGTCGCCGGTCATCGCCTCCGCCATGATGCCCGAGCCGACCACGGTCGCGGCAAGGATCGCGGTGCCCAGCGCCTCGGCTGCGAGGCGCCGCGCGAGGCTAGTCATGCCGCATGCGCATCATGCGACCTGTGGGGCGCGGACCGACGCGCCGTCCATTGTGCCGATTCCGGCGAGCTTTTGCCGCAAGGTCATCTGGTCGATGGTCGCATGCGGCAGGTTGATGAAGGCGTTGACGCGGTTGCGCATGAAGCGAAGCGCATTCTCGAATGCGGCGCGCCGCTGGAAATCGGGGCCGTCGGCTGCGGCCGGATCCTCGATGCCCCAGTGGGCGCTCATCGGCTGGCCTGGCCAGATGGGGCAGGTTTCGGCTGCCGCGTCGTCGCAGACGGTGAAGACAAAATCCATTTTTGGCGCGCCGGGGGCCGCGAACTCGTCCCAGCTTTTGGACCGCAGGCCATCGGTGGGCAGCCCGGCCTCCTTGAGCACCTCGATGGTCATGGGGTGGACACTGCCCCTGGGCTTGCTGCCGGCCGAAAAGCCCTTGAAGCGGCCCTGGCCCAATTGGTTGATCAGCACTTCGCCCAGCACCGAGCGGGCCGAATTGCCGGTGCAGAGGAAGAGAACATTGTAGATGCGGTCAGCAGGCATTGGCCGTCTCCGGAGTGCAGCAGGATGAGAATTCGGCGACGAGCGGTGCGCAGAGCTCGGGGTTGCCGCCGCAGCAGTCGCTCACCAGGAAGCTTGTCATTTCGCGTACGCCATCGATGCGGGCGCGGTAGATCACCGAGCGGCTATGGCGCTCTGAGGCGATCAGCCCGGCGCGCGCCAGGATCGCCAGGTGGCTCGACATGGTGTTCTGCGGCACGTCGAGCCGCCGCGCGATTTCGCCCGCCGGCAGCCCATCGGGCTCATGCCGGACCAGCAAGCGGAAGGCCTCGAGCCGTGAGGGCTGGGCCAGCGCCGAAAAGGCGTCGATGGCAGAGACGCTGTTCATGTCACACCACGTAAATGGGGGCGAACCCGCCGCCCGGGGTTCTGAAATTGGTGGTCTGGCCCTGATAGAGCCGGGCCCCGAGCAGCAGCAGCTCGCCGCCATAGGTGTAGAGCCGGATATCGGCCTTGCAGACGGTTTCGATGTCGTCGCGCCGGATCGTCCGTTCGCCGGGTGCCGCAAATTGCTGCGCCACGTAGCCGCCTTCAAGGATTGTCGAGAACACCCCGCGCGTCAGCTTGTCGCCGCGATAGACCGCCTTGCCGCCATGGCCGGCCTGCGGCTTGAAGAACCAGTCGCGACGCGTCCGCCAGAACTCGGGGGCATCAGCGACATCCACCGGCCTCGTGCGCGGAATGGTCGCGAGTGCGGCCACGTGGTCCTGAGACAAGCCCGAGGCGGCGGCGAACTCGGGATCCGACAGCGTCACGAGGTTCCGCTTGTCGGCCAGCAGGGCGTGAACATGGGGGTTTGGTGTCACGACGACAGCACCGGCTTCATAGGCCTCGCGCAGTGCCGCGTGGTGGGGTTCGCTCAGGGAGAAGTCGACGAGCCGATTATAGACGAGGTCTACCGGTTTGCCGCCGGCATACAGCACGCCGCCTTCATAGGTGAGACACGTGGCATCAGCGATCACCGCTTCTATTCCCCTCCGCTCCAGCATGTGCTGGAACAGCAGGAACTCGGGATAGAGGTATTGATGCTCCGGCGCATCGTCGATGATGGCGACGCGGCGCAATGGCTTGGCACTCCGTTGCGTTTGCCATTCGGCGTGGAACATTCCGGCGACGCTGGCTTCGAACTCGACTGGACTGGCGGGATCGATGAGAGTCTCGATATCCGGGCAACAGGCCCGTTGTGCGGCGAGCAACAGGGCATTCAGCGCAGAACCGCCGGCATTGGTGTTGATTTCGATGAGGCGTGGAACGCCGTTCTCGACGTGGAAATCATAGCCCATGAGGGCGCCACGCGGGCCGTAGTCGGTGCGCGCGATCGCCGGTGCGCGCGCGAGCGCAATCGCCCGGTAGACGGGGAGGGTAGCCGTCGCTTCGATGGCCCGGACGGTCGCCTGCATCCGCCGCAGCGTGTCGGCGGGCAGATAGACCGGAACGTCCGTAAACATATGCTCGGGGAGCGCGATGCCGCCGGTTTCGCGTGCCATCGCCGCCAGCAGTTCGTCGCGCTTGGTGGTCACGCAGAAGCACGAGCGGTTCAGCTGTTCGGCCAGCGTGCCGGTTTCAAGGCGAGGGAAAGCGAACGTCATCGGGGGCTCATTTCAATATATCCAAGATAATCGATATATTGAGTGTCCACAAGCCCTGGCGCTGGGGTGGGCACGAGGTATGCAGCCCGGGCGAGACCGCCGGCGGAGGTCGCGCGGCCCTAGGCGGAAGGGGCGATGTTGTGGTTGAGGTGGAAGAAGTTCCCGGGGTCGTAGCGCTTCTTGATGGCGCGCAGTCGCGCCAGGGTCTTGGCGGGATAGGCGGCGGTCATTCGCGCGGGGCCGTCGGCGCCGAGGAAATTGACATAGGCGCCCTTTTCCTCCTGCTCGAGCCTGCCGCCGAAACCGGCGATCCAGGCTTCGCGCTTCAGCTTGTCGGCGGCGTCGGTATAGAACGCCGCGACATTGACCATGATCGGGGCCTTGCGATGGGCATAGGCAGTTGCGTCTTCAGGGACGCGCGTCACGGCCCCGCCGAGTTCGCGCAATTGCACCACCGAAAAGCTCGCATCCGAGCGGGTGATTTCCTCGATGATCACCGCGGCTTCGTCTTTGCCGACGCGGTTCATGAACATGGTCCGCGCTACGGCGGTCGGGTGATAGTTGGAATCCTCGGGTGGATACATCAGACGGGCATAGTCTCCGGCCTTGACGAAGTCGGCATAGGGCGTTGCCAATGCACGGAATGGCGCGAGCGCCTCGTCGGCTTCGGAAGTGGGGCCGGAAAAAGCCAGCATGGCGAGGATCACCGGCTTGCCGTGCACCTCCGCCGGAACGAACGGCATGGGCGGGCAGGGCATGACATTGGCGATGGTCGAGAGATCATCGCTCGCTGCCCGCGCCGCCGCCATGAAACCGCTCAGCGTTTCGACAGTCGCGGGCAGGGCCATCATTCCGCCGGTGAATTCGGGCAGCGGGCTCAGCCGGTAGGTCAGCTTCGTCACGACGCCGAAATTGCCGCCGCCGCCACGAAGGGCCCAGAACAGGTCGGGCTCGTGGGTGGTGTCCGTGGTCAGCAGCTTGCCGTCGGCGGTGACGATTTCGGCGCTGAGCAGCGAGTCGATGCTGAGGCCATACTTGCGTGCCATGTAGCCGACGCCCCCACCCAAGGTGATGCCGCCGATGCTCACCGTTCCGGCATCGCCGAAGCCGACGACCATCCTGAGTTCGCCGGCGGCCTTGGTAACGTCGATGGCGGTCGCGCCGGCTTCGGCGGTGAGCGTTCCGGCGCCGGGATCCACCGAGATCGCGTTCGTCTCGCGCAGGTCGAGGACCAACCCGCCATCGGACGCGGAGTGGCCCGCATTGGAATGGCCGCCGCCACGGATGGCGAGGTCGATGCCCGCCTGCCGCGCCACATCGACGGCGCGTTGCACGTCGGCAGCGTCCTTGGCGCGGACGATCAGCGCGGGACGCTTGTCGAAACCGCCATAGACGACCTGCCGCGCAGTGTCGTAGTCGGCATGGTCCGGTCCGATCAGCCGCCCCGAAATCGTGGTCTTCAGGGCGCCGACAGCGGTTTCAATGGCGGACATTTCAAGCACCTCTTGCTGCATTTGCTGTCTCATGACGAGCGGCACTGTCAGGAATCGACAGGAAGGGGAGAAATTGCCGTTCCCGCCGTCGGGTTCCATGAAGCTCTGCAAGCTTACGCATTGACCGGTCCGGCCCGCACACCTATCTCTCGCGCCTGCCAGAAGGACGGGCAACGTTCCAGAGAGGTCCCCGGAATGCCGGATTCCGTGATTTCCATCGCCGATCTCAGCAAGACCTACGAATCGGGCTTTCAGGCGCTGAAGCATGTTTCGCTCGAAATCGAGCAGGGCGAGATACTGGCGCTGCTCGGGCCCAATGGGGCGGGCAAGACGACGCTGATCTCGATTGTCTGCGGCATCGTCACCTCCAGTTCGGGCAAAGTCACCGTAGGCGGCTACGACATCGTGCGCGACTATCGCAAGTCGCGCGAGTTGATCGGGCTGGTGCCGCAGGAATTGACCACCGACGCGTTCGAGACAGTGTGGGCGACGGTCAGCCACAGCCGGGGGCTGTTCGGCAAGAAACCCAACCCAGCCCATATCGAGAAGGTGCTCAAGGATCTGACGCTCTGGGACAAGAAAGACAACCGCATCATGCAGCTTTCGGGCGGCATGAAGCGGCGCGTCCTGATCGCCAAGGCGCTCAGCCACGAGCCCAGGATCCTGTTCCTCGACGAGCCGACGGCGGGCGTCGATGTCGAATTGCGCAAGGACATGTGGGAGATGGTCCGGCGGCTGCGCCAATCCGGCGTTACCATCATTCTCACCACCCACTACATCGCCGAGGCGGAGGAGATGGCCGATCGCATCGGCGTCATCCATAAGGGCGAATTGATCCTGGTCGAAGACAAGGCGGAGCTCATGAAGAAGCTCGGCAAGAAGCAGCTGGCGCTGACGCTGCAGCAGCGGCTCGATGGCATCCCGGCGGCACTCGGTGCGCGCCAGCTTGAGCTTTCCGCCGATGGCGAGATGCTGACCTACACATATGACGCGACCGACAAGCAGAGCGGCATCGATGCCCTGCTGATGGATTTGAGCGCTGCCGGCATCCGCTTCAAGGACCTTCAAACGCGCGAAAGCTCGCTCGAAGACATCTTCGTCAATCTGGTGAGGAGCGGGGCATGAATACTGAGGCCGTCAAATCCATCTACCGCTTCGAGATGTCGCGGACCTTTCGCACGCCGTGGCAGTCGATCATCGCGCCGGTGATTTCGACTTCGCTCTATTTCGTGGTGTTCGGCTCGGCCATCGGCTCGCGCATCACCGAGATCGATGGCGTGAGCTATGGCGCATTTATCGTGCCGGGCCTCATCATGTTGATGATCCTGACGCAGAGCGTCTCCAACGGCTCGTTCGGCATCTATTTTCCGAAATTCCTCGGCACGATCTTCGAGCTGCTCTCGGCGCCGGTTTCCCCGTTCGAGATCGTTGTCGGCTATGTCGGCGCGGCGGCGACCAAGTCGATCATTCTCGGGCTGCTGGTGCTTGCAACGGCGGGGTTCTTCGTTCCCATCCGCGTCGATCATCCGCTGTGGATGGCGGTATTTCTCATCCTCACTGCCTTCACCTTTTCGCTGGTGGGCTTCATCATCGGCATCTGGGCAAAGGGGATGGAGCAGCTGCAGATCGTGCCGCTGATCATCATCACGCCGCTGACCTTTCTCGGCGGCACGTTCTATTCGATCAGCGTCCTGCCGCCCTTCTGGCAGGCGGTGTCGCTGGCCAATCCGGTCGTCTATCTGATCAGCGGATTCCGCTGGAGCTTTTATGGCATCTCCGACGTCAATATCGCGGTTTCGGTCGCCGCGACGCTGGCGTTCCTGTTCGCCTGTCTCGGCATCGTCTACTGGATCTTCCGCACCGGGTACCGGCTCAAAACATAGTGAAGGGACGGTCACAGTTTCTTCGGGTTTGCCGGGCAGATGAGAGGACTTCCCCGCAATCTGAACCCCCCCGATGCCCCAGTTTCGCCTGCCTGCCGCTTGCCTGATTCTCGCACTGATCCTTGCTCCCCTGCCGGCCCAGGCCCAGGACCTATGGGGCATGTTCAATCTGCCCGCGGCAATGGACGCCAATGCCAAGGTTCTGGGCAAGGCGATTGCCTTTGCCGATGGCGAGCGGATGAAGCTCGATGTCTATGGGCCGGAAAATCCGGTGGGGCCTTCACCGGTGATCATGTTCATCTATGGCGGTGCCTGGGACCATGGTGATCGCGGCGGCTATGAATTTGTCGGACGCGCCTTCGCCGCAAATGGCTTCGTCACGGTCGTTCCCGATTACCGTCTCTTTCCAGAAGTGCGCTACCCCGATTTCCTCCAGGACAACGCGGCGGCCGTCAAATGGATCGAAGACAACATTGCCGCTTATGGCGGCGACACCAAGCGCTTCTATCTGGTTGGCCATTCGGCCGGCGCCTACAACGCGGTGATGCTGGGTGTCGATAAATCCTTCCTGCGCGATTACGGCGTCACCATGCCGATCCAGGCGATCGCCGCGATCTCGGGGCCATACGATTTCTATCCGTTCGAATATGACCAGGTGCGCAACAGTTTCGGCGATACCGACAATCCGGAAGGTACGCAGCCGGTCAATCTGGTGACCGGCGGATTGCCGCCGTTGTTTCTGGCGAGCGGCACCTCGGACCCGATCGTCAGGATGCAGAATTCCAAGACCCTCGCCCGGAAGCTGCTCGCGGCCGGGGATTGGGTGACGGAGAAATATTACGACGGGTTCGGCCATCTCGAGCCGGTCTTCGCCCTTGGCCAGATGTGGCGCTGGCGCATGCCGGTGCTCGCCGATACGGTGGCATTCCTGACCCAGTTCGGCGCGTTCCCAAGCGGTGCGCCGCAGCCGGTCTATACCCCGGCAGCGCCGGAAGGGATGGGCGATATCGAGTCCACTATCGCGCGGCTCGACGGACTCCTCGCGCCCATCGCAACGGCAAGGCGCGACGAGTAGCCCGCCGCGTCCCAAAGGGTGAAATTGCCCGCGCATAGCGATTGACGGGGTGGCAGCTCGAGTCCTAGGCTCGCAATCCTTCCTTCTTGTTTTCACCACATCGGCGGCAGCCTGGAACCCGGGAGATTTCCGTGGACTATGTACGTTTGGGACGCACGGGGCTCGAAGTCTCGCGCATTTGTTTTGGCTGCATGAGCTTCGGCAAGGTCACCGAGAGCCGGCCTTGGGCGCTGCCGATCGATCAGGCGCGGCCCATGTACAAAGCCGCGTGGGATGCGGGGATCAATTTCTTCGACACCGCCAATGTGTATGCCGAAGGCACCAGCGAAGAAATCACCGGGGCGCTGCTCAAGGAGCTGGCGCCGCGCGACCAATATGTACTCGCCACCAAGGTCAATGGACGGATGCATCAGGGTCCGAATGGGATGGGGCTCAGCCGCAAGGCGATCTTGAGCGAGATCGACAAGTCGCTGCAACGGCTTGGGGTCGATCATGTCGATCTCTACCAAATCCATCGATTCGATCCGAACGTCCCCTTTGAGGAGACGATGGGTGCGCTCCACGACGTGGTGAAGGCCGGAAAGGCCCGCTACATCGGCGCTTCCTCGATGTGGGCCTGGCAGTTTGCCAAGTATCAGCGCGCCGCCGAGGTCAACGGCTGGACGAAGTTCATCTCGATGCAAAACCAGGTGAACCTCGTCTATCGCGAAGAAGAGCGCGAGATGCTGCCGCTCTGCAAAGCCGACGGCATCGGTGTGCTCCCTTGGTCGCCGCTCAGCGGCGGCAAGCTGACCCGGCCCTGGGGCGACAAATCCACCAAGCGGGCCGAAACCGACCGCTGGGGCAAGACCATGTATGAGGACGCGGCCAACAAGGGCGTCGTCGACGCCGTCGAAAAGATCGCCAAAGCGCGCGGCATCCCGATGGCGCAGGTGGCGATGGCCTGGGTGCTGGCCAAGCCCGAAGTGCATTCGCCCATCGTCGGGGTCAGCAAGCTCAGCCACGTCGAAGACGCTGTGGCGTCGGTCGGCGTCAAGCTCAGCGCCGAGGAGATCGCGGCACTCGAGGCGCCCTACAAGACCTTCCTGGTGACGGGGTTCTGATCATGCGCTACGGACGGCTTGGCACGACTGGCGTCGAAATCTCCCGCATTTGCCTTGGCTGTATGAGTTTCGGGGACCCCAGCCTCGGCGACCGGCTCTGGGCATTGGGCGAGGCCGATGCGCGCCCGATCTTCAAGGCGGCGTGGGACGCGGGGATCAATTTCTACGACACCGCCAATGTCTATTCGAAGGGGACGAGCGAGGAGATCACCGGCAAGCTCCTGAAGGAGCTGGCGCCGCGCGATCAGTATGTGCTGGCGACCAAGGTCCATGGCGAGATGCGCAAGGGGCCGAACGGACGCGGCCTTTCGCGCAAGGCGATCCTTAGCGAGATCGACCATTCGCTGCGGCGGCTTGGGACCGACTATGTCGATCTCTACCAGATCCATCGCTTCGATCCGGTGACACCGATCGAGGAAACGCTCGAGGCGCTGCACGATGTGGTCAAGGCCGGCAAGGCGCGGTATATCGGCGCTTCGTCTATGCATGCTTGGCAGTTCATGAAGATGCTCAAGACGCAGGAGCAGCATGGCTGGGCGCGCTTTGTCACCATGCAAAACCACGTCAACCTGCTCCATCGCGAGGAGGAGCGCGAGATGATTCCGGCTTGCGCCGATCAGGGCATTGGGCTTTTGCCGTGGTCGCCGCTGGCGCGGGGGCGCCTGGCGCGGTCCTGGGGTGCCGACACCAAGCGGCTCCAGACCGATCCCTTCGGCAAGACGCTTTATGCGCCCTACGAGGACGAGGACCGCAAGATCGTCGCCGAGGTCGAAGCCATCGCCAAGGCGCGCGGCGCGACCATGGCGCAGGTGGCGCTGGCCTGGCTGCTGCGCAAGAAGCAGGTCTCGGCTCCAATCCTGGGCGTTACCAAGCTGGCGCAACTGATCGATGCGATCGGGGCGGTCGAGATCGAACTCAGTGACGACGAGGCGGCCCGGCTCGAAGCGCCCTATACGGTTCGCGCCATTGCCGGGTTCCAATAGGCGAGCCTTCCCCCCGCCCGGATTCTTCCGGTAGGATCAGCACGGGACCACAATGGGGGAGCTGATGCGCGGCGCCGGAAAATGGCTCACATCGCTGGCGGTGGCGCTGAGCCTCACCCTTCCGGCGCTGGCCGATCCCGCGGTTGTGAGCCTGGGCGGCAACAGCGCCGCTGCGCCATCGAGCCCCGAGGAATGGGTGGCGGCCTGTGGGGACCTTGCCGCCTCCCCCTTCGAGGCGGGCCGCGACGGACGCGGCGTCGCCGAAGACAAGGACCTCTTCCTCGAGGCGGCGGGAAGCACGTGCGAGGAAGCCGTCCAGCAAAACCCGGACTCAGCGGCGGCGGCTACCTGGCTCGGCCGCGTCTATCTCCAGATCGGGCGCGGCCCGGACGCTGTGTTGCTGCTCGAAAGTGCGGCCGCCGCGGACAACCCTTACGCCAAGCTGCTGCTCAGTGGCGTTCTCGCCGATCCCTACGCTTATGGCACCAATGGCGATTTCGATCGCAGCATCTTGCTCAGGGCCGAAGCGGCCGAGGTGGGATTTGCGCCCGCGCAAGTCGCGCTCGCCAAGGCCTATGAAGCGGGCACCGAATCCGAGCCCAATTTCGAAGAGGCCTACCGGCTCTATGATCTCGCCGGACAACAGAACCACCCCTATGGGCTGTTCAAGACGGCGTTCAATTATCATGTCGGTATGACCGTCACCGCGGACTATGCCGAGGCCATGCGGCTCTATCAGCAGGCGAGTGATCTGGGCTCAAGCGACGGGCTCAACGGCGTCGCTCAACTCTATGAGTTCGGACAGGGCGTCGCGCAAGACTATGGCAAGGCGGCGGAATTCCATCTCAGGGCGGCCGAGGCGGGCAGTGCCGCCTCGCAAGCTGAACTCGGCTATTTCTATGAACAGGGGTTCGGTGTCGAAAAGGACCTCGGCAAATCGGTCGAGTGGCTCGAAAAGTCCGCCGGGCAGGGCTACCCCTATGGCGAAGCGTCGCTGGCCATCCACTTGCTGTTCGGCCAGGGCGTCGCAGTCGATCTCGAGCGTGGCTATCAACTGGCGGAGGCCTCGGCAGCGCAGGGATCGGTGCTGGGGGAAAGCATTCTCGGCTTCCTCTATGCGCAGGGAGTGCAGGTCGAGCGCGATCTGAGCGCGGCGATGTTTCACTTCCGCGCAGCGGCGGACCAGGGCGATACCTACTCCCAGAACTGGATTCCAGTCATTGAAGCCGAACTGGCCTGCGCAACCCAGGCGGGGTCGCAATATGAGCCGGGGCTGGTCGAGGACGGGCGTAATTTCGATGCGATCAACCCGGATGCCGCGATCCCGGCCTGCGAAGCGGCGCTCAGTACCAATCAGGACTCGCCGGGCGATAAGGCGTGGCTGGCGCGCGCCTATCTTGCGGGCGGGCGGGTCGAGCAGGCGATGCCACTGCTTGAGGACGCCGCCGCCGCTGGCAATGTTCTGGGCCAGACGCTGCTCGGATATGCCCTTCGCCAGGGCGCCGGAACTGCCGAAGATCTGCCACGCTCGCTTGACCTGTTCAATGCGGCGGCGGCAGAGGATTTTGAACCGGCCATGTTCGCACTGGGCGAGGCCTATCAGGATGCGATCGGGGTCGACGCCGATCCGGTCGCGGCGCAGCTATGGTTCCGCAAGGCCGCCAATGGCGGGATGACCGAAGCGACCGAAAGACTCGCCGAAATCGAAGGCGGAGATGGCAATGGTGTCGCAACCGCCGGGAACGGCTTCGGCAAGGAAGGGCTTGTGCCCTACTGACGCCGATGGATCTTCTGTCCAATGGCATGATGACCACGAACTGCCTGTGATCCATGCGTTTTCATCGCCCCCGACCCGTGCCATAAGCGCGGAAAACGGGGATCGGTGAGGCGTGGACGATCAGGCAACAAAATCCGAGACCTCGCCCTTTGCCTTGCAGACGCTGCGCTGGCTGGCGCTTGGTGTCTTCGCCGTTCGGCTCGTGACCCTGGCGCTGTTCCAGCCCTTCATGGACGAGACCTATTACTGGATGTGGGGGCAGCATCCGGCGCTGTCCTATTTCGATCACCCGCCGCTGATCGGCTGGACGCAAGGGCTGAGCGCAGCCGTGTTCGGCTGGAATCTTTTCGCCCTGCGCGCGCCTGTGCTGCTCGCCATGCTCGGCGATCTCGGCGTGTTGTACCTCTTTGCGCGAAGGCTGTCAGGCGAGCGTTGGCAGGAGCATTTCTGGCTTACGGCCCTGCTCTTTCTTACGACGCCGGTCTATTTCCTCCTCACCTCGCTGGCGTTGCCGGATCATCTGGCGATCCTCGCGCTGCTCACCTCTCTCTATTGCGTTCACGGTGTGCTCGTCGCGCATGATGCGGGGCAACGCGCGACGCGGCTGATCTATCTCGGCGCCGTCGCGCTTGGCCTCGCGCTGCTCTGCAAATTCACCCTCGCGCTCGCTGCCATCGGCATGCTCGCTTTCCTGATCCTCTCTCCGCGCTACCGGGTGCTGCTCCGCAATCCGCATCTCTGGGTCGCGGTGCTCGTCGCGCTGGCGATGCAGACCCCGGTCATCGTCTGGAACGTCCAGCACGACTACGCCGGCTTCGGCTATGTGACCGGCGGGCGCGCGGGCCTCGCCAACCTTTTGAGATTCGGCGGCACACTCGGCTATCTGTTCGGCATCGTCCTGATGCTGTCGCCGTTCCTGCTGGTTCCGGCATGGCGCTTCCTCGTCGACCGACGCGAGGCGGCGGCGGGCATTGCCCGCACCATCGCCTGGGTTTCGACCCTGGCGTTCCTTGTGGCCTCGATCTTCACCAATATTCTCGTCCACTGGAACCTCGTCGCCTATGTCGCGGCGCTGCCGTTTCTCGGCGTCTATCTGCGCTCGCGCCTGCTGCTTGTCGGGCATCTCGTTTTCAGCGCGCTGTTCATGGTGGCAATCGTCGTCAACTATGGGGTCTTCCCGCTTGTCGCCGCCGTGGACACCACGGACCGGACGTCGGCCTGGTCGTTTGGATGGGACGAGACGGCGGCGCGCGTTGAGGCTCTCAAGCTCGAGCATCCCGACGCTTTCGTTGCCGGCTCGGGCTACGAGCTTGCGAGCCAGCTTGGCTTTGCGATGCACGACCGCGACATCGTGAGTCTCGCCAATAGCCGCGATGCCTATGACGATATCTTCGATGCGAAGGCGCATGCGGGGATGGAGGCGTTAATCGTTGCCGATGGCTATCGCCGCATCGGCCCGATCGCGCGCCACTTCACGAATGCTGAATTGCTGGAGACGGTTGAGGTTAAGCGCCTCGGCCGGACGGTTGCCACGCGCCAGATCTATTTGGGAAGCGGGTTCGTCCCATAGGACCAGTGCAACAGGGCTGCTGCAGGCATGGGCCGCGCCATGAAATAGCCCTGGCCCTCGTCGCAATCCATCGCTTGCAGCAGGGCATAGGATTCCGCCGTCTCTATTCCTTCGGCGCAGACGCGGAAGCCAAGTCCCTTTGCGATTTCGAGGATGTGGCGGACGAGGAAATCCTTGCCGGCGGCGAGCGGCCGGATGAAGGACTGGTCGATCTTGAGGATATCCGCCGGGATCGCCGAGAGATGGCTGAAATTGGCAAATCCGGTGCCGAAATCGTCGATGGCGATCTCGATGCCCGCGTTGCGCAACCGGGCCAGTTGGCGCATGGCGCGATCCTGATTGCCGGCGAGCATGCCCTCGGTGAATTCAAGTTCGATCTGGTCGGGCGTCACTCCATAGGTGGTGCATAGCCTGAGCAGCCGCTCATCGAATGCGAGTTCCGCGAGACTGTTGGGCGAGGCGTTGATCGAAATCCTCAGCCTTCGCCCAGCATCCTTGAGCCTTCGCGCCTCGGCGAGCGCGCTGTCGAGAACCCATTGGGTCAGGGGCTCGATCAGGGAGGTCTGTTCGGCCAAAGGCACGAATTCGCCTGGAGAGATCGACCCCAATTGCGGATGGTTCCATCTGAGCAGCGCTTCGGCGCCACAGGCGGTGCCGGACCTCAGGTCGATGCGCGGCTGGAAGGCGAGGCTCAATTGGCTGCGATCGCGCAGCGCGGCAGGAAGGTCTGTGAGGAGACGAAAGGCGCGCAGATGCGCCGCGTCGGTCATGTTGTTGTAAAATGCGAGGCCCATTTCGGTACGGCGGCTGTCCTGCGCCGCGGCGAGGGCGGCGCGCAGAGCCTCGGAGGGCTCGGTGGCCTGTTCGAGCGGCAGGAGGCCGACGCCGACCTTGGTCTTGATCGGAATGTCATCGACCCGAATGTCGCCATCGAAGGCGTCGGCGATTTTGGCGGCGATGGGCGGGATGTAGCCGTCATGGTCCATGATGAAGGCGAAGCTCAAGACCGAGACGTGATAGATCGGCAGGTCGCTCGGCAGGAGATTGCGGAGCTTGTCGGCACCGGCGCGGACGAAATTGTCGGCAAAGGCGTGGCCGAGGGCGCGCAGGATCTCATTGTAGTGGCGGGCTTCGGCAAGCGTCACGAGGGTGAGGACGCGCCGCGCGCTGCCAGCGAAAGCCTGTGCCGCGAAGTCCTCGAGAAACTGCAGCCGGTTGGGGAGGCGCGTCACGTGATCGTAACGGCCGATCAGGGTGGCGGCGTCCCGGGAAAGATGGGCGAGCTTGAGCACAGCCTCAGGAAGCGAGGAGGCTTCGTTCGGCCCGGGTTTGGCTGAAACGGCTTCGGGCAGAGGCTTGCGCCGCACGGCACACTCGCAATGGCATTTCCAGGGCGGCAGTTTGGGGCGAGGCTGTTTAAGGTCGCATTAACCCGGTCGCTCCGGTCGGTCGAAACAAATTAACCGGCGTGGCCGTATCTCGAGTGATATGAGCCTGTTCACGTCCTACCGCCTGCTTGGCCTGCTCAATCTGCTGACGCCCAAGGCGCCCGGATCGCGACGGGTCGCGGCGGGGCTTGCCTATGGCGCAAGTTCACGCCAGCGGGTCGATCTTTATGCGCCGCGCGCCGGCGGTGGCCCCTGGCCGCTTGTCACGTTCTTTTATGGCGGCTCGTGGACGCAGGGCGAGCGCGGCTATTATGAATATGCCGCGAGAGCGCTCGCGGCTGCGGGCTTTCTCGTCGCCGTCCCCGACTGCCGGTTGGTACCGGACGTCGAGTATCCGATCTTCCTCGAGGATTGCTGCTATACGGTGCAATGGGCAGTGGCCCATGCGCGGGACTACGGTGGCGACCCCAGACGGCTCGCAATTATCGGCCATTCGGCGGGTGCCTATAATGCGCTGATGTTGACGCTCGACCAGCGCTACCTCGCGGCGAGGGGCCTGATGGCCTCTCTCAAGGCGGTGGCGGGCCTGTCGGGTCCTTATGATTTCTATCCCTTCGACGTCGCGGTATCGTTGCGGGCCTTTGGCGGCGTTGACGATCCGCGCGCGACGCAGCCGGTCAACCTGGCGCGCGCCGGGCTGCCGCCGATCTGGCTCGCACATGGCAGCGCCGACGATCTGGTCGCGCCGCGCAACACCATCCGCCTCGCCAGCGAGCTGCGGGGCAAGGGCGTCGAGGTGAGCGAGCGCCACTACGAGGGCGCCTCGCATTCCGGGACCGTTCTGGCACTGGGCGGGCCGGGCAGCAGGAAGCTGCCGGTACTGGCCGAGCTGACGGGATTTCTGTCGGCCCACCTCCATGCGTCAGAGACGACCAGCATTCTTGCTCCCGCCGAGCCTGCCGCCTAGACTGGCTCGCAGCGGGGGGCTTGGGCTTGGTTCGGCGGATCGCTATCGCGGCTCTTATGATTGCGTTCGGGATGGGTCCCGCGCTTGCAACGCCAGCCCTCGACGACTGTGCCGGCAATGTCGCCATCCGCTATGAGCCCGGGTTCGAAGCTATAGAAGCAGAGGAATCGGCCGACCCCTATACGGGGATCGAGGTCTGTAGCCAGGCGCTCGCGGAAGATCCGACTTCGGCGCAGGTCCAGACCTGGCTCGGATCGGCCTATGTCGACAATGGCGAGTCTCAGAACGCGTTGCCGCTGCTGGAAGCGGGTGTCGCCGCCGGCAATCCCCGGGCGCAGCAGGTTCTCGGTGACCTGCTGATCCTCGGCGATGCCGTGACACGCGACGCGGCACGCGGCACGGCGCTGCTGCAAGCGGCGGCCGATGCGGGTTATGCGCCGGCGATGCTGAGCCTCGGCTATTCCTACGAATTTGGTGATGGCGTCGTCGCCGATCCTGCAATGGCGTTCCAGTACTATTCGGGTGCTGCTGAACAGGGCATGGCGCGGGCGCTCTATCTGGTCGGCCTCGCCTATGAGGAGGGGAAGGGCGTCGCCGCGGACGATGCCAAGGCTTTCGAAGCCTATCAGGGTGCCGCCGACAAGGGACTGGCGGCGGCGCAGTACATACTCGGCCAATTCGTCTTCGAAGGCCGCGGCACGAATGTCGACTTTGAGCGCGCCGCCGAACTTTTCGGTCTCGCCGCCGACCAGCAGAACCGCGACGCCTTTGTGGCACGATCCTACATGCAGATCGAAGGCATTGGACTGGCCGCCGATCCCGAAGCTGCGGTCTTTGGATTCGAGGATGGCGTGCGGCGGCAGAGTGCGGTCGCGGCCTATGATCTGGCGCTGCTCTCCGAAGACGGGCGCGGGGTCGCGCAGGACCGGGCGAGGGCGCGCGAGCTCTATCTCAGCGCCGCCAGGGCCGGCGACATGCGCGCTGCCAACAACCTGGCACTGATGTATCTCAATGGCAGCGGGGGGGCGGCAGACCCTGCGGAGGCCTTTGCCTGGCTCTCGAAAGCTGCCCAGGCCGGTAACGCGGCGGCGATGAATAATGTCGGTCGCCTCTATGAGCTGGGGCTCGGTGTTGCGGCCAATCCGGTGCAAGCCCGGCAATGGTACGAGGCTGCGGCGCAGGCGGGTTACGCGCTCGCTTCGGACAATCTCGCGCGGCTCAGTGGTTAGCGTCCTGGCGTTGCTTTTCACGCCGGCTGGCGATCACCGCCACCGAGGCCGCGACACGATGCGCCGATGAGAAGAACTCCCTGTGAATGATGAAGCCGGCGGTGACTACGGTCGTTACGATCGCCAGCGCATCGGATGCAAACCAGGCGACCGCGGGTACGGAGAAGTAATAGGCGCGGATGCCGCTGTTGAAGTTCTTCGCCGCCAGCGAATTAAGGCTGGCAATGGCGTCGATTTCGTCCTCGCTCGCGGGCGCCGAGTGATCGATGGCGCCCACCATGATACAGAAGTGGTTGAACTGGCGCAGGGACAGGGTGAAAGCGAAAAAGCTCGAAACGAAGATCGCCAGCATCACCAGCAGATGGATCTGCAGGTCGATCTGCCTGTGGCCGGTCGCGAGCCCAAGCGTCTCGAGCGAATCCATCAGCGCCGGAATCTGGCCGAAGGCGGCGAAGATGGCGAGGATGAGCAGCACCGAAGTCGAGGCCAACAAGCTTACCGACTGCATCAAATTGCCCGAGAGGATCGCGTCCATCGGGGATTCGCGCCTGGTGGCGTTGGCCACCCAGCGGCGGCGTTGCATGCTCATGATGACTGAGAGCGACGGCCGCCGTCTTTCGACGACAGGGACGAGCAGATTGTAGGCCAGCCAGCAGAGGATCGGAAACAGCGAGGCAAAGAGCGACATGGCAGGTTCCGGGAACGCGTTCGCTCCGTTCTAGCGCTACGGGCGGAAAAAGCGACGGGCGCAGGGCGCCTCTCCACCGGGCTGTGGGCACAGCGTCAAGAAACCTTCACAACTGGCGCGGTTTTGGCTTGAGATCGGGGGATCGACCCCCTATATAGCCGGTGCGCTGCGGGGGTTATGTCCCGGCAAAACGGCGCGATGCACCACATTGGCGCGGGATGGAGCAGCCCGGTAGCTCGTCAGGCTCATAACCTGAAGGTCGCAGGTTCAAATCCTGCTCCCGCAACCAGCTTTGCCCCATATTCGGGGTCGGCCGTTGAGGCCACAAGAAGTGACGCGAGAAGCCCGGAGACAGAGATGTCGACGGGCTTTCGCTTTTCGGTGGGGGTGATGGTGATCCGCTCGATCAGTCCACGGACCTGGGCCATCAGCTCCTCGCTGCCGGCGCCGCGGCTTGCGAGATCCTGCTTCAGCTCCGCGACCAGGCGCGCGTAGGCGGCGGCCATGCCGGGGTGAAGGGTCACCGGCGCATCGGCGGCATCGGCTTCGGCGAGAGCCTGGGTCAGCCGCGCCTTCTCCGCCTCGAGATCGTGGAAACGCTGATCGATCGGCCCGGACGAGGCCGCGAGGAACGCGTCGATGATCCGCTCGATCTGGCGCGAGACTTCTCCCAGGCTGCGCTCGATCGCCCGGCGGTCGCGCCGGCGAGCGGCCACCAGTCGCCGGCGCTCCTCGGAGTAGGCGCGGACATACTCGGCGACCAGCTCGGGATCGGCGAGCTGCGTTTCGAGCGCGCCAAGCACCCGAGTCTCGATCACCTCAAGCTTCAGCGAGCGGTTGTTGGGACAGGTGCCCTTGTCGCGGTTGTTGGCGCAGGCCACCCGGCGGTTGTTGGTGATGATGTAGTTGCCGCCGCAGCAGCCGCACTTGAGCAGCCCGGAGAAGACGTAGCGCGGCTGCCGGTTGTGCGCCGGCTGCACCTGTGCTCGCGCCTCGCGTCGCCGCTGCGCGGCCGCGAAGTCCTCCGGCGCGACGATCGCCAGCCGCGGCGCCGGCGCGCGCAGCCACTCGGCTTCGGGGTTAAGCCTGGAGACGCGCCGCCCGGTCGCCGGGTCCTTGATGAAGCGCTGCCGGTTCCAGACGATCTCGCCGACATAGAGCCGGTTCTGGAGGATGCCGTTCTGCCGCCTGGCGCTGCCGGTGATGGCCGAGGGAGCCCAGGCGCCGCCGCGTGGCGCCGGGATGCGCTCGCGGTTGAGATCCACGGCGATGGCGCGCGGCGTTCTGCCGGCGACGTAGGCGGCGAAGATGCGGCGGACGATCGCCGCCTCGTCAGAGACGATTTCGAGCTTGCCCCGGCCCTCCGTGCGATAGCCATAGGAACGGCCGCCGCCAATGAAGCCCTGGCGTACCCGCGCGCTCTGCCCGCGATGGGTCTTGAGCGCGAGATCGGCGAGGAACATCTCGCCCATCAGGCCCTTGAGCCCGATGTGCATCGCGCCCACCTCGCCGTCCTGCACGGTCATGATGGCGATGTCGAGAAAGGCGAGCTGCTTCTTGAGCTGCGCGAGATCGGCCTGGTCGCGGCTCAGCCGGTCGAGTGCTTCGCAGAGAACGACGTCGAAGCGCCGCGCCCGCGCGTCGCGCAGCAGTGCGCCCAGCCCGAAGCGGTTGACTGTCGAGGCACCCGAGACGGCGCTGTCGTCGTAAGTGGCGGTAACGGTGAGGCCCTGCCGCGCGGCCCAGGCGGTGCACAGATCAATCTGGTCGATCGAGGAGCGCTCGTTCTGCCGTTCAGACGAGAAGCGGGCGTAGATGGCTGTTCGACGCATCGTCACGGGCTCCGTTCTCCCGCGCATCGTCGCGCCGCGCCTGCCGGCGGGCGAGGGTGCGCACCAGTTCCACCAGCTCGTCGCGCGCGCGGGCCGCATCATGCGGAGCGCCCGCAACCAGTGTCAATTTGGGGGAAAGCTGGTTGCGGGTGGTTTTTTGGGAGCAGCTCATCCCTCCCACCCCTTCAGTTCGAGCTCCTGGGTGAGCGCCATCAGGTAGTTGGACTCGGCGTCCGGCCAGGCCTGCGCCTTGATGCGCATGGGGTAGGGCTTGAGCTTCGGCCTCTGCGGCCGATCCTCGAGCTGACGCATCTCGTTAGGTGTCAGCAAGCGGTCCTGCGGGACGACGGCGCTCTCTTCCCTCCGCCCGTTCACGTCCGGGATCAGGCTCAGCCACTCCGTGGTGGCCATCCGGCTGTCGGCTTCGAACACTTCGGCGAGGATGAGGTTGTCGGGCGCCGGGACGTTGAGGGCGGCGCGGATGGTGGCGTCGAGATCGGCCTTCACGCGGCTGAGGAGTCCGCGGAAACCGGGCAGCAGCGCATCGAGGTGCTGCTCGACCGGCGTCGCGATGTCGCCGATCAGCGCCTCGTGGGCATCGTGCAGCAGCCCGTAGATGCGGGCGCGGCGCGGCAGCTGGTTGGCCACCATCAGCGAGTGCTGCGCCACCGAGATGGGCAAGCTCGTGTGGCCGATCCAGCGGGGGAGCTTGGCCAGGCTCGCCGCGAACATCGCCGGCGTGAGCCGCGCAGGATCTGGCGCGCGGAGATCGATGAGGCCGGCGGAGGTGGCGATATGAGTCACGCTGCCTCCAGCCGGTGGGGCATGCCGTGCTTCTCGGAGGTGCGGTTGAATTTGGAGACGACGGCTTTGCCCAGGTCGATGTCGGCCTTCGAGGCAATCGCCATGAGGTCCTGCAGA
>JBEBGE010000059.1:0-19714 GCA_040081595.1 Devosia sp.
GCGCGTCGCCGCGCACGTTGGCGAGCTCGAGCAGAAAGTGCGGCCCGCCCATCTCGAAGCGCAGGCGGAGATAGTCCTTCGTCCATGACATGCTGAAACTTCATCCATCCCCTAGCGAGGTCCAGCGACCGGTCGTTCCGCTTGGAACGGAGGGAGCTGGACTATCGAGCGCCCACGCGCTCGACCAAAACCTAAGAACTGATCCGATAGGCCGCCCTGAACACGCTCGGCCGCACCCAGTCCTTGGGGTAAGGCTCTGCCGTCAGCGCCGGCCGGCTGATCTCGCCCTCGACCACCAGCGCGTCGCCGCGCACGTTGGCGAGCTCGAGCAGAAAGTGCGGCCCGCCCACGATCACGCTCGTATCGCCCGCCAGCACCACAGTGATGGTGATCCGCGCCGGCGTGGAAATGCTCTCCACCATCTCGCCGATCGCCTGGTCGATGTTGGGGATGCGGATCGTGCCGCGCATCTGCTCATCGGTCTGGCCCGGCGGGATGATCTCGATCGGCAGGTTGACATAGGTCCCGGTCTTGGCCGCGACGTTTCCGGCGCCATCGAGCAGGTCCGACCCGTAGACGATGTCCTCTCCCGCATCGGTGATCAGCACCGCCGCAGCGAGATCGTCATGCTCGATCGTCAGCAGCGTCGCGAAGACCTGTTCGGTGGTTTCTGGGTACGCGGCGTCCCTGAACTGCTGATCCGTCACGGTTGCTTCTCAAGATTCGCCGTCAGGTCCCACTTGCCCGATCCCCGCTCGCTCAGCGCGTAAGGGTTATCCGTGGCGAAGCGCCAGGTGGCGCCGTCGCCCGTCACTGGATCGTTCATCGAAAATTCGAGCGCGCCATCCTTGAGATCGTCCTCGAAGAACGCTTCGAAGATCGGCACCTCGGCCCGCGTCAACAGGAACGGCAGGGTCATGCGCCTGATGCGCGCCGTCGAGCGCCGGCGGACCTTGCCGGGCCCGACTTCGGTCCCGAAGGCGATGACGTTGGGCGCGGGGCTCCGCTGCTTGCCGCGCAGCGCGCAGCGGGGCAGCGAGGCGGGCCAGAAGATCGTCGCCATCAGCTTCGCCTGGTCCCGTGCCGCAAACCGAAGCGCCGCGCGAAGCCGCCGCCGATCTTGCCGCTCGCGAGCTGCCGGTCCACCTCGCCGATGATCACATCGATCCCGCCGCTCTGATTGGTCTCTGTCCGCACCGGGTCGGTCCCGTAATTGTAAACGTTGTGGCTCACCTTCTGAGCCCCGTTGCCGTTCGCCGGCAGCGCCGGCATGCGAAGCTCGACCGGCACCCGCCCCCCGCTCGGCAAGGGGATGACGGCCTCTTGCCCATGCACGAGGCCGCGCACCTGCCCGCGCGCGCCGCCCGTGTTGGACGTGCCGCTCGCGAAACCGCTCAGCAACCCGCTGAGGATGCTCGCCCCGATATTGCCGCTGTCGACGGCGTCCTTGAGACCGGCAAGCGCGATCTGCCGCACCACGTCGGCGAGGATGTCGAGCAGTTCCATGCCTTCGAGCTTGCCGTCGCGCAGCGCTTCGGCAAGGCTGCGGCCGGCTTCCTGCGCCACCTGCGACTGGGTCTTCAGCGCCTCGTTGACCTTGTCCTGCGCGTCGCGCTCCTCGTTGAGCAGCGTGATCTTCTCGCGAAGCTTCAGGCCCTCTTCGCTCATCACGTCGACGCCGGCCTGCCGCGCGGCGTTCATCACTTCCTGGTCGAGCGCCGACAGCCCGACGATCTTGCGCTCGAATTCGAGATCGGCGAGCAGCCCCTTCAGCGCTTCGGCCTGCTGGACCGTGAGCCGGGCGGCTTCGACCTTGGTCTTGTTGGAGGCGTCGAGATCGTCCTTCGCCGCCGCGACGGCACGATCATAAGTCTCCTGCGTCAGCGCCCCGCTCGCCAGCAGCGCATCCAGCCGCTCGATCTCAGCCGCGTAGCGCTCGGCAGCGGTGCGCGTCTGGTCGAAGACGGCCGCGGCCGCCGCGGCGTCTTCCGCTGAGGGACCGGACGGCTTGGTGGTGGCCGAAGTGGTGCCGTCGCTGGTCATCCCGAACAGTTTGGCAAGCTGCTCGTTGATCGCGGCCGATTTCGCGTACAGCGCATCGAGCTCCGCCTCGGCATCATCCAGCCCCAGTTTCGCGATGCCACGCATACCGGACCCGTCTGCCATCCCGTCCAGTTCCTTTTGCAGGTCGGCGATCTTCTCAATCGTGCCCGGAATCTGGTTCTCGACGGCGATGAGTTCGTTCTGGAGCGGGATCGTGAATTGGCGATCTTCGATCGATTTGAAGCTGTCGACGACGCTGTTGAACGTCAGCAGCAACTCGCCTGCGAGGTTGATCAGTGACACCAGCCCCGGAGCCGCGTTGATGAACGCCTGCTTGAGCTGGAGATCGACGATCCGCGCGGCCGTGTCGAACTTGTCGCCCAGTTCGTCGGCCCGCTCGATGAGGTCGCGGCTGACGATGATGCCGATTTCCTTGCCCTTGGCGATGAACTCGTCGATCGACCGGGACCCGCCTTCGAACGCCCGGGCGATATCCTTGCCGGAATCGCCGAAGGCCGCGACGGCGACGGCGGCCCGCTGTGCCGGGTCCGTGATGGAGGCCAGCGCATCGGCCATCAGCCGCACACGCTCTTCCTGCGACTTCGCGTTCTGGAGGCTTTCGAGCAAAGTCGGGTTGAGCGTTTTGAGCGCCGTCGCCATTTTGCCGATGCCCGCTTCGGCAAGGCCGCTGTTCTTGGCGAACACCCCGAGAGCTGCACCCGACTCTTCCAGCGAAACGCCGGACAGCTTGGCCTGCTCGGTGACCCCTTGGAAGAACTCCGGATCCAGCCCGGCGGTCGCTGCCCGGTCCGCGATGTCGCCAAAGTCCTTGAGCGCATCCTTGGTCTTGTTGATTGCGGCCGCAAGGGATAGCGCCGGCAGGATGCCGGCAAGCGCACCTTTGGCAAGTCCGCTGAACGCCTCGCGGCCGAGATTGAGCTTGGCCCACCGTGCCTCGACCTGTTTGGCCCGCTGGTTCGAGATCCCGAGCGCCTTGTTCATCGACTTCTCGTACTGGGTGATCTTGGCCTCGAGGTTGACCACCAGCCGTTCGAGATCGGTTGCCATGCGCTACCCCTGAAACCTGATCTTTCGAAGCGGGATCAGCCCCGCCCCGTCCCAGTCGTAGACCACTGTCTCGAGCACCCGGTCATTGGCCGGGCCCGCATCGATCCAGGCGAAGAGTTCGCTCACCTCGTCGGCGCTGAGCTTGTTCCCCGCCTTGGGGTCATGCGCCGCCGCGAAGCCTTCGATCGCGGCGTTCCACTGCCATAGGCTCATCTGGTCCACCTCTTGCGGGGTCCATCCCATCGCGGCGCCGGCGCCATAGACAGCGGCAAAACGAATCTTGCCGTTGGGCAAACTGTCTAGGCTTTCTGGTCCGTCGCCGCGTCGTCTTCCCCCAGCCGCTCATCCTCCGGCCCGATCACCGCCGCGGCGAGGACGCCGAGGGCGAGCTTGACGTTCTCGAGCGGCGGCCGGGCCTCGACATAGTCGCGCACCAGTTGCAGCGCCCGCTCAGGCGTTGCACCGCCGCCGATCAGCCCCAGCCGGATCGTCTCGGAAATATCGCCGAGCTTCCAGCTTCCAAGCTGCAGCCGCTGCAGGATCACGAAGGGCCCGGCGTCGCAGGCTTCCTGCAATTGCCGCAACTCGCCCCAGGCGAGCCGGAACCTGTGCTCCCCGTCCGCCCAGTCCAGCGTGATGCCGCCGTCCCGGCTCATCAGACGGTGGTCCTCACCATCTCGCCGTCCGATTGCATCGAGACATTGAGCGTCACCGTGCGGCCGTTCGGCGCGCCCATTTCGAGGCTCTCGACCTGCACGGATCCCGTGTAGGTGATGGTTGACGCGGGCAACTCGATCTCGATTTTGCAGGCGACCGAGTCGACGCTCTCCCAGGCATCGAGCCAGGTGTCGATACTCTCGACCGCCAGCACGCCTTCGCCGCTCACCGACATCGAGAGCGACACCGCGTCCCGGCCCAGCCAGTTGACCAGATCGGGATCGTCGCAGTCGCCCAGCGCGACTTCCTCGAGCCCCTTGGTGAAACTCACCGAGCGCGAGGAAAAGCCGCAGGGCGTGGTGTAGGAACCCGAGCCGGCCGGGTCGAGCTTCACGCTGACCTTGCCGCCCTTGATGCGGGTGGGTTGGCTCATTCTTGATCTCCAATAAAAATGCCGCCCTGAGGCGGCTGGTTGGTCGGGGTAGTAGGAGGCGGAAGGCTAGATGAGGAAAAGGCGCTTTGCGCTTTTGCTTCGGTTCTGATCGGCCCAGAGCGGTCGCAGGTTGTTCATCGCCCAGCATGCACGGAAGTCTGGGTCGTCAACTGAGCGATATGAGAATGTCGCCCTCGGCACGATGTGATCGATTTCCCAGTCACCCATGTTTTGCCAAGTCATGCCCGGTAGGAATTGCCGCTCAAGATGCTTGGCGAGGTCGCGGACAGAGTACCCGACGAGACTTTCCCACGTCCTACCGCCCTTTTGCGCGCCGAGTCCGGCGCGCACCAACTGGCTCATGCGGTGGTCGAGGCGATGCCGGGGGTCCTTCCTTCTCTCTGCATAGTAGGCGCGGGCATAACTCCGATATCGGTTTCGATAGTCCGCATCGTTCTTCAATCGCTCCCAGCGCGCGGCTTCATATCCAGCTCGCTCTTCAGGGTGAGCAGCACGCCACTTCCGGTCGCGCTCCTCGCTCGCTCGCTGCCGGCAGGCACTGCAATATTTTGACTTCGGCCCGAGCGACACAGTCAGTGCGCCGCAATTGCGGCAAGGAAACTCGCTTCCAACGGCTACAGCACCACCAAGCAGCCGCCGCTCATTTCGTTTTCGGTTCTCAACTGAGCGCCTGCAGCGTGGCCCGCAGTAGCGATTGTGGCCGCGCCTCTTTGCGAACGTGCCGCCGCATACCTCGCAAGTGAGCAAGCTGGGCGTCTGC
The DNA here is from genome assembly GCA_040081595.1 of Devosia sp. Taxonomy (GTDB): domain Bacteria; phylum Pseudomonadota; class Alphaproteobacteria; order Rhizobiales; family Devosiaceae; genus Devosia_A. The sequence continues at coordinate 4,983 of JBEBGE010000059.1, forward strand.
TCCAAGCTAAGCGGCCCCATGGTCCCTGTGTCTCAGGGCGATTCTACCACGGCGACAAACTGGATCAATCCGTGATTGGTGGCCCCGTCCGCTTCGCGCAGGACGCGGTTGAGTTCGTAGGTCATCGTCACAAGTGCGGCATCGTCCAGCACTAGTTCGGCGTCGCTTAGGACGCGCCGGATCGCCCGCACGATGCGGCGTACCTCGCGGCTGTCATATGCAATCCCATCTCCCCGCGACCACACATCGAATTGCAGCGTGATCTCTTCGGCGTCCGAGCAGTTCACGTCGGCCGCGAGGCTGCTCGTCGGCCCCAGCGAGATGTAGGGAAACTCGACCCCGGTCTTGCCCGCGGCCTTTTCCGGCACGCGGTCGTAGATCCTGCCGCCCACCAGCTCGACGAGCGCGGCATCCGCCTTGAGCGCCACGATCGCCGCCGCGATGATCTCTTCGTCGGGCGCCGTGCTCATGCTCCACCCGCCGCGATCGATTTTGTGGCGCGGTTGATGGCGCGCGAAATCCGCGCCTTCACCCGCTTTTTGTGCACACGGTATCCAGGATAGAAGAAGGCTTGCGCGGCCGTCCCGGGATGCATCGTGCCCTTGAACTTGCCACCCTGCGGATGCGGATGCGTCCCAAATTCGACCAGGTGCGCGTAGCGCACCACGCTGTCGCCCGCCGTGATCGTGACGCTCAGGTCCGGGTCGTTCGACCGGACGATTCGGCGCCCGCTTTTGTGCCTCGATGATCTTGGTGCGAAGGCGGCATATTTTGGCACCGTTCCATCCCCGAAGGTCGCGACGATGCTGTCGCGCAATTGCCCCGGCGGCCAGCCATGTGTACCGCCGGGCGAGACCGGTGCCAGGTGCTTCTGCGTCGAGACGATGTCGTCCGCCGATTCCGCCAGGGCCTGCTTGATCGCCGACCGCACTGACTTGGGAAGCCTTTTGAGCTTGACCTCAAGGGCTCTCAATCCGCTGACTTTGGTCATCAGCTCGCCCCGCCTTCGACCACGAGGATCTCGAGCCAAGCGCGCTTGCCGTCTGGATCGGTCGGCGGCGCGACGATTGCGAATTTCCGCTCGCCGTTCCTCGCGTCGACCATCTGCCAGCTTTCGTCGATTTCGCGGCTGAGGCTCGATGACCGCACCGTCACGATATGCGGCTGCCGTCCTTGGAGCCGCGCCTCGAGCACGCTCTCCCCGCCCTTGAGCGGCCGGATGTTCGCCCAGACGGTGTTGACCAGCTCGAACTCGCCGCCGGGCACCGTGCCGCCAACCCCGTCGCTGACAAGCGCACGGCGCATGAGCTGCACCCGCTCGCGCAAATCGCCCGCACCTTTCACGAAGCTAGGCATGCGAGTCCCTCCCGGCGAGCCGCGAGCCCCTACGCGAGACGGCCGCCAACTCAGATAGTTTGCTGGTGCGTTCCGCCCGGCCCTTGTCGATTGCCGCCTTGGCGCAGGCCGTGGTGACCAGCACCACCTGCCCCGCGCGATAGGCGAGCGTCACCGCCGGCTTCGGCCTGAAGTCGAAGTCGGCAGTGAACTTGATCCAGGGCATGTCTGACTTTCCGTCAGAGCAGAAGCGTGCGCCTTCCGCCCTTTGATTTGTTTTCTGTCGCCCAGAGCGGCCTCATATTGGCAAGCGCCCAGGCTGCTCTGAATTCCGCGTCATCCGGCGTTTTGAAGGTGAAGAACGCGAGCGGTACAATGTGATCGATTTGCCACCCGGACGCCCCATAGTTCGCCCACGACATGCCGGGTTCAAACTGCCGTTCCAGATGACCCATCAAATCGGTGACTGAATATCCGAGCAGTTCGAAGGTGTGGTATCCGCCCTTCAGCGAGGCCCGGATGGCTCGGTAAAGGCCATTCCGGACGTTGCTGGTGAGGCGAAACTGCGGGTCCGCCTTTCGGGCAACACGGTAGCGTTTCTGCCGTTCCTTAGCAGTTGGATGCGACCGGGCCTTGTCGCGAAGTCGTTCAGCCTCGCGATGAGCCGCATAGAATTCTCGGCCATAGTCTGGGCGCATTTCCTTCCACCTCGCCTTGCGCTCTTTGAAAGCGGCGGGGTTTGCTGCGCGGGCCCTCGCGACACGCGCAGCTTCCTTCTCACGATTGTCGTAGTACCACTTGAGTTTTGAGGCATTGGCGCGGTCGCGATTCTGCGCCGTCCACTTCGCCGTCGCAGTAGATGCGCAGAGGCGACAGCGAGATTTTCGACCGTAAAGTCCTCGACGTTCAGGCGCAAACTGCCCAAGTGGAAGCAGAGTCTTGCAACCGGAACATATCTTTTCGGTCGGCGCGTCGCTCACAAATCACAATGTAACGCCTGGGTCTTGGATGTCCACCGTCAGCACGGTCGTCGACTTGGCCTGGCCGAGAATGATCGGATCGTCGCCCGAGAGCACATCGGCCACGACGCCGATTTCGCCGGGAGTTGGCGACAGATAGTAGGCGAGACCGGCCACCATGGTCGCGCCGATCGTTACGTCGCCTTTGCGGATGATCGCCAGCGGCTGCCCGCTCGATGCGCCGTTGAGCGCAATGCCCCGCGGGTTCTTCGCCTCGGCCGTCGCACTGTCCGCGTCGGCCACCTTGTACTTGCCGTCAGAGCTGTCGCGGTAGACGACGACGCCAGCCGTGATGGTCGCGCCGGCGGTGCCATGCTCAATCTGCGCGTTGCTGCCCGCGAGCACGTTGGCAGCAGTGATCGACAATGAGGCCATTTGGAAGTCTCCGTTGTGTTTGAGGTGAAGTCCCTAGATCCCAATCCGGCGCAGTGGCGCCAGCAGCGCGTCGACTGCGAACGGCAGCGTGCTCGTGATATTGCCGATGTTCACCGCCTCGCGGTTTTCGAACCAGTGCGCGACGAGCAGCAGCATCGCCATCTTGGCGTTCGCCGGCACGGCCGCCGCGGCGCCATAGCCTGCGGTGAACTCCACGGCGATCGCCTTGGTCTGGTAGAGGTCGGACGGGTAGTCATAGTCATCCTTGAACCGCACGAACGAGCCGACCTCGTCCTGCTGCAACGTGTAGTTCGAGGCCGCCACCGTTGCGATCGTCCCGTCGCTCGCCTGGACCTTCACCGAGCTGATCGCCAGTGCCAGCAGCGGAAGCCGAAGGCACTGCGCGAATTCATCGAAGTTCTGCCGCCAGGTCTGCTCGATCAGGCACCGTCCGAGGATCCCCGACCATCCGTCGAGATGCGCCGTGGCCGCCGCAATAAGGATCGCCAGCAGGCTGTCCTGGTCGGTATCGTCGAGCCGCAGATGCGCCTTGACCTCATCGACCGACAACACCGTCTCGGCCGGCGCCGTCACCAGCACGGGAGCATGCATCTGTTCTGATCTCCGAAAACGAAAGGGCCCGCTTTCGCGAGCCCGTCTGGCATTAAGGCTAGTCCCGTTCAGCGCTTCCGAAGGCGGTCACCGCGGCCTACAAAAGGCGAACGCGCCGAAGCTCTTGGAAAGCCTCAGCGCGCTCTGACCACAATGAACGGATGAGGTTCACCATGGCTGCTCGCCAAAGAGCATTGATTCCGCACGTCCGCAACGTGCCCAGTTTCCGCAGCGCCGCCGAAAGCTACCTCGAGCACGGGGGCGAGGATCGTTACCTCAAACCCATCGTCGAGTATTTCGCCGATCGTCCGATCGCCGAAATCGTCCCCTGGGACATCAAGAACATGGCGTTCGCGCTCTACCCTGACGCCCTCAATTCGACCCGCAACCGCCAGGCGCTGACCCCGGCCCGGGCCGTGATGATCCACGGCTACGAGCGCGGCTGGTGCCCGCTGCTGCGGCTCACCCGTTTCAAGGAGGACCTGCCGAAGCGAAAGGCCCCGGCTTCCCCGGTCTGGTTGCAACTCTTCGTCCGGCAATGCGACAAGGACGGCCTGCCCCACGTCGCCGCCCTGGTCCTGTTCATGGCCTTCACCGGTGCCCGGATCTCGGAGGCCATCCGTCTCGAATGGCCGCAAGTCGATCTCGCCGGCAGGCGGGTCATGCTGCTCCGCACCAAGACCATCAAGAACTCGCCCCGATCGCTCACCGACGAGCTGGTGCGCCGCCTCAGCGCTCTTGCTGCCGGCGCCGCGCCAGACAGCAGGGTGTTCCGCTACACCTCCCGCTACTCGGTCAGCGAGCGCCTGCGGGCCGTCTGCGGCCGTGCCGGCATTCCCTACAAGTCACCACACGCCTGCGGCCGTCACAGCTTTGCAACGAACGCCCTCGCCATGGGGTCGGACATCCGGACCGCCATGGATGCTGGCGGCTGGAAAAGTTCGGTCGTCTTCCTCGAAACCTATGTCCACACGCCCAATGCCGGGCGCCTGGTCGCCGATAGGTTCAACGCGATCGACTTCGACCCGGATCTATGACTTTGCGTCAGGCGTGTTGATGGGTGCCCATTTCAGGGGATGAAGCGGCGAGTGATACCCGTCCAGATCCCACATCTCGTTCCACTGACCATGCTCGCCGAGAACCGCAGGAGCGATCTGAGGTTCATCCTGGCGATCGCTGGTCGCCCACAGAAGGGCTTCCGACCCTTTCTTGGTCGGCAGAGTATCAACGTCCTGCCAGTCAATCATGGCTCTTCACTCCTCGAATGTGAGAAATCTACTCCAGCCTGCGGCCGTTGTGAATCCCATAGCCCCCACAGATGATGATGGGGCGTGGGGCTACCAGCTCACCACGTACCTTGGCTTGGTGATCGCCGCGATGGCGGGCGCGTAGTAATTGGCTTGCAGATAGGTGTGGATCGTATTGTTCGGGTGCAGCCCATCCGAATACATCGCCGTGTCGAAGCCGTCCGCGTTCTTGCAGTAGGTCTGGTCGGCTCCGAAATCGGCAATCCCATCCACCAGCCCCTGCGACAGCATCGACAATTGCAGCGTCCTCAGCGTTGCCCGCCAGGTGTTGAACGCATTGTCGGCTTTCGGGTTCAGCGTCACCAAGAGGATCGAGAACCCCGCCGCCTTCATCCGCGCCACATGCAGCGGCAGCGCCGCAAGGCTCGGCGCCGTGTCCGATGTGCTGTCATTGGCGCCCCAGCGCAGCGAGTAGATGTTGATCTGCCCCGCGATCCGATGCCCGATGCACGTCGCTTCCTCGGCGACGAACGCGGCGTAGGCGTCCCCGCCCGTGGCCTCGTTCTGGTAGCCCGCCGTTGGATGCGCCTGCGACCACTGATAATTGTAGCTTTCGATGCCCGGAAGCCCGCCGCCTTCGGCGTCCATGCTCGAACCCTGCACCACCAGATTGATCGTCACTCATGGGCCCCAGGATGCGTATGAGAGGCACGACCCTATCGGCACGCCGCCGCCTGAAACCTGCGCTGTCAGGGTCGCCGAGGCTGAAAAATGCGCGCTGCTGATGGTCGAGAAGGTCTCCATCTGATTAACCGAATAGTCCTTGGTCGCGTTCGTCCATGCCACATCGCCTGCATTAGCGGCACGATACCCCGCGATAGCGAAACCCGCCCCGCCCGCAGGCACCGTCGCCGCAAGGTTCTGCACCGTGTCGGCCGGCGCGCTCGCCGCGACAGCGCCGGAATTGGTCGGCGCGGGGGTCGATGTGATGATGCGCGCAACCGATATACTTGAGCGCTGCTGCCCCGACGCAAGAACTGCAGAGACCTCTGCTGTCGTCGCCGTTGCGTCGGCAAAGCTCGCCTGCGCCAGATAGCCAATCTGGCTCATCATGTTGCCTGCGGACGTCGCATACGATCCGCCGATCATAGTCATCAGCACGCCGGTCGGGTCGGCCGCGATGCTGGGCGTGTGCAACCGCAACGTAACAGTATCGGTGCCGCTCGTTTCCCGCCCAGAATAGGCGACCGCGATAACCCGGCGAGCGTCGGCTGCTCCGATGCTGAGCGTCGGATAGCTCGGGGTCGCACCGTCCGCCGTGACCTCTTCATGGTCGGTCCAAGTGAGGCTGAACGTCGAAATCGTCTGGTTGACCGTGTTCGACCAGGCGCTCACCGCCGTGCCCGATGGCCGCTCCATGCGCGCCCGCACGTACCATGTGCCATCGGCCAGCGCCGATAGCCCAAGCGAGCTTTCGAGCAGCGTGACAGTCGTCGTCGTCTCTTGCGAGATCGAGGCAAAGCTGGAACTCGAAGACACCTGAACCCGAACAATGTCCGAGCCGACCGCCGTAGGATCAACATCGCAAGTAAAGGCCGGCGTATTGTCGGTGCCATCGGTCGTCCACGCCAGCACCGGCGCGGTGAACAGCCACCCCCCGCCCTTACGTGGGGTGTTCTCCCCGAAGCCGGGGCGCCGCATGCCGAAGCGGAGGGACATCAGGCCGCCTTGATGTTCACTTTAGCACCAGCCGCCGGCGCGAGGGGATCGCTCACCTGGCCGGCGCCCACCGGGTAGCCGGCCGAGCTCACGACGCCGTCCTCAGCGGTCAAGGCGGCGTCGGGCGTCGTGCCAAAGGCGACGGCTACCATCGAGGTCTCGCCATTGCCGACCACCACCATCTCGCCGGCAGCAACGGTCGCCGTCGTGGTTCCGGGAATCGAGATCACTTCCTTGACGCGCACGCGGTTGATGGCGGGGAGGCCGGAACGATCTGGACCGGCAAGAATGAATGAAACCGTGACGGACATCGGGGAGCCTCATCGCTGCAGTCAGGAAAACGGGGCCGCGCGACTGCGCGACCCCTATGGGTTCGGCGGCGCCTATTGCGGCGGGTTCGCCGTCGGCTTCCGGCTCGGATTGCCCAAGATCCAGACCGCGGCCATGTAGATGTTGCCCGCGCCGTTGTTGGCCGGCGTGATCGTCGCGCGCAGGTACCGCTGCGTGCCGACATAGCCGATCTTGCGGGTTTCGTTGTCGTCGTCGAACTGGAAGCTGGCGAGCACCTCCGTGCCCGTCAGATAGGCGTCGTCGACGGCGGTGAAGTTGGTGTTGTCGGGGGAATCCTCGATCAGCACGGTAAAGGTGGCGTCGGCATCGGTGTTGGCGCCGATCATGATCGCCAGCATCGCGCTTTCGTAACCGAGCATGTCGAGCTTCTGGCTGACATAGGCGGTGTTGTCGGTGCCCGCCACGACGGGCGACAGCGCCCGTGCGGTGTGCAGGTTGTTGGCAAGGTCGCGCATCGGCGAGCCTCCTTTGAATGGGTGTTGAAGGTGCAGGCGGCGGCAAAAGCCGCAGGCAATGGAATGAGGAACCGGCGGCGAACAACGCCGCCGGCGAAGCGCCTCTTACGAGGTGCCGAACTTCATCAGCTTGATCGCCTCGAAATTCACCACGCCGCCGCCGACGCGCTTGGTCGTGTAGAACTTGACATAGGGCTTGGCGGTATAGGGGTCGCGAAGGACCTTGATCCCCTGGCGATCGACGATCTGGTAGGCTTCCTTGAGGTTGCCGAAGGCCAGCGAAAGGCTGTCGGCCGCAAGTGCCGGCATGTCCTCACAACGCGCGACGGCGTAGCCAAGGATCGTCTCCGGCTGGCCGGCAACGAACGAGGGCTGCCACATGTAGTTGCCCGCGCCATCCTTGAACTTGCGGATAGCGGTGATCACAGTGCGCCGCGTGAACCAGGCGGCGCCGGTGAGGTACTCGTTCTTGAGCAGCCCCACCAGGTCGATCAGCTTGTCGCCTTTGACGGTTGCGGCGAAGTCCGCCGAAACGCCGGTGGCGAGATAGCCGATCGTGCCCCAGGTGACGCCGGCGCCGGAATCGGCGGCGACGGTATAGCCGTTGACGAAGCCGCGGATCTTGTTGGCGGACCCGGTGATGAACTCGGCGTTCTCAAAGCGGCCAAACTTGTTGGCAACCTTGTCGGCATGCCAGGCCTCGACGTCGACCGCGGCATCGTCCAGCAGCTGCTGGGTGGCCTTGGGCTCGGTGTCGATCCAGAACACCGGGATCCGCCACTTGCCGACCTGGGCAGTGGTGGTATCCGAGCCCTGCGTGCGCTCACCGGCATAGCCGGCACCCGCTTCGCCGAGATCCTCGATGCCCTCGAGAGCGTCGGTCGAGATCGTCTGGACATTGGCGTACTGGCGAACCGGGCTGGTCTCATAGACCTTCTTGATCACACGACCGGTCAGGTCCGGAGTGACGAAGTAGCCGCCGTCCGGGTCAGACCCGACAGCCAGCGTCTTGACCTCGTCGGCGCTGAGGCTTTCCTTGCCCTCGCGCATCCAGTGATCATAGGCCGCCTTGTAGCCTTCGTAGCCGGCCTGATCGAGCGGGGTGACCGTCTTGCCGCGATCGGCTGCGTTGGATTTGAGGACGTGGTTGAAGTCCTTGATCTCGATCTGCAGCTTGGCGCTCTCGGGCGAGCCCTTGATGCCTTCGCGGTTGATGCGCGCCTCGAGCGCCTCACGTTCCTTCCGCTCGGCCTCGATAGCACGATCGAGCAAGGCCTTGGCCTCGACCGCCGCATCGAGCGACTTCTCGATCTTGGCGAGTCGCTCGACAAGAACCGGGTCGTTCGAACCGAGCTTCTTGATCTCGGCGATCTGCTCTTCATGCGATTTCTTGAAGGCGTCAAACGCCTCGCCCTGCTTATCCAGCAGGGTCTTGAACTCGGAGAGTTCCATTGTCCCTATCCTTTCGGGGTGAGCTTCTCGATGTTGCGGCGAAAGCTCGCCGCGAGATCGGCTTCGTCCTCATCCCGAGGATCCGTTGCCTTGAAACCAGTCGAGGCAATCGCCTTCGCCTGGGCATTGGAGAACCCTGCATCCCGCAGGAAGTCCTCAAATTCACGAATGGTCTTGATCAAGCCGGCGCCCTTGACCGACGCCACTCGTGCCTTCCCATTGGCCGGGAAGGTCACGACGCTGACTTCCATCAGGTCGATCTTCTTGAGGGTGCGGCGCGGCTCATCCGGCTTGGTGCCGATCGCGAATTCCTTGGCACGATAGCCGATCGACATCCCGTCGAGCGTACCTTCCTTCATGCCGCCGTAGATCGTCTTGCCCCGCTCGGTGTCGAGGTTGATCAACCGGCCTTTGACGTGCAGGCCGGTGTCGTCTTCCGACATAGTTTCCCACTTGCCGATCGGCAGGGCGTCCATGTCGGTCATCATCCAACCGCCATGCTGCACCAGCATCGGAGGAAGCTTCTTGGTCTGCTTCCAATCGCGCAGCGTCTCCTTGAACGCGCCCTTCTGGATCACGTCGCCATAGGCATCGAGATTACCGAACACAGCGCCATAGCCCTCGAACGCCCCAGGCGTGCCCTCATCGGCAAACTTCACCTCGAGCGGCGCATAGAATGCCTCACGCTGCATTTGCGTCCTCCATTCTAAACATGTCAGCAACAGCACGCTCAATGGCGGCAAAGGGAACAACCACGCTCACCCGTGCAGAAGCGACGATGCGGGACAGGTCGGCAGCGTCTACAAACCCACCGGTGACAAACACGTTTGGTGAAGCATCGATGTCGATGTGATGGATGAACAACTCGCGGCGCGAGTCGGACGACGCGATCCTCACTGCGTAGGTCGTTAGCAGCTCCGCGATGTCGGGGCGGACGCCGGCTTCGATCAACCGTCCAAAGATGCAGATCGCAAGCACAGTCACTCGGCCTAGACCCCTGGCAATCGTCGACCCCGGCGAGACGAGATCGCCCACCCCGAGCGATAGGTGACCTCGCATGAACCACGAGCGCAGAGTATTGACGTTTAGGTCGGCTCCACGTGCGACCTGACCGACCGTAAGCGTCTCACGCTGCATGGTGCTTCTCCGGATGATACACGACTGCCTCCACTCCAAAGCACACATGCGTAGCATCGAGGGCGGCGAATGAATTCGGCCGTCTTTTGACGGGGCCGACGCGGAACCGAAGGCCGACTTCAACCAGTCGTTTCGCTTCTGGTGTGATTTTGCGGGAAAGCCGGTCCGCTACGTATCGATCCACGTCGAAAGCGGCATCGTCCATCATCTGGAGGGTCACCAAACACCCAGCTTGGTAGACCATGCCGACCTTCGGCACGGCCTTGCGTCGGCCCCTCGACGGCGTCACTTCCGTCCTTTTCCTCTCACGCATCGCTGGGTTCCTTCTCGGTTGGCGCCGCCGCCGTCTTGGCAAACACCGGTGTCAGCTTGTCAGCCTCAGGATCGGTGCTCCGATCCAGCTCTTCGTAGCCGCGCACTTCGTTCTGGGTCATCCAGGGCTTGCCGCCGCCAGTGCCGAGCGCTTTGGCATAGAACTCGCCGCGGTCCTTGGCGGCACCGCGCATCAGCGCATTCGGCGAGAACTTGAGGTAGTAGCCTTCTTCGAGCTCCGCCTCGGTCAAGAGGTTGACGTTGGCGCTGTGCTCGATGCGCTCGTACCAGGGCGAAAGCGTGTGGACGACGTGCGCGATGAACATCTGCTCCGCGCTCGCATAGGTCGGGGTCGCGACCGCGCCGACCATGATCGGCATCACCCGGAACTGCCGACAAATTTCCTCGACCTGTAGCTTTCGTGTCTCGACCGTCTGGGCGTCGACGCCCGACATGTTGAATGGGGTGTACTTGCCGTCCTGGTCGAGGACGAGCGGCTTGCTGGCCCGCTCGCCACCCGGCAGGTGCTTGTCGAGCCATGCGGACAGGAACGTGAATTTTTCCGGGCTCAGCGTCTCCTTCACCGAGAGGAGGCCACTGGTCTTCGCGCCGTTCTCATGGAACTCCGCCTGCGACTCCTCGATCGCCATCGCGAGGCCGATCGAGTTGCGCGCGAGCTTCGTTGCATCCAGACCTAGCCACGAATTCCAGCTCGGGCCGCGCAGGTGCCAGATGGCGTCGGACTTGAAGATCTGCACCTGGCCGGTTTTTCCGGTCACGTGATACTCCAGCGTCATGTCGTCGAGCTGCTTCACCACGACGCGGCCGGGCTCGATCGGGATCATCTCCCGGATCTCGCGAGCCATGCCGACCTTGTTCATGAACACGAACGCATTGTGCGTCATGACCAGGTGCAGCATCACCGTCTCGATAAATTCAAACCCTGACTGCCAGGGGTTCGGTCTGAGGACGAGCAGTCGGTAGAGGCGATGTTTCTTCGCGACGACGCGGCCAGATTCATTCTCGAGATACGGCCGGAACGGCGTCTGCGCGACACCCTCCATTAACACCCGCGCGCAGGCGAGCACCGTCGAGACGGCAAGCGCGGTCTGCCAGGTCACAGTCTTCCCGCCCGACGAGGTGTTCGCCCCATAGACGTCGATGAACGCCTTCAGGCCGGCTTCGTAGCCTTTGCGGCCGAAGGCGATCCACCCGCCGAGCCTTTCCCGCCAGTTCGCCATGCCCACCCCTTATGCCGCCACAGTGGCCATGGTTTCCCAGAACGATTTCGCAGCCGGCGCGGGCGCCAGCGTCGCCATGCCGATCGCGATGACCGTGCCGACAATCCCGTCGATCCGGCCGGTCGCCTCATTCTTGACCGGCTTGATGTTCTCGGCCTCGTCCATCTTCACCCGCACCACTTTGGCGTGCTGCCTCAGGATCGGATGCCCGCCATGGTGGAGCCCATTGGCGATCACAAGACGCTCAAGTTCCTTCGATGGCGGGTTCATCGCCATGATGCCCTGGCTGAAGAACTCGATCGGCAGACCCAGCTTCTGAACGCTCACCGCGAACTGGGTCGCGTTGTACTTGTCGATCCCGATTCCGCCGATGTCGAATTCCTCCCAGTCGGTGAGGAGATCGCGCTGCACGAAGTCGTAGTCGACCACGTTACCGTCCGTCGCTGTCAGCGCGCCGCTTTCTGCCCATTCCTTGTAGGGTAGCTTGTCGCGCTTCGAGTGTTCTTCGAGGTAGTCTTTCGGCTTGTAAAACCGGCCGAGCACCACGGGCACGTCGAGACCGTCTTGCACCGGGAACCAGTGCATCAGCGACGAAAGGTCGATGATCGAGCTAAGATCGATGCCGGAGTAGCAGCGCTTGCCTTGGAGCAGTGCTCGCAGATCCTTCCAACCTACCGGTCCCTTGCAATGGTCCCAGCCGAACTGCCGACCGTGGCTGTCGACCGCGTCGATCGCCAGCCAACGGACTGCCTGTTCGGTCCATTGGTTGAGCTGGTAGCGGCGAAAGTTATTCTCGAGCCGCGGCTTCTGCATTGCCTCGCGCGCCTCGGCTTCGAGAGCGTCGAGTTTCTTGCCCTTGCCCAGCGCCGGGTTGGCCTTCGCCCAGACTGCGGGATCCTTCCAGTCGTCTTCAGCGTCGGCCGCGTAGACCACAACCAGCGTCGTCAGGTCCGGGTCCGTCCCGTCGAGGATGTTCTGACATTCCTGCCAGATCACCTCGCCATGCGTTCCCTTCTCACCCGCCGTCGAGATCAGGAATTCCAGCGGCTGCCGGCGCGATCCTTCCGCGTCATGCAGGAACTGGTAGAGGTCGCCCGATTTCCACTCATGGATCTCGTCGCCGATCATCCCCGAAGTCGAGAATCCGTGCTTACCTTTTGGCACACCGGAAATCGGCTTGAACGCGGCGTTGAGCTGCGCGCAATAGATCGAGGTCGTAAAGCAATCCAGCAGTCCCGACAGTGTCGGCGACCGCTGCACCATGGCCGTCGCGCGGTCGAAGACAATCCGCGCCTGGTCCTCATTGCTCGCGAGGCTGTAGACCTCGCCGCCAAGTTCGGCGTCGCCCATCAGCATCAGGAGCGCGATGCCGGCGGCGAGCTCGCTCTTTCCGTTCTTTCGCGCGATCCAGACATAGCAGCGGCGGTAGCGCCGGGTACCGTCCGCGCGCTTCCAGCCGAACAACGGCCGGATGATATCGTCCTCTTCCCACTCCTCGAGGACAAAGGGCTTGCCGGCATACTCGCCCTTGGTGAAGGTGAGGTGCTCGGGAAAGAAGGCTACAACCTTGTCGGCGGTCGCCTCATCGAACCAGAATTCACCGACGCACCAGGTCTGGCGGTCGTCATCCCAGGTCGCATCGAGTCCGACGCCGCGCGGCCGCTGCCTCGGACCTTTCTTGCCGAGCGCGCGGCCAATCCTGAGGGCCATTTGTTAGTTGAGCAGACCGACGGGCGAGCTGCCGCTGACTGCGGGAGCAGGAGCCGTGGGCGCTTCGCCTTTGCCTGCCGGCGTGTCGAACAGCGTCCCCTGCGCGCCGAGTGCCGCACGAGCCGCGAATAGTCTCTGCCGCTCCGCCGGATTCAATCCGAAGTTCGCCTCGGCCGCGATGAGCTGCCGCTCGAGGCGGTCGGCCATGATGAAGGACGGGTCGCTGCGGCGCACGGTGCCGCTGTCGGTCTCGATCTCGTAGATCTCGCCGACATCGTCGAGGCGCTTGTTCATCTCCAGCCAGCGGGCAAAGTTCCGGCAATAGCGTGCAAACGTCCAGGCATCGATCCGGGTCAGGATCCGCATCTGCACAAGCATCGGCGCGAGCTTCTTCCAGATCGCCAAACCCTCGTCCTTCAACCAGGCCGGCGGCACGAAGCTCTTGGCTTCAAGGTCCTCGACCGGCGCCTTGCCGATCCGCCGGTTGCCCGGATTGCCTTTCATCTCCTTGACCGCTGCCGGCTCAGGCTTGGGTCCGCGTCTACCCATCGTGCTCACCCAGAAAAAAGATTCAGAAAACTCGCGCGCAACCCCGGAAACTGAGGACGCCGGTCCGGAAACCGTAGGGCTCCAGACTTTCGACCCACCCCCCGGGGTAGGCTAGCCGCCCAGCTCGGTGCTGAGCTTGATCGCCACTGGACTGTTGAGCCAGAGATCGGCGATCCCGATCTGGCCCCGCGCCCACATCAGCTCGAGGCGCTGCTTGACCACATCGTGATGCCATCGGCACGACGACTGCCACATAGCCTTGTCCCAGAACTTCTTCGTGTCGCCCTTGTGCGGCTCGACGTGATCGACCAGCTCAGCGGCCGTCACCCTGCCGATCGCCTCGCACCCGAGGCAGAGAGGATGCCGACGCCTATGGCCATCGGCCGCGTTCGCCCACGCCTGGTTGTAGCCACGCTCTCGCGCTGACCCCCGACGATTGTCGAAAGCCTGTTGCCGCTGCTTCTGTTCGGCATCTCGCGTCGGCAGGTGCTTCGGCCTGAACGTCCCTGGCAACGAAGGCATACGTGCCCCACAAACAAAACGCGCCGCCCTTTCGGACAGCGCGTGTGATTCCCTATTGGGATGCATCCGACATGCCGCAAATAGCTGCGTTTTGTCAACTGCGACCGTGGGTGCCCGTCGCCTTCCCCGATTCGCTCCTGTGCACAACCTCGTCAGGATGCCCCCAATCCCGCGCCTGGGCGCGCACCGGCTCCTGCGCCCGCCTCAACCGCTCCTCGGGCCCGACCTCGGACACAGGGCGGCGCACCGCTTTGGCAAACACCGGCGCATCCATCCCCTCTGGAACGATGATCTTCTTCTTGCGCTCAAGCCAGGGCCGCATCGGCGCTTCCGGTCCCGTCGCCATGTGCCCCGCCATGCGCATGTTGAGCGGCCCGACGATGTCGGCGAGCCCCTGCCACCAGAGGCCATAGGTGGCCCGCTCGATCCTCACCGACTCGCTCCCCAGCCCTGCCCAGACCATCAGCGGCTCCTTCGCCCCCGTGCGGTTCACCGGGTCTTCCCAGCGCCAGCGGAGCCGCCCCTGCCCGTCGCGATCCTGCTCCCAGCTGCCCTCGCCTTCCTCGGCCCAGTCCGGCCTGAGGCCCGCCCGCCCATACTGGGTCACAAGCGCCCGGGCTTCTAGCGGCAGGAAGCTGTCGATCGCGAACTTGACCACAAGCGCGTCGTCGTCCGAGAGCAGGCTCACCTGCGGAT
>JBEBGE010000060.1:0-19486 GCA_040081595.1 Devosia sp.
CACCCAGGTCGAGACCATCCTCGCCCCGCTCTCTCCAACCGAGCCCAAATCCTTCATCGGCGAACGCACCGATCCCGAGACCGGTCTCACCTATCTCCATGCCCGCTTCTATGACGCCAGCCTCGGACGGTTCCTAAGTCCGGATTGGTGGGATCCAACCGACCCAGGCGTGGGGACGAACAGATATGCCTATGCTGGCGGAGACCCAGTCAACGACCAAGACCCGAACGGTCACACTCATGCCCTGCATGGGCACAACGGCGGACCGTCCTGGGATCCCGACCAAGACGGTGTCATTGAACCCGAGGAGATTGGAGGAACGGGGGCAGGACACTTCGACTCAACATCAATGGATATCGAGATCCTCGACCCATTTGGAGGTTCTGATGTTCTGACTGGAGTGGCAAACTACATGGGTACAGCTTGGATCGTGGCCCTGTCCGTCGCCGACGCCAACAAGCACCTCCTAGACGCGTCTGCCGACGAACTTTTGGCTCTTGGGACCCACAACGCCACAAGGAGCAACTATACTGTGCTAGGGCGCACCGAGGACGGATACGCCGCGCTGGCACGACGCGAAGGGGCGAGGTACTTTGGCTTCAGCGACGCCCAATGGGGCGCTATCGCGCCTCCGAACACTTATAACCCGCGCGCTTGGGTAGCGAATGTCAAGTTCTTGGATCAAAGCATAGCGCTCGGCCACGACTTTCGCCTCAGTCGAGATCCCAGCAAGGCTCAAGGCACTCTTGCCAGAGAGATCGACTATCTTGAGAGCAAGGGCTATGAGGCGATTCGCGATGACGAGGGTATCTGGTGGCTACGCAGCCTGAAGTCCCCTTGAGTTGTCAGGGAGGTAAACATGGAGACTGACGCGACCTGGCTCGACGCGGGCGAGGCGCTTGGAGAAGACGTTCAGATTGCTTTGACTGAACTCGGCATTACGGACTTGCGCCCCCTATCTGTCGGTCACCGCAGGCCGAGCTACCTCTTCGCTAGTGAGGGAGCGGTGTTCGACTTCCATCGTGAAGTCGGAGGCGACTTCATAACCGTTGGACGTGCAGAGTGGGATGTTGTTGACATACCGGCCGAAGTGTCGCCCTTCGTCTTCGGGCTTGCGACGATGGAAGAGCTGCGCTCAAAGAGCCCGCCAACCCCTTCAATCCTCGAAGCGCAGCGATTTGGACCAACACTCCAATTCTTGGCCAGCAACTGGGGACTTCGGCAAATAGCTCTGGCGACCGCTGGCTTCTCTCACCACGAGGCCTCCGAACGGCAGTCGGCCTACTGGCATTGGTGTCGCTCCAACAAGCGACATTCGGAGCTACGATGACTTGCACCCGCGCCCGACACCCGATGGCGAGCGAGGCAAGCTTCGAAGGTCACAAGGCTCGTCACATATGATCACCTGGACCAGTTGACCGGCGCCACCGATCCCAATGGCAATGTGTTCGCCAATACCAATGACCATCTCTTCTGAATCCGGCTTCACCCAAATGGTCGTTCTCGTCGGGCTGGCTGCCGTCGCCGGCATGCTCACTATCGCGACCGCAACGTCGTTCGAATCAAGCCAATCCGCCGGCCTGCTGGCTGACCGGTTGTCGAACGAGACGGCGGCCGCCTCGGCGCTCCATCGTCTCATGTCCGCGATGGCAAGCACAGGTGACGACCTCGAAGTCCGTGCGCTCGGTACGCCTGGATTGATGCTCGACGTCGTCGGCACTCCGGTCCTGCTGACCATCGAAGGCGAAGGCGGCAAGATCAATCCGGCGACAACTGCCAATGAGATCGTCGAGATCTACCTCAAAGGCCTGGGCCTGCCGCCAGCCGAACTTGCCATGCTGCGCTCCCGGCTCGACCACCTGCGTGCCACCCACGCGACTGACGCATTGAGCGCTATCTACCCCGATCTGCTGACCGTTCGGTCGGCCGAGGAGTTGGATCGCGACCTCACATCTTTTGCGACCCGCTCCGGCATCGATCTTCGCTACGCCAGCGAACGCGCACTCGAGGCAATCCCCGATCTCGATGCGGCCGAGATCGGAACCATTCTCGCCGAACGCGCCAGCAATCCTGCTATCGTCAACGGCATGTCGTCCTATGCCGACAGTGGATCGTCGCGGTTCTCTCTCGTCGCTGAGATCGAGCGACCGGACCTTAGCGGCATGACACGTCGCGTTCCTATCGAGATCACCGCCTCAGGCTCGGTTGTGCTTCTCGGCCGCGCCCCCTGATCTTAGTTCGTCCCGATATCGAGACTCGAGAGCTTGTCGGCGATCTCCGCCACGACCTCGCGGAGGTCGTCCTTGCTGCGGATGATCACCGGGCGAATGATGATGATCAGTTCGCTGCGCCCGGCCTTCACCGATTTCGAGCCGAAGATCGATTCGAGAATCGTCTTCTGCGTTCCGGGCAGGCTGCCGCTTGCCGTTTCGTCGCTGGCACTCATCAAACCGCCGAGGACGATGGCTTCGCCGTCGGGCACGAGGACCGTACTCTGGACCTTCCGCTGGCTGATGGTCGGCGAGTTGATCTGCGAAGACGTGGTGGGGAGGACCCGGCTTACCTCCTGCTCGATATTGAGCAGGACCTCCCCCGAAGCGCGGATGTCGGGGGTGACTTTTAGAATGACGCCGGTGTCGCGGAAGGTCACGTCGTTGGCGATGATGTTGACGCCGCTCGAGGTATCCTGGACGGACTTGGTGACGATCGGCACCTGATCGCCGACCTGGATGGTCGCGGTCTGGTGATTGATGACCGTGAGCTGCGGCGAGGAGACGATGGTCACATCGGTGTAGGACTCGAGCGCACTGATCACCACTTGCGCCTGTGGCACCTTGAACGAGAAGTTGAAGCCCGGGTAGTCCGGTGCGATAGCGCCATTGCTGGTATCGGTGATGCCGGCCGACAGCGGACCCGATTGCAGGAACCAGCGCACTCCGTGGCTCAACTCGCCATTGAGCCGAACCTCGGCAATGGTCGCTTCGACGTAGACCTGCTCCAGCGGCGTATCGAGGCGGCGGAGCGCCTGGTGGATGACATCGAGCTCGCGCGGCGACGCCCAGATCACCAGCGAATTCGAACCAGCGTCGGCGGTGACCTTCAGCGCGCCGGCATCACTGCCTTGTGCACCAAACACGGCTTCAGAGACCGACACTGCGTCACTGGACGCAACGGCTTCCGTCGCGACCGGAATATGCGCCGTTGCAAAGATCTCCTGGAGGAGCTTCGCCAGCGTATCGGCTTCCCGATTCTTGACCTGATAGACCGAGATCTGGCGATCATCGGTCCGGCCGTGATCGAGCCGCGCCACCCAGGTCCGGGCAAACTCGAGCTGGCTGGGCTTGCTGGTCACAACCAGCACCGCGTTCAGGCGCTCGATGGGCAGCAGGGTTTCGCCGGAAACGCCAGCTCCATCATAGAGCGACTTGAGCTCAATGGCCATGTCCTCGGCCTTGCCGTTCTGCAGCGGAAACAGCGCGAAGGAAGATTGCTTGAAACGGTCGATATCGATGGTGGCAAGGAGCGACCCGGCCAGCGCGACCACTTCGCTGTCGCCGCGAATGGCGATCGACGAATTGCTGACGCTCAACATCTCGGCCCTGCCATCGAGAAACGGGGCAAGCGCATCGCGGGCGGCGCCGCCGTCGATGTAGCGAAGCTTGAACGTCTTCATCCCTGCCGAGGCATCGAGCTGACGGTTGGCGAGGGTGGTTACGCGATAGACGCCTTCGCTGAGAATCACGGTGTTGCCCGTGGCTTCGAGCGCCTGCCGCGCCATGGCAAGCGCGGTGACGCCGTCGACCTCGCCGCCCGAGCGAACCGTCACGGACCCGTTCAGGTCGCGGTCGACCGTATAGGGGCGCAGCAGAAGTTCCGAAAACAGGACGCGGGCAAACTCGCGCACGTCAGTATCGACAAAACTCAGTGTCACGCTCCGGCTGGCGAGCGCCGGATCTGCCGGCGCGCTGTCAAGGTCGCCACCCTGATCCACGCCGACTTCGTAGACGCCACTCACCTGTTGGCCATTGGCATAACCAATCGCGGTGCCGGTTTTGCTTGGCGACGAAACGGCGCGCACAGGCGCGAACATTCCAGATTCCGATGTGTCGGGACCGGCAAGGCCCGCAAGGCTGCTGCAACCGGGGGTCGCCAACACGAGAACACCTGTTGCGACCAGTTTCACGAGGCCGGGCAAGACAATGCTAGCGCGCTTCGCCGTCACCTCGAAGGATGTGAGTCTGCTCCGTCCCGTCTCTGGCGCTTCGGAGAACAACGCGGTCTGCTTCAAGCGCCACGACCTCAAAACCCGAGAGGCTTTCACCCAGGCCGATAACGGAGTATTGCGACTGCCCATCTCCGCCCTCAAATATCGCCCGCCACGAATCATCTCTCCTGACAATCCCGCGCAGCACAAAACCGAACTCCGCAACTACAGGCGCAGCCTCTGTCGCTGCCGCTGCGGACGCAGCGACTTGAACCGCAAAAAGCAGTCTCGGCTCTATGGCAATGCTCAACAATTCTGCGTCAGGCTGAGGCGCATCCACTCCGGATTCGGCTGGCTGTTCCGGGTTGCTGAAAAGCACCGGATCGCTCACTTCATCCTGACCCGATGATGCTACGAAATTGGCCGGAACGCTGCCACCGTAAATGGCCGCAACCGCACTCAGGCCTGCGATTACCCACAGGATAAGGACCAGCTCAGAGCGCATCGGCGTGCAGCATGATCAGTGTGACGGTCAGCTCGAGGTTGTCGCTCGCGCCTCCGGGCTGCTTGTGCATTTCAAGGGCGCCGATCGAGATTTTCGGCACACCCGATTCGACCTCTTTCAGAAACCCCATCAGACCCTGTTCGGACAACTCTGCGCGCAGCAGCAAGCGCATCGTGGTGAGATTCTCCGTGCCCGCTTCACTGCCGGTTTGCGACACGATGGGTGTCCCGCCCGCAACTGTCAGAGCCGCGCGGACACGCTCCTGAAAGCGCTGCAATCCATCCTGGACGGATCCCTCAGCATCGAGTCTGGGATCAACGCCGCCGGCGGTCAGTGGCAGTCGGGAAAAGGCCGCGCGCACCGTCGCGCGCCGAGCCCTGAGGTCGTCGATCAGGGACTGGGCGGACGCGACGCGCGCCGACTCTGTCCGAATGGGCGCCGTCGCCAACTGGGCGAGTCCATAGAGGCCTCCAAGTCCGAGCATCAGGAGGAGCCAGAACGCTAGGTTGCGGAGACGGGTCGCCATCACCGGGAGAGCCTCACGCCGACGATCGCGACTTCCCGGGCCGTCGCAGGGTCTGCGGCAATGCTGCCGATGGCTGCCGCTTCCCAGCCGGGCCGCGCGTTCATCTGACGGATGGCCGCAAGGGCGTCGATAGCCCTGACCGACAGCGTCACGATTCCATCGGCGATCTCGATCTTTTCGATATCGAGGCCGGCCGGAACGCCGCGCTTCAGTTCATTGAGCAGTAGGAACGCCGAAGGGGTCTCGGACAACAGCGTCTCAAGTGCCTGGCGGCCGGAATTGCTGGCCTCGCTCGCTTCAAGCGCCGACTGCTCAGATTTGAGCGAGATCATCTCGCGCGCGGCTTCGGCTTCGAGGCCTGCCGCCACACGGTGCTGGCGATCGGCCTCACTGAACGCAACCGTGAAAAGTCCGGAAATCGCGACGCCGATCGGGATTGCAGTGATGAGTAGGATCACAATTTGTACACGTCGGGACCGGGCAGGGAAGCGTACTTCTCCCCTGGTGCCAATCGCCGCCGACTTGATGAGCCGGACGGCGTCGGGCCGCAGCCGCAGTTCTCGCAGGCCATCCTCGATCGGTCGCCGCGGCGTCAGGTCGATCCGGTAGCGCCATTCCGCGTCAGATCCGGCCCCCCCTTCTGCCGTCACCGTGGCAAGAATCTCTTCTTCCCGAAAAGGCGTTTCGGCCTCGATCTTGAGGATTGCTGCCTCGCGAACGTCGGGCCTTGCTTCCTGGGGCAGTGTCAGCCGCGTCGTCAGTACCAGTTCGGAGTCGAGTTCGACGGAGACCGGACGACCGGGCCAGCGCGGACCGACAACTACCGCGCCGCCTGGGCTGATACGCACGAACGTCGTTGGACCAGCGACGAACCGCCTGACCCAGGCTGGAGCAATGTCGCCGAGCCAGGCAAACAAACGTGATGGTGCGACAATGATCACGATGGAGCCGAGGCGCAGCGCATTGCGCCGGCGAACATGTGCATATCGGCCATGATAGAGCCTAATCGGCCGTTCCGCGCGGCACCACCCAGAGTGGAATTGTCCATCGCCTCTTGCCCTGAATGACCGACAACCGCGCCGCGATCGGTTCGCCTGAGACCGAGTCGGCCGGACGCCAAGCCAGATCGTCCCCCGTGCCGGTGAGGTAATCAATGAAGGCGTCATCGAATAGCGCCAAATCCACAGATGTCGTCGCGTCCTCGGCGGCGTCCGCGAAGGAGAGACCAATAGTCAAGGGAGTGCCGGCCGCTTCCCTTTCGATTGCGATCCGCATTGGCAGGTGGCGTCGCGAGTCAGGCGCGACGAGCACATACCCGGTTGTCTCCGGACTCCCGATTGTGATGCCCTTGGCCGGACCAGCAGCTTCGAGCGCGGCGTTGCGCAAGGCCTCGACTTCGAGAATTGCCGATATCGTTTTCTCGCTCCGCTCGGACCGATCCCTGAGGGTGACCGCAAAGCTGATGAGCCCGCCGACGGCAATCGCCAGCATGGCGGCCATGACCAGCGTTATCATGACCTCGACAAGCGAGAATCCGGCTTCGCCGCCGGCAGCGGGCGATCCTGGATCAGCGCCCTCAGCCGTCATAGCCGAGCGCAAGCTTTGCGACTTCGTTTCGCCTGGAAATATCGATGGCGTGGATGCTAGCCCAGTAGAAGGCGGTTCCGTCACCGCCTGCGATCCGCTCCTCATCTGGTCCGAGCGAGAAAGTGTAGCGGAACAATCCGTCTTCGCTCGGCAAGAGCCTTTCGGCAGGCGCGCCTATCGCCTGAAGAACCACCGATATCGTGTGGAGATTGGTGAGCGCGACAGAGCGATCGAGATCGCCATCGACGCGCGCCAGCAGACCCGCTCCGGTCTGATAGATAATCGTGCCCGCAATTGCGAGGATCGCGAGGGCCACAAGCGCCTCGACAAGCACGAACCCATCCTCGCTCTCACTTGTTGGGACACTCGTCACGGTGGTGCCCGATAGATGAGCGGCACCGATTGGCTAGCCCCCGCCGTCACGATATCGATATGCGGACCCGATGCGGTACCGTCGGGAAAGAGCGCAATGCGGATCGGACCCGACACCTGGTCCTCTGCCAATATGTTCATCGTGGCACCATCCCAGGTGAAGAGCTCAGTCCCGATTGTTGCCTGGTTGCCGACGATCACCAGAACCTGCGCTTCACCCGAGCGCAGGACATCAATCTGTGCCTCTTTGACAAAGCCGAGAAAGTCCGCACTTGCCAACTGCGCAGGCGCGGCATCTGGAATCCTCACCCAGTTGGCCGCCGCGACCGTCGCC
The DNA here is from genome assembly GCA_040081595.1 of Devosia sp. Classification (GTDB taxonomy): domain Bacteria; phylum Pseudomonadota; class Alphaproteobacteria; order Rhizobiales; family Devosiaceae; genus Devosia_A. The sequence goes on from JBEBGE010000060.1 coordinate 7,529, forward strand.
AGTGCGACAATGGCCAGCGCCACCAGCAGCTCCAGCACCGTCATTCCGGACTCGGAACCGGGCTTCAATGCCGCGTTGGCTTGTCCGGCGCTCACCCCGACGCGCCGATGACGATGTCACTCGCGACCCCCTCACCGCCCTCTTTCCGGTCGGCGCCGAGGGACCTGAGTTCGAAGCCGCCTCCTGCACTGGTTGTGTAGGTTACCGCCTGTCCCCAGGGATCGAGCAGCAAAGCCGAATCCTTCAGATAGGGGCCGCGCCAGCCTTCAATATTGCCGGAATTGCCGACAAGGACACCAAGGCTTTCCTCGGCGGTGGGGTAGCGCCTCAAATCGATGCGGAACACTTCCAACGAGTTTGAAATCTGCCTCAGTTGCAGCGTTGTGACATCGACCTTGGCCCGATCCATGAGCTGGCTGACCTGGATGGTCCCGACCACGGCGATGAGGCTGAGGATGACCAGCACCACCAAGATCTCAAGAATGGTGATCCCGCTCTCGGAATTCACCACGTGGAAATTGTGGCCGCGCTCTCCAGATTCAGGATGCAAAGCTGTTCACTTCCATGAGCGCCGAAAAGATTGAAAACACCGTGAGCCCGACCATGGCGCCGACGACGAGGATCAGGGTGGGCCCCAGCAATGCCCCAATCAACGCCGCCCGTCTCTCCGTCTGCATCCGAGCCTCTTCGACGACGATCTGGAGCACATCCTTCAGTCGTCCGCTCTTCTCGCCGATGGCGATCAGATGCAGCGCCTTGGGCGGAAGGAAGCGGAGACTCGTCAATGCCTGTTCAAGCGTCGAACCTCGTCGCACGAGATTGACGCTGCGGGTGATCGCCGCCGGCGCAATCGTTCCGGCCGACACCAGCGATCGCTCGAGCGCGTTTGCCGTGGCGACATTGGTCGCGACCGAAAGGCTGAGCGCGGAAGCAAAGCGGGCCGTCGACGACCAGACGAGGAGTCCCCCCAAAACCGGGATATGCCTCGCCAGCGCCCCGGCGATGCGGCGTCCTGGCTCGCTCCGGAGCAATATGACCAGCAACAGGATCGCGCCCGCTGCGGCGGCGGCGAGCGGGACCGCATTCTGGGTTACGAATTCCGAAGTCTGCCAGAGCAATGCGATGGCGGTTGGTGGCGCGCGATCCATCGACACGAACAGGCGCCCGAGGGCCGGCGCCACGAAGCCTGCAAGTATTCCCAAGACAATCGAGACGACGATGAGCAGAAAGATCGGATAGGCCAGTGCCGAGGCGATCTCGCCACCAAGCTTGCCCCGCTGCCCCAGAGCCTCGCCGAGGGCGCCGACGGCGGTCGCCAGCGCTCCGGCCTCTTCGCCCGCTCGCAGGACCGGAACCATATCCGCCGGCAGGCGGAAGCCTGCGCTTTCGATGGAGGCGGAAAAGCCCTTGCCGAGTTTGATGCCGCTCAATACCGCGGTGCCGAAGCGAAACGCCTTGGTGTTCTTTCGTTCCGATGCCAGCATCGCCATGAGCGCGTCAGGCAACTCGAGCCCCGCGTCCAGCAGAACATGAAGCTCGCTGCAGAACTGCGCGCCGTCGCGAACCGAGAGTGTTTTGGCCCCCAGCCAGCCGATATCGCGGTGGAGCCAGGACTCGGGCAACGGTCTGGCCTGCAGCCGGATCGGCCGTACGCCGTCGCGCTGCAGCAGGAGCAACGCGTGCTGCTGATCGATGGCGCTGAGTTGCCCCGTCGCAAGGCTGCCATCGGCGCGCGCGCCCTTGAAATGGAAGACCGGCAAGTTGCCTGCAGCGCTCATGCAACGGCCGCCATGTCATCGGCAACGATCTCACCGGTTCTCAGGCGCTGGGCTGCGTCTTCGCGCATCGGAAGAAAGCCTTGCTCGCGCAGCCGCGCCTCGAGGTGCTTCGGCAGGCTGGTCGAGTTCGCCAACGCCTCGATGGTCTCGTTGTCGAGCAGAGCCAGTTCGCCGACCGCTACCCGCCCAGCCAGTCGCTTTCCGCCGCAATGGGTGCAGGTCGTTGTTGCATCCTTTGGCCCATAGACCAGATGAAGCTCCTGATGCTCGCCGGCACAATATGGGCAACGCCGCCGTACCAGCCGCTGGGCGAGCGCGCCACGCATCACGGCGGCGAGAAGGTAGGGTTCGACACCCATATCGATGAGGCGCGGCACAGCCGCGAGCGCCGAGTTGGTGTGAAGCGTCGCCAGCACCAGATGGCCAGTCAGGGCCGCCTGCACAGCGATCGCCGCCGTCTCCCCGTCCCGGATTTCGCCAACGAGGATGATGTCAGGATCCTGCCTCAGCAGTGACCTGAGAATGGTCGGGAATGTCAGCCCCGCCTTCTCGTCCACCTGGATCTGCGAGATGCCATCGACCCTGTATTCGACCGGATCCTCGACCGTCACGACATTCAGATCGGGGCGGATCAGACGCTGGAGAATGGCGTGCAACGTCGTCGACTTGCCCGACCCGGTCGGGCCAGTCACGACGATCAACCCCTCGGTCGCAGCCGTGAGCCGCTGCAACCCGCTTTCGATGTGGGAAGAGAACCCCAGATCGGCGAGCGAGGTGTGAACCAGCTGCCGAGACAAAAGCCTGAGAACAGCGCCCTCACCATGAACATGGGCCATGGTGGAGATACGGACATCGACCGCCTCGCCGCCGACTGTGACGCTGAGCTTGCCGTCCTGCGGCAGCCGCCGCTCGGCAATGTCGAGATTGGCGAGGATCTTGAGTCGCGAAATCACCGACGCATAGGTGCGGGCGTCCGGCGCTGCCTGGGCCTCCAGCTTGCCGTCGATCCGGAACAGCATCTGCGCCCCATGCGGCAACGGCTTCAGATGAATATCGGACGCGCCCCGTATCACGGCTGCGCGGATCGTGTCCTGAACAAAGCGCACGACCGGCGCGTCGCTGGCGGCGTCGCGCAAAGCCACGACGTCCCGGCCATCGGCGACTTCCGGCGAACGCTCACCCTCCCCGGTTTCGAGCGGCGGAAGAACGTCGCCGTAGAGTTCGGAAAGCGTACGGTCGAGTACGGAGCGGACGATCCGCTTCCGCGTGACCGTGCGGCCAGTCTTGAGTGCGACTGCCCTCGCGGTGAAGTCGTCATAGGGATCGGCCATGGCGAGGACGAGGCCGCTTTCGCTTGTCGCTATCGGGAGGATGGATTTGGCCAGGAGATAGGAGGGCGCCAGTGGGACTTCGAGGCGAGCGGCGGGGATGTCACCGGGGGCGAGCGTGCCAATGTCAAACTCCGCGCTCAGAAGCTCGGCGAGTTTCGTTTCGGTCAAAAGGCCCAACTCTACCAGCGCCTGATCGAGCCGCACATGCGCTGTCTCCGCGGCGGAAAGCGCGCGCCGCAAATCCTGCGGCGGCAGCAGATTGGAGGATACGATATGCTCTCTCAGTCGGGCCTCGATATGCATCGGCCGGGCCAACCTCTCTCAAATCACTCCGGCTAGATGCAGGCACCAGAGCAGGAAAAATGCAGCGCTCAAAAATGGACCAAATGGCACGATAGTCTGTGAGGATATGCGCTGCCCGCGAAGGCGCAAGAAGCCCGCATAGGCTAGCCCGAGTAGTGCACCGATAAATACGGTCGGGGCGAGAAACATCGGCCCCATCCACGCACCTGCCGCCGCCAACAACTTGGCATCGCCGAGCCCAAGGCCGGGCCGGCCGCGCAGACGGGCATAGAGCGTCGCGGCGAGCCAGAGACTGAGAAAGCCGAGCGCGGCGCCGAGCGCGAAGAGCCAGAGGCTGGATGCACCGTGGAGGAAGACGTTCACAGCGAGCCCAGATGCGATCAGGGGCAGTGTAATGACGTCGGGGATTCTGAGAGACTGGATATCGACCTGTGACAGCCACACGAGCGCGAGTACGAGAATCGAGGAGGCCACGGTCAGCATGCTGCGTCATCCGACGGCGTTCGTCACTTCCACTAGGTGCCAACTCGGTGATTTCGGTGTCACCGGCATTTTTCAGGTGGCGGCCGGATCCGACGGACAGAGCTCTCTGAGTTCTCGACTGGGTTGCCTAGCTCTTAGTGACGTTCGCCTGATTTTGGAAATCGGGCCGCAATGCTCTGGTCTAGGTGCACTGCAAGGCCCGTCAAATCATTGACGAGAATCACAACTGGGCCGTCAATCAAACTACCCTCTGAACTAGATTGGTCAAATAGGACAACCCATTCTCCGTCGCGTATCTTGTCCCTCGTTGCGCTTACGAACTTCAGCGACCAGCTACTGTTATTGTTCTCGCTGGAGGCCAAAAGGAGCCTCTCCGCAGCCGCTCTCGCTTCACTTTCTGTCATACGAGACCCCCAACAGCCAATATGTACGCGATGGCGTGCTGGCGCTGTTCAGGCGTGAGCGCATCCCATCGCTTCTGCGAATTCTGGAGGGTGTCGAAGACGTATTGTTCTTTCTGCACTCTTGTTTGTCCTGCGTAGTTCTCTTGCCCAAGCTGCTTAAACTGAAGATAGTGGTTCAGCTCATGCCAGACTTCATATTCCGTCGGATTGTCCCTAAGCAGCAGGACTTTGTTAGAGGCATCAAAGCCCCCCGCCTTGCCGGGGGCGAGCAGATCGTCGCCCACCTTGAGCTGAATACCTCGCTTCTGCAAATACGCGCCAAGTTGACCGAGTCTCTCTTCGCCAAAGAGTTCACCGCCTAGTTTCTTCACAATGAAGTCAGTGGTCCCTTTACTCTTCGGTGCCGACTGCGGCGAATTGTCAACGTATCGCCCTCCGCTTCCGACTCGAAGCGACCCCGATCCCGGCATCGAGTTAATCGCGTATTGCATTTCGAGCATCGGATCGATGAACCACGGTTGCGTGCTCCGGTAGAGCGCTCGCTCTGTGCTGTCGGGAGAGTAGAAGTAGTCCGCGTAGCTTCCTATTCCGGGGACGCCGTCGAAGTCCGACATGAATTCCCAGGGGCAAGCCGGATCCCAGTCGGCACAGTGCCCACTGTTGTCCGCCCCATTGACCGGATCATTCGCCGCATAGGCGTATCGATTGGTCCCCACGCCCTCCTGTGACGGATCCCACCAGTCTGGTGAGAGGAACCGCCCGAGGGATGCGTCATAGAAGCGTGCATGGAGATAGGTGAGACCTGTTTCCGGATCGGTGCGCTCGCCGATGAAGGATTTGGGTTCAGTGGGGGAGAGCGGGGCGAGGATGGTCTCGACCTGGGTGCCGAAGGGCTTGTAGGCCGAGGCACGGGAGAGGGTGCCGGCGCTGTCGGTGACGCGGCGGACCGAGGCGAGATGATCGCGGTGAAGCCAGGTGCGGTTGGAGTTGGCGAGCTTGACGTCCGCCGTGAGGTTGAAGGCGAAGATGCCGGCAGAATCGCGCGACATACTTCGAAGGCGGTCGGCAAGAGCCGATGAAGCTCTCCGGTGGAGAGCTTCAAGCCGAGAAGGCGATGAGAGCTACGCTCGAATGGCAGCGTCGCCGAGATAGAGTGTGGTGTTGGACCCCACTATCTTTTTGAGCCGTGAGCCGTCGGGACCGTAGGTGTAGGTGACGGTGCCCGAGGGGTTGGTGACCGAGATGGGGCGGTTGTCGCCGTCCCAGGCGATGGTGCGATCGGCGACGGCCGAGACCAGGCGCTGGGTCTGGTTGCCATTGGCGTCGTACTTCGAAGGCGGTCTGCTCGTTGGGGCAGATGAACGTCTCCGGTGGAGACGTTCAAGCCGAGAAGGCCATGAGGGCTATGCCCGAATGGCTAAGACGGCCCAGGCGCCGGCGGTCGAGACCGCATGCGGACGGACCGCCGAGGAGCCCTGGGTCGGACACTTCGAGCCGGCCGAAGGCAAAATCGCTCCAGTGGAGCAACCTTTGGCGAGAAGGCCATGAGAGCTGCGCTCGAATGACTAGCCTGGCTGAGCGCCGAGGTATTGGTATTGGCAGCGCTCAGCCGTAGTGGCTTTTTCGATCGTGGTAGTTGAGTTCAGAACACGTAGTAGAATTCAAGTTCATCTTGCCCATTCCCGCGATAGCCAAGAAGCTCGACCGGTTCGAAGTCAGCGACATCCATTGATACTCGGATGGTACACGCATTCGACAAGAAAATGACAAGTGCGGTTGGATCGAGTGTCAGATCCACACATACTAAGCCTTGGAGTAATACAAACGCCGGAGAGCTTTCTGGCCGCCTTTCGAGGGGATCAAACGCTAACTCTTTCCCCTCGAAAGTGAAGTTGAACGGCTTCTTAATCACAACGTGGGTCGCAGTTTGAGAGATGAATTCGAATCGAACGTGAAACGGTCCGACGTAGATGCCGGTCATTGCCTCGCCACGAATTCGACCTAGATGCTGCACTACGTCATTTATGTTCATGGAGCTCCTGGTGGTATGACGATCCCGTACGGATTGTGAACTAGCGGGCTTGAGTCTCGGAATTGCTGTCCGCTGTAGATGCTTATGGCGGCGCCGGCTGCATTATAGACGATAAAGTAGCCATTCGCGTAGTTCCACTTCACGCTGGAACCGGTCCCATAAGGCTGGAATCGGATGACGTTCTTTCTATCGCCGGGAACGTAGCTCGGTGGCACAAGCAGGATGCCGCCGCCTTGCGGCGCAACCACTGGGTAGTAGCCGTCTGGTGCCTCAAGGATGATGGTTCCATCGGGATTTAGAGTCCTGTTCTGCAGTATGTATCGTGAAGAGCTAGGGAGTAAGTCTTCAGGAACATAGGGCTGTGGACCCGTCACCGCGCCGGACCCACTGGCTTGGCCGCTATTAAGCACAGGCGCGGGACCAGGGCCGAGCGGTGTGACTACGTTGGGGGCAACGTATTGTTCGGGCTCGGGTGCATCTGCTTTAGGCATAGCCTCCGCGTTGTCACTAACCGCTGTCTTCAAGTCGACCTGCGTTCGATCGATCCCTCGAATCCAGTCCAGAAAGTCTTGCAGCCAAGAGTGCCCGTTCTCCGTTGTATGCCCGTTCCGATCGCTTCCATTGACCGGATCATTGCCCGCGTACGCATGCCTGTTTGTGCCGACGCCTGGATCGGATGGATCCCACCAGTCCGGGCTCAAGAATCTCCCCAACGCCGCGTCATAGAACCGTGCATGGAGATAGGTGAGACCGGTCTCTGGGTCGGTGCGCTCGCCGATGAACGATTTGGGCTCGGTGGGAGAGAGCGGAGCGAGGACGGTCTCGACCTGGGTGCCAAAGGGCTTGTAGGTGGAGGCGCGGGAGAGAGCGCCGGTGGCATCGGTGACGCGACGGACGGATTGCAGGTGATCGCGGTGGACTTCGAGCCGGCTGAAAGCAAAATCGCTCCAGTGGAGCGATTTTAGGGGAGAAGGCCATGAGGGCTATGCCCGAATGGCGGTGCGATTGGCGTTGGCGAGCTTGACGTCGGCCGTGAGGTTGAAGGCGAAGATGCCGGCGCTGTCGCGCGACATACTTCGACGGTGGTCGGGCGAGAGCCGATGAAGCTCTCCGGTGGAGAGCTTCAAGCCGAGAAGGCCATGAGGGCTACGCCCGAATGGCAACGTCGCCGAGATAAAGCGTGGTGTTGGACCCGACGATCTTTTTGAGCCGGGAGCCGTCGGGACCGTAAGTGTAGGTGACGGTGCCCGAGGGGTTGGTGACCGAGATGGGACGGTTGTCGCCGTCCCAGACGATGGTGCGGTCGGCGACGGCGCTGGTGAGTCGCTGGGTCTGGTTGCCATTGGCGTCGGGGCGCGCCGGGTGGCAGGTTCTGCAATCGCCGGGCGGTTCGGGAGACTCCTCGTTTCCCTTCGCCCATTCAGATAGAGCGAGTGCGCCCGTAACCCAGTGTGCTTACTAAGCGAGCACCAAAGGACTTCAGCCGATCTTGGTCGGGAATTTCCAGCGAGACGATATTTGCAAGCACCCCTTCTGTCGTGAAGCTAGGGATGCCTTGTAACGCCATCGAATCTATCGCGACATCCAATAAGTCACGGTCGTCGGTGCCGATGGCGCAAAGATTGAATTCGCGCTCCCCCCATCCCCACCAGAGTCCGGAAGGACTAGACCAACTAACAATATCGGCCCTAAATCTTGGAGCGTCTGCCGGGCTGCCCAGCGGCCAAGCCGCCATCAGATTGGCATAGATAGCCGCAGTATCACTGCTGGTGGAGAACACCAAATCAGCAGCCTGACCAAACGACTTCTCATAGTACTCAATGGGATCAGGTTCGATGACAAGAAACCGGAACGCCGATTCACTAGCCGCCTTCGCCAGGGACGTGAAGACACTTCCGGCGGAGCGACCAAAGGCGTATGACATCTCGAAAAAGGCGAACTCAGCGTTCGGGCGAACCCTCAAGTTGTCGGGAAACAGACTCACTACGGGCCTCACGGGTCGGGAAGTAGTCGCAGCTTCAAAGTGATGTCCTCGCTGCCGGGTGCGTAAAAATCCACGCTTGGTCCGCCGGTGCTTCTCGCAGGCAGGTTTCGCACTACGTAAGTAGCGCCATCCTTGGTGAATAGCGTGACTTTGCCGTCTTGTGAAACGACCTCTTTCCAGCCGTCCAAGCGAAGGTTGGCCTTGAACTCGGACGTCGTTACGTTGATCTCTCGATTCTCGACGCTGCCACCTGTCGTGACGTCTTTGTAAGTGTTCTCCGGGGGCTGGTCACCGTCATCACCATTAGGCGGAGTACCTTGAGTGTCAGCGGTCACCGGTGGCGGCGCCCCGTGCCCGTCGTCGGTTCCGCTTTCGTCGCCCGGTATTTCCGCAGCCATCCCCTTGCCGAGGTCCGCTGGGACCTCGTTGGCAACCTGATCACCGCTGCGGCTTGCTATGGCGACAGTCAATGCTCCTGCCACGGCAATCACAGCGATAACCGTATCGACGGTTATCTCGCCAGCGATGCACCCAAGTATCGCACCGAGTCCAGTTGGGCTGGTGGCAGCCGCGCCAATTGCACAACCCTCTCCCACGGCATGCCCGTTTCTATCACTCCCATTGACCGGATCATTTGCTGCATAGGCATACCTGTTGGTCCCGACACCCTGGTCTGTCACCCCCCACCAATCCGGCGACAGGAAGCGTCCGAGGCTGGCGTCATAGAACCGGGCGTGGAGATAGGTGAGACCGGTCTCGGGATCGGTGCGTTCGCCGATGAAGGATTTGGGCTCGGTTGGAGAGAGCGGGGCGAGGATGGTCTCGACCTGGGTGCCGAAGGGCTTGTAGGCCGAGGCACGGGAGAGGGAGCCCGAGGCGTCGGTGACGCGGCGGACCGATTGCAGGTGGTCGCGGTGGAGATAGGTGCGGTTAGAATTGGCGAGCTTGACGTCCGCCGTGAGGTTGAAGGCCAAGATGCCGGCAGCATCGCGCTCGATGTCGTCGCCCAGATAAAGCGTGGTGTTGGACCCGACGATCTTTTTGAGCCGGGAACCATCGGGACCATAGAGATAGGTGACGGTGCCCGAGGGGTTGGTGACCGAGATGGGGCGGTTGTCGCCGTCCCAGGCGATGGTGCGATCGGCGACGGCCGAGACCAGGCGCTGGGTCTGGTTGCCATTGGCGTCGTAGGTAAAGGCCCATGAGCCGGCGGAACTCACCGCATGGGGACGGACCGCTGAGCTTCCTTGGGTGGGATAGGTATAGGTGCCGACCCCGGTGGCGCTGAGGATATTGTTGGCAGCGTCATAGGTGAAGGTCTGGCTGAGGGAAGGCGTATTGGTATTGGCCGCACTCAGCAGCCGGTCGAGGCTATCATAGCCATAGGTCCAGCCATCGTCGGCACGGGAGCCGGAGACAGCGGTGATGCGACCGGCAGTGTCGTGGGTATAGGTCAGGGACGTGATCGTCGTCGCACCCTTGACCGTCGAGATGGTGTTCACCCAGCCGCGCTGTGCCGAGTAGGTGTAGGTGGTCACCACGCCATTGGCATAGGTGATGGTCAGCACCCGTCCGGCGGCGTCGTAGGTGGTGGCGCTGACGGAAGAGGCGAGAGCGGTCTGCTGTCCCGCGGCGTTATAGGAGAAGGCGCCGGAGGAGACCGACCCGGGATAGGTCCGCGAGGTCACCCGGCCGCCCGCATCATAGGCGGTTGTGGTGGTGTGGGTGATGGTATCGACGGTCGCGGTATCCTTGACCTTCCTGCCGCCGAGGTCGAAGTCGTAAGTAAGGATGGCATTGGCATTGGCGGCAGTCGTCAACTGCCCGACATTGTAAAAGCCCGAGCGGGCCTCGTCATAGGTGTTGGTGACCACCTCCTCGATCGCCAGACCCTCTGCGCTGGTCTTGGTCAGCATCCGGCCCAGCCGGTCATAGGTGAAGGCGGTGACCTGGCCCTTGGCGTCGGTCTGTGACGTCAGCCGCCCGCCATTGTCATAGGCGTAGGTCCAGACCCCGAGGTCCGGATCGGTGGAGCCAGTCCGCCGTCCGAGGCTGTCATAGGCATAGGACCAGAGGTTCCCATTGGGATCGGTGGCGGCGGTCAGCTGCCCCAGAGGATCATAGCTGAACAGCGTCGTGACCGCGGTGGCGCCCAGATACCCGGTCCTTGCGATCGGGTTGCCGTTGATATCGGTGGTCGTCCGGGTGATCCGGCTCAGGGGATCGGTGGTCTTGGTCATCAAGACGCCGGGGGTGACGGTTGGCGCCTCATAGGCGGTGGCGATCAGCTGCGCATCGGGCAGTTCGACCTGGATGACCCGGCCCAGCACGTCATAGCGGTTGGTGGTCCAATAGACCGTGCCGCCGCTGAAATAGGGCAGCGAGACCTTCTTGACCTGGCCGCGCCGCCGGTACTCGGTATCGACCCGGATGGCGGCCGCCGCGGCGGTGGCGCCGATGCCGGTGGTCCTGTAGGTGCGGCCCAGCCCATCGAGATAGGTCTTGGACCAGATCTCGTCACTGCCATTGGCCGGGCTGGTCTTGGTCTCGACATATTGCGTCGTGGGCGTGCCGATATTGAGGTACGCGCTGGTCTGGTACTCGCCCGAGGGATAATCGACCCGCGTCTGCCGGCAGAGCACATCATAGGTGAAGCTCGTCACCTCGCCGTTGAGACCGGTCTTTGTGGCAGGGGCAGCGCAGGAGGCGTTCCAGGTGGCGGAGGTCTTCTGCCGCGTGTCGCCGTCCTGATAGAGCGGGTTGCGGCTCTCGATCACATATTGATGGGTGCTATCAAAGCTCTGCTCACTTCGATTGCCCAACGGATCGACCGAGGCGGTCTGCTGGCCATAGGAATCGTACTCGGCCGATGACGTCAGCCAGGTCGACCCGGTCAGCCAGGTCCGCGTCCTGGTCGGATGGCCCTTGGTCGGCTCCACTCCGGCACTTGTGGCGCCGTCGTACCAGATACTGGTGTCGCGCAAGACATTGGCGCTCGCGTCCCTGACCGTCACCTGGGTCGGGGTGTTGACGATGTAATCGGTGAGGTTGAGCTCGTAGGTGGTGTCGGTGACCGTGTCGTCGAGGCTCGAGCCCACCAGCCCGAGCCTGTTCTCCTCGAGCAGATTGGCATAGCCGTCATAGACCCATTCCGTGCGGGTCACGACAGTGCCGCCCGTCAGCGTGTCGGTGATCTCTTCGGACGTCTTGTGGGCGGTGAATGGCAGGCTGAGGGGATCGGCCTGAACCGCGTAGCCGTTCTCGATCTTCCTTTGCACCACGCCAGTGGGCGCGAACAGTTCGAGCTTACTGAGCGAGCCGGCCGCCACCGCCTCCTGCCGGTAATGCGCGATCACCCAGGGGCACGTCGTCTCATAGCTCTCGCAGGGCAGCTCCGCCGTCACCTGCTCGAAGCCCAGGAACTTGTGCTCGAACGCATCATAGGCCCCGCCCTGATAGGCGTACTTGGTCGTCGCGCTGTTCCCCAGCCCGTCACTCGTCGTCACCTTGGAGACCGTCTGCACAACCATCGGCAGATACCCGTTCTGCCAATAGGTCGACGGCAAATACGCAACGTCGACACTCCCACCCGAGCTCAGCGTGTGTGTCTTCAACAGATCGGGAAGAACCGAGTTGTTGTAGA
>JBEBGE010000012.1:0-66555 GCA_040081595.1 Devosia sp.
CCACACCCGCTACGACCGCTGCGCCCACACATTCATGTCGGCCATCTGCATCGCCGCAACCGTCATCTTCTGGCTCTGATCAATGAGTCCTGAGCCTAGGGGTTGATGCCGAATACGGATGGGCCGTTACCACTCATATGAACGCTCCGATGCGCGACCAAGTGCTTCGCGCCGTCGCCGAGATCAGAATAGACGATCTCGACGTTTTGGATGAGCTGGACGAAATCCTAGACGCTATCCTCGACGCAAATAGTCGCAGAAACGACCATGTCCACAACGAGTGGTGCCGCAAGCCTAAGTCCGACGAAGTTTTCCAAGTTAAGGCCAAAGCGCGTGGACGTGTCGAAATGGACCTAATCCCAGTGTCCATCGACAAAATCAAATCCGATGCGCAGCTCATCTATGATGTCGGCATTCGCCTCTACGAGTTTCTTCGGCGTCACCGCCTGATCGCGCAACTTCCGCCGCCTAACCGCCCTCGCGGACACAAGAGCAAGGCGGCGCGTAAGGAACGCAGAACGTTCCTCGGAAAGAAGAAGTGAAGCGTCGGCCTGTCGCATGAATCACTACTCGCTGTCAGTTGCTAACTCAAGTGCATAGTTCCCGAGATAGTTGACGGCGCAACAAAATTGCGTCGACATGCCGGAAATTGCGGCTTGTGTTGCGCGTCACCCACCGATAACTGCCTTCTTCCGCAATCCCGTTTCGATTTCAGGAGTGAGGCACGTTGGACAAGATTGATCGCAAGATACTGGCGCTGCTGCAGAAGGACGCCACCATTCCTGTCGCCGAGATCGGCCGCAAGGTCGGTCTGTCGACCACGCCCTGCTGGCGGCGCATCCAGAAGATGGAGGAGGACGGCGTCATCAAGGGCCGTGTCGCCGTGCTCGATCCAGCCAAGATCAATGCCGGCGTAACCGTCTTCGTCTCGATCCGCACCAATGAGCACAACGACGCCTGGATGCGGAAATTCGCCGCCGTCGTCGAGGACTTCACTGAAGTCGTCGAGTTCTATCGCATGAGCGGCGAAGTGGACTACCTGCTGCGCGTCGTGGTGCCCGACATCGGCGCTTATGATGCTTTCTACAAGAAGCTCATTGGCAAGATCGCCCTCACCGATGTGAGCTCGTCCTTTGCAATGGGTCAGATCAAATACACCACGGCCCTGCCGCTGGAATTCGCCCACGTCTCGGACGAAGACAAGTAGGCCTCTGGCGTCAGCCCCCGGTCACACTCATATGCCGTGCGAGCGCCGGGCCACGATGGTCGCGGTCGAGCACGAAGTCATGGCCCTTGGGCTTGAGCATCATGGCGTGATCGAGGGCCGCGTCGAGCCCGCCCTGCGTCTGTTCGCGCATCACGGCGCGAAGATCCACCATCGCGTCCTGCCCGAGGCACATATAGAGCTGGCCGGTCGCGGTGAGCCGCACGCGATTGCAGCTCTCGCAGAAATTGTGACTCATCGGTGCAATGAAACCGAGTAAGCCATTGGTTTCTTTGACCCACACATAGCGGGCAGGGCCACCCGTGCGGTGGTCCGCTGCCTCGAGCGTGTAGCGGCTCGCCAGACTGTCGCGCAGTTGCTTGAGCGGGAGATAGGTTTCGACCCTGTCGATCCCGACTTCACCCAATGGCATGCCCTCGATCAGCGTCAATCCGAAGCCGCGGTCATGCGCCCAGTGCAGCATCGGCTCGATCTCGTCGTCGTTGACGCCCCTCATCGCGACCATGTTGATCTTGAGCTTGAGCCCGGCCTCCGCCGCCGCGTCGATGCCGTCGAGCGTGTCGTCGAGCCGGCCGCGGCGCGTTATGCTCCGGAAGCGGGACTCATCGAGTGTGTCGAGCGAGACATTGATGCGCTTGACCCCCGCTGCGGCCAGCCGCGTCGCGTAGCGGCGAAGCTGGGTGCCATTGGTCGTCAGCGTCAATTCCTCCAGCCCCTCACCAATATAGGAGCCGAGCCGCTCGACCAGTTGCATGATGTCGCGGCGGACAAGTGGTTCGCCGCCCGTCAGTCGGATCTTCGTGGTTCCGCGCGCGACAAAGGCGCGCGCCACTGCGTCGATTTCTTCAAAGCTCAGCACATCCTTCTTGGGCAGGAACTCCATGTGCTCGGACATGCAATAGACGCAGCGCAAGTCGCACCGGTCCGTTACCGAAATCCGCAGATAGCTGATGCGGCGACCGTAGCGATCGATGAGGGGAGCGCTCTGCGGAGGCGTCTGGATCATCGAAAGAGCGTAGCCTCTGGAGCGTGCGCGGCCAAACAAAAAAGGGCCGGTCGCGTGGACCGGCCCGTTAATTCGTCGTGCTGTCCTACTGGTGGACGACGACCATGGTGCCGACTTTCACCCGGTCATAGAGGTCGATGATGTCCTCATTTGTGAGCCGGATGCAGCCAGACGAAACCGCCTGACCGATCGTCCAGGGCTCCGCAGTGCCGTGCAGCCGGTAGAGTGTCGAGCCGATATAGAGCGCACGCGCACCGAGGGGATTCTTCGGGCCACCCGGCATATAGGCCGGGAGATCGGGGACGCGCTTGCGCATTTCCGGCGGAGGGGTCCAGCCCGGCCACTCGGCCTTGCGCGTGATCTTGTGCTGGCCGGACCAGCGGAACCCGTCGCGGCCGACGCCGACGCCGTATTTGATGGCCTTGCCATCCGGCAGCACGAAATAGAGCCGCCGCTCGCTCGTCTCGACGATAATCGTGCCCGGCTTAAAGCTGGTCTCGTAGTCCACGATCTCGCGCTTGATCGGTTTGTAGTTGCGACCGTGGGTGTTGACCTCGCGCTCTTCGAACTGAAGCGTCTCGGTGTTGAAATACCGTAAGGCAAAAGCCGGGGTCACTACGGAAAGTGTGGCAAGTGCCGCCATGAAGATCGCGGCTGCGAGTCTGATTCGATGCATCTGGGCCTCTGAGCGTGCTCGGGCGAAGATACCCGGCCAAACCGGTAGAATGCCTACCTAAATTCCTATTCGGCGAAAAGGGCCGCGGACTTCAATTCCCCTTGCCAATCATAGCAGAGCCCAGTTCTGTTGCCGCAAGGCGACAAATCACATCACCAAACCGTGATGAGCACGATTGACAGGCGGCGGGGGCGCTTCTAGCAACCCACCAGTTTTGGGGGCTTCAGCATGAGCCGGGACTACAAACGCGAGGCAGCCATCGCTGCCCTTGCCGAGGTTACGCCGGGCATGCGCCTGGGGCTCGGCACCGGCTCCACCGCAAGGCAGTTTCTCGCGGTTCTAGCCGAGCGCGTCGCTGCGGGGCTCCAGTGCATCTGTGTTCCCACCTCCGAGGCGACGGACGCCGAGGCTCGCTCGCTCGGCATTCCGATGTCGACCCTCGAAGAACTGCCCGAACTCGACCTGACCGTCGACGGCGCCGACGAAATCGGCCCGGGCCTCGCCCTGATCAAGGGCGGTGGGGCAGCTCTCTTGCGAGAGAAGGTCGTGGCGGCGGCCTCGCGGCGAATGGTGGCCATCGCGGACAGCTCAAAGTTGGTGCCGGTTCTTGGCCGTTTCCCGCTCCCTATCGAGGTCAACCGCTTCGGATTGGCCGCGACGCGCCTTGCCACCCTCGCCATCATGCGAAAGCACGGGGCCAAGGGCGACCTGCGGCTGCGCCCGACAGCGGCCGGCACCCCGCTGGTCACCGACGGTGGCCACTACATCCTGGATGCTTTTTTTGGCCGTATTTCCAAGCCAGAAGCGCTCGCGACTGACCTATGTGCCGTGCCCGGTATCGCCGAGCACGGCCTGTTTCTGGGACTGTGCGACCGTGCCTATGTCGCCGGCCCTGACGGGGTCGAAAAGATTGACGCGTGAGCGCCGCCGGCGCCCGCCAAACGGGGGTTAGAACCATCATGTCCGCCATGTCTCTGCCACGCCTGTCCAAATGGGTTTCGCTGCTCTTTGTCGCTGCTACTCTGGCGCTGTCCGGCCTCGCGATGGCGCCGGCGACGGCGCAGGAAATACCCCCCGAGCAACTCGATCTCGGGCGAAAATACGTCCAGCTCGTCGGCTACGAGGGCATTTATCAGCTCACCCTGGCCAAGCAGGCTGCCGAGACTTTCAAGACCCTGTCGCCACAGAATCCCAAGCTCGAGAAGGAAATCAACGAAGCCATCAAGGCCGTTCTCGACGCCTACCGTGACAAGGGCGGCGACCTGCTCGACCAGTATGCGCGTCTCTTTGCAACCACCTTCACCGCCGCCGAGCTCCAGGAAATGGTCAATTTCTATTCGAGCCCGACCGGCCAGAAGCTTGCCCGTGCGAGCTCCGACCTCAATGAAGGCATGCGGGCCATCCTCGGCGTCTACACCAACACGCTTGGGCCCGAGTTCTTCGCGAAGGTGCGCGCAGAGCTCAAAGCCAAGGGCTACGACATCTAGCCCATCCGGCGCTCGCTGCCTTGGGCCGGGCCCTTTCATTGTTGCCCGTGCCGGCGGTTTGCATGCGGGACGGATTCGTGCGACCCGCATCGCAACAACGGATCGGGAGCGCTCCATGGACTATGACCTGATCGTTATTGGCGGGGGTTCGGGCGGGGTGAGAGCTGCTCGGGTAGCGGCCGGCTACGGTGCAAAGGTCGCTGTGGTCGAGGAATACCGGGTGGGCGGCACCTGCGTCATCCGCGGATGCATCCCCAAAAAGCTCTTTGTCTACGCGGCCCGCTTTGCCGACACGTTCGAGCTAGCCGACAGCTTCGGCTGGACGGTCGACGCCAGGTTCGACTGGCCGACGCTTCTCGCCAACAAGGACAAGGAAATTGCGCGGCTCGAGGCCGCCTATGTCGCTGCCGTCGAACGGCCGGGCGGCGAGATCATCCGCGATCGAGCTGTCCTCACCGGTCCAAACAGCGTGCGGCTGGTGAAGTCCGGCCGGGAGCTCACCGCCGGAACCATTCTCGTCGCCACCGGGGCGCACCCTTTTGTGCCGGACATCCACGGCCGCGAACTGGGCATCACCTCCAACGAGGCCTTCCACCTTCCCAAGCTGCCGCATTCGATTCTCATCCAGGGCGGCGGCTTCGTCGCCGTCGAGTTTGCGACCATCTTTGCGGGCCTTGGCGTTGATACCACCATTGTCTATCGCGGCGATTGCCTGCTGCGCGGCTTCGACGAGGATCTCCGGCATGGCCTCGATGCGGGCCTGCGCGAGCGGGGCATCAAGCTGATCTACGAAACCGATCTGCGCGCGCTCGACCGGCACGGCGAGGGGCTGCTCGCGCATTTCTCCGACGGGGTCGACGCACCGTTCGGCGCGGTGATGTTTGCAACGGGCCGCCGTGCCAACACCATAGGCCTCGGGCTAGAAGCCGCCGGAGTCGTCGTCGAACCGGAAGGTGCTATCGCTGTCGACGAATATTCCCGCACCAACGTCCCTTCGATTTATGCCGTCGGCGACGTCACCAACCGGGTGCAATTCACCCCCGTTGCCGTCCGCGACGGTCACGCCTTCGCCGAGACGGTGTTCAACAACAACCCTGTTGCCGTGGACCACGCCTTGATCGGGTCGGCGGTCTTCTCCGATCCGGAAGTCGCAACCATCGGGCTCACCGAGGCCGAAGCGCTCACCCACGGCGACGTCGACATCTATACCGCGCGCTTCCGCCCCATGATCAACACGCTCTCCAGCCGCTCAGAGCGCATGATCATGAAACTGGTGACCCTTGCGGATGGCGGCAAGGTTCTGGGCCTCCATATCCTGGGCCATGGCGCCGCCGAGATCGTCCAGATGGCGGCAATTCCACTCGGCATGGGGGCGAGCAAGGCCGATTTCGACCGCGCCATGGCTATGCACCCTACGGCCGGCGAGGAGCTGGTGACCTTCAAGGCGCCGAGTTCCCGCTACCGCGCGGGTGTTAAGGTCTAGCAAGTGCGAGACTTGGCACGGCCAGCGTGCCTTGCTAGACCCGCGCTCCCGAGATGAGGCGAGCACGATGAGTACCTGGTCCCCGAGCAGCTGGCGGCACAAGCCGATCTCTCAGGTGCCCGCCTATCCCGACGCCGACAAGCTCGTCGCCGCCGAAATGCAGCTTTCGAGCTTTCCGCCGCTGGTCTTTGCCGGCGAGGCGCGCGAACTCAAGAGCCAGCTTGCCGACGTGGCCCGTGGCGATGCGTTCCTGCTGCAGGGCGGCGATTGCGCCGAGAGCTTTGCCGAACACGGCGCCGACCACATCCGCGACTTCTTCCGCGTCTTCTTGCAGATGGCCGTGGTCCTGACCCACGGCGCCGCCAAGCCCGTCGTCAAGGTCGGGCGCATTGCCGGCCAGTTCGCCAAGCCCCGCTCGTCCGACACCGAAACCATCGACGGCGTGACGCTACCCAGCTATCGCGGCGACATTATCAACGACATCGCCTTCACCCCCGAAGCGCGCATCCCCGATCCCGAGCGGCTCTTGCTCGCCTATCGGCAGTCCGCAGCGACGCTCAATCTGCTGCGCGCCTTCGCCACCGGTGGCTACGCCAATCTCGCTCGTGTCCATGAGTGGACAATGGGCTTCATGAAGGACTCCGAGGCCTTTCCCCGCTTCGAGGAAGTAGCGAGGAAAATCGACGATGCCATTGGTTTCATGGCGGCTATGGGTTTGACGCCAGAGAACACGCCCTCGCTGCGCGAGACCCGGTTCTTCACCAGTCACGAAGCGCTGCTGCTTGGTTATGAAGAGGCGCTGACCCGCCGCGACTCGATCACCAACGAGTGGTACGCGACCTCCGGCCATATGCTCTGGATCGGCGATCGTACGCGCCAGCCCGAAGCCGCCCACGTCGAATATTTCTCCGGCATCCGTAACCCGATCGGCATCAAATGCGGACCGAGCCTTTCGGGCGACGACCTGCTGAAACTGCTCGACCAATTGAACCCCAAGGACGAGCCGGGCCGCATCACACTGATTTCCCGCTTCGGCTCCGACAAGGTGAGGGAACACCTGCCGCGTCTGATCGAGGCTGTTGCCAGGGCCGGCCGTACCGTTGTCTGGTGCTGCGATCCGATGCATGGCAACACCATCAAGGCAGCGACCGGTTACAAGACCCGGCCGTTCGAAAAGGTCTTGGGCGAGGTCCATTCCTTCTTCCAGGTGCACCGGCAGATGGGCACCTATGCCGGTGGTATCCACATCGAAATGACCGGCGACGACGTCACTGAATGCACCGGCGGCGGCGTTGCGGCGGTCACCGAGGCAAGCCTTCAGGATCGCTACCACACCTATTGCGACCCCCGGCTCAATGCCTCCCAAGCGCTCGAACTCGCCTTCCTAGTAGCCGAGGAAATCCGCGCGCAGCGGCCCGCGCGCAGGGCCGTGGCTCTGGGCATCTAGGCGGCTGTCGGCGGTGCCGGCGCCTGGGTTCGCCTTGCCGTTTGCATCGCGGACTTAGCGGTCCATTAACCCTAACAAGGCATAAACGGTGCTGTCGCGTCCGTTGTGCCGAGGGTTCCATGTCCCGTTTGACACCCAGTCTATTCGCCCTGATTGCAGCCACCACCTGGGCGGCTCCCGCACTGGCCGAGGACTTTGATGCCTTCCGCGACGCTTACCCGGTAACGCCGGCGCAATGGGCCGGCCTCGGCGACGAAGACGACCCGATCAAGATCGAATTCGGCGTGCGCTACTGGTACGCGATCGGCGGGCAATCCTTCAACGATGGCGGCGGCAGCAATCTGCTGTCGTCCTCCGACGTCGCGCATGCGGGCGAACTGCATCTGCGTGTCGAGGATCACGCCACCAATTCCTACGCCAAGGCGATTGCCGGCTACACGGCCGCCATCTCCGGTTCCTACTCGGACCCCTATGTGTCCGGCACATTCGCCGATGGCCATGTCGGCTATGTCGGCGCCGATTTCGGCTGGAACGCTTTCGGCGACAACGAAGGCACCGGCGCAGGGTTCCTCATCGGCTACCAATATTGGCAGGACGCACCCAATACCGGCCGCAACAACTACACGACTGCGACAAGCACCGGCGATGTGACCTACGACACCATCACCGGCCAGACCTTTCTCCCCGGTGACAGCGCGGCCAATTCCGTCGACATGCACATGTTGCGCCTCGGCGTCGGCGGTAAAGCCAATATCGGCGGCTTCCTCGACATCAGCGCCGAAGTCGCCGCGGTGCCCTATGCCAAGGTCAGCGGCGTCGTCGGCGTCGACGATCCGAGCTTCGACAATTCGGTCTATGGCGGTCCCGCCCAGGTGCCCTACGACACCGTCGCTAACGGCAACACTTCCTACATGCGTTCCTCGGCTACCGAGATCGACGGTTGGGGCTATGGCGCGATGGCCGAAGGCTGGGTGGGCGTCCACCCGGTCGACAACCTCACCTTCCGTGTCGGCGCACGTGCCTGGTACCTGCAGGGTACGGTGGATCAGACCTACTCGGCCGTGCAGGTCGGCAATCCCGGCGATGCGGATATCGATGGCGTCTATGATACCGATCCGGTGGTCGTTAATTCCAACTACATCAGCGTCGCCAATCCCTTCGCGATGTTCCGCTACGGGCTCCTTGCGGAACTGACCTACGCCTTCTAGGGCGCATCGAACTCAGGCCACACGCATGATCGTGTCCGCTTGCCCCCAAAGGGGTGAGCGGATAAGTCTTGCCGCGATCCCGAACCGTCGCGCATAAGGGCTTTTCCCGCAGGCGGCGTTCCACACAGGACCCACACGTGGCAGACCGTTTGCGCATTGCGCTTGCCCAGCTCAACCCCAAGGTCGGCGCGCTGGAAGCCAATCTGGCGCTGGCCCGCGGCGCGCTTTCCGATGCGGTGGCCGCCAAGGCCGATATCCTGCTGCTCTCCGAGCTCTTCCTCACCGGCTATTTCCCCGAAGATCTGTTCTTCAAGCCACGCTTCGTTGAGGACGCTATGGCCGCCGCCGAGACCCTAGTTCGGGCAACCAAGGGAACCGGCGTAAGCCTGCTCCTGCCCACCGTGTGGCGCGATGGTGATCACCTCCATAATGCCGTGCTGCTTGCCGAGGACGGCGAGGTGACGGCCCGCCGCTACAAGCGCGAGCTTCCCAACGACGATGTGTTCTATGAGAAGCGCTACTTCACGGCAGGGCCACTGCCCGATCCCGTGACCATAAAAGGCGTTTCGATCGGCGTGCCAATCTGTGAGGACGTCTGGCACAAGCCGGTCTGCCGCCACCTGGTCAAGTCAGGTGCCGAGCTGCTGCTCTGCCCAAACGGTTCGCCCTACTGGAAGAACAAGCAGCACACGAGGCTCGATCTCGTCCGCGCCCGTGTCGCTGAAGACAATGTCCCGTTGCTTTATCTCAACCAGGTCGGCGGACAGGATGAACTCGTCTTCGATGGTGCCTCCTTCGGTGTCGAGCCCGGCAATAGACTCGCATTCCAGGCTAGGAGCTTCGAGGCCGATTTCAACGTCTCCGATTGGGAACGGACCGCATCTGGTTGGCGATGTGCGAAAGGCGAGGTCATCCCGCTTGCCTCCGTCGCCGAGGCGCCGTGGCAGGCCATGCTGCGCGGCCTGCGCGACTATGTGCGCAAGAACGGCTTCTCCAAGGTTGTCCTTGGTCTCTCGGGCGGTGTGGACAGTGCCATTGTCGCCGCCATCGCCGCCGATGCGCTGGGACCGGAAAACGTGCACTGCATCATGCTGCCCTATCGCTACACCAGCGAAGAGAGCTTGCGCGACGCCAAGGACTGCGCGGCCCGCTTGGGCGTGCGTTACGATATCGTTCCCATCGGAGGACCCGTCGACGCGGCGCTGGGCGAGTTGCAGCCCGTCTTCGGCAGCGCGCCGCCCGACGTGACCGAGGAAAACATCCAGTCGCGCATGCGCGGCACGATCCTGATGGCCATCTCCAATAAGTCCGGGGCCATGCTGCTCACCACCGGCAACAAGTCGGAAATGGCGGTCGGCTATGCCACAATCTATGGCGACATGGATGGCGGCTTTAATCCGATCAAGGACCTCTTCAAGATGGAGGTCTACAAGCTCGCCCATTGGCGAAACTCTCATGTCCCGCAGGGTACCCTCTGCCCGCACGGCGATGTTATCCCCGAAGCCATCATCAACAAGGCGCCGAGCGCCGAACTGAAGCCCAATCAGACAGATCAGGACTCCCTGCCACCCTATCCTATCCTCGATGAAGTCCTGTCAGGACTGGTCGAGGACGAGCTCTCGATTGCCGATATCGTGGCCAAAGGCGAGGGCCGTTTCGACTATGCGCTGGTCAAGCGCGTCGAACGCCTGCTCAATCTGGCCGAATACAAGCGCCGGCAGTCAGCGCCCGGCGTCAAAATGACGAAGAAGGCATTCGGCACCGGTCGCAGATACCCCATTACCAACGGCTATCGCGATACCAGCGAACAGCCGGCCGCCACCGCCGCGCATGCAAAGCAGAGTGTCGAGTGATGACTTTCGGAATCGCAAACAACGTCTGGCTGATTGCGATAGGCTTGATCCTGTTTGTCCTTTCACTCGTCATCGTCAACCGCTTCGAGCTGCACCGCCGCGAGCCCCTCCAGCTTGTTCTAACCAACAATGTGCACAGGCTGCCGATGCTCGCAGTCATCGTCCTCGTGATCGCGGGTGGCGCTATGATCTATTACGGGACGCGTTCCTGATGGCGCCCATCGTCCGCTACGCACCATCACCCACCGGGCGGCTCCACATCGGCAATGCCCGTCCGGCTCTGCTCAACTGGCTCTTCGCCAAGCGGAGCGGCGGCATCTATGTACTCAGGCTCGACGACACCGACCGCGAGCGCTCCACCGAAGAATTCGCCCGCGGCATCGAGACCGACCTGGCCTGGCTCGGGATCGCGCCGGACATGAATGTCCGCCAGTCCGATCGGACGGCGCTCTATGAGGCCGCACGGCAGAATCTGGTCGCCTCCGGCCGGCTTTACCCCGCCTATGAGACCGAGGAAGAACTCGAGACCAAGCGCGGCCGTGCGCGCCTCCTCGGCAAACCGCCGATCTACGACCGCGCCGCTCTCGCACTGACTGATGCGCAGAGAGCGGAGTTTGAAGCCGCGGGCCGCAAGCCCCATTGGCGCTTTCGCCTCGATGGCCGCCCGGTGCAGTTCAACGATCTGATCAAGGGACCGCAGACGGTCAACACTGCGTCGATGTCCGATCCGGTGCTGATCCGCGCTGATGGCTCCTACCTCTACACGCTGCCATCCGTTGTCGATGACATCGACCTTGCCATCACCCATGTCATTCGCGGCGAAGACCACGTCTCCAATACCGGTACGCAGATCGAGATCTTCGAAGCCCTTGGCGGCAATGTGCCCGAGTTCGGCCACCACAATCTGCTGACCGGTGCCGAAGGCGAGGGGCTCAGTAAACGCATCGGTTCACTTTCGCTTGGCGACCTGCGTGACGAGGGCTTCGAGGCGCTTGCGGTGGGGATCGTCGCGGTCCTCACCGGCACCAGCCTCGACGTCGAGCCCTACCCCAATCTCGAATCCATCGCCGGCCGGCTCGACCTGTCGATGATCTCGCACGGCCCGGCGCGCTTCGATCCGGCGGAACTCGAAAGCCTAAACGCGCGGCTGCTCCACGCCATGTCCTATGAGGCGGCGCGCCCGCGTCTGCCGAAATCGGTGGGTGGCGCGGCGTGGACCATTCTGCGCGGCAACCTGCGCAAGTTCTCCGACATCGAGACGTGGTCGCAGGTGCTCGCACCCGATTTCGATCCTCCGCTTCCAAGTGACGAAAAGCCGTTCCTTGCTGAAGCGCTTGAACTGCTTCCGCCCGAGCCTTGGGACGAAACTACGTGGGCCGCATGGACCGAGGCGCTCAAGGCCAAATCCGGCCGCAGGGGCAGGGCGCTGTTCCATCCGCTGCGCCTGGCGCTGACCGGCCGCGAGGATGGTCCCGAGCTTAAGTCCCTGTTGCCACTGTTGGGGCGTAAGGTGTGTCAGGACCGACTATCCTGACGCGCTTTTCGCCAAAAAGGACGATGCGGACCGGGTCGGCGGCCGCCTGAACCACGACCACTGGCTTGGGCGTCTCGCCCGGCGCCGCGGGCCGCGGTCGGGGCAGCGGCACGTTCACATAACTGGCCTCCTGCACCGAGACCACCGTCGCCTCGGTGGTCCGGCGCGGATCACGCAGCGGCAGTGGGAAGATGAGATCGCCGAAATTGATCATTGCCCGGCTCGCGCCGGTATCGAGCGCGGCAAGGCTGATCGACCCATAGGTCACCCCGGTCTTGCAGCTATTGGCGCGATCATAGCTGGTTCGATAGGCGAACGCAGCCGGCAGTGACGAATAGGGCTCGCCACTGAGGCTGATCATCTGCTCAGGCTCCTGCCCGGGATTGTCGTAATAGTAGAGATCGACATCCATGCCCGGGCATTGCGCAATGCATTGGCTGAGGTCGTCCGGCGCATACTCGATCAGTGTCGAGTAGCTGATCGGCCAGTAATAGCCGTCGACCTTGCGCACGCAGACCGTGCGGATAGTTTCATAGTCGCCGAAGCCGCTGAAGTCATCGCCACGCGTTCCGACGCCGTTGAAAACGTCGAAGAGTTGGTCGAACAGGTTGCCGCGGCGGGTCTCGCGGTTCACCGTCGCACTTGAGCGACTGTCACAGTTGAAGCGGGCCATCTCCTGCAACACGGCCTCGCGCTGCTGGGCAATGGCAGTGCCGGTCTGCAGCGACTCCTTCAAGGCATCGAGCGTCTCGCGCGTGGCCAGGACCCGCCGGGCCAAGGCCTTGCATTGCCGCGACAACTGCTCGCCGCGTTTGGCCGCGTCATTGCATCCGGCGCGGACATAAGCGCTCTCGGCGCGCTGCACGTCCTTTTCTGCACCGCGGGCGTCACCCTGCGCGGATTCGAGATTGCGGTAGTCGCGGTTCCGCTCGATCGAAGCGAGCGTGTTCGAAAGCGTATCGCAATTGCGCGTCTGCGCCAGCGCCGAATCCATATCGAGCACCGCCATTGTGAGGGTGGAGATCGCCAGGATCATGAGGCGCAGGGGAGTGGTCAGCGCTGTATTCATTGTCGGTTTCGCCGGGACTTTCGCTAGAGCAGCATTATGCCAAAAGCGAGACGAGGCCCACGCTTCGGCGTATTGCTGGTTGACGCCGACTATTCTCACGGTTTCGTGAACAAACTGGTCACGGGAGTGAGGATGATCAGTCATTTGAAGCTGTTAGCGTCAACATTGTCGCCCTTGCGCGCGTCCCATACCTGGAAGGTCTACATGCCCCTCAGCAAGCTCACCGCAATCGCCTCGGTCATCTTGGTCACGGTCGCCATCACCGCCTCCGCCATCGCCCAGACCAGCCCCGAAATCGTCGTCGATCCGGCCATCGCGGCCATGACCAACGACGAATTGGTCGCTGCCCGCCAGAACGCCATGAAGCAGGATGGCGGCATCCTGAAGGGTGCCGGCGGGCTGATGGGAGACGAAGCCGTCGCCGCGGCGACCACGCTCCAGCAAAATTTCACCAATTTCCCTGCTCTGTTCCGCGAGGGCTCCGCAACCGCCGATTCCAAGGCACTGCCTGGCGTCTGGCAGAACTGGGCAATATTCGAAGGAATCTTCGCCAAAGCCCGGCTCGCCTCCGCCGACATGCTGACCGCGGCACTCGCCGGGGACGACAGCGGCTATCAGACGGCCATCAAAGCCATCGGCGCCACCTGCGGTGAGTGCCACCAGACCTTCCGCGGTCGCTGACCCCCGCGAATCTTCGGGCCGCCAGCCCTGCGACACCCAGATCGGCCGCGCCCTTGCCCGGGCGCGGCCGCTTTCGCGGTTACCGTCCCGTTCATCGTGTGGCCGCGACCCCCTTGCTTTCCGGGCGTTTCGCCGTCAGATTGCGGGCCATGAAAACCGCCTCGGCGATCTCGATTATCTGCTCGATTATTTGCTGCTAGCTCACAGTTGGCGGCGCGGTTTTCTTCATCCCCTGAGTTTTGACTTCGAAGAGCCCGCTGCCAGCGCGTGACCCGTGCAAGGCAAGGACTGTTCCATGGCTTCCGCCAACCCGACATTGCGGCTCTACAACACGTTGACTCGGACCAAGGCGGATTTCGTCCCCTTGGACCCCGCCAATGTGCGCATGTATGTCTGCGGGCCGACGGTCTATGACTTCGCCCATATCGGCAATGCCCGGCCGGCCATCGTCTTCGACGTGCTGTTCCGCCTGCTGCGCCATGTCTATGGCGAGAGCCACGTCACCTATGTGCGCAACATCACCGACGTCGATGACAAGATCAACGCCCGCGCCGCCCGCGACTTCCCCGGCCTGCCGCTGAACGACGCCATCCGCCGCGTCACTGAAACGACGATGAACCAATACATCGCCGACGTGACGGCTCTCGGCTGCCTGCCGCCCACGGTCCAGCCGCGCGCCACCGAAAACATCGCCGAGATGCAGACGCTGATCGGCACACTGCTGACCCGTCACCACGCGTACGAGGCGGGGGGCGAGGTGCTGTTCGACGTCAAGTCGATGCCCGACTATGGCGCGCTCTCCGGCCGCGACCTGAGCGAGAACATCGCCGGTGCCCGCGTCGCCGTGGAAGCGCACAAGAAGAACCCTGCCGATTTCGTCCTCTGGAAGCGATCATCGCCCGAGGAACCCGGCTGGGACTCGCCCTGGGGCCGCGGACGTCCCGGCTGGCACATCGAATGCTCGGCCATGAGCGAGCGCTATCTCGGCCAGACCTTCGATATCCATGGCGGCGGACTCGACCTCATCTTCCCCCACCACGAAAACGAGATCGCCCAGTCCCGCTGCGCCCATGGCACAAACACCATGGCGCGCTACTGGATGCACAATGGCTTTCTCCAGGTCGAGGGACAGAAGATGTCGAAGTCCCTCGGCAACTTCTTCACCATCCGCGAGCTGCTGGATGAGGACAAGTTTGGCGACCACAAGTGGCCCGGCGAAGTGCTGCGCCTTGCCATGTTGATGACCCACTACCGCGAGCCGATCGATTTTACGGTGAGGCGGTTGGAAGAGGCGTCGATCAACTTGTCCTACTATGCGACCTTTGCCGCGTCGCATCGCGATGCATCTCCGACGCCGGAGTTCTTGGACGCGCTCGCCGACGACCTAAACACGCCTCGGGCGATTGCCGAGCTCAATCGGCTATGGCGTGCAGCGCGTGGTGATCCCACTTCTTATCTTGCGCAAGGGGAACAGTCCCCCGGAGCGGCGCTCGCGGCGGGGCTTTCGATGCTAGGAATCGATATTGAGCATCACGATCGAGCTTGGCTTCAGAAGGAGCTTGCTTCCAAGACGGACACTTCGCGGGTCGCGTCTGCGGTCGCCGACCGTCTCGCCGCCCTCAACGCCAAGGACTTCAAACGCGCCGATGAAATCCGCGCTGATCTACTCGCCCAAGGCATTCAACTCATGGATGGCAAAGACGCCTCCGGCAATCGCATCACCAAATGGGAGATCAAACGATGACCACCACCGTCGATCACATCGGCATCAACGTCGCCAATTTCGAGAAGGCGAAAGCGTTCTACGTCGCCGCGCTGAAGCCGCTCGGGCTCTCGGTCCTTCAGGACTACGGCACCGTAATCGGCCTCGGTGCCGACTATCCGTTCGTTTGGGTCGGCGAGGGCGATGCCGGCCACGTGCATCTCGCATTCCGCGCCGAGACCCCGGCCCAGGTTGATGCGTTCCACAATGCAGCGCTCGCCGCTGGTGGTAAGGACAATGGCGCGCCGGGCTTCCGCTCGGAATACTCCGAGAATTACTACGCGGCCTTCGTCCACGATCCCGACGGCCACAATATCGAAGCAGTCTGTCATGTCCGACGTTAGGCCCGAGCTCGCCGGCGGCTGCCAGTGCGGTGCCGTGCGCTTCTCGGTGAAGCGCGCGGGCCGCGCCTCGATCTGCCATTGCCGCATGTGCCAAAAGGCCTTCGGCCGTTTCTTCGGCCCGCTGGTCACTGCGCTTGGCGTCGAGTGGACGCGCGGCGCGCCCGCATGGTTCCAGAGTTCGAACAAGGTCAAGCGTGGCTTCTGCGCGCAATGCGGCACGCCACTCGCTTATGATTTTGGCGCCTCTGCCATCGAACTCGCCATCGGCGCTTTCGATGATCCTGAAGCGGTCGCGCCGGTGATGCAGGTCAATCCCGAAGACAAGCTCAGCTTCTTCGATGCGCTGACCAGCCTGCCTACGCGCATGAGGGGCGACCAGCCCAAGGCCGATGAATTCCTGGTCGGCATCGTCTCGTACCAGCATCCCGACCACGACACCGAGCATTGGCCGCCTGCGGAGGGTTTCGCCTCGTGACCACCCTTCGCACCTATTATCCCGAGATCGAACCCTACGCCTCCGGTCACCTCGACACCGGCGATGGCCACTCGATCTATTGGGAGCGCGTCGGCACACCGGGCGCCAAGCCTGCCGTGTTCCTCCACGGCGGGCCGGGCGGGGGACTCTCGCCCAATCAGCGACGCGCCTTCGATCCCGCGCGCTATGACGTGCTGCTCTTCGATCAGCGCGGCTGCGGCAAGTCCACGCCCTTTGCCAGCCTCGACAACAATACGACCTGGGATCTCGTCGCCGATATCGAGCGCCTGCGTGAGATGATCGGCGTCGAGCGCTGGCTGGTCTTCGGCGGCTCCTGGGGTTCGACGCTCGCACTCGCTTATGCCGAGACCCATCCCGAGCGCGCCACCGAGATCGTGCTGCGCGGCATCTTCACGCTCCGCCGCTGGGAGCTCGAATGGTACTATCAGAAGGGCGCGTCGCTCCTATTCCCAGACAAGTGGGAGCGCTTCGTTGCGCCCATCCCGGTTGCCGAGCGGGGTGATATGATGGCCGCCTATCGTGCCCGCCTGACCGGCAGCGATCGCACTGCACAGGTCGCTGCGGCCCGCGAATGGGCCCGCTGGGAGGGAGAGACCATCACGCTCCTTCCCGATCCCGATGTCAGCAGCGCCTTCTATGGCGAAGATTACGCGCTCACTTTCGCGCGCATCGAGAACCACTATTTCGTGCACGCCGGCTGGATGGAGGACGGCCAGTTGATCCGCGACGCGGGCAAGCTGCGGGCGATCCCTGCCGTGATCGTCCAGGGCCGCTACGACATCGCCTGTCCGCCGCAAACCGCTTGGGATCTCCATCGGGCATGGCCCGAGGCCGAGTTCCACATGGTCGAGGGCGCCGGCCACGCGCTGAGCCAACCGGGAATACTCCATCATTTGATCGAGGCCACGGACCGCTTTGCAGGAGGCGCCAAATGACCGATTTGCCTTTGGGTGAATTCTCCGGCGGCTGCCAGTGCGGCGCCATCCGCTTCCACGCCAAAGCTGTGCGGGACAACCCGCATGTCTGCTATTGCCGCATGTGCCAGAAAGCGACGGGCAATCTCTTCGCGGCCTTGGTCGGTATCGGCCACGAGAATCTCACCTGGACTCGTGGCAAGCCCTCTGAGTTCCTGAGTTCCCATCATGCCGCGCGCGGCTTCTGCTCGAACTGCGGAACCTCGCTCTACTACCGCTCGGTGGGTGGACAGCATGTCTCGATGTCGATCGGTGCGTTCGACGAGCCGCACCGGATTCCACTGCTCTATCAGATGGGCATGGAGGGGAAGCACCCGTCCCTCAAACACCTCGACGATATCGAAGCCGTCGGAACCACAGAAGAGAACATGACCGACACCGCCGCCCGCATCCGGCAATCCAACAATCAGCATCCCGACCACGACACCACTGTCTGGCCACTGCAGTGAGTACCGCGTCATGAGTAAGGAACGGCTCTACCTCTTTGACACTACGCTGCGTGACGGCGCGCAGACGGCCGGGATCGAGTTCTCGCTCGAGGACAAGATCGCGATCGCCAAGCTATTGGAGCAACTGGGCGTCGACTATGTCGAGGGTGGCTATCCCGGCGCCAATGTCGTTGACGATGCGTTCTTTGCCGAAGTGCGGACCACGCGCGCGACCTTCACCGCCTTCGGCATGACCAAACGCTCGGGCCGCTCGGCAGGCAACGATCCCGGCCTTCAGGCCATCCTCAATTCGAGGGCCGGGGCCGCGTGCTTTGTCGGCAAGTCCTGGGACCATCAGGTCCGCCTCGCTCTCGACATCACGCCCGAAGAGAACCTTCAAAACCTCGCAGAGACCATCAAGGCCTCGGTTGCCGCCGGCAAGGAGACGCTCATCGACTGCGAGCACTTCTTCGACGGCTACAAGGCCAATGCCGCCTATGCGCTCAAGTTCGTCGAGACCGCCATCGCGGCCGGCGCGCGCTGGGTCATCCTCTGCGACACCAATGGCGGCACCATGCCGTCCGAAGTCGGCAACATCGTCCGCGCAGTCACGAAAGTCGCGCCCGGGGACAGGCTCGGCATTCACGCCCATGACGATACCGGGCAGGCCGTCGCCAATTCGCTCGCCGCGGTCGATGCCGGCGTGCGCCAGATCCAGGGTACGCTCAACGGCATCGGCGAGCGCTGCGGTAACGCCAATCTCGTCACCACCATCCCGAGTCTTCTTTTGAAGCCAGTCTTCGCCGATCGCTTCGAGACCGGCGTCACCGCCGATCAGCTCGCCAATCTGACGCGTATCTCGCGCGCCTTTGACGACCTGCTCAATCGCGCCTCCTTCCGGCAGGCGCCCTATGTCGGCGCGTCTGCCTTTGCTACCAAGGCAGGCATCCACGCCTCAGCTCTCGCCAAGGACCCTTCGACCTACGAACACGTGACGCCTGAAAGCGTCGGCAATGAGCGCAACGTCATGGTGAGTCAGCAGGCAGGGAAGTCCAATCTGCTTACCGCTCTCAAGCGCTATGGCATCGTGCTTTCCAAGGACGACCCAAAACTCGAGCACCTGCTGCGCATGGTCAAGGAGCGCGAGGCGGTCGGCTACTCTTACGATGGTGCCGAGGCGAGTTTCGTTGTCCTCGCCCATGAAGTGCTGGGGACACTCCCCGAATTCTTCTCGGTCGAGAGCTATCGCGCCAGCGTCGAGCGCCGGCACAATGCCAAGGGAGAGGAAATCACTGTCACCGAGGCGGTGGTGAAGCTTCGCGTCGGCGATGAACTCCTGATGTCGGTCGCCGAAGGCAACGGCCCGGTCAATGCTCTCGACCTCGCCCTGCGCAAGGACCTCGGCAAGTTCTCCGATCGCATCGCCGATCTCGAACTGGTCGACTTCAAGGTCCGTATCCTCGACGGCGGCACGGGCGCGGTCACCCGCGTGCTGGTTGAAAGCCGCGACGGCAGCGGCGAGCGCTGGTACACAATCGGTGTTAGCGCCAACATCATCGACGCCTCATTTGAGGCGCTTTATGAGTCGATCACCTATAAGCTGATGAAGACCGAGGCGAGGGCGGCCTGACCGTCTCCCCCTCGGGCACAAGGTCCGGGCCGGTTTCGGGGAAGAAATCGGATAATCCCCGGAATCGGGGAGACTGAACTGGCCGGGGCAGATCCAGTCCGGACGCTCTATTTCACCACCGGCGTTGCGCTGGCGACGCTGCTTGCCGTCGGCATTATCCTTGTCGGCCCGGCCATGGTCGCCTGTTACGGCAAGCCGGGCGGGGCCGCAGCCTGCCTTCACGCCAAGTTCGCCGCCATCGATATCCTTCCCGGGCCAGCCCCGGACGACCCCGTAGCCTCCGATGAGGTGACGACCCCGGATGCCCCGGACCCCAAGGTCAGTGACGTCGCGCCCGTCGAGCCGGTTTCGATCACGGGCCTGCTCGCTGCCGACGGCGTCGCGTCCGCGTCCACACCCGTCGCGTCCGCTTCTTTGACTGCAAATCCCGGAAGCATAATCCTCTCCGGAGTCGCCACCGCAAGCCTGCCCAGCGCGACCGCGGGCCTTTCGCCAGGGCAGGGGAGCCTCGTTGCCACCGCCGAGATTGCCGGCCTCGAACCACTAGGCACGACTGCGCTCTCCGCTGCACCGGGGACCTTTTCCGTAGCATCGGACGTGCCCCAGCCTGTCTCGGTACAGGCTTTCCTCAATGCCAATGGGCGCCTCGACGTTTCGGGATGGGGCAGGGTCAGCGGCCCCGGCATTTCCGATACCGGCACGCTCGCTATGCCCGCAGGCACCATTGCCTTCCGCTTTGCGGATTATTCGCCGCCGCCGTCGGGGCTTGTCGCACTTTCCTTCGCTCCGCCGCCGCCCGCAATCGACCGCTCCATTACGGCGACCGGCCTCGTCACGGTCCCGCCACCCGTGGGAAGGGTTAGTCTCATCGCGCCACCTCCGGTCGCCGTGGTCGAAATCGCGCCAGTGCCGGTGGAGGTCGCTCCGCCCGAGACCGGGCTCTCTCCAAATGTCACGCTGCTGCCGCCGCCCGGCACCGGCGAGAATTCCGCCATCGTCACAATAGGGGGCGGCCAGTGACTCCGGCCTTGCCATGCTCACGGGCTTCTTCTATCGGTATCTTGCGATGAAGCAATTGCCGGACGAAGACCTCGCTAATGTCATGCGCGCGCTGGGCCACCCTGTGCGGCTGTCGATCCTGCGCATTCTCGCCGAACGCGCGCACAATGATTGCTGCTGCACCGATGTGACCGAGTGCCTGCCGCTCGCGCAGTCGACCGTCAGCCAGCACATCAAAGTGCTGCTCGATGCCGGCCTTGTCGAGCGCAGCCCCAAGGGCACGCGCAATTGCTACTCGGTCTCGACCGACAAGCTCGAACTGCTCGGCACCTCGTTCTCGGGCCTCTTTGCCTCGCTTGCCTCCGATGTCTCCGGACCGCGCCGAACGGTCTCAGAGCCGGCCTGATGTCCCAAACCGATAGCGGAAACAAGCAGCCGACAGTTGATGCCGGCGAGGGGTCGCTTCTGCGCACCGTGCGCAACCTCTGGCAATATATGTGGCCTGTGGGCCGCAACGATTTGAAGCTGCGCGTCATCCTCGCTATTGGCGCGCTGCTCGTCTCCAAAGTCGCGACCACCCTTGTGCCCTTTGCCTATAAGGGCATCATCGATGGCCTTAGTGCCGCCAGCGGCGACAAGGCCGCGTTGGTCATGGGCATCGCCGTTCCGGTGGTCCTCGTCGTCGCCTATGGCGTCGGCAACGTCATCGATGCCGGCTTCCAGCAGTTGCGGGACATCCTGTTTGCCAGCGTCGGCCAGCACGCCGTCCGCAAGCTCGCCTTCCAGACCTTCCAGCACCTTCACAAGCTGTCGCTGCGCTTCCATCTGGCGCGCCGCACCGGCGGTCTCAGCCGTGTCATTGAGCGCGGCACCAAGGGCATCGAGACCATCGTCCGCTTCACCATGCTCAACACCGCGCCCACGCTGGTGGAGTTCGTCATCGTCGCGGTGGTCTTCGTCACCATGTTCGGCGTGAGCTATCTCGGTGTGCTCGTCATCACCATCTGGATCTACCTCTGGTTCACCATCAAGGCATCGAACTGGCGCATCTCGATCCGCCGCGACATGAACAATTCTGACACCGATGCCAATGCCAAGGCCATCGACTCGTTGCTCAATTTCGAAACGGTCAAATATTTCGCCAACGAGAAGATGGAGGCGGAACGCTTCGACGCCTCGATGGCGCAGTATGAGCGCAGCGCCATCCGCATCTGGACCTCGCTGGGCTTTCTGAACTTCGGCCAGGCCGCGATCTTCTACACCGGTACCGTCGTGATCGGTGTCCTCGCCGTCATGGGCGCGCTCAATGGCCAGCTGACCGTCGGCGATTTCGTGCTGCTCAACACCTTCCTCATGCAGATCTACCGGCCGCTTAATTTCATTGGCTTCGTCTATCGCGAGATCCGCCAGGGCCTTACCGACATCGAAGAAATGTTCAAGCTGCTCGACAAGGAACCCGAGATCGAAGACGCGCCCGGCGCTCGGCCGCTTGCGGTCACCGGGCCAGTCATCCGCTTCGAGGACGTGCATTTCCACTACGACCCCGACCGCCAGATTCTCAAAGGCGTGAGCTTCGAGGTGCCCGCGGGCAAGACCACCGCTATCGTCGGCCCGACAGGAGCAGGCAAGTCGACTATCTCGCGCCTGCTCTTCCGCTTCTACGACGTGACTGGCGGCCGTATCACCATCGACGGACAGGACCTTCGCGACGTGACGCAGGAGAGCCTGCGCGCCCAGATCGGCATGGTCCCGCAGGATACCGTGCTGTTCAACGACACCATTGCCTACAACATCCAATATGGCCGCAACGGCGCCAGCATGGCCGAAGTGCGCGAGGCAGCGGACCTTGCCCAGATCGGAACCTTTATCGCCTCGCTCCCCAAGGGTTTCGAAACCCCCGTCGGCGAGCGCGGCCTGAAACTCTCGGGCGGAGAGAAGCAGCGCGTCGCCATCGCCCGCACCATCCTGAAGGGCCCGCCCATCCTCATACTCGATGAGGCGACCTCCGCGCTCGACACCAAGACCGAGCAGGACATCCAGTCCGCGCTCGATGCCGTCAGCGCCAACCGCACGACTCTGGTCATTGCCCACCGGCTCTCGACCGTGGTCAACGCCGACGAGATCATCGTCCTCCGCGATGGCGTCATCGCCGAGCGCGGCACCCATCAGATGCTGCTGCTCCGCGACGGGCTTTACGCTCAGATGTGGAACCGTCAGCGCGAGGCCACCGAGGCCGAGGAGGCCGCCCGCCGCGCCGCCAACGATCCCGAAGGCTTCGTCAAGCGCGGCCTGCCGGCGGCCGAGTAGGCCTCTATCGGCAACCGCAATTCCGTTTGGGGCTTGAGGCCCATGCCGCTCAGCGGCTAGCCTCGTGCCATTCGCAATGGGAGGCTCCTCATCATGGTCTGGTGGTACTATCTCGCCGCGTTGTTTGTCGCCCTGCTGCTCGTCAACGGCGTGCCGCACTTCACCAATGGCGTGTCGGGCCGCCAATTTCCTACCCTGTTCTCCGGCGGGCCGGGCACGCTCGATACCCCCGTCCGCAACGTCCTCTGGGGCGCCAGCAACCTGATCGTCGGCGGCGTTCTTCTCTGGCTCATCCGCGATGGCCTTTCCGATCTGGCTCTCATCATCGAGATGGCGGTGATCGGCACGGCCTATGCCGCTTTGCTCGGCGCCGCCTTCGGCAATCCCGAGCGCTTCGGCATGCGGCGAAAGAGCTAACCACAATCCGCGAGGCGAAAACGAAAGGCCCGCATCGCTGCGGGCCTCTTTGTCTATCTCAGGCTGGGCCTACTCGGCGGCCTGGCGGCTCGGCCGGTTGTCTGCGTCGTCCACCGGCGGCTCCGCAGTGATGAACCGTTCGGCGGCGTCGGGCGGCAGGTCAACTTCGATGCCTTCCGCCGTTACCGCCTTGCGACGCCCGAAGCCGAAGATGCGACCCGGCAGGTTCCAAAGCCCGACAAAGAACCGCGCAAGCTGGTGGCCCGCCACTTTGGGCGCGACGATCATCACTGGCACCATGATCAGGGTCAGCGCCGTCGAAACGAACAGGCCGGAAACCAGAGCGATCGACAGCGCGACGAACCAGGTACCGGCCAACCCGCCGACGACGATCTCGCGTCCGATGAAATCGAATTCGATGTTGAGCGCCATCGGGATCACGCCGAGTGCAGTCACCGTCGCCGTAAGCAGCACCGGGCGAACACGCTGGCTGATCGTCAGCAACATCGCCTTGATCGGCTCCACCCCGTCGTCGCGGTTGTAGTGGTTATAAGTGTCGGTCAGAACGATGCCGTTCTTCACCACGATGCCGGCGAGCGCTACGATGCCCAGGCCCGTCATGATCATGGAGAACGGCGTCTGCGTGATCGCGAGGCCGAGCATGACGCCACCGAGCGACATACCAACCGTCGAGATCGTGATCAGCACCTGCCAGAAGCTGTTGTACTCAAGCAGCAGGATCAATGCGATCATGGCCAGGGCGATCAGGAAGGCCTTGAAGATGAAGGCAGCGGTCTCGGCGTTCTGCTGGTCGGCGCCGCCATAGACAATGTGCGTACCGGCCGGGAAGGCTCCCGAGGCGATCTGTTCCTGTTCCCACTTCTTGACCTGCTGCACCTTCATGTCGGAGTTGACACCCGGATTGAGGTTGGCGGCGACGGTCATCGAATAGACGCCATTCTTGCGCGACAGATTTGCGACCTTTGTCACGGCCGTGCGTTTGATGAAGTTGCTGACAGGAACCAGTCCCTGTGCCGTGACGATGCGCAGCGAATCTAGAGTGTCGAACGTGCGCTCGTTCGCCGGCAGGCGGACGCGGATATCGAGTTCATCGGTCGCATCGTCCGGCCGGTAAGTGCCGAGCTTCACGCCCGAGGTTACCAGCTGCACGTAGGGGCTCAGTTCGCGCACGCCGATGCCGTACTTGGCTGCCGCCACCCGGTCGATAGTGACCTGCCAGTCGATTCCGGGCGCCGGGCGCCCATCCTCCACGTCGATGGCGTCACCCAGATCGTTTTCGATGTAGTTGCGCAATTTGACAACGACCGGCTCGAGGTCGGCGTAGTTGCTGCTCTCGACGCTCAGGTTGATCGCCTTGCCCGATGGCGGCCCGTTCTCCTGGGCAGAGATCTGCACCTCAAGGCCCGGGATATCCTTCACCTTGTCGCGAATATTCTGGAAAATTTCGGCTGCGGGCACGCGCTCCGCCCAGTCCTGCAATTGCAGCTGGAACGCGCCGATCGTGTCCGGCGGAGAACCGCCGCCGCCGAAACCGCCCCCACCGCCGCCGAAGGACATGACCGAGTCCTTGATGCCCTGCACAGTGAGGATCTTGGCCTCGACCTCGCGCAGCATGTCACGAACCTCGATCGGCGAGTAATTGCCGCGCGCGATGACGTTGACGGTACCCTGCTCGGGTTCGGAATTGGGAAACAGAACAAACCCGGACGGGTGGGCAAACATGAAAATCGCCGCCAGCACCAGAAATCCGACCGGTAGCGTCACCAGGGGATAGTGGATCAGCTTGCTCATCATCCGCACATAGATTCCGGTAATCCCGCCGACCTTCTTCACGTCGAACTTGTCGGGGTACATCACAATGTCGGCCTTGGCCTTGGCGACCGGGTCGATATGTGTGCGGGCGATGATCGCGCCGATGATCGGCATGAAGACCAGCGCCGACGCCAGCGAGGCGCACATCACGACGATCACGATGGTCGGCAGGTAGCTCATGAATTTGCCGATGATGCCGGGCCAGAACAGCAGCACGACAAATGCGCTGAGAGTTGTGAATGTCGCCGACACGACCGGCACGAACATCTTGCGCGCCGCCAGGATGAAGGCTTCTCGCTTCGGGACGCCTTCCTGCAACTTTCGTTCTGCGTATTCCACGACCACGATCGGATCGTCGACGAGCACTCCTACGGCTAGCACGAGGCCGAACATGATCATCATGTTCAGCGTCATCCCAAGGATGCTGGTGACCAGGAACGCGATCATGAACGAGATCGGGATCGACATGCCGATCATCAGCGCTGGCCTCAGCCCGAGCGTCGCAACGCACACGATCATGACCAGCGCGACCGCCGTCAACACCGCCGCCTGGAGCGAATTGAAGAGGCTCTTGGCCGACTCTGACTGGTCGAGGAGGAATGCGTGCTGGACGCCCTGCGGCCAGTCGGCAACCGTCTCCGCGGTGACCTTCTTGACCTCGTCGACGACATTGATGACGTTTGTGCCGAGCTTCTTGACGACCGCGATAGTGATCGCGGGCTGGCCGTTGACGTCGGCATAGCTCGTTGCGTCTTTGAACGTACGTGTAATGGTTGCGACATCGCCAAAGGTGACGACGGTATCGCCGGAGGTCTTGATCGGCAGGCTGTAAACGTCCTGCGCCGTGGTGATCAGGCCGGGAACTTCTACACTGAATGACCCCTGGCCGGTATCGAGTGTGCCACCGGGCACTACGAGGTTGTTCTTTGCCAGGGCGTCGAAAAGTTGCGCGGCCGTGAGGTTATAAGCCTCCAGCCTGTCGGTATCGATCGTCACCGCGAGCATTTCATCGCGCGAACCGGAGATGTCTGCGGACTGCACAGTCGGCAGCTTCTCCAAGGCGTCCTGAAGATCCTTGGCCTTCTGCACAAGGGTGCGTTCGGGCACGTCGCCATAGACTGCAACGGAAATCGACGGGAAGCTCGCGGTTGAGACCGTCGTCACGGTGGGCGTTGTCGCGTCCGCAGGCAGTTCGCCGGTCACGCCGTCGAGCTTGGCCCGGACATCCGATAACGCCTTGTCCTTGTCGCTGTTGACGTCGAACTCGAGCAGAACCGAAGCGTGGCCGCTGGATGAGGTCGTTGTGTAGTTGACCAGCCCGTCAACGTCCTTGACGCGATCCTCGATTGGCTTGCCGAGCAGCCGTTCGGCGTCGGCAGGCGAGACGCCCGTCTGGCTGACCGAGATATAGAAATAGGGAATGTCGATGGCAGGGAAACTTTCCCGTGGCAGTGAGACGTAGCTCAGCGCACCGGCACCGAGCAGCAGCACCATGATGGTGAGGACGACTCGGGGCATCCGCAGGATGCGTTCGAGAAAGTTCATCATGACGGCGTCTCCCCATCGGCGGTCTTTGCATCGACCACTTGGCCGGGCTGGACGAAGTCCTGGCCGACCGTAATGACGTTAATTTTGAAAGGCAGGTCGACGAGCCAAACGCCCTCAACCGAGTCCTTGATGATAGTGGCCGGGTGGAAGGCAACCTTATTGCCCTCCTCGACCGTACGAATGCCGAGAACACCTTCGTCGTCCAGCGTCAGGACCGATTGTGGGAGCACGTGGACGGTCGTCGTACCGACATTGACGATGGCGTCGGCCGTGATGCCGTCGCGTAGCTTTCCATCTGCGTTGGGCAGCGAAATCTCGACCGCGAAAGTGCGAGTCGCCTCGTCGGCGGTGGGCGAGAGATACGTGACCGTGCCCTCAGCCTTGTCTCCGGTAACCGTGGTGACGGCTGCCTTCAGGCCCAGCTTCGCATAGGCAATACGAGCTTCTGGAACGGAGGCAACGAACAGCATTGGATCGAGCTGCACGACGGTCGCGCATGGCGCGCCCGGCGCCAGCATGCTGCCGACACTGGCGAGCGGATCGGACACCACACCGGCGACCGGCGCCTTGATTTCCGTGCGGCCGAGTTCGAGTTGTGCATTCTGCAGTCCCGCCCGCGCGCCCGTGAGGGCGGCTTCGAGCGCGAGCCCGCTATTGTTCGGCGCAAGCCCCTTGTCGCGGAGCGCTTTGTTGGAGTCGTAGGCCGTCTGCGCCTGGTCGACTGCGGCTTGAGCCTGCGTCACCGCCGCCTGGCGGGCACCCTGATCGAGGGTGCAGAGAAGTTCGCCGGCCTTGACGGACTGTCCCTTTGTGACACCGACCGCTTGCACGGTTCCCGATGTCTGGGCTACGACACTTACGGCGGCCGCTGCCCTGGTGCGTCCCCGCAGCGGAACCTCGATCGGCTTGGCCACCGCGGTACTGATCGCGATGCGGACCGAGCGCGGCTTGGCACTGTCGCCGGCGCCTTCCTTGTCATTGCGCTCACCGATTGTCAGGGCAGGGTCGGTAACCCCGCCGTCACCCTGGTGCGTCTCGGCCGATGACTCGGCGCCCGTGATGAGTGCCACGACCGGCTTTTCGCCGTTGCCCGGCCCTTTGCCGCCCGTCACGAGCACACCAGTTGCAAGCCAGGCCGCGAGGCCCAGCACGATGATCAAGGCAATGCCGTAGGAGTAAATCGCACGCATAGTCGAAAAGCCCTCTATTCCGCAGCGTCTGCGACGCCCGAGTCGGGCCGCGCCAGCGCGAGTAATTTCCCCATGTGGGTGTGGATGTAGGTCCGCGCCGCCTGCATACAAGTCCGGCCATAGTCGATGACCCAGGCATCGGCCGGTTGGCCATGCTGGGCAGCGAGCTTGTCCATCTCGGCGAGCGCGGCGTCGATGGATGCTAGACGCTCGCTTAACCGGACCTGAACGAGCGAGTACGGCAACTCGGAAACGAAGCGGACGAAAAGCAGGAACTCGCTGCGGAACTCGTCCTCACCCAGCTTTTCGAACAACGAGCTGATGAACTCGCGCCGGCCCGCTTCGGTGATCACGTAGATCTTCTTGGCAGGCTTGCCGTCCTGCTGCTCGATCCGCGAGGTGACCAGCCGGTCTGTCTCAAGCTTGGCAAGCGCGGGATAGATCGAGCCGAAACTGGCATCGATGAAATAGGCATATTCGCCCTCCACCGAGAGCTTGCGGATCTCGTAGCCGGTGGCTTCACCCTCAAAGAGGATCGACAGGCAGATCGTGCGGACGTTCATTTTATATATCCGTTCGGCATATGCCGGGAAGGAATATGCTGCGCCTATATAGGCACATCAAAGCCAGCGCAATCTGTAATCGACGCATGTTCGCCATGCAGCGTTAACGGGGCTTTTCTGCCCTTGGATCAACCTGTTGCGAGCAAAGCCCGCATTTGTTCCGCGCCTTGCTCGGCAAGGCTCGCATTGGCAGCGGCGATGAAGAACGGGTTCAGGTTGTTCCCGCCCTTGCCGTAGCGGAGCGGTTTGCCATCCAGAGCCAGCACCGAACCGCCCGCGGCTTCTAGCACAGCCTGGCCGGCTGCCGTGTCCCATTCCGAGGTTGGTGTAAAGCGCGGGTAAAGCTGGGCTTCGCCCCGGGCGACGAGGCAGAATTTGAGCGAAGAGCCGACCGAAACGTCCTCGACGACCCCGAAATGTTTGCAGAACCCCTCGAGCGCGTTATGGCCATGCGAGCGCGAGGCGACGATCTTCATCGCCCCATAGGGGTTCGTGCGGAGCGGTTGCTGCAGCCCCCGCCCGTCGATCTCATAGGCGCCGTCCGGTCCGCCCACGAATGTCGCCCCCGTCGCCGGCGCCAACACGATGCCGATCACGGGTTTCCCGTCCTCCACCAGGCAGATGTTCACGGTGAATTCCCCGTTCCGCTTGAGGAATTCCTTGGTCCCATCCAGCGGATCGATACAGAAAAACCGCCTCCCTAGCGCAGGAACACGACCGGCCGCAGCCTCTTCTTCTGCAAGGGACGGGATGCCGGTCGGCCCGAGTATTTTGAGGATCGCCGCTTCCGCCCGCTGATCGGCCAGTGTCACCGGCGAGCCGTCGGACTTATGCTCGTGATCGAAATCGCCGAGATAGACGTCCATGATTTCGGCGGCCGCCGCTCGCGCGGCATCCAGCATCAGGTCGGACAGTGGCTTGGTCATCGGCAATCCCTAGCGGCCACGGCGGTTTAGGGGTGCTTCGTGCGCCTGTCTATCGACTTTTTGAGCTGCCTCGGGCACATGGCCAGCCATGAATCTCGACGACGCCATCACCCTCGACGACGCGGACCCGTTCAGGGGCTATCGCGACCGCTTCCGGATACCCGATGGGATAATCTATCTCGACGGCAATTCGCTTGGCGCGCTGCCGAAAGCGGTGGCCGAGCGCACCAGAAATGTCGTCGAGGAGGAATGGGGCAGGGGCCTTATCACCTCGTGGAATATCCATGACTGGATCGACCTGCCGCGCCGCGTGGGCGACAAACTCGCGCCATTGATCGGCGCGGCGCCCGGCACCGTCATTGCCGCTGACTCGACCTCGATGAACATCTTCAAGCTGTTGGCCGCAGCCACCGCTCTTCGTCCGGATCGCAATATCATCCAGACGGAAGCGGGCAATTTCCCCACCGACATCTATATCGCCGGCGGCCTGGGCGCGCTCACCGGCCATCAAGTAAGGGTCGACGATCTCTCGACCATCGGTTCTGATGTCGCTGTCGTGCTGGTGACCGAAGTCAACTACCGCACGGGCGCCCGCCACGACATGCGGGCCCTGACCGAGCAGGCCCATCGCGTCGGCGCTTTGATCATCTGGGACTTGGCACATAGCGCTGGGGCGCTCCCGGTCGATCTCGCCGGTGCCGATGCTGATTTTGCCGTCGGCTGTGGCTATAAATATCTGAACGGCGGCCCGGGGGCCCCCGCCTTCGCCTATGTCGCCCCACGTCATCACGCCGGCCTTAAACAGCCGCTCCATGGCTGGATGGGGCACGCGCGGCCTTTCGCCTTTGCTCCGGACTATGAATCTGCACCTGGCATCGATGCGCTACGCGTCGGTACGCCGCCCATTCTGGGCATGTCGGCGCTCGACGCAGCGCTCGATATCTTCGGTCATGTTGACCTGGACCGAGCCAAGGCCAAGGCCGATGCGCTCTTTGACCTCTTTGTCGCCGAGGTCGCCGCCCGCTGCCCCGAGCTCGAATTGCTGACCCCGCGCGACCCTGGATTGCGCGGTACCCAGGTCTCGCTCCGTCATCCCGAAGCCTATGCTGTAATTCAAGCGCTTATCGCCCGCGGCGTCATTGGCGACTTCCGCCAGCCCGACATCATGCGCTTCGGCCTGACCCCGCTCTACCTCGGCTATGCCGATCTCTATCGCGCCGCGGAAATTCTCGGCGACGTCATGGCAACCCGCGCCTGGGACAATCCCGAGTTTAAGCGCAAGGCCAAGGTCGTCTAGAACCTGGCAATCGCCCTCTTTACCTTCTCGATGAACGCCGTGAGCTGTGCCGGCGTGACATTGTTCATGTCGTAAAGCGCCAGGTATTTCGGCGGCAGCCAGCCACCGAATGTGATCCAGGCCCAGCGCCGTGCCATCCGCCGCGGCGGATCGCCCATGATGATGGTCCTCAGACGGTCGCCGCCATAGGTGGTCACGAACGCAACCTTCTTGATGTGCTTGAGATTAGGGATCAGCTTGCCCTTGTCGTCGCCATCCCCGCCTTCGAGGATGAACGACACGCCGGGCAGGAACACCTTGTCGAAATACCCCTTGAGGATCGCGGGGAAGCCGTAGTTCCATACCGGATGGACGATGACGATCGCCTCGGCCGCCATCAGGCGGTCCACGTAGGGCTTGAGCTCGGGCGTGATATTGTCCGGTACGTGATGATAGTTGAGCCGCCCCTCGCGGCTCAGGACCGGATCGAACCCCTCGGCATAGAGGTCGACCAGATCCGGCTCATGCCCCTTGGCCTTGAGCGTCTCGAGAAC
The DNA here is from genome assembly GCA_040081595.1 of Devosia sp. Classification (GTDB taxonomy): domain Bacteria; phylum Pseudomonadota; class Alphaproteobacteria; order Rhizobiales; family Devosiaceae; genus Devosia_A. The sequence continues at coordinate 30,917 of JBEBGE010000012.1, forward strand.
CGCGTTACAGAGCGCCCGGTTGAAACTCGTCTCGACCGGATGCGCATGCAGCACCATCACGCGCATCAGGCGGCTCCGAGCGTCTTCAGCCCCTCGAACAGCCAGGCTCGCCCGCTGTCGAAATCGAAATTGGGATCGTCCCAGGCAATCATCTTGCCCGGATTGAGAATGCCCTTGGGGTCGGCCTGCTTCTTGAATTCGAGCTGGTTGCGGTCGGTCCGCTTCATGCCGCCCTCTTCCAGCGTATAGCGATGCGGGTTGAAGACGAGGCAGCCATTCGCCTCATGCAGCCGGATGATCTCCTCAAGCCGCGCCTCATTGGTGTAGCGCACGATCGGCAGGCCTGAGAACACGATCTTCCCGTCGAATCGCGTCATCTCAATATGCATCGGCATCTCGTCGCCGAACAGGTCGATCGCCCATTTGACGTGCTCGAGATCGGGGTATTGCGTCTGCAGATAGGTGATCCCGTCGTCGATCTTGAGGCCACGCAGCGTCGTGTGGTTCCAGGCGAGTTCATAGACCGGGGGGATCTTCGATTTCTCGTCCGCCGCCAGCGTGTCCGAGCGCAACAGCAACTCGCCCTTGTGAAACGCTATGAAGTCGATGAGTGCCGGCACCGATGACGGCGCGGCCATCAACAGCACCACCGATTGTCCGCGATGCCGGATATAGGGGCGGTGCCTGTTGAACCAGTCGAAGGGCATGGGCGCCGCGACCGGCGAAATCTCCTTGAGCAGCAGCCCGTCCTGCCGCGCCGCCTGTTCGCCGAAGGCGCAGGCCTCGAGCGCGCTATCGAACCCGACCAGCACATCCACCCAGTCATAGGCTGCCGTCAGCGGCACTTCCGCTTCGACAATGATGCCATTGGTTCCATAAGCGTGGGCAACCTTGAGGATATCCGGACCGACGAGGTCGAGCACGCGCGGTTTTTCCTCGCAGGTGATGACCTTGAGGCCGAGCAGATTGCCGAACGCCCGGAGCCCGCCCCAGCGGATCGAGCCGACCCCGCCCGAGCCGCCGGCGATGAAACCGCCCAGCGTCGCCATGCGGTAGGTCGATGGGTGAAACCGCATCTCCCCACCAACCGCTTCGCGCGTCGCCTCGTCGAGCTTTTCGAGGATGATCCCCGCTTCGGCGCGCACAGAGTCCTTGCTCATCGAAATGATCTCGGTGAGGCCCGTCAGGTCGAGGATCACCCCGCCCGAGAGTGGCATCGCCTGCCCGTAATTACCGGTACCCGCGCCACGGGGCGTGATTGGAATGCCGGATTTGTAGGCCGCCGACAGCACCGTCACGACTTCGTCCTGGTTGCGCGGCGCCACCACCAGTTGGGCGGTGACATGTTCGAGCTCGGCCTTGAGCCGTGGCGAGTACCAATAATGGTCGCGGCTCTTCTGCTGCACGATCCGCGGATGGTCCTGCACCGGGATGTCGCCGATGGCGGCGCGGAAGGCTGCAAGGTCCATGTCAGGTCTCCATCAGATCGTCGAGTTCGCGATAGTCAGGCAGCGTCGTGTCGATCATTGTACCATTGCGTATCACCTGGCGGTCGGCTTGCGGCCGCGACAAAAGTTCCGTCCAGTTGCGGGCGCGGAAGACCAGCAGATCGGCCGGCACACCGACCTTGATCTCGCCGGTGAAGGCAAATCCCGCGATTGCGGCGGCGTCGGCACTCACGCTCCGCGCCCAGCTCCACGCCTCGTCCTGCGGATGGTCGAAATGGAGGACTCGCGCACCTTCCCGCAAGACTTCCAGTCCATCGAGATCGCCATAGGCGTAGAAGGGGTCCCGTGTATTGTCCGAGGCGATGGCGACCCGAACACCTGCCGCTCGGAACTCGTGAACCAGAGTCACCCCGCGCTTCGCCGGTGTGCGGTGTCCACTTGCCACCCGGTCCATCAGGTAGAGATTGCACAAGGGCAGCGACACAATCGCGATGCCGGCCCGCGCTACCTTTTCGATGGTCCGCTTCTGTGTCGCCTCGTCCTGCGCTGCCAGGGCGCAACAATGACCCGCCAGTACCTTGCCGCGATAGCCGGTCGCTATCACGGCGTCGGCGAGATGTTCGAGGGCACGCGATTTGGGGTCCATCGTCTCATCGACATGAAGGTCGAGACCGAGGCCATGCTTGCCCGCCTTCTCGACGACCTTGAGCAGCGCTTCGGCAGAGCGCTCGTCGACATGGATGGCGCCGCCCAGTAGTCCGCCAAATTCCTTGGTTTTCTTCGCCACGTCTTCAAGCTGCGTGTCATCGAGCATCACATCGGGCCCGAACAGGGACACGCCTTGCAATTCGACCCGCCCCGCCCAGAGTTCGCGCATTTTGGCAAAGACCGGCCAGCTCACGTCATGCTGGGGCGGCATCGCGTCGAGATGCGTGCGGATCGCCGCGGTGCCGTGTGCATGCGCGGCGCGCAGCGCGAAATCCATGCGCCGCTCGACGTCCCTGGCCGACCAGTTGCGGGAAGTGTCGGCGTGAACCGCCAGCAGCGCACTCAGCCAGGTGCCGTCCGGGTTGTCGCGGCGCGGCCAGATGTGGCCCTTGTCGAGATGGGTGTGGATGTCCGCGAAGGCCGGCAGAACCAGCCCGCCATCGAGATCGCGGCCTTCCCCGCCGGTGGCCGGCACCAGGGCCGCGATGCGGCCATGGGCAATGGTGATGTCCAGTCGCTCGATGCCACCGCCGTTCCTGCCCATCGCGGCAGCGGGCACGCCCGCGTTGCGCAGAACCGTCGCGGTTGCTGAGCCATCCATCTCAGTTCTCGCGCCGGATGGCGCTCTCGTGCCAGCGACGGAGCAGGAGATGGGAGAGAAGGCTCGTCGCCCCGTAGATCAGGACACCGGTCACCGACAACAGCACCAGTGCTGCAAACAGGCGTGGAATATTGAGCCGGTGCTGCGCTTCGATCAGCCGGAAGGCAAGGCCAGCATCTGCGCCCGGCGTTCCCGCTGCGAACTCGGCCACCACTGCGGCAATCAGCGCGAGGCCGCCCGCGATGCGAAGTCCAGCGAGGAAATAGGGTAAGGCGTTTGGAAGCCTGAGATAGATCAGCGTCTGCCAGCGATTGGCGCCATAGAGCTCGAACAGGTTGAGTAGGTTATGATCGGTGGAGCGAAGGCCCTGGGTGGTGTTGGACAGCACCGGGAAGAACGCCACCAGCCAGGCGCAGATCAACAGCGCCTGCTGCGTGGTATCGGTGTAGATGAGGATCAGCGGCGCGATAGCAACCACAGGCGTCACCTGCAGGATCACCGCGTAGGGAAACAGCGCCAGCTCGATCCAGCGCGATTGCGCCATCAGGATCGCCAGTGCCACGCCGGTGACCAACGCGATCGCCAGCGCCGCGAAGGTCGTCTGCAGCGTCACGAACAGCGCCTTGAACAGCATGCCCCAGTCTTCGCCGAACGCCTGCGCGATGCGCGTTGGACTGGGCAGGATGTAGTGCGGAACATTGGCGGCAACGACATAGATCTGCCAGGCGACGACGAGCAAAACCAACATCGCCACCGGCACGAGAATCTGCAGGAGCGAGCCGGCACCGCGCTCGGGCTTGCCGCCGGCCGCGGCCTCGACCGTCGCCACATCGTCTATTTCGGAGGGCTGGACTGTCATTGCGCACGAGCCTCCATCGCATCATGCAGCGCCGTCGAGGTGACGCGGCAGTTTTCGGCGTAGAGCGTCGAAGTGCGGAACGATTCATCGCGCGGGTAGGGGGCGTCGATCCTCAAATCCTTGAACACCCGGCCCGGCCGCGCCGCCATCACCACGACGCGCTCGGAGAGGTAGACCGACTCGAACACCGAATGGGTGACGAAAATCACCGTCCAGCCGAAACGCTGCCAAAGGTCGAGGAGGTCGTTGTTGAGCTTGAACCTTGTGATTTCGTCGAGCGCGGCAAACGGCTCGTCCATCAGCAGCAGCTTGGGCTCGGTGATCAGCGCCCGCGCAATCGAGACGCGCATCTTCATGCCACCGCTCAATTCGCGCGGATAGGACCCGGCGAAATTCTCGAGCCCCACCATGCGCAGTGTCTCGGCGATCTCGTCGCGCGCCGCGCGCCGCGAAATGCCCTTGAGCCGCAGCGGGAGCCAAACATTGTCGGCAACCGTCGCCCAGGGCATCAGCGTCGGCTCCTGGAACACGAAGCCGATCTCGTTCTTGGTCTTGCCGAAAGCATCGGAGGACGCATGTGGCCATTCGATAGTGCCCGAACTCGGTTCGCCGAGGCCGGCGATGATCCTCAGCGCCGTCGATTTGCCGCAGCCCGAAGGGCCGAGCAGGCTGATGAACTCGCCGCGCTCGATGTCGAGCGAAAGCTTCGACAGCGCCAGCGTGCCGTTGGAAAAAGTCTTGGAGATCGACCTGAGGCGGACCAGGGGGCCGCCGCCGATGTCCCGGTTCGGCAGGGTGGCGGAACCGGTCGTTGCTTCAAGCACGCGCGTGTGCCCTTTCGTGAAAACGTAGGTGGACGCGCCCCATTGCCGGGGCGCGTCCTGAACGATCAGGCGGAACGGACTATTTCACCAGTTCCTTGCCCAGGCCCTTGCACACATACTCGGTCGTATAGACCTTGGACAGGTCGAGCCCGGCCTTGACGACGCCGGCCGAGACCATCTTGTCGTAGAAATCCTTGACCGTCGCGTCGGTGAAGCAGCCAATGCCGCCATCGACCGATGCGCCCGAGACAACGATGCCATAGTCCTTCATCTGCTTGATCGAGAAGGCGATGAACGCGTCATCGAAATCCGGGTTTTCCTTCTTGATCAGCTCGTTGGTCGCTGTGTTGTCACCGTAGAGGTAATTGTACCAGCCGATGATCGAGGCTTCGACGAAGCGCTTGGTGATGTCGGGATTGGCATCGACATAGGACGAGAGCCCCTCGATCATGGTCGAGGGTGTCGTATAGCCGGCGTCGGCCATCAGGAACACGGTCGGCTCGAACCCGCCCTGGGTCTTGACCGAGTAGGGCTCGGACGTGAGGTAGCCCTGCTGCGCCGAGTTCATGTCGGCGAGAAACGGCGCCACCGAGTAGTTATAGGACTTGCGCTTGGAATCGGTGAAAGCCGGCCATGTCGCCATCATCCAGCGATAGCCGCTGGCATAGAGGTCGTCGGCGAGGAACAGCGAGTCGAGCTTGGCCAGATCCTCGAAGGTCTTGAGGCCGCTTTCGGGATGCGCCATCAGGATCTGCGGATCCTTCTGGAAGATCGCGCCGACCACTTTGACCGGCACGTCCTGCTCGACCGCCGAGAAGGTCTGCAGCAGATTGCCGACCATGTAGAAATCGATCTTGCCGCCGAGCAGCATCGCTTCCTCGGCCTTGGGTACGATAGTGACCTTGAGGCCGTATTTCTCGTAGGTCCCGTCGACCACGGCCTGGTAGAAGCCGCCATGCTCGGGTTCGGTCACCCAATTGGTGCCGAAGGTGATTTCGTCCAGCGCGAACGCCGGCGCGGCCATGCCGAGCCCGATGCAGACGCTGGTCGCAACCAGTCTCTTGAAGTCCTTCATGATAGTCTCCCTGTTGACGCTGACCTGCTTGCCGCGCTGGGGAAGGCGGAGTGCGGCGCGGCGCATTTGGCGCCGTCATGGCGATTGATTCCGCGCGAGCGTGCAAAAGGAAAGTGCAAAATGGGTGCGCCTCCGGAATTGCTCAGTTTTTCGGCATCAATGATCGAAACGAGGCTGGATTTGGCGCGAAATTGACGGTTAGGTGTGCAGCCATATCGAGGCCCAGATGCACCAGCCGCTCGCCCCCGCCTCCATTCACCCGCCTTTTGCGCCCTATAGCCACGGCGTCGAAATTCCGGCGGGGCAGAAGCTCGTCTTCTGTTCGGGCCAGCTCGGCATCGGCAAGGACGGCGTCATCCCGCCCGATTGCGCGGGCCAGGCGGCGCTCTGCTTTGACAATATCGCCGCCATTCTGGCCGAGGCCGGGTTGGGGCTCGCGCACATCGTGCGCATCAATGCCTATGTCACCGCCCGCGAGCACCTGACCGGCTACATGGCCGTCCGCAACCTGCGCTTCGCCGATCCCCTGCCGGCTTCGACGCTGATGATCGTCTCGGGCTTTGCCCGGCCCGAATTCGTCGTTGAGATCGAAGCCGTCGCCGCCGGTCCAGCCTGAGGAGTTTCCATGAGCCGTAAGATCTGGTGGACCGATTTCGCCGCGCCCGAATATGACCGCGTCGATCCCCTGCGCACCATCGCCATCCTGCCCATCGCCGCCGTCGAGCAGCATGGCCCGCATCTGCCGGTCGGCACCGACACCATCCTCAACCAGGGCTGCCTCGACCTTCTGGCCGCACGCGCGCCCGCCGATCTCGATATCCGCATCCTGCCCATCCAGTCGGTCGGCAAATCCAACGAGCATATCTGGGCCAGGGGCACCGTGAGCCACACTGCCCATTCGCTCATCGATGGCTGGTTCGAGCTTGGCCAATCCGTCGCCCGCGCCGGGATCAGGAAGCTGGTCTTCGTCAATTCGCATGGCGGCAACGAGGAGATCATGGGCATCGTCGCCCGCGAGCTGCGCGTCCGTGAGAATATGTTCGTGGTCAAGACCGGCTGGACCCGCTTCCTGCCGCCCGAGGGCATGTTGTCGCCTGTCGAAAAGCGCCACGGCATTCATGCCGGAGATCTCGAGACCTCGCTGATGCTCTATTTCCGCCCCGAGCTGGTCCACTTGGACAGGCGCCAGGACTTCGTTTCGATCGCAGCCCGCGACGAGGCCGAATATGTGCATCTGCGGCCGACCGGCACGCACGCCTATGCCTGGATCGCCTCCGACCTCAACCCGGCGGGCGCGGTCGGCAATGCCCTGGCGGCGACCGCCGAAAAGGGCAGGGCCATCGCCGATGCCGAGGTCACCGGCATGCTCTCGCTGCTCGATGAAGTCCGGCGCTTCCCCTTGCCCACCGCGGGTTAGCGCGAGTCGCGTCACCCCGACCTGTCCCCGACAAATCTCGCCAAGAACTGCTTAAGCGGTGCAAGTCCAGCCGCCATTGAATGCATTCATGAATGCATTTGCAAATCGATCCAATCCGCAGTACAGGTCGCTCATGAGCACGATTTCAAAGGTTGCCCACAGGGCTGGGGTGTCGCGTACGACGGTGTCGCACGTCCTCAATCACGCCGATCGCGTGTCCGAGCCGCTGCGTCTTCGGGTACAGACCGCCATCGACGAATTGGGTTACACGCCAAACGCGCAGGCGCGGAGCCTGCGGACCGGGCGCACAAACCACGTCGCGATCCTTGTCCCCGATATCTCGCCCTCTTTCTACACCGAGCAGGTGAGGGCCGCTCAGATGCTTCTGCAGGAGTTCGGGCTCACTCTGGCAGTGTTCAACACCGACGTGCCGGGCGGACGATACAAGGACAAGGCGGAGGCCTTCGTTCGCCAGATCAACGCTTCGAATTTTGACGGCGTGATCGTGACCGAGTTCGCCATGCACGAGTCCAGGGAGCACCTGCAACTCCTCAAGTGTCCCGTGGTCTTCATAGGTGACACTGAGGACGAAGTAACGCCGCTCGTGGCCGTCGACAATTTTGAAACTTGCCGTTTGGTTGGGAGCTATCTGACCCGGATCGGACACCGGCGCATAGCCGATGTAACCGGGCCCAGGTTCTTTCGGTCGGCGATGCGCAAGTCGCTCGGCTTTCACCAGGGCTGTTATGACGGCGGTCTGTCCGAGGGCGATATCGTCAGCTTCGAGGGCAGCTATATGGAACCCTCCGGCATCGAGGCGGCCCAGTGGCTGATGTCGATCCCGAAAAGCGAGCGTCCAACAGCTGTTTTCTTCAGCAGCTACGACATGGCCAAGAGCGCTTTGGCGGAATTCTACGACATGGGGATGAAGGTCCCCGGAGACATTGCGGTGGCCGTGTTTGGCGTCCCCGGGATGGACCACGTCCGCCCCAAGGTCACGCGTGTCGTGATCGATTTTGCAAAGGCGGCAACCATCGCCGCCGACATGCTTCAGAGGGCCATAAACGGGTCCGACGTGAAGGAAAGCCGGGTCATCATGTCCCCGGAGTTGGTTGTCGGCGCGACAACCTAATGCATCGAGCGGCGTCGATAAATACGTCGCACAAATGGGAGGATGAAGTCATGACTGGTTTGTTTTTGAACGGTGGCATCAGCCGTCGTTCTGTTCTTAAAGCTGGCGCTGCCTTAGGCGCGGCAAGCCTCGCGGGCATACGGGGCGCATCGGCACAGGGGAGTACGCTCAGCTTCCTGCAGCCTTATGCGCCAGGCGGTGATGTCGCGACACAACGCGACTGGTTTCTGAAGACAGTGGCCGACTGGAACGCCACCCAGGACTATCAGATCACCCTCGATTACCTCGCATGGCCCGACTACACGGACGGCACCAAGCTGCCGACGGCCTTCGCCTCCGGTCAGGGGCCGGACCTGTTCATCATCTCGCCCGGCGACTTTCTGCGCTACTACAACGGTGGCGTGCTGTCGGACCTGACCCCATATCTCGATGATGCCGCCAAGGCGGATTTCCCCGAAAGCGTTATCGCCAACCGCATGGTTGACGGCAAGATCTACGGCATCCCCATGGAAGTCGAGCCGATGGCGTTCTACTACTCGGTCAAAGCCTTCGAGGAGGCCGGTCTCAACGAGAACGATGTTCCAAAAACGTGGGACGAGCTGCTTGAGATCGGCAAGAAGCTGACGACCAAGGATCGGTACGGCATGCTGCTGTCGACGCGCCCCGGCTACTACCAGAACTTCACCTGGTATCCGTTCATGTGGCAGGGCGGTGGCGAGTTGCAGGGAGCCGACGGCAAGTCTGCGTTCGACTCTCCGGCTACGGTGGCGGCGTTGAAGCTCTGGCAGGACGCCGTGCAATCGGGTGCGGCCCCGCGTCAGGATCTCGGCCAGGGCGGCGGCGATATCGTCTCCAATCTCGGATCGGGCTTCTGCGCGATGCAGAATGTCGGCATCTGGGGAATCTCCGGCATGGACAACAACGCGCCTGACGTTCCCTACGGCATCTTCAAGCTCCCCGTTCCGACCGGCGGGAAGTACGTGACCGTCGGCGGCGGCTGGGCCTTTGTCGCCAACTCCATGGGCAAGAACCCCGAAGCTGCGTCAAAGTTCATTGCCTGGGCGCTGGCATCGATGGCTCCCGACTCGGTCCAGCGCGTGGTCGATTGGTGCACAGTCGCCAAATCGGACATGCCGCCCCGGAATTCCGCTCTGACGGCCCGCGCCGCTGCGTTCGGTCAAGGGCGGCTTGGGTTCTTCTCCAAAGAAATCCACCCGGGGACGCGTGCGGAGCCGCGGGTTCCGCCGGAGGCATACAAGATCGTCTCCGACGCAATCCAGGCAGCAATGCTCGGCGGCGTTGATCCCCAGAAGGCCGCATCGGATGGATCCAAGCAATTGGATGCATTCCTGTCGACCTACACCGGCGCTCCGCTGCTCTAGTGTCACCTATCCAAGCAAATCTGGCGGCGACCGCGAGGCCCGCCGCCAGACGCCTGTCGATGCGACAGCGCGAGATTGTCGCGAGTTATCTCTTCGTTCTACCGGACACCATCGGGCTTCTCGTTTTTGTCGGTGTTCCGATGATGCTCGCGGTTGCGATCAGCCTCTTCGATGTCAACGGCTTCGGCAGATACAAATTTGTCGGTCTTGGTAACTATCAGCGCATCTGGCTGGACCCACTGTTCTGGTCCACGCTGCAGGTGACTGTCCGTTTCTGTGTGACGCTGGTGCCGATCCTCTACGTCACGGGTCTGGGGCTGGCATTGCTGGTCCAGCGTAGCAGTCGATTTACCACAGTGATGCGCGCCATCTTCTTCATGCCGCAGATGGTCAGTCTGGTGGTTGTCGGTCTGGTGTGGCAGCTCATGACGGTCGACAAGGTTGGCGTTCTGCCCCGCGCCCTCGCATCCATCGGCCTATCCGGAGTGTCGTTACTGGGCGATCCAAACCTGGCCTTGCTGGCGATCACACTTACTTTGATGTGGTTCCTGATGGGGTTTTACATGCTCATCTTCCTCGGCGGACTCGAGGACATTCCAAACGAATTCTACGAAGCCGCCGCAATCGACGGAGCTGGACGCGTACAGAGCTTCTGGTACATCACCCTGCCGTCCCTCCGCCCAACCAGTTTCTTCGTACTGATTGTTTCCACGGTAGCGGCGGTGGCCGGCGCACAGGCCTTCGACCTCGTCTTCGTTATGACCAAGGGTGGCCCGGCCAACTCGACGACGCTTCTGATCACCTACATCTATCAGCAAGCCTTCCTTTACTCCTCGTTTGGATATGCGGCGGCACTGGCGACGTTGCTCGTCGTCCTGGTCATGATCATCACCGTCACCTTCTTCATGCTGACCCGCGGCGGGCGATTCCATTATGATTGAGAGCCCGGAACCACAGAAGGCGGGGCGGCGCGAACGCTACGATTCCGTCGGCATCGTCTGGATGCTGGTAGCTCTGGTCCTCGCGCTGATGACTGTCTTTCCGCTTTTCTATATGCTTTCAGCCGCCTTCAAGACCCAGGTCGAGGTCTTCCAGACGGACCTCCTGCCGGCTCACCCCACCTTTGACAATTTCCTCTACGTGCTGACGGAGCTTCCGTTCTGGCGGTACATGGCGAACACATTCTTCGTTTCGGCGATGGTCACTGTCGTCGCCCTGTTCTTCCATACAATGGCCGGGTATGCGCTCGCGCGCCTGCGGTTTCCCGGACGTGAATTCATATTCCTCGCGATGTTCTCGACGTTCTTGGTGTCCTTGCCGGTAATCATCGTGCCGCTCTTTGTTCTCGTGCGATGGATGGGTCTGCTGAACAACTTCGCAGGCCTGATTGTTCCTTCGATCTTCAACGCCTTCGGGATCTTTCTGTTGCGCCAGTTCTACATCTCGTTGCCGCGCGAGCTTGAGGAAGCCGCGCTGGTCGATGGTGCGGGCTATTGGCGCATTTACTGGAGCATCATTCTCCCTTTGAGCCGTCCAATCATATCGGCGCTTGCGATCCTGTTCTTTCTTGCCAACTGGAACAGCTTTTTGTGGCCGCTGACCGTGGTCAACGAGCAGAACCTCTGGGTCGTGCAGGTCGCGATAGCCAACTTTCGAAGCCAGTATTCCGGGTCTTGGAACTACACGATGGCCGCGTCCACTATTGTGGCGCTCCCAATGATCATCTTGTTCGTCGTGTTCCAGCGCCAGATCGTGGATTCAATCAAAACCAGCGGTCTCAAATAGCCGCATCCCGGGAGTGACCAAATGACTGACATCGGATTGTCGCCTCTGCGCGGCCTCGCGAAACTCAGGTCCGCGAAGTCGCGACGCTTTTCCAGCTATGACCGCACTGGCGGCAATGACGACCGGCTGCATATCTCGCCGGGTGAGACTGTTACGATTGGCGAGTGGGCGGGGGCGGGTACAGTCACGCATTTCTGGGCGACACTCGCGTGCGCAAGCAAATTCTACATGCGCAAGGTGGTGCTGCGTGCCTATTGGGACGGCGAGGCGGAGCCGAGCATCGAGACGCCGGTCGGCGACTTCTTCGGCATGGCACACGCCCAATCGCGCAACTATGCCAGCCTGCCGCTGCAGTCGGGTCCGGAGGATGGCAAAGGCTTCGCCTGCTATTTCCCAATGCCATTTGCGACGCGTATGAAGATGACGATCACGAACGAGGCCGAGGACGAACTGCAGTTCTACTACTATCTGGATCTCGAGCTTTGCGACCGTCTGGAGGATGGCCTAGGCCGCTTTCATGCGCAGTATCGCCAGGAGCGACCGAAAGCGATCAGCGAGGAAAGTCTCAGCAACGAGGAGGTTCTGTTCGGCGGCGTCAATGCCGACGGCAAGGACAATTACACTATCCTCGATGCGGCCGGTCACGGCCACTATGTCGGGGTGCTGTTCTCGATCCACTCGCTTCGGCGTTCGCCGCTATGGGATTGGTATGGCGAAGGCGACGATATGATCTTCATCGACGGTGAGCCCGGTATTGCGGTGCCCGATGGCGGTCGCCGACCGCTGGTGACGACCGTGTCCCCGCACCCGACGATTACGGCGCACGGCGAAACCTCTCCGGGCGCCAACGACGCGTGGCCGCCAACGATGCATGGCACCGGGACGGAAGACTATTTTAACACAGCTTGGTGCCCGACCCAGGAATACTCTGCGCCGTATCACGGCATCATCGCCGGGGGCGGACCGAACTGGACTGAGCCGGTGACTCTCTATCGGTTCCACATCGAGGACCCGGTGATCTTTCAGCGTCAGATTCGCGTCACCATCGAACATGGACACGCCAACCGCCGGGGCGATCAACTGAGCTCAGTGGCTTTCTGGTACCAGTCTGAACCGCACAAGCCGTTCGAACCGCTCGTCGAGATGGCCGATCGCCTACCGATCCACCGACCACCCTTCGATCCCGAGCCCCGTAAATCCCACAGCGAATGATCCCGCGAGGGGATCCCTGAGCGAAGCCCGATCGGGCCCACGCTCTGGCTGCCCTGGCGGCAAGCACCAAAGCACAGTCGAGATCCGCGGGGCTGATCTCGCGTGAGATCGGCATTTCGGTGGCAACCACATGGTCGCGACCGACTGGCGCCAGTTCGAGCACAGCATCCGTCGGCAATCGATCGACATCCCCGGCCGAACTGCAGTGCGACCGTGGAGCGTTTGAAGAGTCCTGCGGTGCGACAGTCCGTCAAAGGCAGGCCTCATTTGATACTCCGGTCCACGTGAGGCCGTCAGCGCCAAGGGCGATTTCCGTTCCCGGTCAGGCAGGCTCCGTGACCCGCGAAAAATACTCGTTCAGCCTTGCCGCGGTGCGACCGAGGAAAAGCGCAGGCAGAGCTGCAAAGAGGAACAGGCTGCTCACATTCCACATCGGATTGGCGTTGAGCGCGGGGGCGAAGATGGGGATCACGTTTGTGGCGTAGCGGAAGTTCAGCACCACTGCGATTTGGGCGAACGACCACCACTCTCCACGCAACCAGATCCTGCCGTCTGCGAGGCGACGCGTGCCGCCGTCGCGCTCGAGCAGCCACCCGCCCGTGCCGCCGATGACGAGGCCAACAAGCATCACCGGTAGTCCGCTCAGCCCGCCGCCAATGAAGCTCGAGATAGCGAACACCGCCACCACGAGCGGCAGGATCAGCATGCGGACAAGGGAAACGCTGCTGTCTCGGGTGCGCTGCCAGCCGAGGAAAAGCAGCAGGCCATAGAGCCCCCACACCCAGATTGGAGTGTGCGTAACGACGATGGCAATGGTCCTGAGGAGGTCGCTCATCAATTGAACCCCATGATCGCGCCGGGAAGCAACATCACGAGCGCAATCCGCCCCATACGTTCATATTGGTCTGCGGGCTTGGCTGGTTGGTTGCTCATGGCGTTCCCTGGTGTTGGGGCGATTTCGTTCGCCGCATACACTCATCGGCACCGGGATGGTGAGCGCGCGTCACCACATGTGGTGAGTAGGGCATATAGATCGTGGAGACGAGGCTAGCGACTCTCGCTGCGCGGCCGGGAGTTGCCCGGCGCGCCCGACTCTATCGTCGATCACGGCACAGACACCCGGTCCGAGCTTGCGCCGCCAAATTTCAACAGGGGAAGCTTGGCTGGGGAACCTGGATTCGAACCAAGATTGACGGAGTCAGAGTCCGTAGTTCTACCGTTGAACTATTCCCCAAGCGGCGCCTGGATCGAGGGTGCCAAGGGCGCCCCCGTCGATGGGACTGGCTTCTAGCTTCATTCTTTGCCCCGATCAACACCCCTCAGACCGGCCGTTTAGGCTGCCCGGACGGCCCGAAGCTCCTGCCATTGCGCCCGCAACCTCGTTGATCTAGGGTTTTGGGGACGAAGCAAAAAAAAGCTGCGCTCGGGCGCCGCCGGCCATTGGCCGGACGAGACGACCGCGCAGGATGGAGTTGGCGAGTGACCGATGAGAATCGGTCCGCAGCCGCAACCGCGCCGGCAGGCGCGGGCGCCGAAGGTGCCGCAAGCGCCGTTCGGCAGGACGACCAGAATGGGTCTCGTGCCCCTCTGGGCGGTGCGGAGAGGCGGACGCATGCTGGCACGCCCAATCCGCCGCGCAGATCGCGCGGGCCGGTTTACGCAGCGCTTGACCTTGGCACCAACAATTGCCGCCTGCTGATCGCGCGTCCGCACGACCAGAGCTTTCGCGTCCTCGACGGCTTCACCCGCATTGTGCGGCTGGGCGAGGGGCTCTCGACCACCGGGAAGTTGAGCGACGCGGCGATGGACCGCACCATCGAGGCTCTGCGCCAGTGCCGCAACAAGCTGCGCGAGCATGAACCGGCGCGAATGCGCCTCATCGCCACCGAGGCCTGCCGCGCCGCCAGCAACGGCGTCGCCTTCATCGCGCGCGTCAAAGCCGAACTCGACATGGACCTCGAGATCGTCGATCGCCGCACCGAGGCTGAACTCGCCGTGACTGGTTGCGCCGACCTGATCGAGGCGGAGAGCGACGGCGCCCTGATGTTCGATATCGGCGGCGGCTCGTCGGAGCTCGCCTGGCTCGATTTTCGCGGCGGCCGCCCGCGGCGCCAGGGCCGCATGGCCGCCTCGATCCGCTCGTGGCAATCGCTGCCGGTCGGCGTCGTCTCGATCGCTGAGCGCTTCGGCGGCGTCCATGTCACGCCCGAAACCTTCGAGGCCATGGTTACCTTCGTTGCCGACCAGCTTCGCGACTTTCGCGGCCGCGGCAAGCTCAGGCAGATGATCGCCGATCATCCGGTTCATCTGATCGGCACCTCCGGCACCGTGACGACGCTCGCCGGTCTCCATCTCGGCCTCGAGCGCTATGAGCGCCAGAAGGTCGATGGGCTCTGGATGAGCAAGTCCGAGGTCGATGCGACCATGTCGGCGCTCCTCGCCATGCCGTTCGAGCGCCGCGTCGCCCATCCCTGCATCGGGCGCGACCGCGCCGACCTGGTGCTGCCGGGCTGCGCCATATTTGAAGCCATCCGCCGCGAATGGCCGACCGAGCGGGTGCGCGTCGCCGATCGCGGCTTGCGCGAGGGCATCCTGATCTCGCTGATCGACGCCGATCGTGCCGTGGTCCGCCGTCCCCGGAGCGCACCCTGATGGCCAAAGGCACCGGCACAGGCTCGGGGCGAAAGTCGGGCACCGATCTCAAGGTCAGGGTCAAGACCTCCAAGGGGCGCAAGATCGGTTCGACCCTTTGGCTGCAGCGCCAGCTCAACGATCCCTATGTGGCCAAAGCGCGCGCCGAAGGTTACCGCTCGCGCGCCGCCTTCAAGCTGATCGAGCTCAACGAGAAACATAAACTACTGAGGAAGGGCCAACGCATCGTCGATCTCGGAGCCGCTCCCGGCGGCTGGAGCCAGGTCGCGGCCCCCATTGTCGGCTCGACCGCCGAGCACCCGCTGATCGTGGGCATCGATTATCTCGACATGGACCCCATCCCCGGCGTGATCCTGCTCAAGAAGGATTTCACCGATGCCGACGCGCCGCAGCAGTTGATCGACGCGCTGGGTGGACACAAGGCGGATTTGGTTCTCTCCGACATGGCCTCGCCCACCACCGGCCACCGCGCCACCGATCACATCCGCATCATGGCGCTGGTCGAGATGGCGGCAGATTTTGCCATCCAGGTCCTCGCGCCCGGCGGCGCCTTCGTCACCAAGGTCTTCCAGGGTGGCACCGAGCACGAATTGCTGCACCTGTTGAAACAGCATTTTACCACTACGCTACACGCCAAGCCGCCCGCCTCGCGCGCCGACAGTGCCGAGACCTATCTCGTCGCCAAAGGCTTCAAGGGTTAACCCACGAGTTCGGCTTTTTCCGCCGGCGGCAGGCGATGGCCCGAGATGCCGCTTCCCGCGTCGGGCGGCAAGCGGATGAACATCAGCACGCTTATCGCCGAGACCGCCGCGACCACGAACCATGCAAAGTGGAAATCGCCGAGCAGCAATTCGCCGCCATGCGCGCTGGAAGAGATTTCGAGCAGCCCACCCGCCAGCGCTACGCCGAGCGCGATGCTGATCTGCTGGCTGACCGCGACCATCGCGGTGGCCTGGCTGGCATCGGCTTCGGAAATCTCGGCGAAGCCCAGGGCATTGACCCCGGTAAAGAAGAACGAGCGTGCAAGACCTCCCGCCAGAAGCGTCGCCAGCAACAGCAGATGCGGGGATTGGGGGGCGAAGAACCCATTGACCGCGAGAAACAGGCAACCCAGCGCGGCCATAACGCTCAGGACCCTTGGAAAGCCGAAACGCGCGAACATCCACTCTGCCGCGAACTTCGAAAGGATCGCACCGAACGCGCTGATGAAAGTCGTCAGCCCGGACTCGAACGGCGTGAAACCGAAGGTCAGCTGCAGCATCAGCGGCATGAGGAACGGGAACGCTCCGATGCCGATGCGGAAGAACGAGCCGCCGATCACGGCACTGCGAAACAGCGGGTGCGAAAACAGCCGTGGATCGAGCAGCGGATGCGCCGTCCCCCGCGCATGGACGAGGTAGAGGACAAGACACACGGCGCCGACCGCGACCGCAACATAGCCGAAGCTGGCCGGAATGGCCGGCAGGCTGATCACCGAGAGCCCAAACACCATGCCGGCAAATCCCGCCCCGCAAAGCACGAAGCCAAGAAGGTCGATTGGTTGCGTCGGCTGCTTTTCCATTGCCGGCAGGAAGCGCCCGGCGAGCAGGATGCCGATCAACCCGATCGGCAGGTTGATCAAGAAGATCCACTTCCAGGAAAAATAGGTGGTGATGAAGCCGCCCAGCGGCGGACCGCTGATTGGGCCGATAAGGCCGGGAATGGTGAGCCACGCCAGCGCCCCGACGAGCTCGTTCCGGGGCGTCGCGCGAACCAGCACCAGGCGCGCGATCGGCGTCATCATGGCGCCACCCATTCCCTGCAGGAACCGCGACAGCACGAACGCCAGCAGCGAATTCGACACCGCACAGGCGATCGACCCGACCATGAACACAAGGATCGCCAGCCGGAAGATATTGGTCGCCCCGAACCTGTCCGCCATCCAGCCCGAGAGCGGAATGAAGATCGCCAGCGACACGAAATAGGCCGTCAGCGCCAGTTTCAGGGCGATCGGGCTCGCCCCGATATCGGCCGCAATTGCGGGCAAAGAGGTCGCAATGACGGTCGAGTCCATGTTTTCCATGAACAGCGCGACCGCCAGGATGATTGGAGTGATCCGGGACAAAGGGCCGGTCCGGTAGGAAATCCAGCATTTCCAATGCCAAAGCCGCAGAGTCCCCGCAAGGGGCGAACCGGTTGACCTGGTCGCGCGTTTTCGAGAAAATAGCGGTAAACAAAGGGTTAGTTGTAAAATGAAGAGTTTTTCGGCCTCGAGCTTCGCCAGTGATCACGACGTGGCGCTCGATCTGGCGGCCATGGCCGTCAAAAAAGACCCCCAGGCGCTGTTCACCGATTTCCAGTGGTTCCTCTTCGCCGGTAGGGACACGGTCTTCTTCACCGCCTTCTCCAGGACCCGCTTCGACAAGGACAACCTCAAGGGCATGGTCGAGCAGATGGTGGCGCTGGCGCCCCAGCTCACGCATGGCTTCAAGGGCGCGCGCCCCGGCAAGCCGCTCGCCGAGCACCTGCTCGAAGCCATCACCAGCGTCGAGGAGGTCGATAGCCTCGAGGGCTACCCCGACAAGTGGCTGACCAACAGCCAGGACGTCTTTGCCCATCCCGAACTGCCGCTGTTTCGCATGATGGTGGCCAATCTCAGGAACGGCCCCGACGCCGAGGGCCGCATGTCCATCCTCCAGGTACGCTCGGCCCATTGCTTGCTCGAAGGCTCAGATGCCGCGCTCCTCACGCGCTCGCAGACGGCCAATCACGGCATCCAGTCGGACAAGGCCAACAAGCTCAGCTGGTTCAAGCGCTTTCGCGGGGCCGTCAGCGGCTACCTCATGGCGAGCCTGTTCGCGGGCGTCGGCAATATCGCCAACGCGCCCGAGCGTCCGCTGCATTTCAGGACGCTTGCCCTGCCGCGCCAGCGTATCCGCGCGCTGGCCGGCAAGCTCGGCGTCCAGCAGCGTTCGCTCTATTTCGCGCTCACCACCTTTGCCCTCCTCTCCGAGAAGGAGCGACGCGTGAAGGAGAAGGTGATCACCGCCGCCTACACCATGCTCGATACCAATCGCACGGCCTCGGACGACGATTTCTTCCGCGTCCGGGCGCTGCAGGCGAGTTTCCCGTTCTCGTCGGACTTCACCACCTATGCCCGCGCCGTCGATGCCGAGATGGCGGCCAACGAAAGCAAGGACCTCTCCAGGTTCCAGCTCACTGTGCTCGCCATGATGCGCGCCATGCGCAATCTGTCCAACGTCGTGCCGCGGCTCATCAATGACCGGGTCTGGCGCTTCCAGGGCACCCAGGCCGATCTGGTGCTGACGCTGGTCCCGCCACATCGCAGCATGGGGCCGCTCGCCGACTGGATGGTCGAGCCGATCTATTGCGGCGCCTTCCACCAGTCGACCAATATCGTGACCTTCTGCCCCGGCCGCGAGTTCATGACGCTGAACTTCGTGGTCGAGGAGCGGCACCTGAGCCATATCGACCGGGTCGAGCGGCTGATCGCCGAGATCGAGGCCGCCTGAGGTCGAAACGCCCCGCCGCAAGCGGGGCGTTTGCATTTGCGCCGGGCGATGCTAATGACCCTCGCCAACCCGCAGGCGCGTTTGATTCGCGAGAGCGGGCTTCCTTTATTCTCCACCTGGAACAGGGAAGGGCGCGCCCTTGGCGAAGATCATTACCTCCATTACCGGCGATGCCGCGCTGACGTTTGACGACGTGCTGCTGCAGCCGGCGCGATCGGACGTCCTGCCCACCGAGGTCGATATCCGCACCTGGGTGACCAAGGACATCGCCCTCAACCTGCCGATCCTCAGTTCCGCCATGGACACCGTGACCGAGAGTAACATGGCCATAGCCATGGCGCAGGCTGGCGGCATGGGCGTAATCCACCGCAACCTGACTCCGGGGGAGCAGGCCGAGCAGGTGCGGCAGGTCAAGAGCTTTGAAAGCGGCATGGTGGTCAATCCCATCACCATCGGTCCTGACGCGACCCTCGCCGACGCGCTCGCCGTGATGCGCGCCAATCGCATCTCCGGCATTCCAGTCGTCGCCAATGGCAACAAGGGCGGCCGCGTCACCGGCAGGCTGGTCGGCATTCTCACCAACCGCGACGTGCGCTTTGCTTCCAACGAGCGCCAGAAGATCTCGGAGCTGATGACCCACGAGGGTCTCGTCACCGTGCGCGACGGCGTCGGCAAGGACGAAGCCAAGACGCTGCTCCACCATCACCGCATCGAGAAGCTCCTCGTCGTAGACGATGCCGGCAATTGCATCGGCCTCATCACCGTCAAGGACATCGAAAAAGCCCAGCTCAACCCGATGGCGATCAAGGATGCGCAGGGTCGGCTGCGTGTCGCCGCCGCCTCGACGGTCGGCGATGCCGGTTATGAGCGCTCGATGGCGTTGATCGAAGCGGGTGTCGATCTCCTCGTCATCGACACCGCCCACGGCCATTCCGTGCGCGTTGCCGAGGCGGTGGAGCGCGTCAAGCGCGAGAGCAACTCGACGCGCATCGTTGCCGGAAACGTCGCAACCGCCGACGCGACGCGGGCGCTGATCGATGCCGGCGCGGACTCGATCAAGGTCGGCATCGGCCCCGGTTCGATCTGCACAACGCGCATTGTCGCCGGTGTTGGCGTGCCGCAGCTTGCGGCGGTCATGGCCTGCGCCGAGGAAGCCGGCAAGAACGGCGTTCCTGTCATTGCCGATGGCGGCATCAAGTTCTCGGGCGATCTCGCCAAGGCCCTTGCGGGCGGCGCAAGCTGCGCCATGATCGGCTCACTGCTCGCCGGCACCGACGAAAGCCCCGGCGAGGTCTATCTGTACCAGGGGCGCTCCTACAAAGCCTATCGCGGCATGGGCTCCGTCGGCGCCATGGCGCGCGGCTCTGCCGACCGCTATTTCCAGCAGGAAGTCAGCGACAGCCTGAAGCTGGTTCCCGAAGGCATCGAAGGCCAGGTGCCCTACAAGGGCCCAGCCGGCAATGTCCTCCATCAGCTCGCGGGTGGGTTACGTGCGGCAATGGGCTATACGGGCTCGCACAATCTCGAGGAGTTCCGCGATGGCGCGGTGTTCGTCAAGATCTCCGGTGCCGCGCTCAGCGAGAGCCACGTTCACGACGTCGCCATCACACGCGAACCGCCGAACTATCGCGGCGGCAACTGATGACACCTTTCTCGCTCTGGGTGGTGGGGGCCATGCTGGTGCAGGGCGCCATCGCGCTCGTGCTGCTTTGGGTGCTGGGCGCGATCCGCATCCCGCTCGTCGCCCGCGGCAAGGTCCGCATACACGACGTCGCGCTCTCCCGCGAGCCCTGGCCCGAGCATGAAAAGCGCGTCTCCAACGCCTTCGACAATCAGTTCCAGTTGCCGGTGCTGCTCTATGTCGCCTGCGGCAACTCGCTGTTCTTCGGCTCGATCTGGATCGAGGCTGTATTCGCGTGGCTGTTTGTACTGAGTCGCCTGATCCATGCCGGGGTGTTCGCGACCACCAATAATGTCGTCCATCGCTTCAGCGCCTATACGTTCGGCTATGGCGTCCTGATCGCGTTCTGGGTCGAGCTCCTGCTGCGGCTCTTCTTCATCTGGGTCTGGAGCCGCACGTGAGATTGCCAGGGCGACTGTCTGCCGCCATCGAGGTCCTGACCGAGGTCGAGACGCGCCACCGGCCGGTCGCCGAGGCGCTGAAATCCTGGGGCCTCGCCAACCGCTTCGCCGGGGCGGGCGACCGGGCCGCCATCGGCAATCTCGTCTATGACGCGCTCCGCCGCCGCGCCAGCCACGCCTATGCGATGGGCTCGGACACACCGCGCGCGCTGGTGCTGAGCGTTGCCGTGGGCGACTGGGGCGAGACGCCCGAAACCCTCGCCGCCATGTTCACTACCGACACACATGCGCCCACGGCATTGACCGATGACGAGGTCGCGCGCCTCACGGCCGTTGACCCACTCGGCACCGCCCCGGAAATGGTCCGCGCCGACCTGCCGGAATGGTGTCGCCCGCATCTCGGCTTCGTGGACATCGTTCCGGAGGGCGAGGCCATGTCGGCCCGGCCGCCGCTCGACCTGCGTGTAAACACCCTGAAATCCAGCCGCGACAAGACCCTCAAGTCGCTGGCGCGCTTCGGCGCCGAACCGACCGAAATCTCGCCCATCGGCATCCGCATCGCCGCCGGCAACCGCGACAGCCGCACACCCAACGTCCAGGTCGAGGAGGGCTACCTCAAGGGCCAGTTCGAAGTCCAGGACCAGGGCAGTCAGATCGTCGCCGCGCTCACCGGCGCCAGGCCCGGCGAACAGGTGCTCGACCTTTGTGCCGGAGCCGGCGGCAAGACGCTAGCGATCGCGGCCGCGATGGAGAACAAGGGCCAGGTCTTTGCCTATGACAGCGACCGGCACCGCCTTGCGCCGATCTACGACCGGCTGAAGCGCAACGGCGTTCGTAACGTCCAGGTCCGCGCGCCGGCACCCGCGGCACTCGACGACCTCGTCGGCAAGATGGACCGTGTCGTGATCGACGCGCCCTGCACCGGCTCGGGCACATGGCGGCGGCGTCCCGATACCAAATGGAAACTGACCCTTGAGCAAATGGCCGCCCGCGTTGCCGAACAGGCCGCCATCTTGTCCGAAGGGGCGCGATACGTGCGGCCCGGCGGTGCGCTCGCCTATATCACCTGCTCGATCCTGAGCGACGAGAACGAACGCCAGGTCGCCTCGTTCCTCGCGTCCCACCCCGGTTTTGCATCCGAGCCCATCACGCCGGCTTTCGAATCCCTCGCCGGAGGAGCAGCCTCCCGCGCCCTGTTCTTTCCCAGCGGCGGGATGTTGCTGACGCCGTATCGGACCTCGACCGACGGCTTCTTCCTGGCGCTGATGCGCAAGGCATGACTGACCCGGTGAACCGATGGGCGGGTTTCAGCGTTGAGCAGATATGAGCATGGCTAAAGTCAACTATTTCGACCTGCGCTCCCTCGCGATCCTCGTCGGCGCCTTGGCGCTTGTCGTTGGCGCGGGCGGCTTCATCGGCGTCAACAACCTGCCGGACGCCTGGTACATGGCGCTGGTCAAGCCGCCGCTCAATCCTCCCAACTGGGTCTTCGGTCCGGTATGGTTTGTGCTCTACCTGCTGATCGCGGCCGCCGGCTGGCGCACGGCGGTACGGGAGGGCCTGAGCCCGCGGCTGGCGCTCTGGGCCGGCCAGATGGTGCTCAACTGGGCCTGGTCGCCGACCTGGTTCACGCTGCACCAGCCCTGGGCGGCCCTGGTGATTATCTATGCGATGCTCGCCGCGATCCTCGCCTTCATCGTACTCAGCTGGCGCGCCGGCGACCGGATTTCGGCCGGGCTCTTCGTGCCCTATGCGCTCTGGGTGAGCTTCGCTTCCTATCTCAATCTCTCGATCGCGATCCTCAATACCTAACCCTAATCGTGAAGTTCCCGATCGATGGGCTCGCTCCACTTGATCCGCGTGAAGCTCACTTCGAGACCTTCGCCGATTGGCGAACAGCACATCGGTCCGGCCTCGACCGTCTCCCCCATGCGGAGGAACGCGAGGCGGACCAGCCGCCAGGTCTTGCCGTCCTTGATCTCGACGCGCAAGGCCTCGGCATGTCGAGTGAGCCGCAGCGTCACCGGCGCCGTAACCTTGCCGCCAAGCTTCATCACCGACCAGTCCGATTGGTCGTCGCGCGTCGCCACCACGGAGAACTGCTTGCGCCCATCGGTGAACTCGACGCCGCACTTGAGCCAGTTACTCTCGTCGACGCGCAGCATCGCTCCCGCCTGGTCGTAGAGCGTCTCGTAGGGCGCCTCGAATTTGAGCGTGAGGCTGAAATCGCCCGCGACGTCATGTGCGAGGAAATGCCCGTTGGTGTGGCGGAATCCATAGAACGTGTTGTTCCAGAAATCCGTTTCCTTGCCCGTCGTCACGACAAGGGCCTTGCCCACATGGCGATGCGCGGGGGGTTCATTGATCCAGTGACTGTTGCTCGGTTGGGGCATGTCTATCCTGACGGGACGGTGAGTTCTGCTGCGGGGCGAGGCTGGCGCGGTTCGAGCCCGCGCGCCCAGCGGATGATCGGTTCTTCGAACAGATAATAGGAGAGGGTAGCGATGACCACGCTCGCGGCGACAACGCCCCCGCTGATCCATGCCCACTGGGCGGCATCGTTCATCCCGCCATAGACATAGTCGGGCACCGATCGCACCCGCACAATCTCCATCAGGAAGAAATGCCATACGTAGATCCCGAATGAGATGCGTGCCACGAAACTGACTGGCACACTCTCGCTTAACCGCTTGATCCATAACGATGAGGGTGTGCAGAGCAGGATCAGCGCCACACCAATCGGAAACCAGGGAAATCCATAGGGCACACCATTGAGCCCGAAGCCTTCGGATTCGCCGATATGCTGGGTAATCGACCAGGCGGCGAGGCTGAGTCCGCCGAGCGCCAGGAGATCGAAGACCGGCGAGCGGAAGCTTGCAAGCCGCACCTGCACTCCAGCCGCCAATGCGCCGATGGCGAAGATCGAAAAGAACCCGATCGGGTTGAATCGCGGCATCCAGAACTTGGCGCCGCCCACAAGACCGTAATTCCAGCTTCGCCCGAGTGGGTCGATATGGACATAGGTCATGATCGCCCATTGCGCCCCGATCAACGCCAGGATGATGCCAGTCCAGAACAACCGCGCCATCCCGCCGCTCAACCATGGCCGCGCGACGAAGATCAACATGAGACAGAGCGGTAGCAGCACATAGGAGGTAATCTCGAAGCCGATCGACCAGAGCGGACCATTGAACTCGACCGGAAAGAAGGTCAGCCAGTGCCAGTCGTTGACCAGCAGCAGCCCCGCTACGAAGCGCAGCACCAGGGTGCGCTCGAGATAGGCGCCGAGGAACAGGACGCTCGCCAAGAATGTGATGGTCATGACCAGCCAATAGGCAGGCAGAATTCGCGCCGCGCGCCTCAGCGCATAGGTGCGCAGCGACGGCATCGGCTCACCCCTGTCGAACGCGACCCAGAAGGGCCGCGCCAGCAGGTACCCCGAGAGCACGAAGAACGCCGAAACGCCGAAGGCGCCCATCATCACCCACATCGCCGCGCTGGCCCCGGTGGGTCCGAGCGCTATGGGCGAGGCGCGCTGCGCGACATGGTGGGCGACGACCATGATGCAGGCTGCGGCGCGCACGAAGTCGGCGCCGTACAGGCGATGATCAGATGTTGCTTGTTGCACGGAGCGCCCTGAGAACCGCTTTGAGTTTTGGATTTTCGTTCACTTGAGTCAGGCAAATTTCATTGAGGAGAGGCGGCGAACCATCGGGCCGGACAAAGCCGCGCTTTGTGTAGAAGTGCAGCGCCGGCTCGGTGACCGGCCGCGCCATGAACCTGACCTCCTGTGTTCCGATCTCGAGGACTCTGATGGTCAGCAGGCGCATCAGAATGGCGCGTTGTTCCTTTTCCAGCGCTTCAGCGAATTGGGCGTAGATGTAGGGCGCAGGTGTGCCACGGAGCTCGCTAGTCTTGATGCTGGCCCAATTGCGTTTGCCCGCCGCGATGGAGGCACCAGCTTCCGCCGACATCGTCATCAGCACGCCCCCACCCGCGAACGGCTCGACGATTCTGCCGTTTTCGGCGCGCTTGAAGATGAGATAGGATTGCGGAAACAGGCGCCACCGTTCCAGCATACCGCGAAGACTCCGCAACTGATGCTTGCTGCCGTAGAGCAACATAACGTTGCGCAGCCGGCCGACTTCGAAACGCGTCGCGGTGGTGAGGTAATAGCCGTCTGCAACTGGCGGCCCGGGCCGGTACCGACCGAGCGCTGTGTTGAGCCGCCGCCCGGGCGCCGTGCGCCAGGCCCAGCCTGTCAGGCGGTCCCAAAATGCAGCCAGTTCGTCGAGCACACGCGCCTCCCGGGCCAAGTCTAGGCGCAAATCTCTCGGTTCGCCAACAACCTGGACTGTCGCCTGTCTGTCACAGAAGCGTCGTAGAAGCTTCCGCGCCGCGCGACCTTCTTCGCGGACGAAATAGTCTTTGGGGGCAAGATGACACGACCGTTCATCGATTTTGCGTTGTTGGCCAAAGCAACTCAGGAAACGCGGCCCTTCAAGGCCGGCGACACCATCTTCAAGGCCGGCGACAGCGGCGGCGAGTTTTTCGTCATCCGTTCCGGGACGGTCTCCGTCCGCCTCGGCAACCGCACATTGCAGACCCTTGGCGAGGGCGAAATCTTCGGCGAGATGGCACTGATCGACCAGGAGCCCCGTAGCGCCACGACCATCGCCGAGACCGATTGCGTCGTCGTTCCCGTCGGCGAGAAACAGTTTCTGTTCATGGCCAGCGAGGCGCCTTTCTTTGCGCTCAGCGTCATGCGCGTACTGGTGCAGCGGCTGCGCGCGGCCAATACGGCCATGCCCGCCGGCTAAGGCGTGAGCCGCGCCGGGCGGCGCGGAGCGTTGGCGCCATCCTCCTTGCGAGCCTTGTAGTCCCCATGCCCGACATCAGTGCCCTGTGGGTTGGCTTGCTGCGTGGGCTGACGGACCCGGCGATCCTCTTCGGTCATTTCACTTACTTCCTGTTGATCGTCTCGATGCTGATGCGCCGGATGATCTGGCTGCGCGCCTTTGCGATTCTCTCGGGCACCACCAAGATCCTCTACCGCGCCGTGCTTGTCGTCGATCCGGTGAGCGTTCTGTGGGAGACGGTGTTCACCCTGGTCAATATCGGCCAGCTCGTCCTCATCTGGTATTACGAGTACCACCACCGCTTTGCCGAAGAGGAAAACCACTTTGCCGACAGCATGCCCGCCGGCATCGAACGCGGGGCCATCAAGCGGCTCCTTGAACTGTCGGAACTCGTGCGTGCTGCGCCCGGCGAGAAGCTCACAATCGAAGGTGAGCCAGTGACCAGCCTCATCTATGTCGCCGACGGCATCGTCCAGATCGAGCGCGGCGACCGCATCGTCGCCATCTGCGGTCCGGGCGACTATGTGGGCGAATTGAGCTTCCTGTCGGGCGACCCGGCCTCCGCGACAGCCAGCGTGGTCAAGCCCGCGCGGCTGCTTTCCTTTTCGCAGGACAAGCTCCGGACGGCCACCGCAGCCAACCCCGAGCTCCGCCGCACCCTCGAATCGGCCCTGAACCGCAATCTTGCGGGCAAGCTGGTCCGCACCAACGGCGCGGAAATCCCCACTTAGCCGCCATCGGCCTCGCGGGCCTTGCGTAATGGCGGGACGGCCTGTAATCCGCCGCCATGTCAGCGCCCGGCCGTACCCCCGTCGACTCTATTCTCATCATCGATTTCGGCTCGCAGGTTACGCAGCTCATCGCGCGGCGCTTGCGCGAGACCGGCGTCTATTGCGAGATTCACCCCTTCAACAAAGCCGCGGAGGCCTTCGAGGCCATGCGGCCCAAGGGCGTGATCTTTTCGGGCGGCCCCGCGTCAGTGATCGAGGAGGGCAGTCCCCGCGCGCCGCGCAACGTCGTCGAGGCCGGCGTTCCGGTCCTCGCAATCTGCTACGGCCAGCAAACCCTGACATTGCAGCTTGGTGGCAAGGTCGAGGGTGGCCATGCGCGCGAGTTCGGTCGAGCCGATGTCGAGATCAGAGAGCCGAGCCGGCTCTTTGAGGGCGTCTGGGATATTGGCCAGCGCTACCCGGTCTGGATGAGTCACGGCGACCGTGTCACGCAATTGCCCGAGGGCTTCAAGGTCGTCGCGACCTCGCCCAACGCACCGTTCGCCATTGCGGTAGACGAGGACCGGCAGTTCTACACCACTATGTTCCACCCCGAGGTCGTACATACGCCGGACGGCGGCAGGCTCCTCGCCAATTTCGTCCACAACATCGTCGGGTTGAAGTCGGACTGGACCATGTCCGCCTATCGCGCCCGCATGATCGACAAGATCCGCACCCAGGTGGGGAAGGGCAAGGTGATCTGCGGGCTCTCGGGCGGCGTCGACTCCTCAGTGGCCGCCGTGTTGATTCACGAGGCGGTTGGCGACCAGCTGACCTGCATCTTCGTCGACCATGGTCTGATGCGGCTCAACGAGGCGACCGAAGTCGTCACCATGTTCCGCGATCATTACAATATCCCGCTCATCCATGTGGACGCCTCAGCAGAATTTCTCGGCGCGCTGGCGGGCGAGGCCGATCCTGAAACCAAGCGCAAGACCATCGGGCGGCTCTTCATCGAGACCTTCGAGACTGAGGCCAACAAGATTGGCGGAGCGCAGTTCCTCGCCCAGGGAACGCTCTATCCCGATGTGATCGAGAGCGTCAGCTTCTCGGGCGGCCCCTCGGTCGTCATCAAGTCGCACCACAATGTCGGCGGCCTGCCGGAACGCATGAACATGCAACTTGTCGAGCCCTTGCGCGAATTGTTCAAGGACGAGGTGCGCGCGCTTGGCCGCGAACTCGGACTGCCCGAGCGCTTCGTCGGCCGTCATCCATTCCCCGGCCCCGGTCTCGCCATTCGCCTTCCGGGCGGCGTCAGTCCAGAGAAGCTCGACATCCTCCGTCAGGCCGACGCGATCTATCTCGACGAGATCCGGAAGGCCGGCCTCTACGACAAGATCTGGCAGGCCTTTGCGGTGTTGCTGCCCGTGCAGACAGTCGGCGTCATGGGTGACGGCCGCACCTATGAGTTCGTTTGCGCGCTGCGCGCGGTGACCTCAGTCGATGGGATGACGGCGGATTTCTATCCCTTCGACATGGCCTTCATTGGAAATGTCGCAACCCGCATCATCAACGAAGTGCGCGGCATCAACAGGGTCGTCTATGACGTGACCAGCAAGCCGCCGGGGACGATCGAGTGGGAGTGAAATGAGTTCCCGCCGTGATCACCTCGCTTCGCAGGAGCGCCGGATCAGGCGCCTGCTCGGCCGAATGAACATCGATCTGCTGAAGCCCCTGAAGCCGGACGCGAAAGTCCTCGCGCATGGCGGCTACAAGCTGCGGGACGCGGCGACCGGGAACATCGTCTTCGGCGAGACGCCCTATCCCTTCTCCAAGACCCTCGAAGAAATCGAGGCCTGGATCGAGGCGGCGGAAGAGCGCTAGCCGCTGATGACGATCGAAGTCTTCTCGATCCCGTATTTCTTGACCAGTTCGAAGAGCTTCTTGGCGTTCTTGGGATCGAGCCGCACGCAGCCATGTGAGGCGATCTGCCCCAGGTGCTTCAGGTCTTCGGTGCCGTGGATGGCATAGCCGCCATGAAAGAAGATCGACCATGGCATGGGCGCGTTGTCGTATTTCGCGCTGTGCCACATCTTGTGCATGCGGATGGGCGCGTATTCGCCGGTGGGCGTCGAATAGCCGGGCCGGCCGGTCGAGACGTCGAAGGTGAAGATCGTCCGCCAGCCGTCCTTGACCACCATTTGCTGGGTCGAAATATCGACCATGATCGACAGGCTTCCCGAATGCGATGAATTGGGCACTAGCCCCGCAAACGCGGGAGATGCCCCAAGCATGAACAAGATTGCGAGCAAGAAACGACGCATGACGGAACCCCGATTTCCCAGTGCGTGGAGTCTCGCAGTGTCGTCTTGCCGTCCCGTTAACGTGCAGCTTCAAAGACTTGGCTCGCAAAAACGTGATCCTGAGGGGCGATCACGGCAGAATTTGCTTTTGGCGGGTCACGAAACTATTGTGCCGCCGAATTTGACCGGAACACCAAGGGTTTCATGTCCACCGAGACGATCTTCTCCGAAGTCAACGAGGAGCTGCGGCGCGACCGCATGCGCAAGCTTTGGCGCGCCGCCGCCCCCTGGGTTATCGGCGGCGCCGTGGGCGTGGTGCTGATCGTTGCCGGCTATGAAGGCTGGAAATGGTGGCAGCAGACCAACTCGGCGAAGTGGTCGGATCAGTTCTATGCCGCGATGGAGACCGCCAACGGCACCGATCAGGCCGCGGCGGAGAAGGCGCTCGCCGATCTCATCGCCCAGACCGGTGGCGGCTATCCGATGCTGGCGCAATTCCGTCAGGCGGCCTTGCTGGCCCAGGGCGGCAAGACCGACGAAGCCGTCGCCGCCTATGACGCACTGGCAACGTCGCAGACCAACCCGAACCTGCGCGAACTGGCGCTGGTGCTCTCGGCGAGCCTCTTGGTCGACAAGGGGGACGTGAGTGCGGTTGAACAGCGCATCGGCAGCATGCTGCTGCCGGATTCGCCGCTGCGCAACGCCGCACGCGAGATGTTGGGCCTCGTGCAGTACAAGGCCGGCGACCTCCAAGCGGCGATGACGAGTTTCCAGTCGATCATCGACGATCCGCTCGCGGGCCGCGACCTCCAGGGCCGCATTCAGCTGTTCATGTCGCAATTGATCGCCGAGGGTGCCAAGCCGATCGTCGCCAAGACCAATGCGACCGATGCCGGTGTGGACGCCGGCACTCAGCTTGATGTCGCGCCGCCGGCGGAGAGCTCGGCCGCGGCGTCAGAACTGTCCTCGGCGCCCGCCAATTAGCGGCGAGCCCGGCAGTCGGCCGGGCCCCATCCGGAGCGTCCGATGAGCGTAGTCGTAGCCATTGTCGGGCGTCCCAATGTCGGCAAGTCGACGCTGTTCAACCGGCTGGTCGGCCGCAAGATTGCGCTGGTCGATGACACGCCAGGCGTCACGCGCGACCGGCGCGAGGCCGAAGGCCGCATCGGCGACCTCAAATTCCGCGTGCTGGATACCGCGGGCTACGAGGACCGCACCGACGGCTCGCTCGAAGACCGCATGCGCCAGCAGACGGAGATCGCCGTCCGCGACGCCGATATCATCCTCTTCATGATCGATGCCCGGGCCGGCGTCACCCCGCTCGATGAGCGCTTTGCGCAGGTTCTGCGCAAGTCGGGCAAGGTCGTCCACCTGATCGGCAACAAGGCCGAAGGCAAGGCCGCCGATCCGGGATTGATGGAAGCCTATTCGCTTGGTTTCGGCGAACCGATCCCGCTGTCGGCCGAACATGGACAGGGTCTCGCCGATCTGCACGCCATCATCAGCAAGGCAGCCAACATTTCGGTGGAAGCCGAAGCGGCGATCCTCGAGCAGATGCCCGACGTCGATATCGACTTGCCCGAGGATGACGGCTCGACCGAGGAAGGGCCGCCGCTGCGCTGGAATCCGAAGCGCTATCTCAATGTCGCGATTGTCGGCCGGCCCAATGCGGGCAAGTCCACGCTCATCAACCGCATGGTCGGCGAAGAGCGCCTGCTTACCGGTCCCGAAGCCGGCATCACCCGCGATTCGATCATGGTGCCCTGGGAGTGGCAGGGCCGCACGATCAACCTTGTCGATACGGCAGGTATCCGCAAGAAGGCGCGCGTCGAGGGCAAGCTCGAGAAATTGGCCGTCGGCGATGCCCTGCGCTCGATCCAGTATGCGGAGGTGGTCGTTCTGCTGCTCGACGCGACTATCCCGTTCGAGAGACAGGACCTTGCGCTCGCCGATCTCGTTCACCGCGAGGGCCGCGCTATGGTCATTGCGGTCAACAAATGGGACCTGATCGAGGACAAGAACGCCACGCTCATGAAGCTGCGCGAGGCCTGCGAGCGGTTGCTGCCGCAACTGCGCGGCGTCCCGCTGGTGACGCTGAGCGGGCTCCAGGGCCGCAACATCGACAAGCTCATGGCGGCGATCTTTGCGATCGAGCAGAAATGGAACACCCACCTGTCGACCGCCAAGCTCAACCGCTGGCTGGGCGGCGCCGTCGAGACCCACCCGCCGCCGGCAGTGTCGGGACGGCGCCTCAAGCTGCGCTATATGACCCAAGCCAAGATGCGGCCACCGAGCTTCATCATCTTTGCTTCGCGCGCCGACGCGATGCCGGATTCCTACCTGCGCTATCTGACCAATTCGATGCGCGAGACCTTCGACATGCCGGGAACCCCGATCCGTCTCTGGATCCGCGCAGGCAAGAACCCGTTCGCCGACAAGCGGGAATAGGGGCCCCGCGCCGGCCACTTTTGCCAGAGCGGTGGTTCCGGCTATAAGCGTTGCCTCGCAATCTTTCGGGTGATCCCTCTTGATCGTCGAACTGCTGATCGTCGTGGTGCTGATCCTGCTCAATGGTGTGCTCGCCATGTCGGAGCTGGCGGTCGTCTCTTCGCGACCCGCAAGGCTGAAGGTCATGGCAGCCGACGGCAACAGGGGCGCCGCGATTGCGCTCAAGCTCGCCGAGGATCCGGGCAAGTTCCTGTCCTCGGCGCAGGTGGGTATCAGCCTGATCGGGGTGCTTTCGGGCGCGTTCTCGGGCGCAACCCTCGGCGACCGGCTAGCGGAGTATCTCGTCGGTCGCGGGCTTGCCGGCAACGTCGCTCAGGGTGTCGGGGTCGCTGTCGTGGTCGTGGTCATCACCTATGTTTCGCTCATTGTGGGCGAACTGGTGCCCAAGCAATTGGCGCTGCGCGATGCAGAACGCATCGCCGCCCGCGTCGCGCCTTCCATGCAGCTAGTTGCCTCTGTCGCCGCGCCATTGGTCTGGCTGCTCGACATCTCGAGCCGCGGCGTCCTGTTTCTCATCGGCCGGTCCGGGCAGAGCGCGGAGCGGGTCACCGATGAGGAGGTCAAAACCATCATCGCCGAGGCCGAGAGCCAGGGCGTACTCGAGACCGAAGAGAAGGCGATGATCTCTGGCGTCATGCGCTTTGCAGATCGCTCGGCACGCGGGCTGATGACGCCCAGGCTCGATCTCGAGGTGATCGACCTCAGCGATCCGGCCGAGGAAGTGCTGCAGCGCCTCAAGGCCTCGCACCACTCGATGATGCCCGTGCATGAGGGCGAGCCAGACCGCATCATCGGCGTCATCGACCGTAAAGACCTTGTCGGGGTCTTCGCGGAGGCCCTGCCGCTCGATGTCCGCGCACTGGTCAAGCCCGCCCCAGTCGTTCTCGACCAGGCCGACGCGCTGGCCGTGCTGCGCGCGGTGCGGTCTTCACCGGTCAAGATGGCGCTGGTCTTTGACGAGTACGGGCATTTCGAGGGTATCGTCACGCCGGGCGACATTCTCGGCGCCATTACCGGCGGCTTCCAGGACGAGGATGACGATGAGCACGCCTTCACCCAGCGCGAGGACGGTTCCTATCTCGTTTCGGGCTGGATGCCGGTTGACGAGTTCGCCGACAAGATCGGGGTGCCCATTCCCAAGGACCCAAAATACGAGACCGTCGCAGGTTTCGTTCTGGCGGAGCTCAACCACCTGCCGGTGGTGGGGGAGAGTTTCGTGCGCGAGCCGTGGCGCTTCGAAGTGCTCGATCTCGACGGCCGCCGGATCGACAAGATCCTGGTCGGCAGGATCGCTTAGGGCGACGTCCCGATCGGCCGCGCCTTGCCGAAATCACGATCGAACAGCATGCCGTTTTCGCTGTAGCCGGGCGACACCATGTCGATGATCGTGGATGCAACCACCGAGGGCGGCTCCAGCGTCATGGGGTCTTCGCCGGGGATCGCCTTGGCGCGGAGCGCCGTGCGCAGCGGGCCGGGGTTGAACGCATTGACCCTGACCGACGTGTTGGCCATTTCGGCCGCATAGACCCGGACCAGTCCGTCGAGCGCCATCTTGGTGGTGGTGTAGATGCCGAAATAGGGCACCGAAGCTGCGACGATACCAGACGAAATGAACAGCGCCCGCCCAGCTTCCGACTGCCGCAGCAGCAGATCGAAAGAACGGATCAACCGGTAGTTGGCGGTGACGTTGAGCGCCATGACCTGATCGAAATCCTTGGGCTCGATATGGCCGACCGGCGTCAGTGGCCCGGCGATACCGGCATTGCCGACCAGCCCGTCGAGATGGCCCCAACGATCGAAGATCGCCTTGCCCAGGCGGTCGATCCCGTCGAAATCGCGCAGGTCGAGCGGCACGAGCGTGGTCTCGCTGCCCGCCTCCTTGATCGCGTCGTCGAGTTCTTCGAGCCCGCCAATGGTGCGCGCCACCGCGATGACATGCGCGCCGCGGCGGCCGGCCTCGAGCGCCGCTTCATAGCCGATGCCGCGCGAGGCCCCGGTGACGAGGATGATCTTGCCGGCGAGGGAACTTGCCATGCTCAGCTGGCTTCACGCATGAGCGAAACGGTCTTGGGTTCGGATTTGCCGCGGTCTCCGAGATCGGTGAGCGTCGTCGGATACTCGCCGGTGAAATAGTGGTCGGTGAATTGCGGCGCGAGATTGTTGCGCTTCTCGCCGCCCACCGCTTCATAGAGCCCATCGATCGAGAGGAACTGCAGCGAGTCCGCACCGATGAACCGGCACATGGAGTCCAGGCTCTTATGCTGGTTGGCGAGGAGGTTCTCGGGGTCCGGGGTATCGATGCCGTAATAGTCCGAATGGGTGATCATGGGCGAGGCGACGCGGATATGCACTTCCCGCGCCCCCGCTTCACGGATCATCTGCACGATCTTGACCGAGGTTGTGCCGCGCACGATCGAGTCATCGATGAGAACGACCCGTTTGCCCACCAGCTCGGCGCGATTGGCCGAATGCTTGAGCTTGACGCCGAAGGCGCGGATCGACTGCGTCGGCTCGATGAAGGTGCGCCCGACATAGTGGTTGCGGATGATGCCGAGCTCGAACGGAATGCCGCTCGCCTGGGCGTAGCCAATGGCCGCTGGCGTACCGCCATCGGGCACGGGGACGACGACATCTGCCTCGACCGGCGCTTCATGCGCGAGCTTGATGCCCATGCGCTTGCGCGCCGAATAGACCGAGCGGCCTGCGACCACCGAATCGGGCCGGGAGAAATAGACGTATTCGAAGAGGCACATCCGCTCGCGGCGTGGCGCGAAGGGCTTGACCGAGTCGATCGTGATGCGACCATCCGGCTGAATCTCGCAGATCACCACTTCGCCATTCTCGACGTCGCGCACGAACCTCGCGCCGATGATGTCGAGCGCGCAACTCTCAGAGGCAAAGATCGGCCTGCCGTCGAGATCACCCAGGACGAGCGGGCGGATGCCATTGGCATCGCGCGCGCCGATAAGCTTGGTGCGGGTCATGGCGACCAGCGAGAAGGCGCCCTCGAGATGCATGATCGCATCGACGAAGCGATCGGAAGACGATTGCCGCTTTGAGCGCGCGATCAGGTGCAGCACGACTTCGGTATCGGAGGTCGACTGGCAGATGGCGCCATTGGCAATGAGCTGGCGGCGCAGCGTCAGCCCATTGGTGAAATTGCCGTTATGCGCAACCGCGATGCCGCCCACTTCGAGCTCGGCAAAGAGCGGCTGCACGTTGCGCAAAATGGTTTCGCCGGTTGTCGAATAGCGCACATGGCCCATCGCCATGTGACCGGGGAGGCGCCCCACCGTCGCCGGGTCGGTGAAGTGGTCGCCGACAAGGCCAAGCTGGCGTTCGGAGAAGAACTGCCGCCCATCGAACGAGACAATACCGGCCGCTTCCTGTCCGCGATGCTGCAGCGCATGGAGGCCCAGCGCGGTAAGGGTCGCGGCTTCCGGATGGCCGAGAATGCCGAACACGCCGCATTCTTCGCGCAGTGTGTCGCCATCGATGTCGAACGGGTCTTTCGGATCAGTCACGTGTCACCTTCAGGTCAGCGCACCGCATTGCGGCCAAGTCCCTCCCGAAGCAACCCCGTCACGCAAACGGGATTACGTATTGGTTGCCGGCTCGCTCGACGACGAAGCATCCGTGGGTGGCGTCGCGTCCTCTCCGGCCGGCGCCTCTTCCGGCCCCGGCAACTCTTCGCCTTGGCCCGTTCCCTCCTTGATGAGGTCGTTGAGCCATTGCTCGGCGTCGTCCGGCAACAGATTGATGAGCGTCTGCCCCATGTTCTGCAGGATCGGTAGCGTCCGCGACTCGGCCGCCCAGGGCGGCATCGGCGCCGGGATGAGCCAGACCATGAAAAGCGCGCCGACGACACCCAGCAGGATTCCGCGGGCGACGCCGAAGAGAAACCCCAGCGTCCGGTCGAGCGGGCCGACCTTGGAGTCGACCACCATATCGGCGATCCACATGGTGATGAGGTGGAGCACAATCAGCGAGACGAGGAATGTGCCCCCGACGGTCACCGCATCGGCGACCAGCTCCTGATCGATATAGCCGCGCGCGATGTCCTTGTGCGCGACGTACATATAGACCGCGATGGCAGCGGAACCGGCCCAGGTGGCCAGCGACAGCACTTCGCGGGTGAAACCGCGCGCCGTGGCCAGGATCGCGGAGATCAGGACGAGGACGGCAACGCCGACGTCGAAAGCAGTCAACATGGGTGAGGCCGTCCCAGAGAGTTCGAACGGCCCCCGTTTAGCCGCTTCTGGGCACCCTGCCAAGCGGCGGGACGGGGCGAAAGGCCGATGTGCACGGGGAGTTACTCCGGCTCGGTCCTTCGGCCCTTGGCGGCGATGCGGCCAATCAGGTCGGCAAGTTCGGAATATTCGGCCACAGCGAGGCCGTTGGCTTTGTCGCCGGCCCCGAGTTTGCCGGTGACCGCTGACTTGAAACCGAGCTTCTGCGCCTCCCGCAGCCGCAGCGCGGCATGGACCACCGGCCGGACCCCGCCCGCCAGCGAGATTTCCCCGAAATAGACGGCATCGGGCGGCAGCGCTGACCCGGTCAACGATGAGAT
>JBEBGE010000107.1:0-5331 GCA_040081595.1 Devosia sp.
GAAACTCCTCCTCAGCGGCGCCGACAAGGTCTCGATCAACACCGCCGCGGTGAACGGCCCCGATTTCGTCGCCCGCGCTGCCGACAAGTTTGGCGATCAATGCATCGTCGTCTCGGTCGATGCGAAGCGCCGCCAGACCAGAGCTCCCGGCGGCGCCAACGTCTCTGAATGGGAGATCTTCACCCATGGCGGCCGCACCCCCACCGGCATCGATGCGGTCGAATTCGCCATCCGGTCGGTCGAGCGTGGGGCAGGGGAGCTGCTGGTGACCTCGATGGATCGCGACGGAACCAAAAAGGGCTTCGATCTCGAGTTGACCCGCACCATTGCCGACGCTGTCCACGTGCCGGTTGTCGCCTCGGGCGGCGTCGGCTCGCTCGACGACCTCGTGGCGGGCGTCAGGCAGGGTCATGCCAGCGCCGTCCTTGCAGCCTCCATCTTCCATTTCGGCACCTTCACCATTGCCGAGGCGAAGGCCCACCTTCTAAAGAACGGCATTGCGGTCCGGCTGGACCAACCACCCGCCTGAGGGGAGCGCCATGGCCTTCACACTCGAACAGCTCAACGAACGGGTGCTCTCCCGCGCCAAGGCGTCGCCCGATGAAAGCTACACCGCCAAGCTTCTGAGCGAGGGCATCGAGCGCTGCGCCAAAAAGCTCGGCGAGGAAGCGGTCGAAGCGGTCATCGCCGCAACCGCGAGGGACAAGAAAGCCGTCACCACCGAAAGTGCCGACGTGCTCTATCACCTCCTCGTGCTCCTCAAGGCGGCGGGCGTGTCGCTCGACGATGTGATGGCGAGTCTCGAGCGGCGCACATCACAATCGGGCCTGGCCGAGAAGGCGTCGCGCCCCCCCGCATGACCCCAAAGAGTGGAAGCCGGTTTTTGGATCAGGTCATGCGGCAGGATAAGGTTTGATGGCCCACCGTTCGCTCGACCTCCAGCCCTATCACCGCTTCACCAAAGCCCAGTGGGCGAGCTATCGCGACGGCGAGCCGATGACGCTCAATGCCGCCGATATCGAGCGGCTGCGCGCCCTGACCGACCCGATCTCTTTCACCGAGGCCGAGGAGATCTATCTGCCCCTCTCGCGCCTCATCTCCTTCTATGTCGAGGCGGCCCAGGCGGTGCATCGGGTCTCGACCCGCTTTCTCAACACCGAGGACCGTAAGGTCCCCTTCATCATCGGCGTCGCGGGCTCGGTGGCGGTCGGCAAATCCACCACTTCGCGCATCCTGCGCGCTTTGCTTCGCCGCTGGCGCACCTCGCCCAAGGTCGATCTCGTCACCACCGACGGGTTCCTGTTTTCCAATGCCGAGCTCGAAAAGCGCGGGCTGATGGAAAAGAAAGGCTTTCCCGAAAGCTATGACCGGGCCCGCTTCATTGCCTTTCTGTCCGATATCAAGTCCGGCAAGGCCGATGTGAAGGTGCCGGTCTATTCCCACCTGAGCTACGACATCGTCCCGGGCGAGGAACTGGCGATCGACCGCCCCGATATTCTCATCGTCGAGGGCCTGAACATCCTCCAGCCGGGCGAACTGCCCCGCTCCGGCAAGCCGATCCTGTTTGCCTCCGATTTTCTCGATTTCTCCGTCTTCATCGACGCCGACGAGGATGATCTGCGCGATTGGTTCATGGCGCGCTTCCGCACCTTGCGCGAAACCGCCTTCACCGATCCCAGGAGCTTTTTCCACCGCTTCGCCGAGATGGGCGCCGAGGAAGCCGAAAAATTCGGCCTCTGGGCCTGGGAGGCGATTAACCTTCCCAACCTGCGCGACAATATCCTGCCCACCCGCAGCCGCGCCCACCTGATCCTGAAGAAAGGCCCCAGCCACGCCATCGAGGAAGTGGCGCTCAGGAAGGTTTGAACCCGACAGGTCCAAAACCTCGGAGTCATCCCCGCGAAAGCGGAAATCTCTGTTTGCTGAATGCGGTTGGCGCTCGATGGATCGGGCCGGGCCTTGCCGCCCCTAGATCGCGATCTTGTGCTCGTGCGCCAATTGCTCGAGATCGCGGAGCGGCCGTGCACCGATATGGGAGATCACTTCCGAGGCCGCCATGCAGCCCGCCTGCAGAGCCGTCTTGATGTCGCGCCCGCGCGAATGCGCGAGGAGAAATCCCGAGGCGAAAAGATCGCCCGCCCCGGTCGCGTCAACCACCGCATCGACTGGATAGGCCGGCACCGTCACCACTTCGCCGTCGCAGATGGCCATGGCACCCTGCGATCCCATGGTGACCGCCGCCAGTCCGCAATCCTTGGCGATCTGCTGCACCGCGTTTTGCAGATTGTCCGTCTTGTAGAGCGACTTGACCTCTTCGATATTGGCAAACACGATCTCGATGGTTTTGGATCGCATCAGGTCGAGGAACTCGTCGCGGAACCGGTTGACGCAGAACGGGTCGGATAGCGTGAACGAGGTCGCACGCTCATGCTTGTGGGCATAGTGCGCGGCGGTCACGAAAGCCTTCTTGGCTTCGACCGGGTCCCACAGATAGCCCTCCATATAGGTGATGGCGGCGGCCCCGATCTCTTCTTCCTTGATGTCGGCCGGGGTGAGCTGGTGGCAGGCGCCAAGATAGGTGTTCATCGTCCGCTCGCCGCCCGGTGAAATCAGGATCATCGAGCGCGCCGTCGCCGGGCCGTCATGGAGCCGGCTCACGCCGTAATGGACGCCCAGTTCGTGAAGATCGCCGGCAAAGACCTCGCCCAGGGGATCGGCGGCGACCTTGCCCACAAAGGCGGCGCGTCCGCCCAGCGAGGCGACGCCTGCCGCGGTATTGGCGGCGCTGCCGCCCGAGATCTGGCGCTTCGCCTCGGGCATGCGGTCATAGAGATAGGCCGAGCGGTCGGCATCGACGAGGTGCATGATACCCTCGTCCATTCCCTCGCGCTTGAGGAAGTCCGGGCCGATCGGGGCGATCACATCGACGATGGCATTGCCGATGGTGAGCACGTCGAAATTGGTGTCCGCCATCGGATGTCCTTCTGCACCGGAGCGTGTTCGGGAAAAGTGGGCACCACTTTTCCGGTTCGAACGCGCGACAAAACAAGGACCAGAACATTCATTCCGATTCCATTGGAACGAATGCTCTGGAGCCGCGCGGGAGATAGCGGGGAAAGCCGGCGGGCGCAACCGCCCGGCCTCAGGCCGGCGCCGGAGTTTTCGGTTCGAACCGGCACCATTCGGCGATCACGCAGCGCCAGCATTCGGGCTTTCGCGCCTTGCAGACATAACGGCCGTGAAGGATCAGCCAGTGATGCGCGTGGAGCAGATAGGGCTCCGGCACGGCTTGCAGCAGCCCCTTTTCGACCGCCAGCACATCCTTGCCCGGCGCCAGCCCGGTCCGGTTGGCCACCCGGAACAAATGCGTGTCGACCGCGATGGTGGGTTGTCCAAAGGCGATATTGAGCACCACGTTTGCCGTCTTCCGCCCCACCCCGGGTAGCGTTTCCAGCGCCTCGCGCTCGGCCGGAACCACCCCGCCGAACTCGGCGACCAGCTTCTGACTCAGCCCGAAGACGTTTTTCGCCTTGGTCCGGAAGAGCCCGATGGTCTTGATCTTGTCCTCGATCCGGGCAATCCCGAGCTTGATCATCTTTTCGGGCGTATCGGCCAGTTTGAACAGGGCCGGCGTTGCCTTGTTGACCCCCGCATCCGTCGCCTGGGCCGAAAGCACCACCGCCACCAGCAGCGTGAACGGGTTGGTCGCAAAAAGCTCGCCCTTGGGCTCTGGCTCGACCTTCTGGAAGGCGGCGAAGATCGCCTCGATATCGGCTGGCGGCAGCCTCTTTCCCGCGCGCTTTGTTGATCGCCGCCGTGACGCTTTGGCCATTCTCATGCCTCTGATTCGGGGTCTATAGTCAGTCCTATGTCGACCAAGACTCAAGCCAAGCCGATTTTCGCCGCAACGCTCACCCCGCATCGTTCGTTGACGCCGCGCGGCAAGCAGATCGTCATCGGCCTCGTCGCACTTCTGGCGCTGGTTCCCGGGCTCACCTTCTACCTGCTTGGCGCCTGGCCGGTCGTCGGCTTCATGGGTCTCGATGTCCTCGCCATCTGGTTTGCCCTGTCCCGGTCCATGCAGAGCGGCAAGGCCTATGAACATGTCGCGGTCTGGCCAGGCCAGCTCGAGCTCAAGCGCTTCGACGCCAAGGGCCACGAGACCGCCGCCAGTTTCGATCCGCACAGCATCCGCTTCGTCATCGATCGCGATTTCAACGAGCAGGTCACCGGCCTGTGGCTCCGCGACAGCAAGGAGCGCGTCGCCATCGGTTCATTCCTTTCGAGCGAAGAGAAGCTCAGCTTCTCGAAGGCCTTCGGCTCGGCCCTTCGCAAGGCCCGCAGCTGACTGGCACGCGCTGTCCGGTGACGTGTCAAATCCGGGTCGCCGCGCGCCCATGAGGTGAGCTATCCCATGCCCACCATGACAGAGCATCAGACCCTCACCCCCGCTTCCGACTATGAAACCGTCCGCGCCGCCATCGCCTATCTGAGCGAGACCGGCCCGGAAGAGATCGACATCGCGCGCTTTTCCCACTCGCTCGGCCTCAACGGCCGGCAATTGACCGATCTCTTCCGTCGATGGTGCGGGCTTTCTCCCAAGAGCTTCGCACAAGCGGTGGCGCTGGATCACGCGCGACAATTGCTGGCCGAGCGCGAAAGCGTGCTTTCGACCACCTATGCGGTCGGGCTCTCTTCGTCCTCGCGGCTCCACGATCTCTTTGTTGCACATGAGGCCATGCCACCCGGCGCCTGGCGGGCGCGCGGCGAGGGACTGGAGATGGTCTGGGGTATCGCGCCTTCTCCCTTTGGCACCGCCATCCTCGTCACCACCCAATGGGGCCTTGCCGGCATCGGCTTTTCCGATAGCGAGGTCACGATCGACGCCGTCTTTGAGGATCTGCGGCGGCGCTGGCCCAATGCCCGCTATTCGCGCAACGACCAGAAGATCGTTCCACTCGCCGCCCGCATCTTCGACCCGCGCCGCTGGGACCCCGAACGGCCGATCCGGGTCGTCCTCATCGGCACCGATTTCGAGGTTCAGGTCTGGGAGACGCTGTTGAAGATTCCCGTCGGTGCCGCGACCACCTATTCCGAAGTCGCCCGCTCACTCGGCCGGCCCAACGCGTCCCGCGCCGTGGGCGCCGCCGTCGGCAAGAACCCGATTTCCTTCGTCGTTCCTTGCCACCGCGTCGTCG
Source organism: Devosia sp. (assembly GCA_040081595.1). Lineage (GTDB taxonomy): Bacteria > Pseudomonadota > Alphaproteobacteria > Rhizobiales > Devosiaceae > Devosia_A. Next base: position 5,199 of record JBEBGE010000107.1, read on the forward strand.
GCGCGAACGGCGCGCTCACCGGCTATCACTGGGGTGTGCCCCGCAAACGCGCGATTCTCGGCTGGGAAGCGGGGATCACTTCGAACTGATCTCTCTATCACCCTCCCCCTCGCGGGGAGGGTTGGGGAGGGGG
>JBEBGE010000061.1:0-18349 GCA_040081595.1 Devosia sp.
GCTCACCGGCGTCCACCGCCACTACGGCAAGGACGAGACGCTCGTGCGCGTGCTCGAGGCGGCGAGCCTCGAGGTCGCGAGCGGCGAGCTGGTGGCCATCGTCGCGCCGTCGGGCGCGGGCAAGTCCACCTTGCTCCACCTCTGCGGGCTCCTGGAGAAGCCCCAATCGGGCGAGATCGAGATCACCGGCACCAGGACCTCCTCGCTGAACGACCGTGGCCGCACCCTGCTCAGACGCACCACCATCGGCTACGTCTATCAGTTCCACCACCTCCTGCCGGAGTTCACCGCGCTCGAGAACGTCTCGATCCCGCAGCTCATTGCCGGCAAGGATCAGGCCGAGGCCGACACGCGCAGCCGCACGCTGCTCGGCCTGCTCGGCGTCGGCCCGCGCGCCGCACACCGGCCGTCGGAACTTTCGGGCGGCGAGCAGCAGCGTGTCGCCATCGCCCGCGCCGCCGCCAACCATCCGCGCGTGATCCTTGCGGACGAGCCGACGGGCAATCTCGACCCAGAAACCTCCGACCTTGTGTTCGAAGCGCTGAAGACGCTGATCCGCGATGAGGGTGCGGCAGCGCTGATCGCCACCCACAATCACGACCTGGCACGCCGGGCCGACCGGATCGTGACGCTCAAGGGCGGGCTGGTCGAGCCGCTGACCCTTTAGGGTGCTGCCATGAGCCTTGTGCCGTGGCTCAGAACTCTCTTCGGCCAAGGCCAGGATGTTGCGCCGTCTGCCGAAGGCCTGGCGACGCTCGCCGCTGAGATGCAACGCGAGCTCGACGGCAATATCCTGCCCTTTTGGCTCAAACAAGCGCGCAACCCCAAGACCGGCGGCTTCTGGGGCGAAATCTCTTTCGACGGTCGGAAGCGTTTGAGCGGACCGCGCGGGGCGTTGCTCACTGCGCGCATCCTCTGGACCTTCGCAGCCGCCCAGTCCCGCGATCCGCGCCCGGACCATCTGGCGATGGCGCGTTACGCTTACGACGACCTCACGCGGCATTTCACCGACCCCGCTCATGGCGGGCTGCACTGGAGCATCGGCGCCAAAGGCGACGTGCTCCACGGCCATAAGCAGGTCTATGTGCAGGTCTTCGGGATTTATGGTCTGGTGGAATATCACAGGGCCACCGCCAGTACCGAAGCGCTTGAGCAGGCGCAAGCGCTGTACCGGCTGATCGAAGCCCATGCCGCGGATCGCGGCAATGACGGCTACCACGAAGCGATGACTGCCGACTGGAGCGGGACCGAAGAGGTGCTGCCGGATGGCGGCGTCGCCCTCGGTCATGCGAAGTCACAAAACACGACGCTCCATGTCATGGAGGCCTACGCGGCACTTTATGAGGTTTGGCCCGATCCCGCGCTGAAAGCGGCACTGATTGCCGTCTGCCGCCATCTGATTGACCGCATCTTCGATCCGGCGACCGGCCACTTGAGGTTGTTCTTCGACGCGGGATGGAAACCCGTCCACGAGCATTTTTCGCCCGGCCACGATCTCGAATGTGCCTGGTTGCTGCGGCGCGCAGCGCAGGCGACGGGAGAGGCGGCACTCATCGCGCAGGCAAGAACAGTGACGATCGCTCTGGCGCGATCAAACCTTCAAATCATCGAAGGCGATGGCGCTCTGGTCTACGAGGCGGGGCCGGAGGGTGTCGTCGATCCGCTCAAGCAATGGTGGGTGGAGGCCGAGGCGGTGGTTGGCTATCTCGAAGCTTATGAGCTCACTGGTGAAGCGGCGTTCTATGCCGCCGCCATCAATGCCTGGTCGTTCATCAAGCGCCGCCTCATCGACCGCCGTCGTGGCGAGTGGTTCGGCGATCTGACCCGCGCGGGGCGGCCGGTGCACGCGAGCCCCAAGCTCAGCTTCTGGAAATGCCCCTATCACAATGGGCGAATGTGTATGGAGGTGATCGACCGCGCCCGGCGGCTGGGCTTACGCCTTAACGATTGATTCACGGTTACACCGTTGTTGCTGGACGAGAACAAAGGACGAACATATAAGAACACAACGGCAACAGCGGAGGTTACAATGCGCGTTTTCCTCAAGGACCTGGTTTCGATGATCGCGCTGATCGGATTCACCGGCGCTTCGCTTACCTGGATGGATATGGCGAGCCGACTCGTGTGACGCTTGTGCATTGAGTGCATCGGCGGTTGGTCGCTTCGGTGCGACAGCCTAGGGCTATCCAGTGACATCTGCCGGCTTCATCCATCTTCACGTTCATTCGGCCTATTCGCTGCTCGAAGGCGCGCTGCAGCTCGGCAAGCTGCTGGAACTCGCCAAAGCGGACCACCAGCCGGCGCTGGGCATCGCTGACACCAACAATCTATTTGGCGCGCTCGAGTTTTCGGAGAAGGCGGCGGGGAAGGGGATCCAGCCCCTCCTCGGATGCGAGTTGGCGCTGGAGTTCGAACCGCCCTCGGACCGGGTGCAAGAGCGCAATCACGATCGCGGCCGCTTCGGCAAGGGCGGTGTCGTTCTCATCGCCCAGACCGAGACCGGATTCGGCAGTCTGTCGAGGCTGGTGAGCCGGGCGCATCTGGAGGGCGAGAACGGCAAGGCCGCCGCACAGCTCGACTGGCTGACTCGCGACACTCTGGAGGGCATCATCTGCCTCTCGGGTGGCCCCGAGGGCGCCATCGATCCCTATTTTGCCGCCGGCATGGACGGGCAGGCCGAGCAGCGACTGGAAGCGCTCCGGGTGCTGTTCGGCGACCGGCTCTACGTCGAATTGCAGCGTCACGGCAGGGCGCAGGAACAGACCAACGAAGCCCAGCTGATCGACTATGCCTATCGACGTGGTGTGCCGCTGGTTGCCACCAACGAGCCGTTCTTTCCCGGCCGCGACGATTTCGAAGCGCATGACGCACTGCTCGCCATCGCCGCAGGATCGGTAGTGGCGCAGACCGAGCGGCGGAAGCTCACCCAGGAGCATTATTTCAAACCGAGGGCGGAGATGCAGTCGCTCTTTGCGGACTTGCCCGAAGCGCTAGACAACAGCGTCGAGATCGCCCGCCGGGTGAGCTACCGGCCCAAGACACGCGGGCCGATCCTGCCGCGCTTTGCCGCTTCGCCCGGCCAGAGCGAGCAGGAGGGGCTCGCCGCCGAAGCCGAACGGCTGCGTGTCGAGGCGCGGGAGGGACTTCAGGCGCGCTTTGCATCGAACGGCATGGCTGAGGGGTTCACCAAGGTCGAATATGAAGAGCGGCTCGAATTCGAGCTCTCGGTCATCATCAAGATGAAATACCCGGGCTATTTCCTCATTGTCGCCGACTTCATCCAGTGGGCGAAAAAGCAGGAAATCCCGGTCGGGCCGGGGCGCGGTTCGGGCGCCGGCTCCCTGGTCGCCTATGCGCTGACCATCACCGATCTCGATCCTTTGCGCTACGGCCTGCTGTTTGAGCGCTTCCTCAATCCCGATCGCGTCTCGATGCCGGATTTCGATATCGACTTCTGCCAGGACCGGCGCGGCGAAGTCATCAAATACGTCCAGGTGAAGTACGGCGAGAGCCAGGTCGCACAGATCATCACCTTCGGGACGCTGCAGGCGCGCGCCGTGCTTCGCGACGTTGGCCGCGTGTTGCAGATGCCCTACGGGCAGGTCGACCGGATCAGCAAATTGGTGCCGGCCAACCCCGCCAATCCGGTAACGCTGGCGCAGGCACTCGACCTCGAGCCGCAATTGCGCATGATGCGCGACGAGGACGAGGCGGTGGCCGATCTCATCGCCATCGCACAAAAGCTCGAGGGCCTCTACCGCCACGCCTCGACGCACGCCGCCGGCATCGTCATCGGCGAGCGGCCGTTGACCGAGCTCGTGCCGATGTATCGCGATCCGCGTTCCGACATGCCGGTCACCCAATACTCGCTCAAGTGGGTCGAACCGGCGGGGCTGGTCAAATTCGACTTCCTCGGGCTCAAAACCCTCACCGTGCTCGACAACGCGGTGAAGATGATCAACGCCAACGGTACGTCCTTTGCGCTGACCGACATCCCCATCGACGACGCGCCTACCTATGACCGGCTGACGCATGGCGACGTCACCGGCGTGTTCCAGCTGGAAAGCCCGGGCATGCGGCGGGCGCTGGTCGATATGCGGCCCGACCGCTTCGAGGACCTGATCGCGCTGGTTGCGCTCTACCGGCCGGGGCCGATGGCCAATATCCCGACCTATTGCGCCCGCAAGGCCGGGCGCGAGGAGGTGGAGTATCTGCATCCGCTGCTTGAGCCGATCCTGGCGCCGACCTATGGCGTCATCACCTACCAGGAGCAGGTGCAGCAGATCGGGCGCGATCTCGCCGGCTACACGCTGGCTGAAGCCGATCTCCTCCGCCGTGCCATGGGCAAGAAGATCAAGTCCGAGATGGCGGCGCAGCGCGGGCGCTTCCTCGAAGGCGCGGCCGAGAAGGGCATCGCCAAGGCGCTGGCCGGCACGATCTTCGACGCCTGCGCCAAGTTCGCCGAATACGGTTTCAACAAGTCGCACTCGGCGCCCTATGCCTACATCACCTACCAGACGGCCTATCTGAAGACCCATTTCACCCAGGAATTCATTGCCGCGTCGATGACTTACGACATGGGCAACACCGACAAGCTCAACGAATTCCGCGAGGATGCGCGCAAGCATTCGATCGAGCTTGTGCCGCCCTCGGTCAACACATCCGACGCGGTGTTCACGGCGCGCGACGGCAAGATCTTTTACGCCATTGGCGCCATCAAGGGCGTCGGCCAGGCCGTGGCCGAGCACATCGTCGTGGCACGGGGCGACCGCCCCTTCGCCGATCTCGCCGATTTCGCGACCCGCGTCGATGCGCGGATCATCAACCGGCGGACGCTTGAGACGCTGATCAATGCCGGGGCGTTCGACAGCCTGGCGCCCAAGCGCGAACAGGCCTTCGCCGCCATCGATGCCGTTGTGGCGACCGCTCAGCGCACCAATTCCAATGCCTCGGACGGCATTGCCGACATGTTCGCCGCCGACACGCCCGAGCCGATCCGCCTTACGCAGAATGTGACGGCCTGGCCGCTGGCCGAGCGGCTCGAGCGCGAGCGCTCGGCCATTGGTTTTCACATCTCGGCGCACCCGCTCGACGAGTTTACCTCGCTGTTCGAGCGGCTCAAGGTCATGAGCTATTCGGCCTTCGAAAAGGGCGTCAAGGACGGGGCAATCAGCGCCGGCAAGCTCGCCGGCACCATCGCGACCCGCGCCGACCGGCGCACCAAGAAGGGAACGCCCTTGTTGTCGCTGACGCTGAGCGACCCATCGGGTAGCTACGACCTGATCGGCTTTTCAGAGCAGGTGACGCAATATGGCGCGCTACTCCAGCCCGGCCGTTCGGTGATCGTCCAGGTCGAGGCCGACGAGCGCCCCGACGGGGTGAGCCTCCGCCTCCTCTCGGCGGTGCCGCTCGATGAAGCCGTCCAGAAGGCGGGCAAGAGCCTCGTTATCGAGACCAGTTCGGAGGCGAGCCTCGCTTCGATCAAATCCCAGCTCAAGCCCGGCGGCAACGGCCAGGTGACCTTCATTGTCGCCCGCGAGCAGGGCAAGCGCCTCTACGAGATCGACATCGGCTCCGGCTGGCAGCTCTCACCGGCACTGGCAGGAGCGATCAAGTCGTTCGAAGGCGTGGTGGACGTGAGGCTGAGCTAACGGGTTTTTCAGCGGAAATCATCGGGCCATTCCCTCGCGGAGTGAATGACCGCGAGTATCTCGACCTTTTCCGTTACGCGATAGGCGACAATGTAGGGGAGGTCCGCAAGAACCAGTTCGCGCGTCCCGTGGACTCTGCCCGATCGGCCTGCCATCGGCGTATCGCCCGGTAGCCGCATCGCCTGATCATGGAGTTCGATGGCAAGCCGGTATGCGGCCGCTGGACTGTCTTTGGCGACGTAATCCTGATTTTCGTCCAGGTCCGCGAGGGCTGGCCGGGTCCAGACAACCCGCATCAGGCGGGGCGGTACTTGTTCACGCCAGCACCGATTTCAGCGTCGGTGGCGAAATCCCCTAGATCCGCGTCGTCGAGGCCGGCCGCGACTTTTTCGAGGTAGCGTTCCTGCCACTCGAGAGAGTGACCATTCTCGAGCGCGTCGGCGATGACTTCGGCGGCCGAAAGACTCGAGCGCGCGGCCAGTGCATCAACGCGAGCCCGCAGGTGGGCGGGAATATCCAGATTCATTGCCATTGCCGCACTATGCCATTTCCGCGGCGTCGGGCCAACCCCGGTTGCTGCCTTGCCTTCCCCCCCGAACTCCCCTATATGCCGCTCGCGCTAAGCTTTTTGGCGTAATTCACAGACGAAGTTGGCGCGCCGGGATGATCCGGCTGCTCCATCCGGTGGCGGAAAACCGTTCACATGCTTCGTCGAGGCAAAACCGGTAAAGGAGCCATTTCATGGCATTACCCGACTTTTCCATGCGCCAGCTGCTCGAAGCGGGTGTCCATTTTGGCCACCAGTCGCACCGCTGGAACCCCAAGATGGAGAAATTCATCTTCGGCGTCCGCAACGACATCCATATTCTCGATCTCGGCCAGACCGTGCCGATGCTGAGCCGCGCGCTGCAGCTCGTATCCGATACCGTGGCCGAAGGCGGCCGCGTGCTGTTCGTGGGCACCAAGCGCCAGGCGGCGCCGGTCGTTGCCGAAGCCGCGCGCCAGAGCGCTCAGTATTTCGTCAATTCGCGCTGGCTCGGCGGTACGCTCACCAACTGGCAGACGATTTCGAACTCGATCTCGCGCCTGCGCCAGCTCGAAGGCGAGGAGCCCGAGGGTCTCACCAAGAAAGAACGGTTGCTGCTCGACCGTGAGCGCGAACGGCTCGACCGCGACCTCGGCGGCATCAAGGACATGGGGAGCCTGCCGAACCTGCTGTTCGTGATCGACACCAACAAGGAAGCCAACGCCATCAAGGAGGCACGGCGCCTCGGTATTCCGGTGATCGCGATCATCGACTCGAACTCCGATCCCGACACCGTCGATTTCCCGATCCCGGGCAATGACGATGCGTCCCGCGCGCTCGAGCTCTACTGCTCGCTTATCGCCAAGGCCGCCATCGACGGCATCGGCCGCTCCTCGGCCGGCCGCGGTGCCGATCTTGGCGCTGCCGAAACCGCGCCGGTCGAAGCGGCAGTGGAAGCCGCGCAGCCCGCAGCCTGAGTCCCACCCGGTCTTTTGCCGGATTAACCGATAGTCACAAGGCGCGGCCCCGTTTTGGGGTCGCCTGAAAGGTGATCGAAATGACAGTCACTGCCCAGCAGGTCAAAGAGCTCCGCGATGCCACCGGCGTCGGCATGATGGATTGCAAGAAGGCGCTGGCCGAAACCAATGGCGACATGGATGCGGCGGTGGATTGGCTGCGCACGCGCGGCCTCGCCAAGGCCGCAAAGAAGGCCGGTCGCGTCGCCGCCGAAGGCCTTGTGGGGATCGCGCTCGACGGCAATCGGGCCTCGATCGTCGAGGTCAATTCCGAGACGGATTTCGTTGCCCGCAACGAGCAGTTTCAATCCATTGTGGGCAACATTGCCAAACTCGCCGGTGACGCGGCCGGCAGCGTCGAGAAGCTGTCCGAGATGCCCTATCCGGGCTCCGGCCGGTCGGTTTCGGCTGAGTTGACCGATGCCATCGCCAAGATCGGTGAGAACATGAATCTGCGCCGCGCCGCGGTCGTCGCGGTCAAGGACGGTGTGGTGGGCTCCTATGTCCACAACACAGTCAAGCCCGGCATGGGCAAGCTCGGCGTTCTGGTTGGCCTTGAGTCGACTGGCGACAAGGCCGTGCTGGCCGCGCTCGGCAGGCAGATCGCCATGCACATCGCCAACACCAACCCGCTGTCTGTGTCGCCCGAAGACATCGACCCGGCAGTGGTGGCCAAGGAGCGCGAGATCTTCACCGAGCAGGCTAAGGAAAGCGGCAAGCCGGCCGAAGTTATCGCCAAGATGGTCGAAGGCCGGGTGCGCAAATTCTACGAGGAATCCACCCTTCTGGCCCAGGTCTTCGTGATCGATGGCGAGAGCAAGGTCGGCGACGTCGTCAAGAAGGCCGAAAAGGACGCCGGAGCACCGATCAAGGTGACCGGCTTCGTGCGCTACGCGCTGGGCGAGGGCATCGAGAAGGAAGCAACCGACTTCGCCGCCGAAGTCGCCGCGACCTCCGGCGTTCCACAGCAGCCGACAGTCTAAAAACCTCGGCGGCCGGGCTGGCTTCCAGCCCGGTCGTCCTCTATCTAGCCTCGGACCGGGATGAGGAATCGCCTCAGAGCCCCAAACCCGAGGAACGCGATGACCAAGTCCGCCTATAAACGGATCCTGCTCAAGGTCTCGGGCGAGGTGCTCGCCGGCGACCAGTCCTTCGGCATCGAGCCCAAATTCCTCAATTCCATGGCGGCCCAGATCGTGACGGCCGCGAAAGCCGACGTCCAGATCGCCATCGTCATCGGCGCCGGCAACATCTTCCGCGGCATGGCGGTCGCCGCCGAAGGTACCGACCGGGTCACGGCCGACCTCATGGGCATGCTCGGCACCGTCATCAACTCGCTGGCGCTCTCCAACGCGATCACCCGTGGCGGAGCGAAAGCCAAGGTATTTTCGGCACTTACGATGCCCTCGGTCGCCGACAGCTTCACCGCCCGGGCGGCAAAGGCGGCGCTTGACGACGGGTTCGTCGTCGTCTGCGCGGGCGGCACCGGCAATCCGTTCTTCACCACCGACACGGCGGCGGCGCTCAAGGCGATCGAACTCGATTGCGATGTCCTGCTCAAAGGCACCAAGGTCGACGGGGTCTATACCGAGGATCCCAAGAAGAACCCCAAGGCGCGCCGCTACGAAACCGTCAGTTATGACGAGGCGATCGCCCGCAATCTCAAGGTCATGGACACGGCTGCCTTCGCCCTTGCACGGGATAACGCGCTGCCGATACTGGTCTATGCCCTCGACGACAAGGAAGGCCTGATGGGCGTTTTGAACGGCAAGACCCGTTCGACGCTTGTCGGCCTGCACAAGCCCTAAGGAGTTTCCGATGGCTGCCCCAACATTCTCCATCGATGAGATGAAGTCCCGCATGCAGAAGTCGATCGCATCGCTGAAGGACGAATTGACGGGTTTGAGGACCGGCCGCGCCAGCGCCAGCCTGCTAGAGCCCGTAATGGTCGAGGCCTATGGCACGCGCATGCCGCTCAACCAGGTTGCGACCGTGACGGTGCCCGAAGCGCGGATGCTGAGCGTTTCGGTCTGGGACCGTTCGATGGCACCCGCCGTCGACAAAGCGATCCGCAATTCCGGGCTTGGGCTCAATCCTTCGACCGAGGGAGCGACGATCCGCGTGCCGCTGCCGGAGCTCAACGAAGAGCGCCGCCGCGAGCTAACAAAAGTCGCGCACAACTATGCCGAACAGGCGCGCGTAGCGATAAGGCATATCCGGCGCGATGGCATGGATTTGCTCAAAAAGCTCGAAAAGGACGGCGCCATCAGCCAGGACGACGGGCGGATCAAATCCGAACTGGTGCAGAAGGCAACGGACGCAGCGGTGGGCGATGTCGATGCGATGCTCGCCGCTAAGGAACATGAAATCATGCAGGTGTAGCCTGCACTTACTCGCCTCAGCCCCGGAGGGGCCTCGATGTCCACCGACCCAGCATTCCAGAGCCGCGCCGCCCTGCACCCGGATTTGCGCATTCCCGCGCATGTCGGGGTGATCATGGACGGAAACGGCCGCTGGGCACAGGCGCGCGGCAAGCTCAGGACCGAGGGCCATGTCGCGGGCGTCAAGGCGCTGCGCCGTCTTGTCGAGAACTGCATCACCTATGGCGTGGGATACCTCACGGTCTTCAGCTTCTCGTCCGAGAACTGGAGCCGGCCGAAGGACGAAATCAGCTTCATTTTCGGGCTGTTGCGTCGCTTCGTTGCCTCCGATCTCGAAAAGCTGCACCGCAACAATGTCCGCGTTCGGATCATCGGCAGCCGCGAAGGACTAGAGGACTCGCTGCGCCGCCTCATCGCCGAGGTCGAAACGACGACTGTGATGAATACTGGGCTGCAGCTCCTCGTCGCCTTCAACTATGGCGGCAAGGCCGAGATTGCCGAGGCGGTTCGGCGTATCGCCGTCGAGGTCAAGGCCGGCCGGCTCGATCCGTCCCAGATCACCGAGGCAACGGTCGAATCCACCCTCTACACTGCCGGAATTCCCGAGCCGGATGTCATCATCCGCACCAGCGGCGAGCAGAGGTTCTCCAATTTCCTGCTCTGGCAGAGCGCCTATGCCGAACTGTTCTTCGTCGAGGAAAACTGGCCGGATTTCGACGACGAGAGCTTTGCCCGCGTACTCGAGGAGTTCACCGGACGCGAACGGCGCTATGGGGGCGTCGAGGCGAAATCGAGGTGACAACCCCCGATCCAGCCGCGCGCGCGCCTCGTCCCCCGGTGTCCTGGACCGACCTCGGCCCCCGCATCGCCTCGTCCGTCGTGCTCATCACGGTCATAGCCACCGCGCTCTACCTCGGCGGCTATGTTTTTGCCATCGCGACGGGGATCGTCTTCGGCCTGATCTATCGCGAGTGGGAGCAGATGGTCACGCTCAAGCCGCTCGCGCCCTTCGGCATGGTGCTGATGGCGTGCGTTGCGCTCTCTGCCGCGGCCTTCCCGATGTTCGGCTGGCTAGGAACAGCGGCCTTCATGGCCTTGGCCGCCCTGGTCTCGGTGGTCGCCGGAGACCGCAGCGTCGCGCTCTGGCGGATCGCCGGCTTTGCCTTTCTGGGCTTCGTCATCGTGGGAATTCTCTCGATGCGTGGCACGGACGGGTTGGGGATAGTGGCTGGCTGGTTCCTGGGGCTTGTCATCGCCCTCAACGACACCGGCGCCTATTTCACCGGCCGCATAATCGGCGGCGAAAAACTGGTGCCGGCCATTTCCCCGGCCAAGACCTGGTCGGGTGCGATTGGTGGCTGGATAATCGGCACGACCGCAGGCACCATCTACTGGGCGATCTTCACCCAGTCGCCCTGGTGGATCGGCCTTGTCCTCGCGGGGGTGACCGGCCTGCTCGGCCAGGTCGGCGATCTCAGCGAAAGCGCGATCAAGCGACGGTTCCGGGTCAAGGATTCCGGCGACATCATTCCCGGCCACGGCGGCTTGATGGACCGGCTCGACAGCACCAGTTTCGGGGTGTTGTTCCTGTTCCTCGTCGGCACCCTGCATGGGGGTGGTTCGGTCGCGGCAGGGTTTCTCAATTGGTAGCGAGCCGGTAAATGCCTTCAAGCTTTCCCGTCCGAACCCCAATCTCAACGCATTCGCGCGTTAGCACCGCGGCGAACTAGCTGGAGCGTCAAACTGTCTGTTCTCGGCCTGCCGGTCCTTCTCGCCATTCCCGCCTTCATCCTGGTGATCACTGTCATCGTGTTCGTTCACGAGATGGGGCACTACCTTGTCGCCCGCTGGAACGGCATCGCCATCCACACCTTCTCGCTGGGCTTCGGGCCGGAGCTTGCCGGCTTCAACGACCGGCACGGAACGCGCTGGCGCCTCTCGGCGATACCACTGGGGGGCTATGTCCGCTTCGTCGGCGACATGAACGCGGCAAGTGTGCCCGATCGCGAGGCGATCGAGGCGGTGCCGCCGGAACTGCGCGACAGGCTGTTCATCAACAAGAACGTCTGGCAGCGCATTGCGGTAGTTGTCGCCGGGCCGTTGGCCAACGGCATTCTGACGTTTGTCGTGCTCTATGCGCTGCTGCTCGGCTATGGCCGGTACACGCTTACGCCGGTCATTGGCGACGTGGTGGCGGGCGAAATCGCGGCCGAAGCCGGGATCTTGCCGGGCGACACGGTGATTTCGGTGGATGGATTCACTGTCAGGGGCTTTGAGGATTTCCAGCGCCTGATCTCGACCTCCCCGGGACGGCCGGTCTCGCTTGTCCTTGAGAGATCCGGCGAGACCGTCAATCTCACCCTGACGCCGGAAGCCACTGAACTCGCGGATCAATTCGGCAATACCCACAAGGTTGGCCGGATCGGCGTGACGCGCAATGTCGAAGCGGGAGACGTCGTGCTCTACCGGCCCAGTGCCGTCGAAGCGGTCGGCATGACCTTCGAGGAAATCCAGTTCATTTTCGTGCGCTCTGTGGCCCGCATCGAGGACCTTTTCACCGACCGCCGTGACTTCAGGAACCTGGGAGGTCCGGTCGAGGTCGCCAAGGCCGCCGGCGAGGTTGCTTCGCTTGGGCTTGTGCCGTTGGTCACGTTGATCGCGCTGGTCTCGCTGAGCGTCGGCATGTTCAATCTTCTGCCCATTCCGATGCTCGATGGAGGCCACTTGGCCTTCTATCTGACCGAAGCCGCTCTGGGTCGGCCGCTGAGTCTGCGCGCGCAGGAGTTTGGCTATCGCATCGGCTTCGCGACGATCATGAGTCTGCTGCTGCTTATTCTGGTGACAAACACCATCCCCAACACCATCCCTAGCCTCGTCGGGCGGCTTCTAGGTTGGGCGACGTAAGCCATTGTTAACCTTGGTTTTCAGGGTGTTGCGCAATTGCCCCCGATCCAAGCTTTCGGTAACGCAGTCGGGCCTTCCGGCTTGCCCTTGGTTAAAAAACCAGTAAATGCTTCGGACTGGAGTAGCTGGGGGCAGCTGTGCATGGCGATTCCCCCAGCCTTTCGTCTGAGAGGCATATCGAATCATGATCGACCCGACCAAACTTTTGCGCGGTGCCGTACTTGCGCTCGCGCTGCTCCTCGCTTCGCCTTTTGCGGGGGTCGAGTTTGGTGTTTTCGGGGTCGAGGCGGCGCAGGCCGCGACCATCAGCAAGATTTCCATTTCCGGTAACACCAAGGTCGAGGACGCCACAATTGTCGACCTCCTGACGGTCGGTATCGGCGACAGCGCAACCCGCGCCGATCTCGATGCATCGACCCAGGCGCTGCTGTCTTCGGGCCTGTTCGGCTCGGCGACGGTGACCATGTCGGGCTCGACCCTGGTCGTCAAAGTCTCGGAAAATCTGATCCTTGCCTCGGTTCTGTTCGAAGGCAATTACCGGTTCACCGACGCCAACCTCGTTGCCATGATCGACCTGGTCAACAAGGGTGCGGTCACCGACGCGGGGCTGGCGCGCGACGCCGCCAGCATCAAGGACGCCTATGTCGCGGCAGGCTACAGCAATGTCAGCGTCACGACACGGCAGGAACCGGTTGGCGATGGCCGCGTGCGCGTGGTCTTCTCGGTCAATGAGGGCCTGCATGCCGGCGTTGCGGCGATCAACTTCACCGGCAACAATTCGATCGGCGCCTGGAACCTCAAGGGCGTGATCAAGACCCATGAGACCAACTGGCTGAGCTGGCTGACCCGCGACGACGCCTATTCTCAGGACCAGCTGGAATATGATCGCGAACTGATCCGCCAGTACTACGCCAACCATGGCTTCCCCGACGCGCAGGTGACTTCGGCCGTGGCCGAGTTCAGCGCCGAACGGAATGCCTATTTCGTCAGCTTCACCATCATTGAAGGCGATCACTACCGGTTTGGCGATATCGGGGTCGAAACCAGCATCAGCGGGCTCGATGCAAACAACCTCACCTCGACGATTCGCACGCGCACCGGCAACGGCTTCTCCGCCGCCGAAATGCAACGGACCGCCGAAGACATGGCGGTCGAGGCGACCAATCAGGGCTATCCGTTCGCCGATGTCCGTCCGCGTGTCGACCGCGACCCGGCCTCGGGCACCTTCGCCGTCACCTATCTGGTCGATGAAGGCCAACGGCTCTATGTCGAGCGCATCGATATCACCGGCAACGACAAGACCCGCGACTTCGTCATCCGTCGCGAGCTTCCGTTCGCCGAAGGCGACCCCTTCAACCGTTCACTGCTGTCGCGCGGCAAGTCCAAGATCGAAGCCCTCGGCTTCTTCTCCAAGGTCGATGTTCGCGTCGGGCCGGGCTCTGCACCGGACAAGGTCAGCATCGCGATCGACGTCACCGAGACTTCGACGGGCGATTACGGCGCGACCATCGGCTATGACAGCAAGCAGGGCATCCTGGGCGAACTGTCGCTGACCGAGCGCAACTTCCTCGGCCGCGGCCAGTATCTCAAGGCCTCGATCGGTGCCGACCTCAATGGTGGCCAGACCTACGACTTCTCCTTCACCGAGCCGCATTTCATGGGGCTCGACCTGTCGGCGGGGATCGACGTCTATCACCGCACCCAGGCCGAATCCTCGACGGCGCGCTACGGCACCGCCATCACGGGCGGCCAGTTGCGTGTCGGCCTGCCGATTACCCAGGACCTCTCGGCCCAGTTCAATATCGGCGCCTCCCAGACGACCATCGACGACAACAATCCCGATGATTCCGCTCTGGTGGTGGACAACGACATCTACACCAAGAGCTGGATCGGCTATGGCCTGACTTACAACGGTCTCGACAACGCCAAGCGGCCGCGCGAGGGGCTCTATGCCACGGTCACGCAGCAATATGTGCTGGGCGATCATGACTACAACTACCTCAAGTCGGAGATCAAAGGCCGCTACTATATCCCGCTCATGGATACGGGGATCGTGGCGAGCGTTCGCGGCCAGGCCGGTATCATCAACGATTTCAGTGGTTCGGGCGTCTCGCCGCTCGAAACCTTCAACTATGGCAGCACGCTGGTTCGCGGCTATATTCCGGGTCAGGTCGGCCAGCGCACAAATGTCACCCATGAATATCTGGGCTACACTGCGTATGCGGGCGTCTCGGGTGAAATCATGTTCCCGGTTCCTGGCCTGCCGGAAAGCTACGGCCTGAGCGGCGCGCTCTGGGCCGATGCGGCTGTGATCTCGGGCGCGGGTGCGGGGCCGGCCTCCGATCCCGCCTCGCTCGGCACCGTCAAGGGCTCGCTCGGCGCGTCGATCATCTGGGATTCGCCGTTCGGTCCGCTGCGTGGCGACATGGCCTATGTGCCGCCGTCGCTACAGGGAACGGACGGTACGCAGATGTTCGCCCTGACGCTGCAATCCTTGCTCTAGCGGGCACGGCGTGAAACAGTCTGAAGGCTGCGGGTCCTGAGATCCGCAGCCTTCCGCTTTTTGCAGCATCCCTTTTTTCATGGTCGATACCCGCTTCCATATCGCCGCCGGCCCGGCCCCGCTGAACGCGCTTCTGATTGCGGTCGGCCGCCCGGCTCTGGCCGACGGGCGCGCGGGGCAACTCCTCATCGCCGGTGCGGACGAGCTGGCAACCGCTGGCGCATCGCATCTGGCTCTCGCAGCCCATGGCGACTATCGCGCCGCGCTCGAGGCAACGTCGGCGGGCGCGGTAGTGGTCTCCGAGGCTCTCGCGGCCTCCGTTCCGGACGATGCGGTGACGATCGTCTCCAACGACCCTCACGGGTTGTTTGCCGACCTGCTTGACCGGCTCTATCCGGGCGACACGCGCGGCGTCATCGCCGCCTTTCTCAGTCCGCGCGACACCGACCCGATCATCGAGGCCGACGTCAAGCTCGGGGCCAATGTGGTGATCGGGCCCGGCGTTGAAATTGGGCGCGGAACGGTCATCGGCCCCAACACCGTCATCGGGGCGGGGGTGGCCATCGGGCGAAACTGCACAATTGCGTCGAACTGCAGTATCGACTGCGCCTATCTGGGTAACAATGTCGTCCTTCACTCGGGTGCCCGCATCGGATCGGAAGGGTTCGGCTGGCTCGATCAGGGCCGCTCGAACCGGAAGATTCCGCAGCTCGGCCGGGTGATCCTGCAGGACCGTGTCGAGATCGGAGCCAATTCGGCGGTGGATCGCGGCGCGCTGGGCGACACTGTGGTGGGCGAGGGGACCAAGATCGATAATCTCGTCCAGATCGGCCACAACTGCCGGATCGGCCGCAATTGTCTGATCGCGGGAATGGGCGGTTTGGCAGGCTCTACCATCATGGGCGACTCCGTTTTGATGGGGGCGGCGGCCATCACCACCGGCCACATCAGCATCGGCGCGGGGAGCGTCATCTACGCCCGCGCCGTGGTCACCAGGGACGTTCCGGCGGGGGGGCAGGTGGGTGGCTATCCAGCACAGGATGTGCATGTGTGGCGGCGCGAAATCGCGACACTTAGGCGTCTGAGCAAGGGGGACAAGAGTGGACCTGAAACCTGATCTGGCGCCGTCCGGCAGCAAGGAAATGACTTCGATAGATATCGGCAGGATTCTCGAGCTCCTGCCGCATCGCTACCCCTTTCTGATGATCGACAAGATCATCGAGGTCGATGGCGACAATTCAGCGATCGGCATCAAGAACGTCACCTACAACGAGCCGCAATTTCTCGGGCATTTCCCCCAGGAGCCGATCTTTCCGGGCGTGCTTATCATCGAGGGCATGGCGCAGACTGCGGGGGCCATCGCCATTGCGGCCAACCTCGATGCCGGAAAGCACCTCGTCTATCTGCTGACCGTCGACAAGTGCAAATTCCGCAAGCCCGCCGGGCCCGGCGACCGCATCGAATACCATCTCAAGAAGATCCGCCTGCGCAAGGGAATGGGTTGGTACGAGGCGCGCGCGATCGTCAATGGGCAGTTGATTGCCGAAGCCGAGATCGGCGCCATGATCGCCCTCGATCAGAAATGACAGCATCCATCCATCCGACCGCGCTGGTCGAAGCCGGCGCGGTGCTCGGCGACGGGGTTGTCGTCGGGCCCTATTGCACGATCGGCGCCGATGTCCGTCTCGGCGACGGGGTCAGCCTCCTCTCGCATGTTGTGATCGCCGGCCGCACCAGCATCGGCGCTCGGACACGCGTCTTTCCGTTCTCCTCGATCGGCCATCAGCCCCAGGACCTCAAGTATGCCGGCGAGCCGTCGACGCTCGAGATCGGCGAGGACAACACGATCCGCGAGCACGTAACCATCAGCCCCGGGACAACCGGCGGCGGCATGGTGACCCATGTGGGCAGCCGCTGCCTGTTGATGGTCGGTTCACACGTCGGGCATGACTGTCAGGTAGGCGACAGCGTGATCCTGTCGAACAATGTGAGCCTTGCCGGCCATTGCGTCATCGATGACTTCGTCATCCTCAGCGGCCATGTCGGCGTCATCCAGTATACCCATATCGGGCCTCACGCCTTTGTCGGCGCGCTGAGCAAGGTGGAGCGCGACGTCATTCCCTATGGGACAGTCAACGGCTATCCGGGCGAACTGATGGGGCTCAATCTGGTCGGGCTCAAGCGCCGCGGCTTCGACCGCGAGGCCATCCACAGTCTGCGCGCCGCTTACCGCATGATCTTTTCAAGCGAAGGCACGCTGCGCGAGCGCGTCGACGACGCGGCGAGCCTGTTCGCCAACGAGCCGCTCGTCCAGGACCTCGTGCGCTTCATCGCGGAGGCCAAGGATCGTCCGTTGACGCTGCCGCGCAACGGCCACAGCGACGAGTGATGGCGAGGCGGCTGACCCTCATCGCGGGGTCGGGTTCGCTGGCTCCCACCCTGCTCGAAGCCATCCGTGGCAATGGCGATGCGGTGCAAGTCCTGGGCGTCGCCGACGCCGCTCTCGATGGCGCCATCAAGGTCGATGTCAACGCGCCCCAGCATATCCTCGCGCGTGTCCGCGGCTTCGGGACGACCCATTTGCTGCTGGCTGGCGCGGTGTCGATTTCGAGTGAGGCGAGAAGCGCCTGGATGCGCGCTGCCGGCCTCTCCGGCAGCGGCCCGATCGGAGACACGGTCCTGTCGCGGGCGCTCGCGGCTATAGCCGGCAAGATGGGAGTCGCGCTTATCGGGGCACATGAACTCGTGCCCAGCCTTCTCGCGCCCGTGGGCCTGATCGCCGGACCGCCGCTCGACGAGGCCCATACCGAACTCGCCGGCTTCGCACTCAGCGCGGCCCGCCGCGCCGGAACCCGCGATATCGGGCAGGCCCTGGTGATGTCGGGCCGGCATGTGATGGCCGCCGAGGATAGCGACGGCACCGATGCCTTGCTGCGACGGGTCAAGTCGATACATGCAGCGGGGCAGGGGGACGGTGCTCCGCTGGTCCTCGCCAAAGCCCGAAAGCCGGGACAGCCCGAGTTCGTCGATCTTCCGGCCATCGGTCCGCGCACCATCGCCAATGCCGTGGAGGCCGGGATCTCCATTGTCGTGATCGAGGCGCGCCACACGCTGCTGCTCGATCGCGCCGCGCTCGAAGCAGCGGCCAACGACCGGGCGGTCAGCGTTCTGGGGCTTGCCGCCGATGAGTGAGCCCATCGACCTCTTCATCACCGCAGGCGAACCCTCGGGCGACCTGCTCGCTGCCGATCTGGTACGTCGGCTGAAAGCGAAGCGTGAGGTCAGGCTCAGGGGCGTGGGCGGTCCGGCGCTCGAAGGCGAGGGGCTGACGTCGCTCTTTCCGATGAGCGATTTGTCGGTGATGGGCA
>JBEBGE010000013.1:0-61897 GCA_040081595.1 Devosia sp.
GCGCCGCAGCTCGTCGAAGCTTATCGAGCGGCGCTGCCGATCCGCACCGTTTTGATCTGGGCCCGCCGGTCCGAACAATCAAAGGCCCTCGCCGCTTCGCTCGAGGCGGTCGCCGTCGACGACCTCGACGCGGCGCTGGCACGCGCCGACATCGTCTCGAGCGCCACCCTGTCGCGGTCTCCCTTGATCCATGGCGCCTCCCTACGTGCCGGCATGCACATAGATCTCGTCGGCGCTTTCTCGCCGAAAATGCGCGAGGTCGACGCTGCAGCCGTCGCCCGCTCAACGGTCTTCGTCGACACGCTGGGCGGTGCCAAAGCGGAGGCAGGCGATCTGATCCAAGCTATCGCCGAGGACCAGTTTTCCTGGGGAATGATCGCCGCGGACCTTGCAGCACTTGTCACAGGGGCACACCCGGGTCGCGCAAATCCAGAAGAAATAACCTTGTTCAAGTCTGTCGGAGCGGCGATCGAAGATCTGGCCATAGCCCGACTTGTCTTGAAGGCCGCCGGCTCTTAGGAGAAGGCCATGTTGAAGCAGCGCAAGGCAAAATCCAGACCTCCCCTTCCCGCCGGCGAGCCGGCACGGGGCTTTGGCGCGATTCATGTGTTCGAGCAACTCCGCGACGAAATCTTGTCAATGGGACTGCGTCCGGGACAAGTGATCGACGAAGCCAATCTCGCGGAGCGCTTCAACGTGTCGCGGTCTCCGGTCCGGGAGGCCCTGGTGCGGCTGGCGGCCGAAGGGCTGGTGCAGACCATTCCCAACAAGGGTACAATCGTTACTCCACTAAACCTCGATGAGTTTCCGGCTTATGTCGACGCGCTCGACCTCATCCAGCGCGCGGTCTTCCGCCTCGCGGCGAAACTCAGGACCGAAGAGGACCTTGTCGACATCCGCGCAGCGAACGAGGAGTTTCGCCGGCGCGTGGCGGCCAACGATGCGCTCGGTATGATCGCACAGAATGCCAAGTTGCATCTCGCCATGGCCGCCGCCGGACGCAACCGAATCCTGTCGGACACATATCGTCGCATTCTCGACGAGGGACGTCGGACACTGCGTCTATATTTCCGCTCTTACGGCGACACGCTTCCCGAAAGCCTGTGCGACGCGCACGACGCACAAATCGCCGCGATCGCTGCACGCAATGAGGACCTCGCAGAGCGGCTGGCCCATGAACACGCAGAAGAAGTGCATCAGCGCTTCCTTCGGTACATGGGCGAGCGCAACTCCTCCGACTTCAGCGTGGTCTTTCCGGTCAAATGAAGCGACCGATCGAGTGGGCGGACCATTCCCGGTCGCGACCCTCGGAAATCAACTCCGTGAGTGCCCGCGCGGTCTTGGCGGACTGGCTGAGGCCGTAGTGCCCGTGCCCTACAGAGTAGAATACCCGCTCACAATATCCCGACCGCGAAATGACGGGTATGGAGTCGGGCATCGACGGGCGATGCCCCATCCATTCTGAAGCCTCAGCGTCGCCAACTCCCGGCACGAGCGCCTCACAGATTCTGCGCATGGACTGCCAGTACCGGGTGGTAGGCGGCAGTTCGGTGCCACCGAGTTCGGTCCAGCCGCCGATGCGCAGGCCGGGAGCCAGAGATGTGGCGACCATCCCGCGATCGGAAAATACCAGAGGGTTTCGCAAGAGGTGTTGCAGGCCGTGAAAGGTCAGGTTGTATCCCCGCTCTGCTTCGACGGGCAGAACATCGCCCAGCGCCTGCGCCAAATGCCTCGACCAGACGCCCGCTGCAATCACCGCAGCATCAAAAGGCTGTTCCGCACCGGCCGAGACGACAACGATGCCGCGAGCCGTGGGCCGCACCTCATGTACATTCGCTCTAACAAAATGCGCGCCGCGAGCCTGCCCAGCAGCAAACAACCCCTCTACTACCGCGTGGGGATCGGTGACGATTGCCCATTCGAGGTCAAGAATGCCACGCACGAAGATCGGCGCGAGACGGGGCTCCAGTTCGCGGATTTGCGCGGCGTCGAGCAAGGTCCAGTTCAAACCGGCGCTGCGGCGCAGGGCCCAGGCGCCGCGCGCAAGCCCGAATGACGTTTCACTTTCGTAGAGGTGGATGGCTGGCGCCAGCCGCAACATCGTGCCGATTCCAGCCCGCGCGAAGAGCGCTTCCATGTCGGCAAGGACGCCGGCGTTAAAGGCAGTGAGCGTCTTGACAGTTTCGCCATGTGTCGGCGCGAGGCTGGACCGCCAGAAGCGCCACAGCCACGGCAGGACGCTGGCTGCATAGGCCTTGGGAATCTTCAAAGCCCCCTCGGGGTCCAGCAGCATGCGCAATCCGGTCGTCGCAATGCCGGGGCTCGCCAGCGGCTCGATCGCGGAGCCGACGACATGTCCGGCGTTGCCGTAGCTCGGACCGGCACGGCCCGGTTCGGCGCGATCAAACAGCGTGACCCGATAGCCGCGATCGACAAGCGCAAAAGCGACACTGACGCCGATCACGCCAGCCCCGACGACAGCAATAGTGCTGCCGGGGGAGAGACTGAGAGATGCTGTCAATTGAGCAGATCGAACGCGTCGCCCCAGGTATCGGCTACGCGGAATCCATTGGGATATGGGTCGGACGGATCAAGGCCGATCTGATGGATGCCATGAATCCAGCCGCGCCCGGTGATCGTCGGAACAACAGCGCGCCGGCCGGCGACTTCGGTCTCGCGCGCAAAGCCGACGTCGAACCTGGAGTCGATGATTGAGCGCGCACTGAACCTATCGCCGACATGAGCCGTACCTCTCGCCGCGGCGGCGGCAAGTCGCGATGAATTGCCGGTGCCGCAAGGGGAGCGATCGATGCGTCCTGGAGGCATGATCGTGGCTCCCTTGAGTTCGCCCGCAGCATTCGTCCCAGTAAACATCACGTAGGAGATGCCCCGAATCGCCGAGATTTCGGGGTGGGCGATGTCGAGCTGTGCGTTGATCGCGCGGTGTATCGCGCTTCCCGCTTCAACGAGCTTTCGCGCCATGTCGGGACGTATTTCGAGATTGAGCTGTCCAGCGTCGACGAGGGCATAGAAGATGCCTCCATAGGCGATGTCCAATGTCACCGGTCCAAGCCCGGGCACGTCTATCCGCGTATCCAGGCGGTCAACGTAAGAAGGGTTCATTTCGAGTTCGACGGACTCGCATTTTCCGGCGTTGCAGCGTGCCCGCGCGACGACCAGTCCCGACGCCGTATCGATGCGCACGACGGTCTCGGGCTCTTTCATCTCCAGCATGCCGGTTTCCAGTAGCACGGTGGTAAGGCAAATCGCATTGGAACCGCTCATTGCGTGCGCGCGGTCACCCTGTAGTACCAGAAAGCCTACGTCAGCATCCTGCCGCGTCGGCGGAAAGATCAGGCACGTGCTCATCTGCGCCGCGCCGCGCGGCTCGAACACGAGGAAGCGGCGGAGTGAATCGTCGACCTCGTTGAGGTGGCGGAGCTTGTCCGCCATCGAGGCCCCTGGCACGTTTATGACTCCGCCGGTGACGATACGGCCGACCTCGCCTTCGGCATGCGCCTCGACCATGGTGACGGTTCTTTTCCAGCGCATCTGACGCTTTCTCCAAGGCTATCCGGGCGGGTGATCTTTAGACCAGGCGATCTTGTCGACAGTCTGTATTCAATGGTAAGAGCGTGTCGTTCGTCAACGGAAAGATAGCACCATGTGGCAAGGCATACTCCCGGCAGTCACGACCAAGTTCACCGAAGCCGGCGACCTCGATTTCAAGGAAATGGAGCGCTGCTTCGGGCTGCAAATCGCCGCCGGGGTCGACGGCCTGATTGCCTGTGGTTCATTGGGTGAAGGCCCGATGTTGAGCCATGACGAGCGTATCGATGTATTTAAGGCGGTGCAGCAGTCCGCGGCGGGACGGCCCGCCCTGTTGACCGTTGCTGAAGCAGGCACCCGCGAAGCCTGTCGGCTTGCCGAGCGAGGTGCCAAGGCTGGCGCCGCCGGTCTAATGGTCGTGCCATCGACGATCTATCACGCCAATCGCGACGAGACGATGAGCGCGCTACGCGCGGTGGCCGAGGCCTCCGACCTGCCCATCATGGTCTACTCCAATCGCCTCGCCTACAGGGTCGACGTCACGAACGACATGCTGTTGGAATTGAGTGAAGACAAGCGTTTCGTCGCAGTCAAGGAAAGTTCTGACGATCTTCGCCGCACAACCTCTGCGGTCACGCTCCTCAAAGGTCGCATGGCAGTCTTCACGGGCGTCGACAATTATGCATTTGAGGCTCTCGCAGTGGGCGCGGTTGGTTGGATCGCCGGCCTAGTTGTTGCGTTTCCCGCTGAGACGGTTGCCATCTACAGGCTGATGAAGGCAAATAGGTCGGCCGAGGCGTTGGAGATTTATCGTTGGTTTAGGCCGCTGTTGGACTTGGATGTGTCGACCTACCTTGTGCAGAATATCAAACTTGTCGAGGCGCTGGTTATTGGGACTAATGAACGCGTCAGACTACCGCGCAAGCCCTTGTCCGGGGCCGAGCGGACCAAGATTGAAGGCATAGTCAAATTGGCCCTCGCCACTAGGCCTGCCATCCCGAACGTGTGACGCTAACCGCGAAGCGTTTCTGCAACAAGTGACCATGGGTGGTGTTGGCGGCTGCGAGTTCGCGTCAGGCCAGTCCGCGCCGAAGTAAGCCCCGAGATCGGTCTGGGGCTTGGACGCCGTCCTACCGATGCAACCCGCCGAAGGGCCGCCAGTGCCCATCACGGGTTGACGGCGGCAGGGTGGCTTGAAGTCCGAGCTTCGCTTTTCGAACCAGCATTGAGTTCGGTGACAGAGGCGGCGGCGCCATTGCGCGGCTCTTGGCCGGGCTATTGGCTATCGGAGCGATCTCTTCATCTTCCATGACCGGTTCATCGGTCGCCTCCTCACGAACAGCAAAGCGATCCATGGCCCGTTCCGCCTTCAAAGCCTTCATGGGGAGTGGGTAGACACCCAATTTGACCTCGCGCTCGACCAAATGGCCAAACCGATCGGCTTATTCAGCCCCAAAATGGTAGCAGAAGACCGTCAAGAACGCCTTCTCAAGGCTCTCGGTTTGCGCCGCGCTCAGAGAAAACTGGATCAGTGTTGGCACAATTGACGGGGGAACCTCGCCTTTGGCTTCCCACTGTCCGAGGGCCAGCCGCAAGGCGGCGATCTGCGCTCGGAAACTGCCGTCCTTACTGGGGTAGTCGGTTGGTTCGCTTGCCGCCTCACCGGTCGAAGGCTCATACCGCTTTTGGATTCCGGATCGGGCACCAAGCGCCTCGGCGTCATGTCGAGTTTGAACCGGTATATCCCGCAGCAAACAGATCAAGCTCGGCTTCGCAATGCAGGCTCTGGCGCAGGCAGCCAATGCGGGCTTTGCGATGCCGGCCTCAGGCACCTGCCATGAAGCGCTCCGGCGCGAATGGCCGGGCATTCACGAAGGGGGCCTCGCCGATCATCATCTCGGCCACGAGCCGCCCGGTCGCCGCGCCAAGCGTCAGGCCTTGATGGCCGTGGCCGAAGGCGAACCAGAGGCCTTTGTGGTTGGGGGCGCGGCCGATGATCGGCTTCATATCCGGTGTGCAGGGGCGAGCGCCGATCCAGGGATCCGGATCGAGGCGGTCGCCCAGCGCGATGAGTCGCCGCGCTGCCGCCTCGGTCCCATCAATCTGCGTGTCGTTCCCCGGAGCGTCCTGGTGGGCGAACTCGGCGCCAGTGGTCAGCCTGATCCCGCGCCGCATCGGCGCGAGGAGATAGCCGGTCTCGATTTCGAGCACCGGACGGCTGAGCACCGCTTCGGGTGTAGATCGGTACTCCCGATGATAACCGCGCTTGATAAAGAGCGGCAGGCGATATCCGAGGCGCCGCGTGGCTTGGGCCGCCCATGGCCCAAGCGCCAGCACCACTTCGCTGGCCGACGCACGCCCCGTGGACGTATCGACCGTCCACCCTGAGCCCGAGCCCTGCAACGTGCCGGCGTCGCCCACGGCGATGGTGCCGCCCATGCGCGTGAAAAGCGACGCGTAGGCTTCGACCAGGCCGCCGGGATCGCGAACGGTCCATGGGTCGGTCCAGTGCAGAGCACCGGCCATCGGAACCCGAAGTGCCGGCTCCAACTTCGCGAGCCCGGTGCCGTCGAGTTCGGCTATGCCGATCCCGTAGTCACGCGCGTCGCCCTCGGCATCCCTGAATGCGGCATCGCGACGCGCCTCGGTCTTGAAGAGGAGAAGAAAACCCTGCTTCGCGACCAGGTCTCCGGCACCTGCCGCGGCGATGAGACCGGCGTGCTCGCTCACCGAGTGCGAAATCAGGGTGGCATACTCGGCGACGATCCTGCGGTATCGCGCCGGGGCGGAGTGCCACCAGTATTGAGCCAGCCGCGATGCGTATCCCGGCAGCGCCGAGAGGTCGTAGCGGGTATCGAGCCCCCGCCCTGCTGCGATGCGCAGCAGTTCGCCGAGATCGCGGGGGAAAGCGCGCGGCCTCACCGCTTCGCGCTGGATGACCCCCGAATTGCCGTAGGACGTCTCGCGGCCAGGCTGGCGGCGGTCCACCAGAAGCACATTCCGGCCGCGGCGCTGCAGGTGGATGGCCACGCAGACGCCAACGATTCCTGCGCCAAGGACGATGGTGTCAGTCAAAACAGAACACGCATATCGCGGCGCCTCGCCCATTGCGGGCGCTCACGCGACTCGGCGCCCGTTATCGCGGGCAGAGATGGCACGGGGCCCCGCCGCTGTCGACGCCTGCGAGACCTGGACGCGTAACGGGGCTGCCGGGCTTGGCTTGCGCCGGGAAATGGGTGAGTGTCAGCCCTTCGCAAACCACGGGCGTGGGCACTGCATGAGTTCGTCTGAGACTAGGTTCGTTGCCGCGGTTTCCGGAGCCAGGACACCCGAGGTGGCCTGGAAAGCGCTGGAGGACCTGTCAAAGGACGTAGTTGGCCACACGCTGTTTACGGTCACGATGACCGACATGGCGGCCGGGCTTGTTCGACGCGCCTATAGCAACCGGCCGGCCGAATATCCCACTTCGGGTACCAAGCCTCTGCACGGCAATACCGGTGATTGGTTCGAAACCGTGTTCAACCGGCATCGCACCTTTGTCGCCAACAGCATCGCTGAGATCGCCAAGGTCTTCCCCGACCATGAACTGATCGCCTCGCTGGGATGCGGCTCGGTGGTGAACCTGCCCGTGATGCTCGAAGGCGGTCTTGTCGCGACGATAAACCTGCTCGATGTCCCGGGTCACTACACACCAGAACGCGTTGCGGCGGCCGAGGCGCGGCTCGCAATTCCCGCCCGGCTCTGCAGCGCGCTGGCGCTTCGATTTGACGCGGCCGCGAGGGCTGCGGCTTGAGCACCGATGTCGGGACACCTCCGGGGACCGCGGGACGTGATCTAGGTCGACAGCTTGGGCAACTGGCTGGCCGAGTGGCGTCGTTCCTCCTCACGCTGGCGGTCACATTCGTGGGGCTGACTGCCGTCACATTCTTCATCAGCCGCCTCACCAGTATCGATCCAGTGCTCGCAGTTACCGGCGACAGAGTGAGCCAGGCGACCTACGACGCCGTCTATCGCGAGCTTGGCCTCGATCAGTCGCCTGTCATTCAGTATCTCATCTACCTCAGGCGCCTCGTGAGCGGGGATTTCGGCATGTCGGTGCTGACCTCACAGCCGGTGCTTTCCGACTTGGCCAGGGTCTTTCCCGCGACATTCGAACTCGCGACAATCGCCATCATCATCGGCGTTCTGCTTGGTGTGCCGGCAGGCGTTCTCGCCGGAGCCACCAAGGGGCGCTGGCAGGACCATGCGATCCGTGTCGTCGGCCTGTTTGGCTATTCGGTCCCGGTATTCTGGCTTGGCCTCGTTGGCCTCTTCGTCTTTTACGGCAAGCTCGGCTGGGTTGCCGGCACGGGTCGTCTGGACGTCTTCTATCAAGGGATCGTGACGCCGCGCACTGGGGTGATCCTTTTCGACGCCGCGCTCGAGGGCAATTGGGAGATTGCAGCCAACGCCCTTAGCCACCTGATCCTGCCGGCAAGCATCCTCGGCTACTTCTCTCTGGCCTATATCGCGCGCATGACGCGAAGCTTCATGATCGAACAGCTCAGCCAGGAATATGTCACGGCGGCTCGCATCAAGGGCAATTCCTACTGGCAGGCTGTTTGGCGTCATGCCTTCCCCAACATCATGGTGCCGCTGATCACCGTCATCGGCCTCAGCTATGCGTCACTGCTCGAAGGCGCCGTGCTGACAGAGACGGTCTTTGCCTGGCCAGGCCTCGGCCTCTACATCACGCGCGCGCTGTTCAACAGCGACATGAATGCCGTTCTAGGCGGAACAGTGCTTGTCGGTGCGGTTTTCATCACCATCAACCTTATCTCCGACCTGCTATACCGGCTCGTCGACCCGCGGCTGAGGTCATCGTGACCGATACGCTTGGACATTGGCTGATGAGCGAAGCGCCGGCATCGCGGCGCCAGGCAGTATTGGGCAATCTCTATCGCGCCATCCGGTCAATTGTTGCCAATCCTACAGCGCTTGTGGGACTGGTGATCGTTACGCTGCTGGTGTTGATGGGCGCCTTAGCGCCTTGGCTTTCGATGGGCAATTCGCCTCTCGAGCAGGATCTTGCGGGGCGCCTTGCCGCGCCCTCGGCGCACCACTGGTTCGGCACCGATGAGCTTGGACGCGACATCCTTTCGCGCACCCTCCACGGAGCTCGGGCGACGCTTGCGATTGTCGCTTTGGTCTCGGTCATTGTCGTGCCCATCGGCCTCGCCGTCGGCACGATTGCGGGCTATCTGGGTGGCTGGGTGGATGCGGTGCTGATGCGGATCACCGACATTTTCCTCGCCTTTCCGCGGCTCATTCTGGCCCTTGCGTTTGCGGCCGCACTGGGTCCGGGAATCGAGAATGCGGTCATCGCCATCGCACTCACCTCATGGCCTGCTTATGCCCGCATCGCGCGCTCGGAGACCATGACGATTGCCCATAGCGACTTCATCCAGGCTGTGGTGCTGCAAGGGGCCTCGACCTGGCGAATCCTCTTCCGCCATATCGTGCCGCTCTGTCTGAGCTCGGTGATCGTGCGGCTGACCCTCGACATGGCGGGTATCATCCTGACGGCGGCGGGGCTCGGTTTCCTCGGGCTTGGAGCCCAGCCGCCGACGCCCGAATGGGGCGCCATGGTTTCGTCCGGACGCGATGTCATCCTCGATCAGTGGTGGGTCGCTACCATTCCGGGCCTTGCCATCTTCATCGTCAGCCTCGGCTTCAACCTTTTGGGCGATGGCTTGCGCGACGTGTTCGATCCAAAATCGTGACCAACGAATCCCTGCTCATTGTCGAGGGCCTTGATGTCAACTTTCCCGGGCGAACCGGGGTGACCCGGGCGGTGCGCAATGCCTCGTTCAAGCTTGGCCGCGAGCGGCTCGGGATTGTCGGCGAGTCCGGCTCGGGCAAGACCACGATGGGTCGCGCACTGCTTGGACTGCTTCCGCACACGGCAACCGTCACCGCCAGAACCATGTCCTACGAAGGCCGGAACCTCCTGAACTGCACCGAGCGCGACTGGCAGCAATTGCGCGGACGGCGCATGTCGATGGTCATGCAGGATCCGAAGTACTCGCTGAATCCGGTCAAGACAGTCGGCAGGCAGATCGGCGAGACCTGCATGCTGCACCTGGGGACCAGCCGCAAACAAGCGCGGCAACGGACCTTGTCAATGCTCGAGGCGGTACAGATCCGCGACCCCGAACTGGTCCATGGCCTCTATCCCCACCAGCTCTCGGGCGGCATGGGCCAGCGCGTCATGATCGCCATGATGCTGATCGCCGAACCCGATCTGCTGATTGCGGATGAACCGACCTCCGCGCTCGACGTGACCGTGCAAAACGAAGTTCTTCGCATCCTCGACGACCTGGTTCGCGACCGGGGCATGGGGCTGATCATGATCAGCCACAACCTGACTATGGTCTCGAGCTTCTGCGACCGGGTTCTGATCATGTATGGCGGGCGCATCGTCGAGGAATGTGCGGCGCGCGATCTCACCAACGCGCAGCATCCCTATACCCGCGCGCTCGTCGCGGCGACACCTTCGCTCGATGTTCGCAGAGCCGAATTGGCGACTGTCACGCGCGATCCCGAGTGGCTCAAATGATCACGGTCAAAGACCTGAGCGTGACTTTCCATGTCGGCGGCCGCGACGTCCGCGCTGCCGAGGCGATCTCTTTCGAAGTTGCGGCAGGCGAAACCTTTGGCATCGTCGGGGAGTCCGGTTCGGGTAAGTCCACGGTTCTGAGGGCGATTGCCGGCCTTGTGCCCTCGAGGAGTTCGATTCTCGAAGTCGACGGGCGGCCTGCGGCACAAAGGCGCAGCCGCGCCGACCGGCGCAAGTTGCAGTTCGTCTTCCAGGACCCCTATGCGTCGCTGCACCCGCGCCAGACGGTCGACGACATCCTGCGCGAGCCGCTCGAGATTCATCGCGTCGGGGGGATCAACGACAAGGTTATTGCCGCGATTGCCGATGTCGGCCTCCTGCCGATGCACCGTTTCCGCTATCCCCACCAGCTTTCCGGCGGCCAGCGCCAGCGCGTCGCGATTGCTCGAGCGCTGATCCTCAAGCCGCCGATCCTGCTGCTCGACGAGCCCACCTCGGCCCTAGACGTATCTGTGCAGGCGGAGATCCTCAATCTCCTTGCCCGGCTCCGGCAGAGCTACAGCCTCACCAGCATCCTCGTCAGCCACGATCTCGCGGTCGTCGCGCATCTTTGCGACCGCATCGCCATCATGCAGCTGGGCCGGATTGTCGAGGTAATCGGCGCCGACGATCTCCGCTCCGGCGCGGTTGCCGCGGGCTACACGCGCAAGCTTATTGCCGCCAGCCGGGGCTTTGCACGAATTCCAGCCTGAGCGCCCGACTTGCCATCGCGCCCTAAAAGGCGTTCTCATCAAAGGCTTGCTGCGGGCCCCGGGTCAAATGACAGCACGCCACGTTCTAGGGAGAATTACATGCTGAAAGCCTTGAAATACGCCGTGATGGCGGTGGCGCTGGTTGCGCTCGCCCCCATGGCGCAGGCCGCGACACCGGCAGACACGCTGGTGATCGCCAAACAGATCGATGACCTCATTTCGCTTGACCCCGCAGAAGCTTACGAGCTTTCGGGCATCGAAGTGCTGGCCAACAGCTACGACCGTATCATGCGGTTCGAACCGACCGACGTCACCAAGCTCGTCCCGGGTGTGGCCGAGAGCGTCGCGGTTAGCGACGAGGGCCGGACCTTCACCTTCAAGATCCGCGCTGGACAGACTTTCGCTTCGGGCAACCCGGTGACGGCGGGCGATGCCGCATGGTCGCTGCAGCGGGTGATCCTGCTTGAAAAGACCCCCGTGTTCCTGCTGTCGCAGCTCGGCTGGACCAAGGACAACGTTGCCCAGATGGTGACGGCACCCGATGACTCAACGCTCGTCGTCAAGATCGGCGTCGACTTCGCGCCCTCGCTCGTCTACGCGCTGCTCGGCTCCGTTGTCGGCTCGGTCGTCGATAGCAAGGTGGCCATGTCGCACGAGACGGCCGGCGACATGGGCAATGGCTGGCTCAAGAACAATTCGGCCGGCTCGGGCGCCTATGTCATCAAATCGTGGACGCCGAACGACTCGGTCGTGCTCGAGGTCAACCCGAACTATCGCGGCGGTGTCGCCGCACTGAAGCGGGTCGTCATCCGGCACATTCCCGAAGCGTCGGCGCAGCGGCTCGCCCTCGAAAAGGGCGACGTCGATATCGCCGACAACCTGACGCCGGACCAGATCGCGGCCGTCGCCGGCAATGCCGACATCGCGGTCACCACGATCCCGCAGGCCCTGCTCTACTACATCGGCCTCAACACCAAGATGAAGGAACTGTCGGATCCTAAGGTCCGCCAGGCGCTGCGCTATCTCATCGACTACGATGGCATGGCGAACTCGTTCCTCAAGGGCGCCGCGCAGGTGCACCAGTCGTTCTGGGCCGAGGGCTTCTGGGCCTCGTACAACGAGAACCCGTATACGCTCGACCCGGCCAAGGCGAAGGCGCTCCTCGCAGAAGCCGGCTATCCCGACGGCTTCTCGCTCGATCTCGACGCACCGAACTTTGCGCCCTTCGTCAACATGGCCCAGTCGGTCCAGTCGACGATGGCGCAGGGTGGCATCAAGGTGAACATCGTCTCGTCCGAAATGGCGCCGATGCTCACCAAGTACCGGGCGCGCGAGCACCAGGCGCTGATGGTCTATTGGGGCCCGGACTATATGGACCCGCACACCAATGCCGACGGCTTTGTCACCAATATCGACAATACCGACGCGGCGACCGGCGGCAAGCCGCTGGCCTGGCGCAACAGCTGGCAGGACGAAGAACTCGTCAAGGCCACGGCTGCGGCTGCCCAGGAGGCCGACGAGGCCAAGCGCGAAGCGGACTACATCCAGTTGCAGAAGGATGTGCTCGACCGCGGTGCGTTCGCGATCATGTTCCAGTCTATTTCGCAGCGTGCGGACCGGGCGAACGTGAAGGGTTATGTGCAGGGCTCGTCCGCGGACGTGACCTACTACAACCTGACGACCAAATAAGGCTGACCGCGGTGCCGGGATTTCTAGACCGGCACCGCGCCGCTCTTCTGATGCGGGAACAAGGCCTCGACGCCCTGGTTCTTGCCCAGCCGGAGTCGATCACCTACGCGACCGGCGCGTTTCCAGGCGTTGCGACGTACTGGAGGCGCGCCGGTCCTGCTTTCGTGGTCGTTTCAGCCGATGCAGGCGTGCCACTTGCCGCGATCGTCGGCGATCTTCAGGCCAAGTCATTCGCAGAGCAGTCCGGCATTGCCGATGTCCGTAGCCATCGCATCTGGGTCGAACGCAGCGGCTATCCCGGGACCGAGCCGGCAGCACCGTTGCGCAGCCCGCGTCCCGCGCAGTTCGATCTCCCAGCGACGCTCAACTTATTGCAGGACGTTCTCGGCGAGAGAGGTCTCCGCCACGGCACAATCGGCCTCGAGCTGGGCTTCGTATCGGCTGCCGACTTTCCTGCCTTCGGCGCCTTGTCGGTCACCTGGAGGGACTGCACGAACGTTATCGAGCGGCTGCGCGCCCTTAAGTCGCCGCTCGAGATCGAACATCTGCGCAATGCTGCCGAGTATGCGCGGGCGGGCTTTCTGACTCTGACGCAATCCATCAAAATCGGAATGGACG
The DNA here is from genome assembly GCA_040081595.1 of Devosia sp. GTDB lineage: Bacteria > Pseudomonadota > Alphaproteobacteria > Rhizobiales > Devosiaceae > Devosia_A. Next base: position 13,207 of record JBEBGE010000013.1, read on the forward strand.
CCGGCCAGATGACCTCTCTGTGGCGGGCCGGCGCTATCGCGGAAGCCGAACGCCGGGGGCATGGCGCTCCGCAATCGAGCTGGGCGTATGTCTCGGTCGCAGGCGATGGCTTCGCGCCGGGCGGTCCCGCCCGTGAAGGCGACCTCATCAAGATCGACGTCGGATGCGTTGTCTCCGGATACAGCTCCGACGGCGCTCGGAGCGTGGTACTCGGCAAGCCGCGACCTGAGGCCGTTGCCATTTACGACGCACTGCATCGCGCCTTCGATGCGGGCTTTACGTTATTGAGACCCGGCACCCGCCTCGCCGACATCTACAACGCAACCGCCACAACCATGTGGGATGCCGGCTTTGAGACCTACAACCGCGGCCATTTCGGCCACGGCGTCGGCGCCTCAATCTGGAGCGAAGAATGGCCGTTCATAGCGGCCTCCTCGGATGCGGTGCTGGAGCCCGGCATGGTGATGGCCTTCGAGACACCCTGGTACATCGACGGTCTCGGCGGCTTCATCATCGAGGATCAGGTGTTGATCACTGACGCCGGGTGCGAGGTCATGGCACCCCTGCCCCGCGATCTCATGCAGGTTGGCTGAGCGCGACCCCGATCCGGCGTACGGCGTTGAGCGTCGCGACTGTCCATGCCGGATTGACGAAATCGGGCCAGCTCGAGAGCTTAACCACTACAACCTTCCGCGCGAAATCGATGTGGATGAGCTGGCCAAACACGCCTCGCGCCATCAGGTTTCGGGTGCGCCGATCCTCGATCCAGAACTGGCACCGATAGGCGCCGTCCGGCAGCACGGCCGTGTAGGGCTCGCCGAACAGATCGTGGTTGCCGTTGCGCGTCGCTTCGATCCAGCCTGCCGGCACAATGCCCGTGCCTTCATCGAGGATCATCTGCCCGAACCGGCCATAATCGCGCAGGCATGCGCTGAGCCCGCCATCGGCAAGCGCGAACCCGGTGCTGTCGATTGTGATGTTCCCATCCTGCTCCATGCCGAGCGGCTGCCAGAGCTCCTCGGACAGCAGCTGTGGGAGACGCTTGCCGGTGGCGCGTTCCAGTACGAAGGCGAGGACGTCGGTCTCGATCGAACGGTAGGCGAATTTCTCACCATGCTCCCGCTCGAGATCGCGAAGCGTGAGGATCAGCTCGAGCATCGACTGCGGCCAATGCATCGCGCGATCGGCACCGGCCGGAATTGGCTTCCAACCGGATGCCGCATCGGCGCGCCCCATGTCGGAGTAGGGATCGGTATAGTCCTCGGTGAACCGCACTCCGCTCGTCATGTCGAGCACATGCCGCAGCGTCGCGCCCCGATACGCAGTGGTCCTCAGTTCGGGGAGGTAGTCGGTTATGGGCGCGCTGATGGCGATCGCCCGGCGCCGGGCGAAGATGCCGGCCAACACTCCGGTGAAGGATTTGGCCACCGACTGCGACAGATGCAGAGTTCGCTCGTCCATACCGTTGAGGTAGCGCTCGAAGACGATCGCACCATCCCTCAGAACCAAAAAGCCATCGGTGCAGGTCGCTTCGAGGAACGAGGCGAGAGGTTCTTCCTCGGCTCCGAGCCCTGTTACCCTGAGACCGTCGAGGTTCCGATCCTGCCGGGGCAATTCACGAGCGGGCCCGCTTCCCCGCGACACCCTGGCGGTTGGAAGGATGTCCGCGACATGCTGGAACGACCACCGGTTCGATGGCGGCCGGTCCCAGTCCGAACTTGGAATTTCCATGCCGCCTGCGCGAACCATAGTTTTCCTTGCGTCGGCGGAGCACTGGGTTGAATGCTCCCGCCGAATGCTGACACTCTCACCACTGGCCGCCCGGCGGCACAAGACCGCCCCCATGCGAGGATTGCCGTGACTGACCTGATACCGTTCTTCGATGGCCACAACGACTTCCTGCTCCGGCTCCAGAAAGAGCCGCGGCGGCGGGGAGAGCTCTGGCTCGGATCGCCCGGTATCGGTCACCTCGATCTTGGCCGGATGAAGCAGGCCGGCTTTGCCGGAGGCCTGTTTGCCGTCTATGTGCCGTCGCCTAGCAAGGGCCTCGACTACATGGCGCTGATGAAGCAGGCGCCGTTCGAGGTGCCGTTGCCCGACCTGATGACCCCTGAAGTCGCACAGCCGGTGGCGCTGGCCATGGCGGGCCTCCTCCACTGGATGGAGCGTGCCGCCCCCGACGATTTCACCGTCTGCCGCAGCGCCGCCGCGGTACGGGCGAACTTTGGCAGGGGCAGGATTGCGGGCGTCATGCATATCGAAGGCGCCGAGGCGATCGGTGCCGATCTCGACGCGCTCTACCTGTTCCACGATATGGGCCTGCGCTCGATCGGGCCGGTCTGGAGCCGGCCGACTGTGTTTGGCCACGGTGTGCCCTTCAAGTTCCCGGGCAACCCGGATATCGGACCCGGACTTACGGAAGCGGGCAAGGACCTCGTCCGGCTTTGCAACGAGCTGGGCATCATGATTGATCTCTCGCATATGAACCAGGCCGGCTTCGACGATGTCGCACGGCTGTCGAAATCGCCGCTCGTGGCGACTCATTCCAATGTCCATGCGCTCTGCAATTCTCCGCGCAATCTCACCGACCGGCAACTCGATCAGATCCGCGATACGTCCGGAATGGTCGGTCTCAATTTCTCGACCGGGTTCCTGCGGGCCGACGGCATGGGATCGCCCGATATGGGGCTGGACGTAATGGTCCGGCACATCGACTATCTCGTCGAAAAGCTTGGCGAAGGCCATGTGGGGCTCGGATCGGACTTCGACGGCTGTACCGTGCCCAATCCCATCAAGGACGTAACGGGAGTGCCAAGTCTCTTCACGGCGCTGGCCGAGCACGGCTACGACGCAGCGCTCCTTGCCAGGCTCGCGCATGGCAACTGGCTCGATTGCCTCGATCGCAGCCTGAAATCCTAGACTCCGGTCAGTCGCCGAGCGGCTCGAGTTCCTTGCCCTTGCGGTGGCTGAGGACCGTGTACTTGATCCGACGCAGCGTTTCGAGCGCGGGCGGCCCGATATTGTAGCCGGCGGCAACCGAGATGAGGTCAATAATGGCGAGGAAGGCGAAGCGCGACGCCGTCGGCTTCATGGTATCGGGGAACTCCGGGACATCGACGGTGAGGCGAACGTCGCAGATCCTCGAAAGGTCGGTGTCGGGCGCCGTGATGCAGATCGTCTTGGCGCGGTAATGCTTGGCGAGCTCGGCGGCCTCGACGACTTCGCGCGTGCGGCCCGTGGCCGATATCACGATAACGAGGTCGTCCGGCTTCAGCGTCGCCGCCGTCATCCGCATGACGTATGGGTCGGAAAATGCGGAAACGACCACTCCGTAGCGGAACAGCCGGAATTGGGTCTCCTGCGCCAAAGCTGCCGAGCTTCCGCCCATGCCGAACACAATCACCTGATGCGCCTTTGCGATCAGGCTGGCGGCCTTGATGACCTCACCGGGATCGACCTGCCGTTCGACGGCGTTGAGCGCATTGCGCGCCTCGCCGAACACCACGTTCCACATCGGCGAGCCGTTCTCGCTCGGCACGGGCGTGGCAGTGGAGCTGAAATAGAGGCGTCCAACAACGACGCTTTGGGCCAGCTTCAGCTTAAAATCCCGTACGCCCTCGCAGCCGATTGAGCGGCAGAAGCGCGTGACCGTCGGCTCGCTGACATCGGCGCGGCGGGCGATCTCGGCGTTGGACGCGTCGACCGAGAACGCAACATCGGCGAGCACCACGTCCGCGACACGGCGCTCGGCGGGGCGCAGCTCGCTGTAGGAATCCTTGATCTGGGAAAGAATGTCCGGAATCGGCTTGTCGTAGCCCTGCTCCGCACCATTCCGATAGTCCAGGGTTTCGCTCATCAATGGCCCTCAGGCACGCGCCGCGGCGAACATGACGCCGGCAAAATGTAAGAAAGTTACAAACTTTACAAGGAGGAACTCGCGGAACACCCTGCGACTTTGCCAATAACGGTCATCCATTCCGACCTGCTTGACTCAAAACGTAGGATAGTCACAAACTCAAGTCCAGTGGAATGATGGTGCCCGAAAGCCATCGGGCTCCAGTTGCGGGGATCAACGAAAACGCCATGAATTTGACCGGGTCCCCGCTCGCCAAACTCGAGGTGCGGAACGCCACGAAGGTGTACCCGACCGCCTCGGGTGACCTGCTGGCGATCGACCGCTGCAATCTCGATGTGAAGGCGGGCGAGATCGTTTCGATCGTCGGGCCCTCGGGATGCGGCAAGACCACGCTGCTATGGTCCATGTCAGGGCTCCACGGCCTGACGAGCGGACAGGTGCTGCTCGACGGCAAGCCGATCACTGGGCCGAGCCCCGAGATTGGAATGGTGTTTCAGGACGCCAATCTGCTACCCTGGCGCAATCTCGACGCCAATATTAACTTTCCCTTCGAGATCAAGGGACAGCGGCCGGATAAGACCTGGATCGCGCAATTGACCCGCCGCGTCAGCCTTGAGGGCTTCGGTGCCCGCATGCCGCGCGAGCTCTCGGGTGGCATGCAGCAGCGCGCGGCGCTGGTGCGTGCTCTGTCGTTCAAGCCTTCGGTACTGCTGATGGACGAACCATTCGGCGCGCTCGACGCTTTCACACGCGAAGAGATGAACCATCTCGTCGAGGAGATCTATCTCGACACCCGCACGACGATCGTCCTGATCACACATTCGATCGACGAGGCGATTTTTCTCTCGGACCGTGTCATCGTCATGAGCGCCCGTCCAGGACGCATCGCCAATGAATATGTGGTGCCGTTCGAGCGGCCCCGGTCCTTCGAAATCATGGCAACCAAGGAGGTCTTCGACCTCACCAATGCCATCAAGAAGGAAATCATCGGCGAACAGAAGAGCATGGCCACCGCCCGTGTTGCGGCACAGGCCGCGCAGTAGGGCAGCGAAATGGCGGAGAGCGACGCAATCCCCGAATTCTCGAAGGCCAAATCCGGCGGCGACATCGGCGTTGCCAACATGTCGGCGCTCGCCGCCGGCCCGGGCATCAAATCGGCCCGCGAGGTTGTGGCGATCATCGCCGTCGCCGTGTTGGTGATCGGGAGCGCCGAGTTCGCGCTGCGCTGGTTCAATGTCCCGCAATACATCATGCCGGCGCCGAGCCTCATCGCGCAGGCACTCGTCACCGACTTCCCGCTGATCCTGCCGCATCTCGGCCACACGCTGATCGAGTTGTTCTCGGGCTTCGGCATCGGCGCCCTGATCGGGCTGGTGCTGGCCGCGGTGATTACGCAGTTCCCCTTCGCCGAAAAGATCATCACGCCCTATATCCTGCTGCTGGTGACGACGCCGATGCTGGCGCTTGTGCCGCTGCTGATCCTGCGCTTCGGGTTCGGCTATACGCCGCGCATTATCGCGGTCGCCCTCGCCGCGGGCCCCATGGTGATGATCAACGCCGCGACGGGTTTCCGGCGTGTGGATCGCGGCAAACTGGCGCTTGCCCGCTCCTATGGCGCCTCGACCCTCCAGATCTTCTGGAAAATTCGCGCACCGATGGCGCTGCCCATGATCCTTGTCGGCCTGATGGTCGGTGCGATCTTCGGTCTGCTGACGGCGGTCGGCGCGGAAATGGTCGGCGGGGGCTTTGGCCTCGGCAACCGGCTCACATCCTATTCATCGATGATCCAGATGCCGCAGTTCTTTGCGGTCGTCGTGATCCTCTCGATCCTCGGCATTCTCATCTACATCACCTTCTTCCTGATCGGGAAAAGGTGGGCAAGCTGGGAAGCCTAGACGACCACCCGCCTCGACATGGAGCGGGTGCAAGACGGCAAAGTAGTATTCACAGGGGAGACTGACATGACTGAATTGAAGTCGAGACTGCCCGGCCTCAGCCGCCGGACGTTCCTGCAAGTCAGCGCCGCGGGCGTGGTAACCGCCACGGTGTTCGGCTCTGCAGGACGGGCGATGGCCGAGCCCTATTCCAAATTCACCTGGATCTCGCCGCGCGGTACACTCGAGGTGCTCGACGATTTCGGCTACTGGATGGCCAAGAAGCTGGGCTATTTCGATGAGCTTGGCGTCGAGACCGATATGCAGCCGGGTCCCTCGGATGGCACGGCGACAGTGAAGTTCGTCGATGTCGGCCAGGCGGACATGGGCTTTCCCTCGCCAGGCATCTTCTCGTTCGCGCTTGAGAACGGCATGAAGCTCAAGTCGGCGTTCCACTGGGGCGCGCGAGACACGTTCAGCCTCGCCTTCCGCAAAGGCGAAGGCAGCAACGACCTCAAGGCGCTCGAAGGCAAGACCATTCTGCTCGGCTCGGCTGCGTGGCAGTCGATTGTCGATCCGATGCTCGCGGTCCAGGGCGTCGACATCACGAAGGTGAAGTATGTCGAGGCCGGATGGCCGACATGGGGCACCGCACTCGCCGGCGGCCAGGGCGACGCCGCTCTCGCATGGGAAGGTCTGCGGGCCGAGTGGATTTCGACCGGACTCGATTTCGAATACTGGCTCGGCGTGCAGCGCTCGCCGCTGTTTGCCAACACCTACGTCGTTCGCGCCGCCGACCTCGATGATCCGGACAAGAAGGCGTTCCTCGACAAGTATCTGCGTGCGTGGTCGATGGGCCTCGAGGCGTCCTATCACAACCCGATGGCTGCAGTGCACGCCGTGTTCGAGCAGTTCCCATCGGTCGCACAGGCGAACGGGCCGACGCAGGGCGCAATGTCGCTGCTGCAGAACCTCAACGTCGTGCGCGGCGATATGGACAAGCGCAAGGGCTGGGGCGATCACGACATGGCCGCCTGGCAGAAGTTCTTCGATCTCGTCCATAGCCTGGGCCAGATGAAGACCGCGGTCAAAGCCGAGGATGTCTGCTCCAATGCCTGCATCGAGGCCGCCAATGACTTCGACCACGACAAGGTCAAGGCCGACGCCCTCGCCCTGCAACTGCCGGCCGATCTCGCCGCCGTCAACCTCGAGGCCTTGAAGGCCAAGCTGTTCGATCAGGCCATCGCCTGACATTGACGATCGCGTGGGCGGCTCCGGCCGCTCACGCGCCCTAACAATCTGCATGGGAGAGTCGGATGGCCGCGAAGGTAAAGGTATTGGTTGTGGGGCTGGGCAATATGGGCCGCTCGCATGCCAGCGCATATCACCGCAACGAAGGGTTCGAGATCGTCGGACTGATGAGCCGCTCGATCAAGACGCAGAAGCTGCCCGACGAGCTCAAAGGCTACCCTTTGTTCGAAGATTTCGACGAAGCGCTGCGTGTGACCAAACCCAATGCGGTGTCGATCAATTCCTGGCCCAACAGCCACGCCGAATATGCGATCAAAGCGATGAACTCGGGCGCCCATGTATTCATGGAGAAGCCGATCGCCACCAATAACGAAGACGCCGACAAGGTCGTCGCCACTGCACGCGCGAAGAACCGCAAGCTGGTGCTCGGCTACATCCTGCGCGTCCACCCATCATGGATGAAATTCATCGAACTGGGCCAGACTCTGGGCAAGCCCCTGGTTATGCGGCTCAACCTCAACCAGCAGAGCGGCGGCCCGACCTACACCTGGCACAAGAACCTCATCGACTCGTTGATCCCGATCGTCGATTGCGGAGTGCATTATGTCGATGTGATGTGCCAGCTGACCGGGGCCAAGCCGGTGCGTGTGCATGGCATCGGCGCCAAGCTCTGGGCGGAAGCGGACAAGCCGAATTATGGACATCTCCACGTCACCTTCGATGATGGTTCCGTCGGCTGGTATGAGGCCGGCTGGGGCCCGATGATGAGCGAGGTGGCCTATTTCGTAAAAGACGTGGTCGGCCCCAAGGGCGCGGTCTCCATCGTGCCCAATCCCAAGGACCACAAGGAAGGCGTGTCGGATTCGTCCGATATCGACCAGCACACCAAGACCGACGCCATCCAGTATCACCATGCCGAGGTGTCGCCCGGCGACAAGAGCTTCGTCCGCAAAGACGAGATCTTCACGATGACCGATGAGCCGGGCCACCAGGAGCTTTGCGATCGCGAGCAGGCATTCTTCCTCAAGGCAATCAACGAAGATCTTGACCTCAGTGAATCGATGGATGCCGCCGTGAACAGCCTCCGCATCGTGCTTGCGGCCGAGCAGAGCATCAACGAAGAACGGGTCGTGCAGCTCGCCTGACCGGACTGCGTTCCACCCATTGCAGCGCGACGCGCCAAATCGCGTCCGGGTTAGTGGGCCACACCTTTGGAGAGAGGCAATGCCAGTGCCGGGAACCGGCTCCAGTTTCGACCTCGTCCTCAAGGGTGGGCGGGTAATCGACGAACGCAATCGCCTCGACGGCGTCTACGATGTTGCGTTGAAGGCCGGAACGGTCGCGGCGATCGGCAAGGCGATCGAGCCTGGCGGTGCCCGCGTAAGGGATGTCTCGGGGTGCCTCGTGACGCCGGGGCTCATCGACATCCACACCCATGTCTATCACAAGGCGACGTCGCTCAGCGTCGATCCGGGACTTGTCGCGCGCCGCACCGCGATCACCACTCTGGTCGATGCCGGCAGCGCCGGAGCCGGGAACTATGACGGGTTGCGCGACTATGTGATGGCGCACTCGCCCTATCGCATCCTCGCCTTTCTCAACATCTCGTTCCCCGGCATCTTCGGCTTCGACAAGGGCCTGTTCATCGGCGAAGCCACGCTCGCCGAAATGCTGCCGGTCGACCGGTGCGTCGCCAAGATCGAAGCCAATCGCGACCGGCTCATCGGCGTCAAGGTTCGCATAGGCGGGCCGGCCTCCGGCGATCTGGGCCTGGGTGCGCTGCGCCTCGCTTTGCAGGCGGCCGAAGAAGCGAAGTTGCCTTTGATGGCGCATATTGGCGGGCCACCGCCAAGCTATGCCGAAGTGGTCTCGCTGCTGCGCCCCGGCGATATCCTTACTCACTGTTACCGTCCCGATCCGAACTCTGCGCTCGGGCCAGACGGCAAAGTGCTCAAAGAGGTTCGCGCCGCCCGCGAGCGCGGCGTCCTGTTCGACATCGCTCACGGCATGGGGGCGTTCGGCTATGACAGCACGGAGGCCGCCCTCGCTGACAACTTCCCGCCTGATCTCATCTCGAGCGATGTGCATGTGATTTCAATCGAGGGTCCGGGCTTCGACCTGCTGCACACCATGAGCAAGCTGCTCAATTGCGGATTGCCGCTTACCGACGTGATCGGCATGTCGACCAGCCGCCCCGCCCTCGCTATCGGGCGCCCTGACCTCGGACATCTGGGGGTTGGCGCGGTTGGCGATGTAAGCGTCCTGCGCGAGGTTGAGACCAACTACGTCTTCGCAGACGTCACCGGCGCGACGCGGCAAGGCAAAACGCTGCTGCAACCGGTCGCCTGCTATCTCGGCGGCGTTGAGAGGGAAATCTCGGACCGACCGTTCGAGGCACCCTTCCTCATCGACCACCATCACCACCATGAGCACTGACGCGGCACCATGAGCTACAAGGCGATCTACACCTATGCATGGGACCTGGCGGAGACGGGCATTGCCGCCGCCGCCGCAGAGTTCAAGACACTCGGCCTCGACACGGTGACAATGGCCGGCAGCTATCATGCCGGCAAATTCATGCGGCCGCACGGCAAGAGCGGCAAGGTCTATTTCCCCGATGACGGCACCGTCTATTTCAGGGCCGACCCTTCGCGCTATGGCGCGATCAAACCGGTTGCCAATGGCCTGCTCGCCGAAGGCGATGTGCTGCGCGATCTGACGACCTCGAGCGGCCTGGCAGTAAATGTCTGGCTGGTCTTGCTGCACAACACGCGACTCGGCATGGCTCATCCAAACGCGGTGGTCCGCAACGCATTTGGCGACCCGTATTTCTACAATCTCTGCCCATCGGCCCCCGAAGCCCTTGCCTACGCCATCGGGCTCGCCAGGGACGTCACGGAAAGCTACCCCGTCAGCGGCATCTCGATGGAAGCGCCAGGCTTCACGCCCTATGCACATGGCTTTCATCACGAGTTCGCGCTGATGAAGTTGAACCCCTGGCTCGAGAACCAGCTCGGTCTCTGCTTCTGCGACCATTGCGTCGCGGCAGCAGAAAGGGCCGGCATCGAAGCCAAGCGGCTCAAGGCGCAGGTTGCCGAGGATATCGAGGCTTATCTGGGGAGCGACATCGACCATCCGTCGGACATGGCGGAAGCATTCTGGCGCGCGGATATCGTCGCGGACGGAGACCTGAGACGCTATCTCGATTTCCGCAACAACGTCGTGACTTCGCTCGTTGGCGAGATCCGCGCCGCGGTGCGCAAGGATGCCAATGTCGCCGTGATCCCTTCGGTGGCGCGGCCGACGGGCGGCGCCTGGTACGAGGGCAGCGATCTTGCCGCGCTGGGCAGGACCGCCGGCATCATCGAAGCGTGCTTTTATGAACCGAGCGCCATGCGCGTGAAGGCGGACCTCTTCGACATTCACCGGCGGCTGCGTGGCAGCGCGGCGAAACTGCGCGGCATTCTCCGTCCCTCCCATCCGGACTTTGCGAGCAAGGGCGAGTTCGTCGCGGCGGTCGAAGCGCTACGAGCGGGCGGAGTCGACGAGCTCGCCTTCTACAATTGGGGACATCTGCGCCGGACCAATCTCGAGTGGATCGGCGAGGCGCTGAGAGGCTGAGATGAGCGGTTCCTTCGCCGGAAAGACAGTCGCAATCACGGGAGCCGCAGGCGGGATTGGCCGGTGGCTCTGCCGGTTCTTCGGCAATGAGGGCGCGACGGTCGCCGCGCTCGATCGCAGCGACAGGGTCAACGATCTCGTGGCTGAGCTCGGCAGGGACGGCATCGCCGCGAAGTCCGCAGTCGCCGACATTGCCGATCCCTCGGCAGTGAAGGCTGCGTTCGCGAGCTTTGGAGACGTGCATGTCCTCATCAACAATGCCGGCATTTCCCGTCACCCCACGCTGGCCGCAACCGATCCGGCCGGCTGGGACGAGGATATTCAGGCCAATCTCAACGGCGCCTATGCCTGCTCGCATGCCGTGCTGATGCAGATGGTGGCACGAAAATCCGGAGCGATCGTCAATGTGGGATCGGTCAACGGCCTCGGCGCATTGGGCGATCCCGCCTACAGCGCCGCCAAGGCCGGAATGATCTCGCTGACCCGTTCTGTGGCCCAGGAATATGGGCGCTATGGCATCCGCTGCAACATCGTGTTGCCCGGCACAGTGCGCACGCCGATCTGGGACGAGCGCAAAGCCAAGGACCCCAATGTGCTGAAGGTATTGGAGCGCTGGTATCCGCTCGGCCGCATTGTCGAGCCGGACGAGGTGGCGCGGGTCATCGCCTTTCTGGCGTCCGACGCGGCGAGCGCCGTCACGGGTGCTGCCATCCCGGTCGATTGCGGGCTGACCGCCGGCAATATCGTGATGGCGCGGGAATTGACTCTCGAGGACTTCTGAAGGGGAAGAATATGGATCGTCTGCGTATGGGGGTGATTGGGCTCGGCTGGTTCGGCGAAATCCACACCGAGACCATAGTCGGCGTGCCTAATCTGGAGCTGACAGCGCTGTGCACGCGCACACCCGCCCGGCTCGAGGCAATGGGCGAGAAGTTCGGGGTCACCAAGCTCTATCGCGACTACAACGAGATGCTCGCCGACCCCGAGATCGATGCGGTGTCGATCTGTACCATGTGGGATCAGCATACCGAGCCGGCAATCGCCGCACTCAAGGCGGGCAAGCATGTGTTCCTCGAAAAGCCGATTGCGTCGACGGTCGCTGACGCGAGGAAGATCACCGCGGCCTCCAAGGGTGCCAAGGGCATCCTCTTCATTGGCCATGTCGTGCGCTTCAATCCGCGCTACCGCATGGCCAAGCAGGCGATCGACGAGGGCCGGATCGGCAAGATCGTGGCGCTGTCGTCGCGCCGCAATATCCCGGCGGCCTGGACCCCAACCATCCTCAACAAGATCGGCCCAATTGTCGGCGATGCCATACACGACACCGACATCATGTTGTGGTTCACCGGCGACAGCGTCGCCTCGACTTATGCACAGTGGGTCGATGTGCGCGGGCTGAAGCACCCCGATATCGGCCAGATCATGTATCGCTTCAAGGGTGGCGCCACCGCGACGCTCGAGACCGTGTGGTGCATGCCCGACAAGACGCCGTTCGATATCGACGAGCGCATGTCGATCATCGGCACCGAGGGCATCATCCATGTCCAGGACACGTTTCCCAATCTCGGTATCGTCGACAAGACCAAGTTGCACTCGCCAGACACCACCTACTGGCCGATGTTCGATGGCGTACGGGGCGGGGCGCTGCGCGACGAGTTCAACTATTTCGCATCGACCGCGATCAGCGGCGGCAAAGTCACTATCGGCACGCCGGAGGATGCGACAGCGGCCCTTGAGGCGACGCTCGCCGCCGAAGAATCGGCGCGGACCGGCAATGTTGTGAGGATTGGCTGATGGCGGACGACGAATATGTCTTCGATCATGTCGGCATCACCACCACCGAGGTGCAGCCCCAGGAAGACTGGGTCGAGGCCAGCAGGATCTGGGTCACAAACCCGCGCAATCACCCCGAACATATCGAGTTCCTGCGCTATCGCGAGGACAGCACGGTGCCCGATGCGGTCCGCTACAACCCGCATGTCGCCTATCGGGTGAGAGATTTGAAGCCGCATATCGAGGCCGAAGGCGTCGAGATTCTGATCGCGCCATTCACCGTCGGCGACTTTCTCGAAGTGGTCTTCGTGCGCAGGCACGGCATGATCTTCGAGTATATGCGCTATCTCAAGGATGGTTGGTTCGGAAACTGATCCTTGCCGAACGGGTCGCCCAAGAGCGCCGCAGCGAGCCAGGGGATTGAATGGGAAGCATTGCGGAGGCAGCAACTCTCGAAAGATCCGCCATAGGGGCGCTGCTGTTTCGGCAAGGACTACTTCTCGATCACCGACGAGCAGGCGGCGACACTGCGCATCAGCGAAGTGTTCATCGGAGTCAACAGGCGGCCAATTGATGTTGAGACGATGGCGCGAGCCGGTGTGGTTCTGTTCGGCTAGAGGACCGTCCGCAGGGCGGCGATGGTCGCCTTGACCATCTCAGGGTCGGTGACGGTCAGGGCGAACTCGGCCTCGGCCCCCTCCCCTCCCATGGTGACGCCGATATTGCGATAGCGCATAGCGCTGTCGACCTGCTTGGGGGCGGCAAAGTGCACGTCGTCGACGTGGGTGCGGGTATAGATGCCGGCGATATTGTCCGCATCGAGCCCGCCGCAAGCCATGATGCGGATGCGGCCTTTGGCTGCGGCAACGGTCTTGATCATTGCCGGTACACCGTCTTCGGCGGTGTCGGCCTGGCCGCTGGTCAGCACGCGATCGACACCGCTGCGTACCAGCGCTTCGATGGCTTCATTGACGTCGCGCGTCATGTCGAAGGCGCGGTGATTGGTGACCTTCATGGGTTTGGCCGCTTCAACGAGAGCCCTTGTGCGCACTTCGTCGATCGTGCCCTCTGCGGTGAGGCAGCCAATGACGATCCCCGCCATTCCCAGTTCCTTCATCGCCTTCACATCCTCGAGCATCGATTGGAACTCGAGTTCGGAATAGAGGAAGTCGCCTCCGCGTGGCCGGATGATGACGTGGAAAGGAATCGTCGCCACGGCCAGAGCCGCGCGGACCATGCCCAGGCTCGGCGTGATGCCGCCCTCTAGCAGGCTTGCACAGAGCTCGACGCGGTCGGCCCCCGCCTGTTGCGCGGCGACAAGGCCATCGACGCCTTCGACGCAGATCTCCACGGTGACGGCCATCAGCTTCTCCTCGCGCGTTGGGACGGGATCGCCCTGGGCGACCATTCGAAGTCTTTGTCAAAAGGATAGGTCGGGCGCGCCTTGCGTTGGCGCGGCAGGCGCTCGACGAACTGGTCAACGACGCCCGGCGACAACACCATCAGGCTCGGATTGGCAAGGGGCGCAAGCTCAGGCGACAGGTATCCGGATTTGACCACAATGATCTTTGCCGCCTTCGGATCGAGACCGAGGCGCGTGAAGTCAATGAGGTTGTGGAAAGGCCGGCGGCGCGCGGTGACCACAAGATCCATGCCGCCGATGCGGAGCACGGCCTCGCGAAGATAGGCATCGGTGACAGGGAGAAGGAATTTGATATCTGCAGTGGCGCTCACCTTGCGGCTTGAGGGATCGAGCGATCCGCCGATGGTGACATCGATCCGCGTGCCCTCGCCTGACGCGTAAGCGGCATCGGTCGCGGCGCGATCGGTAATGCCGGCAAAGACTACATTCTGCGCATCGCGGGCGATCAGCTCGGCCAGCACCTCGGCACGATCGCCGACGCCACCGCCGGTGGGGTTGTCACCGGATTCGGCGATGACCGCAGGCTGGGTCTGAGCCCCCATCGCCCAGGTGACACATTCTTCGACGCTGCCGGTCCTGGTGCCGAAGACGAACCGCTCACGCGCGTCCCAATAGGCCTGGGCCAGCGACTCGGCGGCGCTCGAAAGCTGAGCCAGATCGGTGCCCGTAAAGACTGCCGCAGCGGTAGCGCGCGGCTCGTCCGCCCAGACATAGCCGACCATCAAGGACGCGTCCCAGATGCCATGACCGGTCTGCCGAACTGGCAAGCTGGCATAGAGGCTCCCGGCGGGCTCGTCCTCGGTGCTGGTGCGTTCGCCCGGAAGGACCACCGGCACCGGCGCCCAGACGATTGCGGGACGTTCGCCCGTCGTCAGTGTCCGGTGCAGCATGGCGACCGACCGACGCATCGTCTCCTCGACATCGATGTGCGGTGCGGTGCGATAGGTTGAGAACATGTCGAGATTATCGATGATCTTCTGGCTGACATTGCCGTGGAGGTCGTAGCTGGCGGCAATCGGGATGTCGCCGGCCAGCGCGCGGACCGCTGCGATCAGATCGCCCTCGGCATCTTCCATGCCCTCGACGAATACCGCACCATGAAGAGCCAGATAGACGCCATCTACCGGCATGGCGGCGCGGACGCCGTCCAGAATCTCGTTCTTGAATTTATCGTAGGTGGCGCGATGTACCGGTCCGCCGGCGATGGCGCGGGCATGAAGCGTACCGACATAGTCGGCGGGATAGTCACTGAGGAAAGCGAAATACGGGTCGGCTGTGAGCATTGCGCCGCGCAGAATGCGGAACTCCTGCTCACCCACAAGCACCGGATTGTAGGTGCTGCATTCGGTGTGGATACCGCCAATCACGATGCGCATCAGAGCACTCCCGGAACTTGTGCTTCCGAGCCGCGCGTGGCGGCATCAGGCATCAGCATGCGGGCAAGCAACAGGCTCAGCACGAGAAACGGTACCAGCGCCGCGAGGCCCAACCGGATATCGAATGCCTCGGCGACGAGACCGATCATGGGCGGGCCGACAAGGAAGCCGACCAGGGCAACGAAGGAGAGGACAGCGACGCTCGATGCGGCGGGACGGTCGGTGAGGCTCGCGGCAGCCGAGACGGCAATGGGAAAGCCGATCGAGGCACCAAGTCCGGCGACGCCGAAGCCGGACAGGGCAATAGCGGCGTTAGGCGCGAGATAGAGAATGCCGATGCCGCAAAGCGCGAGCACTCCACAGGCGCGTGCGACGGGTACGCTCGAAAAGCGCACGCGAAGAGCATCGCCGAAGAAGCGGCCCGCCGCGACGAACAGCGCGAAGATCGTATAGCCGAGCCCGGCGAACGTCGTGTCGGCGGCCATGATGTCGCGCATGAAGATGGCGGACCAGTCGGCCATGGCGCCTTCGGTCATCGTGATGCCGAAGACGAACAGGCAGATGCCGAGCAGCGCCCAGCTCGGCGGAACGAATTTCGGCCGCGTTGCGGTCGTCGGCGCTGCCGGGCCAATTGGTGCCGGAAGACGGTACGCCGCGAGCAGCGCGATGGGCAGCACGATGATGCCAACCAGCGGTACCGCCCAATGTGGTGCAAGTCCGGCGCCGCCGAGCAGGCTGCCGATCAGACTGCCGGTCATGATGCCGAGCGACCAGAAGCCGTGGCTGGTGCTCATCAGCAACCGGCCGCTGGATTTCTCGACGCTGTCGGCTTCGACATTGAGACCGAGCTCGAGGAAGGAGATGGTCGAGCCGCAAAGAACCAGCGCCGCGAAGAGCAGTGTTGCATTGGGCGCCAGCGCCGGCAGCGTGATCGCCAGCGTGTAGAGCGGAAAGCCGATGAGCATGGCCACGCGCGGGCCGATACGGCCAACCAGCGGACCGGCAAATGGCAGGGTCAGGAGGGTTCCGCACGGGAGGCCAAGCAGCGCCAGCGCTAATGCGGCTGGTCCCAGGCCCAGGGTGTGCTGGACATCGGGAATGCGCGGCAGCCAGCTGCCGAAGCCGACAGGCTGCAGGAAGAACACAAGCATGGTCAGCCGGCGCAGATTGAAGAACGGCATTCTTCAGCCCTTCTGCGGCGCGCCCATGGGATAAGGCAGATATCCGGCAAAACCCGTCAGTTTCCAGGCGCCGGCCGAACGGCGGCAGAAATAGAGGGTCTGCCAGTTGAGCCGGTCCGTGCCGCCATCGGCGCGCCTGATCTCGCCGTCGAATTTCTTGTGGGCAAGCGCGATGTCGCCGCTGATCTCGATCTCGGTCAGACTGGTGGCGCGATGGATCGCGGCGGCCCGATCCTCAGCATAGGGAACCGCCCGGCTCTCATGGGCCTGGCGCAGCCATTCTTCGCGATAGTTGGCGAGAGAGGGAAAGCCGATCCGCCAGGCATCCGGATTGTCAGAGCCCTTCCCGTCTACTCCGAGGAACTGCTCCTCGATGAAGTCGCCGGCGACCATTCCCCAATCCGCCGCGACGAAGGCGGCGATGTCGCGATCGACCAGCATGGTCCAGATCGCCGCACGGTCGGGATCGTTGGGAAAGGGATTGGCGGACATTCGATAGGCCTCTCGCGATGTTCCAAATTTTCATGGCGAAGCGACCTCGCCTGGCGCATACAAGCCTTCACGCGAATACCAATTCAAGTACTTTTTCTGTTTCCGCTCCGCGACCAGGCCCGCAGATAGCTGCAGATGATGCACGTAACGCAAGCATCGTGCCGGAAAATGGGGCAAGTATGGTCGCGCCCCACAAAATGCACATGTGGTATAGATTGGTATTGAAGTCGGCTCGGTTCCGTGTTGACATGTCGTTAAGAACAGGCGACGTTCTGAAAATTGTTTACATTGCCGAACCGGCCGGGATCAGGCTGGGCGGCGACAGGGTCAGGTGGGTATGCGGGTAGGGATTATCGGCCTCGGCTTCCGGTTGGGTTATCTGGCGCGGGTGTTTAGCCTGGCGCGAGACGACTTCAGCATCGTGGCCTATGTCGATCCGGCCCCGGCGGGCCTGCCCTACACAGAGGAATTCGGCATCGATGTTGGCACGCATTATGCGAGCCTCGAAGCGATGCTCAACGGCGAAGAGCTGGACCTCTTGATGGTCGGCTCGCCCAATCACCTCCACCTCGAACACATTCGCATCGGGCTCGAGCGCGGGCTCAAGATCTTCACCGAAAAGCCGGTGGTCTCGACCATCGAAGACACGATGGCGATTGCGCAGCTGATCGGCAAGTATGGCTCCGACCGCGTCATGGTCGGGCTCGTCTTGCGCTATGCGCCGCTCTATGTCGATCTGCGGCAGGCACAGGCGGAGGGTCTGCTCGGCGACATCGTTTCGATCGAAGCAAGCGAACATATCCCGCCCTACCACGGCGCCTTCTTCATGCGCGACTGGCGGCGCTACGAGCATTATTCGGGCAGCTTTATGCTGGAGAAATGCTGCCATGACCTCGATCTCTATAGTGGCGTGATGGGCTGCCGGCCTCGCTATGTGTCGAGCTTCGGCGGCCGTCGTACTTTCATCCCCAAGAACGCCCCGCAGGTTTCGGGGATCAACGATCTCGAAGTCTATTACCGCAAGCCCTCGGGTTGGATGGGTAGCGACAAGGTGTTCGACAGCGACGGCGACATCATCGATTTCCAGACCGCGATGGTCGAATATGAGAACGGTGCCGCGCTGACCTTCCACACCAATCTCAATGTGCCACATGACTTCCGGCGCTTTGCCGTGATGGGTCACAAGGGCATGGCCGAGGGCGACTTCATCCGCAACTATTTCCAGGTCACGGACTCGCGCAGCTCGGACTCGCTGATCGACAAGACCTACCAGAATTCCGAGCTCAGCCAGCACTATGGTGCCGACGAGCAGATGGCCGAGGATATCCTCAAGCATCTGACAGAGGGCGCGCCGCTTCCCGTCTCGGTGGTCGACGCGCTCGAGGCTGGGCTCCTGGCGCTCACCACCGACCAAGCCCGGCGCGAGCGGCGGGTTGTCGACATGGCACCGCTCTGGCGGCAGTTCGACAGCGCCCTCGGGCGCTCTGCGCAAGCAGCTTAGGGGGCGCCGATGACCAGCACACGAGGCGCATCATGGTTCGCTTTCGCGTTGCTCGCCCCGGCACTCCTTTACGTCATTGCGATCGTTGCCTATCCGCTGGTCGATACGGTCAACCTCAGTTTCACCAACGCTGCGCTGAAACCGACCTATTCATGGGTCGGCTGGGACAACTACACCAAGATCTTCAAGGCAAATTTCCAGGACGTCATCATCCGCACGTTCGTGTGGACCTTCTTTTCCGTCGCCATCAAGATGATCATCGGCACCTTTGGAGCGGTGCTCCTCAACGCGGCCGTGCCGGGCCGGGCCCTCTTCCGTATCCTCACCATGCCGCCATGGATCGTGCCCATGGCCATCGGCATCTTCATGTGGGGCTGGATGTATAACGGCCAGTTCGGAATGATCTCGGGTCTGCTGCAAAATTTCGGCCTGGTCGATGGACCGGTGGCGTTCCTCGCCTATAACAACACGGCCTTCTGGTCGACGATCGTCACCGACGTCTGGATCGGCGTTCCACTGGTTACCATCTACCTGCTTGCCGCCATGCAGTCGATCCCGCGCGATCTCTACGAGGCGGCGTGGACGGATGGTGCGGGGCGCCTCTATCGCTTCCGCCGCATCACCATGCCGATGATCGTTCCGGCGCTGGTTACCATGTCGATGCTATCGCTGATTGCGACCTTCAATTCCTTCGACATCATCTGGATCCTGACGCGCGGCGGGCCGTCGGGCGCCACCACGACAATGATCATCGACACCTACAAGACAGCGCTCGGTTCCTACAAATATGGCGAGGGCGCCGCCCGTGCGGTGATGATCTGCATCTTCCTCGGATTGTTCTGCATCGCCTATTTCCGCGTCGTCGGCCGCATCAACACCGGAGATCGCGCATGAACACCAAGCCAATGATCGACCGTTACAAGTGGTACGAGCTCGTCGCCATCTATTGCGGCATCGTGGTGTTTCTCGGCTTCGTCCTTGCGCCCTTCATCGAGGGTTTCCTCGTCTCGCTGAAGCCGCTCTCGCTGCTGTTCTCCTCGCCCTACAGCTTCTGGCCCAAGAACGGATCGCTCACCGCCTATTTCACCATGTGGGAGAGCGTGCCGGGTTTCTGGCGCTACATCGTCAACAGCCTCTTCATCTCGTTTGCCGCAACCGGCATCGTTCTCGTCATGGTCGTGCCGGCGAGCTACGCCTTCGCGCGCTTCCCGTTCCCCGGGCGCGGCCCGCTGCTTGCCGCGTTCCTTGCAGTCAACATGGTTTCGGGTGCGGTGCTGCTGATCCCGCTCTACCGGCTGATGAAGTCGATGGGGCTGCTCAACACCTATTGGGCGATGATCGTGCCGGGCGCGGCCTTTCTCATCCCGTCGGCGATCTGGCTGCTGCGCACCTATATGATGCGCATTCCGCGCGAGCTCGACGAGGCCGCCTGGGTCGATGGCGCTTCGCGGCTCTATACGCTGCGTCGCGTCATCCTGCCGATCGCGGCACCGGGGATCGCGGTCGTCGCCATCACCACCTTCATCGGCGCTTACGCGCAGCAATTCATCTTCGCACTGACCTTCAATTCCAAGACCGACTACATGCCATTGCCGATCGGGCTCTTCGCCTATTTCGGCCGTCAGGAAGTGGTGTGGAACGAGTTGATGGCGGCGAGTTTCGTCGGCATCGCGCCGGTGTTGATCATGATCGTCTTTCTACAACGCTATCTCGTCGCCGGCCTCACGGCCGGTGCCGTGAAGACCTAAGAACTCGTCCCGTCTCGGGGCAGTAAACCAAGGGAGTAAACTAATGACTATGCATACCAGGATACTGGGTAGCGCGATCGTCGCGTTGCTCGCGTCCACCGGCTTCGGCGGTGTGGCGCTCGCGGCGGATACGGAAATGGCCTTCGTCGAATGCGGCGATACGCCCAGCCCCGTGCACGTCGCTACCATCAAGAAGTGGGAAGAAGCCAATCCGGGCTACAAGGTCAATGTCGAAGTTGTCGGCTGGGGCCAGTGCCAGGACAAGGTGACCCAGCTCGCGGTCGCAGGTAACCCCGTTGGCCTCGCCTATATCGGCTCGCGTACGCTCAAGCAGCTGGCTTCGAACGACCTGATCGTGCCGATGCCGATGACCGACGAAGAGAAGGCCTCCTATTACAACTACGTCGCCGACACCGTGTCCTTCGACGGTACCCAGTGGGGCCGCCCGGTCGCGTTCTCGACCAAGGCGCTCTATTGGAACAAGGATCTGTTCGCGGCCGCCGGCCTCGATCCCGAGAAGCCGCCGACCACCTGGGCCGAGGAAATCGCCGACGCCAAGGCGATCGCCGAAAAGACCGACGCCGCCGGCTTCGGTGTCGTTGCCAAGACCTTCGACAACACCATGCACCAGTTCCTCCATTGGGTTTACACCAATGGCGGCTCGGTGATCGATGCCGACGGCAACATCACCCTCGACAGCCCGCAGAACCTTGCCGCGCTCACCGCACTCAAGGACATCACGGCTTATGCCGAAGAGGGCCCGACCGCCTACGAGCAGAACGAAGTGCGCGCCATCTTCCTCGATGGCAAGCTGGGCATGATCCATGCCGCTTCGGGCACCCGTGGCCTCGTCAAGGATGCACCGTTCAAGTGGGGTGTCACCTTCTTGCCGCTCGGGCCGGACGCCAAGGGTCCGGGCACGCTGCTGATCACGGACTCGATGGCCGTGTTCAAGAACACCGGTTACGAGGACAAGGCGATGGATCTCGCCAAGTTCCTCACCAACCCGGAAAACCAGTCGGCCTATGAAGCCGAGCAGGGTCTGACCCCGCTCCGTCCGGGCCCGGCGGTCGACGCACTCGTCGCCCAGGATCCGAACTGGAAGCCGTTCCTCGACTCCATCCAGTTCGGTGGACCCGAGCCGCTGCTGACCGACTATGTGGGCCTGCAGAACACCATGATCGAAATGGTGCAGTCGGTGGTGACCGGCGCTGCAGAGCCGCAGGCTGCCTTGACCAAGGCCGCCGGCGAACTCGAAGCCTTCAAGTAAGCCTCCCTGGCCTGGCCGCCGCGATCGTTTGTGTCGCGGCGGCCTCTTTTGAACTCACCGGCAAGACGGCTAAGGTGCCGTCCGCCAGAAGACCGGAGACGTTCCGCCGATGTCCGAACTCAGCCTCAGGCAGTTGGAGAAATCCTTCGCCGAAGCCCATATCATCAAGGGCATCAACCTCGATGTGGCAGACGGCGAGTTCGTGGTCTTTGTCGGCCCTTCGGGTTGCGGCAAATCCACCTTGCTCCGGATGATCGCCGGGCTCGAGGATGTGAGCGCGGGCGAGATCATCATCGGCGGCAAGCGCGTCAACGATCTGCCGCCGGTCAAGCGCGGCATTGCCATGGTGTTCCAGTCCTACGCGCTCTATCCGCATATGACCGTCTTTGAAAACATCGCTTTCCCGCTGCGCGTCGAGCGCCGGCCCAATGCCGAGGTCAAAGAGCGCGTCGGTCGCGCCGCCAAGGTGTTGCAGCTTGATGCCCGGCTCGAACAGCGCCCGGGTACCCTCTCTGGCGGTCAGCGCCAGCGCGTCGCCATCGGTCGCGCCATCGTGCGCGAGCCAGAGATCTTCCTCTTCGACGAGCCGCTTTCCAATCTCGATGCGGCGCTCCGCTCCGAGATGCGCATTGAATTGATGAGCCTTCACCAGAAGTTGGGCTCGACCATGATCTATGTGACCCACGACCAGGTCGAGGCCATGACCATGGCCGACAAGATCGTCGTCATGAACGCCGGACGGATCGAGCAGGTCGGCTCGCCGCTCGAGCTCTATCACAAGCCGGATAACCGGTTCGTCGCCGGCTTCATCGGTAGCCCGACGATGAACTTCATCGCCGGCACCTGCACGTCTGCGGCCAACGGACAGATGACCGTGGATCTGGGCGTACTGGGTTTGCTTAACCTCAAGCGCGAGGCCGGCAATTATCTCGGCAAGCCGGTGACGATCGGCGTCCGGCCCGAACACATGGTGCTGGGCAAGAGCGATTTCTCCCTCTCGGTCACCCCGCGGATCGTCGAGCATCTTGGCATCCACACCGTGCTCTATGCCGACCTGCAGGCGGGCAAGAGCTTCATCGCCCTGTTCGAAGGCGACGCGCCCGTCACCGAAGGCCAGCCTGTCGCGATCAGCTTTCCACTTTCGGCAGTGCATGTCTTCGATGCCGACGGCATCGCGATCTATTGATCCCAGCCATGCAGCCTGTCGCTGAACGGGACCGCTCGTTGCCAGACCTGGTGGGTCGATTGCAGACGGAAGGAGACACCTTCACGCGATCGGAGCGGGCGCTCGCCAACGCGATCCTCACCGACATCAATGCGGCACTGCGCATGTCGATCACCGACCTTGCAGCACAGGCGAGCGTGTCGCCGCCCACGGTCACCCGCTTCTGCCGTCGCCTTGGGTGCGACTCATACGCCGAGTTCAAGGTGCAGCTCGCGCAGTCGAGCTTCATCGGCCAGCGCTACGCGGCGCAGAGCCCGGGCCCAGATGATGTGCGCGAGATCGCGCAGGTCGTCATAAATGGCATTCATGCAACCGTCCATGACGTTTTCGAGCGGCTCGATCTCGAGGTGGTCGAGCGGGCGAGCGACGCCATCGTCAGGGCGAGCTATGTCCTCGCCTTCGGCTCGGGCGGCTCCTCGTCGATGGTTGCGACCGAAGCCGAAACCAGGCTGTTCCGCCTCGGCGTTCGTGTCGCGTCCAGCATCGACCATCAGGCGCAGATGATGCGCGCCGCCGGTTCGCCCGCCGGCACGGTGGTCCTCGCTTTTTCGCTCAGCGGCAACAATTTGCCGCTTGCCCGCGCGCTTGCCGCGGCGGGCGATTGCGGGCTGACGCGGATTGTCGTCACGCGTTCCGGCTCGCCGGTTGCTGCGCAGTCGGACATCCTCCTTGCCCTGGATCGCGAAGAGAATCTCGACATTGTGCGGCCGACACCCGGGCGCTACGCGTTGCTCGCCATTCTGGACATTGTCGCACAGACCGTCGCAACCCGTCTGGGGAGTGCGGCGATTGCCAGCATGCGGCGGATCAAGCACCAACTCGTCGTCAATCGCGACGGCGACGACGCGCAGCCGCTCGGCGACTGAAACACCACTCCAACTGTCCTGCATATCATGGCCATCAAGCTGAGCCTTTCGTCCCGCTGGAACCCTGCGACGGCCACGGAGCCGCTGGCCTATGAGATCACGCTCAGCAATGACGGCAGCGAGACTCTCGCCGGTTTCACGCTCGGCATCTCCGGTCCGGCGCGGATCGATCCTTCCGCCAATATCGAGGGCGGTACGCTTGTCTCCCGCCTCTCCAATCACACGCTGATAGCGCCTGCCGATGGCTTCGTCCTTCATCCCGGCGAGGCCTGGGAGATCGTCGTTCACGGCCTTTCCTATGGCCTCCGGCACTGGAGCGACGGGGCGAACGCTGCCTATGTCGCGTTGACCGATGGCACCTTGATCGACGTGCGCACCGCGCCAACGGAAGCGGCTGGCTCCAATGCGCCGCTGCTCAAGGGCGCGGCGCGGTTTGCCGTGCCGGCGAAGGTGCCGGTCAATGTCTCGATCATTCCCTGGCCGAGGTCCGTCGCCGTTACCGGCACGCGCGTCACGCCGCCGGGCCTTGATCTCCGGCCCAATGGTGATGAGGCAACAAAGGCCGCCGCCGCCTTCACGCAATTGGTTGCCGATCTTTTCCCGGTCGAAGGGCTCGTGCGTCCCGCCTCGGAAGCCGGCATGCAGGTGATGTTCGCCGCCAGGCCCGGCCTCGGCGCCGAAGCTTATGAAATCGTCTTCAGCGAGGAGAGCGTCACCGTGACTGCCTCGACGCAGGCCGGTTTCCTCTATGGCCTCATCACTATCGGACAGATCCTTCGCGGCGCGAGGCAGTATCCGGGCAAGCTGATCTTTCCGAGCGGCGGCACGATCGCTGATGAGCCGGCTTTGCGCTGGCGCGGTACACATCTCGATGTCGCGCGGCAGTTCTATTCGAGTGCGGAAGTCGCCCGCCTTCTCAAGCTCCTCGCCTGGAACAAGATGAACCGGTTCCATTGGCATCTGAGTGAGGACGAAGCCTGGCGCGTCGAGATCGATGCGTATCCGGCACTTACCAAGGTCGGGGCGTGGCGCGGTCACGGCATGGCTCTGCCGCCGCTGCTCGGCAGCGGGCCGCATCCCACCGGCGGCTATTATTCAAAGGCGGCGATCCGCGAGATCGTCGCACTGGGCCAGACTCTCGGCATCCAGATCGTTCCCGAGATCGACATTCCTGGCCATTGCTATGCGGCGCTGCAGGCACTGCCCGAATTGCGCGATCCGGGCGAGACCGGAGAGTACCAATCGGTTCAGGGCTTCCCCAACAATTGCCTCAACCCCGCGCATGAGCCAGTCTACACATTCATCGAGACCGTCATCGATGAAATGCTCGAACTCTTTCCGGGCGGCATCTTCCATCTCGGTGCAGACGAAGTGCCGCTCGGCGCGTGGTCCGGCTCGCCAAAGGCGCTCGCGCTGCTGGAAACGCTCGCTGGCAAAGAGGCGGCGGACCGCCACAAGGCGCGCAACAACCAACTAAGCAATCATGGTGGAGCCGACGAGATCGAGGGCTCCGGCACGGCGATCCTCCAGGCTCATTTCATCAAGCGCGTGCACAATTACATCAAGAGCAAGGGCGCCATCACCGGCGGCTGGGAAGAAGCGGCGCATGGCGACGTGGTCGACAAGGGCAAGACCTATCTCGTCGGCTGGCGCAATGTCGAGATCAGCGCGGCGCTCGCCGGCCAGGGCTACGACATCGTCGTCTCTCCGGGTCAGCGCTACTATCTCGACATGGCCAATTCTTTGAGCTGGTCCGAGCCCGGCGCCGGCTGGGCCGGTTGGTCCGGGCCGGAGGAAACCTACCGCTTTGAACCGCGCGACGGCTGGAGCGCGGCCCAGCTCAAGCATCTGCTTGGGGTGCAGTCCTGCATCTGGTCGGAACCCATGACCGACCGCGCGATTTTCGACCGGCTTGTATTCCCGCGCATCTCGGCCATCGCCGAGACCGGCTGGACGCTGCCCGAGCGCAAGTCGTGGGAGCGGTTCTCGGCCTTCGCCGGATTGATGCCGATCATGTACGGCTATTGGGCAGCGGAGACCCAATAGAGCGACGTTTCAGGCAAATGGGTTCTCGACCATCGGCCAGATGTCACGCCGGGCCTTGCGGTAATTGGTCGTTGCCGGCGTATTCGGATATGGATGCCCGGCCGAGCAATAGATGATCTCGGACGCGATGCGCGAAAACGAATCGTAGAAATGATTGGTCGATTTGATCAGCAGGATTTTCCGCGCTGTCGGGTCGATCCCCATGGCGGAGAACAGGCTCGGATCGAAACTCTGCGCGCGCGTCGAATTGAGGATCACTTCGATCCCGCCCATTCGCACCAGCGCGGCGTCGCCGAAGGGCGCCAAGCTTTCCCCGAACTTCATTTCGGCATTGCGCACGAGCTTGACGATCGTGACGCGAGCATCGATCGGATCGCCTGTTTCGGGCGCCGACTTGGCGCCGAAGCGCAATGCGATCTCGGCGCCTTCGCCTGCGGCAAAGCAGATCTGGACCGCGATCGGGTCCCAGATCGTGCCCACTGCAACATCGTCCGCACCCTGCTTCATCAACTCGGCGAGCAGCACCGTTGCGTCTCCCGCCGTGCCGCCGCCCGGATTGTCCCAGACATCGGCAATGACCACCGGGCCGCGTTTTGCTGCGAGGGCCTGTGCGACTGCGGTCGGCGCATCGACCTGGGTCACCATGAACGTGCCGCGCAGCGCAAAAAGCTCTCGCCCCAGCCGCTCGGCCAGGGCGGCGCCCTTTTCGGGCTTGTTGTTGGTGACGACAAAGACCCTGGTGCCCATTTCCGGCACGTCGCCGGCCATGAAGCCGTGGATCACCGAGATCGAGAGGATATCGGGGTCCGAAGATTCGAGCGCGATGAGCCGGTCGACAAAGCTCCGCATCGGGTCTTTCGATGTGGGGAACACGTCAATCATCCGGCAATCGAAGACCGACATGACGGGCGCGACTTCGCCCCTCAGCGCCCTGAGCGCAATCGCCCAGAGATCGCGCGCCCGGTCGACGAAGTCGATATGGGGAAATTCCTTGAAGGCGACGAAGAAGTCCGCGGCCGCAACGCGCTTTGCCGTCAGGTGACTGTGGGGATCGAGCTCGGCACAGATGAGGACACCCGGCCCGACGATGTCGCGCATCCGAGACAGGAGATCGCCTTCGGGATCGTCATAGCCATCGGCAACCATCGCCCCATGGAGGCCCAGGACCACGCCGTCGACCGGCAACGCGGCCCGAAGCTGATCGAGAATTTCGTCGCGCAGGACCTCATAGGCGAGGCGATTGATCGGTCCCGCCGGATCGGCCCAGGCGGCCGTTCCTTCAATCAGCGTGAAGCTCTCGGCGCTCGCGAGTTCGCGTCCCACGGTGATCGGCGCGGTACACAGCGTCGGTGTTTTGGGATGCTCGCCGGGTGGCGCATAGAGCGAGGCTTCGAAGGCTCGGCGGTCGATCCAGATCGGGGCAAAGGTGTTGGTTTCGGTGGCCAGAGCCGCTGTGAAGATACGCATATTCCGGCCGGTTCTTTCTGATACGCCAAACTAGCATGTTTCATCGTTCGAATGCATGCGAAACTCTCACGTATGTGCGCTGCAAGTCTGGAATAGGCGGCTGAATTTCCTGTAGAAGAATTGACCCCCCCACCGAGGAGAAACCATCCGTGACGATCAAACGATATGGCGCCGAAAAGGCGGGCGCGGGCGGTCAATCGCTCCCCTTTGCACGTGCCGTCGAAGCGGGCGGATTCCTGTTCGTTTCGGGTCAGGTTGCGATGAAGAATGGCGAGGTCATCCATGGCGGGATCGTCGAGGAGACGCACCTCGCCATCGCCAACGTGCTCGCCATTCTCAAAGAGGCCGGCTACGGCCCCGAGCACGTGGTGCGTTGCGGCGTCTGGCTCGACGATCCGCGCGATTTCTGGTCGTTCAACGCCGTCTACCGCAGCTATTTCGGTGAGCATCCGCCGGCGCGTGCCGCCGTCCAGTCGCATATGATGGTCGACTGCAAGGTCGAGATCGATTGCGTCGCCTACAAGGCACCGTGAGCATGGCCGACCCCTTTCGGCTTGACGGCCAGCATGTGCTCATCACCGGCGCGGGCGGCGGCATCGGCCGCGCGCTGGTCGCCAGCTTTCGCGGAGCGGGCGCCGAGGTTTCGGGCGCCGACCGCGAAGCGGAAATGTTCGGCGGGCTGGGCCTCAAGCATGCGCTCGTCGCCGATCTCGGAGACGTCGAGGCGACCCGCGCCGCAACACTCGACTTTCTCGATCGCGCCGGGGTTCCCGACATCGTCATTTCCAATGCCGGCTTTACCCGCGCCGAAACGCTCGATCATCTTGATCTTGCCACCTGGCAATCGGAGATGGCGATCAATCTCAACGGCGCCTATGCGTTGACCGGACCGATCGTTGAAGCCATGTCCAGACGCGGATCGGGTAATCTGGTCTTCATCGCCTCGGTCAATGGCCTCATGCACTACGGCAATCCTGCCTATTCGGCAGCGAAGGCCGGGCTCATCGCCTATGCCAAGGCCATCGCGGTCGAGCGCGGATCGCGCGGCGTGCGCGCGAATGTGGTTTGTCCCGGCTCGGTCCGTACACCGGCGTGGGACCACCGGCTCGCCACCGATCCGGCTTTGCTGGGCAAGGTCCTGCTACATTACCCGCTTGGCCGGCTGGTGACGCCGGAAGAGGTCGCGAACGCCGCTCTATTTCTCGCTTCGCCCGCGGCCTCGGGCATTACCGGCATTGCGATCAATGTCGATGCCGGTCTCACCGCCAGCAATCTGCGCTTCGTCGATGAAGTCTTGCGCGGCTAACCCCTGAGCCGCGCCAACGCGGCGCGTACACGGCCCCTGCTTTCGATCAGCAGTGCCTCAGCCGCGTCAAGAGTGCCTGCGCCTGCCGCGAGGAGTATCGCCGGCTTGACGTGTCCTGCCGACTGCTTGAGCACATTGGCGGCTCGTTCCTGAGCAACTCCGGTCACACCACTGACGATGCGTTCGGCGCGGGCGCGGAGTTTGGCATTGTCGGCAACGACATTGACCATGTAGCCGTCATGCACGTGGCCGAGGCGCACGCCGATCAGCGTCGACATCAGGTTGAGCGCAGCTTTTTGCGCGGTTCCCGCTCCGAGTCGCGTCGAGCCCGAGATCACTTCAGCACCCGCTGCGAGCAGGATCGGTACATCGGCGACGCCAAAAAGCGGTGCGCCCGCATTGCCTGCAATCGCAATCGTCGCGGCGCCAGCGGCCTTCGCCGCCTGAAGGCCGGCAACGGTATAGGGCGTCGAGCCGCTGGCCGAGACCGCGACGACGCAGTCCGGGGCGCCAACCTGCTCGCCGGCGACGTCACGTCGTGCGCCTTCGGCATCGTCTTCGAAGGGACCGGTCAGGTTCTGCGTGATGGCATGACCGCCCGCAAAGATCAGCGCGATGCGGTCGCGCGCAACGCCATAGGTCTGTGGAATCTCGAGCGCGTCGGCGAGCGACATGAGGGCCGGGCTGCCGGCGGCGAGATAGATCAGCCGGCCGCCCTGCTCGATCGCCCGAGTTGCCAACTGTGCAGCCGCGGCAATCTGGGGTATCGCTGGCGCCACGGAATCGACGGCGCGGCGCTGGCCATCCAGGAGGGCCGTCAGAATGGCCGCGTCCTGCCATGTGTCGAGGCCGGCGAAGCGCTGGTCGGCCAGCTCGGTCGTGGGGGGTTCGGGGGCGGTCATGCTGACTGTCGGGTTGGGGGACTCGGTCCGCGCCGGTCGCGCGAGATGTTTGCCAGAAGTAATGCCAAAAAGTGCCACCCGTCCAGCCACCGTTCGGGAAAGCGACGGGGAAATATTGGCAGGGAATCAGGACAATGAGGCAAGTTCCCGCGCCTTCTCGGCCCAAAATCATTGGACCTGGCGCTGTTTCCGCTTGGTCAATGGTCTTTTATTGGTATTATAGGTCGCAGGAAAGGGAGGCGAGCCATGTCTGACGTCCAGCGCGCCTTGTTTGGCGACGGCACGGTTGTGCTGCAGCAGGGCGGCCCGCTCTATCTCAGGCTCAAGCGCTGGATCGAGGATGCCGTCAGCGACGGCTCGATCAAGCCCGGCGATGCGCTGCCTTCGGAGCGGGATCTGGCGATCAAGGTCGACGTGTCGCGCGTCACTGTGCGCAAGGCCGTGCAGCACCTCGTCGAGACCGGCGTGCTCATTCGCCGTCATGGTTCGGGGACGTTCGTTGCGCCGCAGACCGGCCGCGTCGAGCAGTCGCTGTCGCAGCTCACCTCCTTTGCCGAGGACATGGCGCGGCGCGGCAAGGACGTGGTCTCGCAATGGCTCGACCGCGGCATCTATCCGCCCTCGCCGGAAGAGATGGTGGCGCTCGGCCTCTCATCGGCCGACAATGTCGCGCGCGTGTGGCGTCTCCGTATCTCCAAGGGCATCCCCATCGCCGTCGAGCGCGCGGCGCTACCGGCGACGGTGCTTGCCGATCCCCAAAATATTGGAACATCGCTCTACGCGCATCTTGAAGAGAGCGGCAATCGCCCGGTGCGCGCCATCCAGCGTATCCGTGCCGCCAACCTGGGCGAGGAAGACGCAACGCTTCTCGACGTTCCAACGGGGGCTGCAAGCCTCAATATCGAGCGCATTTCCTATCTGCCCTCAGGCCGGGTCGTCGAATATACGCGCTCGATCTATCGCGGTGATACCTATGACTTCGTTGCGGAATTGCGGCTCGGCGAGGCGCGGAAGTGAGTTCCGCGGTGTCCCATATGCGACGGGAGATCGATGAGATCCCCGACGCGGTGCGACGCCTCCTCGACGGCTCGGGCGCAGCTTTGGCTGATGCCGGCAAGGCTCTCGACAAGTTGCAGCCGGTGATGGTCGCGACCATCGCGCGCGGCTCCTCCGATCATGCGGCCTCGTTTCTCAAATACGCGATCGAGCTGACCGCTTCCCGACCCGTCGCCTCGATCGGCCCCTCGATCAAGTCGATCTACGGGCGCGAACTCAAACTTGCTGGCTGCGCCGCCATCGGCATCTCGCAATCGGGCAAGAGTCCCGACATCGTCGCGATGATGCAATCGGCCCGGCGCAACGGCGCGCTCACGATTGCTCTCACCAATACGGCGGGTTCGGCCCTTGCCGAAGCCAGCGATCTGCCGATCGGCCTTGCGGCCGGCGTCGAGCAGAGCGTTGCGGCAACCAAGAGCTTTGTGAGTTCGGTGGTCGCGGGCCTGTCTATCCTCGGACACTGGACAGGCGACGCGACGCTTCTGGGTGCGCTCGAGCGTCTGCCCGATCTGCTTGGCGAGGCCACAAGAACCGACTGGTCCGTGCTACTGCGTGCCCTCGACGGCCACAATTCCCTCTATGTGCTGGGGCGCGGACCGGCACTCGCCATCGCGGCCGAAGCGGCGCTGAAGTTCAAGGAAACCTGCGGTGTGCACGCCGAAGCCTACAGTGCGGCCGAGGTCCTGCATGGGCCGGCGCGCATCGTCGAGAGAGGTTTTCCGGTCCTGGTCTTGGCCGCGCGCGACGCGGCGGAACCAGGTGTCGTCGAGGTCGCTGGAAAGCTCTCGCGGCAGGGTGCGGCGATCCTTGCGACGAGTGCCGGCGTACCAGCCGGGCAGCAATTGTCCTTCGTCGCCACCGGCCACCCGTTGACCGATGCACTGGCGCTGATCGTGTCGTTTTACGGGTTTGCCGAGACGCTGTCGCGGCATCGCGGCTTCGATCCCGATCGCCCTCCGCACCTGAAGAAGGTTACTGAAACCAATTGAGCCGCATCGCTTACACCGGCGCCCGCATCTTTGACGGCGAGTATTGGCACGAGCGCTCGGCGCTGGTCGTCGCCGACGGCAAGATCGAGCAGATCATCGCCGCAGACTCGCCGACCGATGCGCAGCGCGTGCCGATGGGCGGCGGTATGCTGGTCCCGGGCTTCATCGACCTTCAGGTCAATGGCGGCGGCGGCGCACAGTTCAATCTCACACCGACCGTTGCGGCCATCGAGACGATCTGCAAGACCTTTGCCCGCTACGGCACGACTGGGTGCCTGCCGACCTTCATCACCGATACGCGAGAGAAAACCGCGGAAGCCATCGGCGCCGGCATTACGGCAGCACAGCGGAAGGTCCCCGGCTTTCTCGGCCTTCACCTGGAAGGTCCGCATCTGTCGATTGCCCGCAAGGGCGCGCACGATCCGGCCCTGATCCGGCCCATGGAAGAGACCGATCTGGTGGCGCTGGTCGCGGCGCGCGAGCAATTGCCGAACCTGTTGATCACGGTGGCTGCCGAGACGGTGACGCCCAACCAGATCGCGCGGCTGAGCCAGGCGGGCATCGTCGTCTCCATCGGCCATTCGGACGCGCGCTATGCGGTCGCCAAAGCTGCGGCCGAGGCGGGCGCGCGGATGGTCACCCATCTGTTCAACGCGCAGAGCCAGCTCGGCAATCGCGAGCCCGGCATTGTCGGGGCGGCCCTCGATCTTGGCGGCCTTCATGCCGGACTTATCGCCGATGGCATCCATGTCGATGCCGCCTCGATCGGCGTCGCGCTCCGCGCCAAGCGCGGGCCTGGCCGTATCTTTCTCGTCACCGACGCCATGTCGGTGACCGGGACGGACGCGACCAGTTTCGAGCTCACCGGCCGGACGGCCTATCGCAAGGACGGCGCGCTCCGCCTCGCTGATGGGACTTTGGCCGGCGCCGACCTGACGATGATCGACGCTGTGACGTATGTGCACAAGACGCTCGGCCTGCCACTTGAGGAGGCCTTGCGCATGGCCTCGCTCTATCCTGCCGAAGCGCTGGAGATCGCAGCCGATCATGGCCGCATCGCTTCGGGCTTTGCGGCCAATCTCGTCCATCTGGGCGACGATCTCACCGTGCGCGATACGCTCGTCGCCGGCTGACGCCGCGCCTGCGGCAGAACCCGTTCCCGAACGGATCCGGCGGATGGCCGGTGCGTGAAATGCGCTAGCCCGGTGGCCGTGCCTCCTGCCTGATGCAATCGAGCATGGCGCGGGACGTGAGCGACAGGGCGCCCTGGCTGCGCGTCGTGATGCCGATCGGGCCTTTGGTTGCCGACACATCGACCGGCAGCGCCACCAAATGCCCGCTTGCAAGATCGCGTGCCACGACGCCCGATGAGATGATCCAGATGGCATCGGTCATGAGTGTGTAACTGCGGCCCAGCGAGTTCGACACGGTCTCGATCTGGTTGCTCACCCGCCCGATGCCATTGGCAATCAGCAGCGCATCGACGACCGGCCTGATGATCGCCTGGCGTGGTGGCATCAGCAGTTGGCAGGCCGCGATCTCGGCAAAGCCCACATCGTCGCGCCCGGCGAGGGGATGGCCGGGTCGAACCACCAGCACCAATCCGTCCGAATAGAGATATTCGAACGACAGCCCCTCCATAGCCGAAGGCTGCGCCATGCGACCGACCACGAAGTCGATGGCGATCGTGCGCAGCAATTCGAGCAGATACGGACTTGGTCCGCTTTCGACCACGACGCGACAGGCAAAGGACGAGCGCGCGAAGCGTGCCAACGCCTCGGGCAGCACACCGGCCGCAACCGTGGGCAGCGCACCGAGCGCAATCGACTTCACACCGCTCCGCACTTCCTCGATGGTCTCGACGCCCTGCCGGAGCGTTGCGAGCCCCGCTTGCGCGAAACGCTCGAACATCTCCCCGTGAGGGGTCAGCGAGAGCGCGCGCCGGCTGCGATCGAAAAGCCGGACGTCGAGGATCTGCTCAAGCTCGGCGATGGATTTGGAGATGCCGGGCTGGGTCATGCCCAGGGCGCCTGCCGCACGCGCGACCCCGCCCTGGCGCACCGTTTCGAGAAAGGCGCTCAGGTGCCTCAGCTTGAGTCTCGGGTCGAGTAGGGCGTCCATTACATACCAATTGGTTATGTATTTGACTTCAGATATCATTATTCTGCGGATTTTGGCACTGCTTATATGCCGGAAACTGAGGGTATCCGCGATGGCCGAATTCCTGAACCTTTCCGAGGCGGTGCAGCGCAACCTCCATGACGGCGACACCGTCGCCTTTGAAGGCTTCACCCATCTCATTCCGCACGCGGCGGGCCATGAAGCCATCCGCCAGGGCCTCAAGAACCTTACGCTGCTGCGGATGACGCCCGACATCATCTACGACCAGATGATCGGCATGGGCATGGCGAAGAAAGTCATCTTCTCCTATGCGGGCAATCCGGGTGTCGGGCTGCTGCGGCGCATGCGCGATGCCATCGAGCACCAGCATCCGCGCGCCATCGAAACGGTCGAGCATTCGCACTCGGCCATGGCACAGGCCTATGAGGCCGGAGCCTCGGGCCTGCCGCTTGCGGTGTTCCGCGGCTACAAGGGCGCCGAGCTGGCGCGCGTCAATCCCGAGATCAGGTCGATCACCTGTCCGTTCACCGGCGAAGAGCTCGCGGCGATCCCGGCGCACCGGCCCGACGTCACCTTCATTCACGCACAGAAGGCGAGCGCGCGTGGCGACGTGCTGATCGAAGGGATCATCGGGGTGCAGAAGGAAGCGGCGCTCTCGGCGAGGCGCGTCGTCGTCACCGTCGAGGAGGTCATTGCCGATTTTGACGGCAAGCATCCCAATCTCTGCATGCTGCCGCACTGGACGATCGATGCCATCGCGGTGGTGCCGGGCGGCGCCCATCCCTCATACACGCAGGGCTATTATGCCCGCGACAATGCCGCCTATCTGGAGTGGGACAGGATCTCGGCCGATCGCGACCTGTTCGCGGCCTGGATGAAGGCCAATGTCCTCGACGCGACGCCCGAAATCTTTGCCTCGCGCGTGGAGGCGCTCAGATGACCGATTTCACGCCCAATGAAATGATGACGATTGCCGCGGCGCGGGCGCTTTCCAATGACGATGTCTGCTTTGTCGGCATCGGCGCGCCTTCGGCGGCCTGCAATGTGGCGCGCCTGACCCATGCGCCGGGCATCACGCTGATCTACGAGTCTGGCACCATTGGCACGGCGCCCGATGTGCTGCCGCTTTCGATCGGCGATGGCGAATTGTGCGAGACGGCGCTTTGCACAGTCTCGGTACCCGAGATGTTCCGCTACTGGCTGATGGGCGGGCGAATTTCAGTGGGCTTTCTCGGCGCCGCGCAACTCGATCGCTTCGGCAATATCAACACCACCGTCATCGGCGACTATCACCATCCCAAGGTACGCCTCCCCGGCGGTGGCGGGGCGCCGGAGATTGCCACCTCGTGCCGCGAGATTTTCATCACCCTCAAGCAGGCACCGCGCGCCATGGTCGAAAAGATCGACTTCTTCACGTCCTTCGGCCACGGCGAAGGCGGCGATCATCGTCGGCGTCTGGGCATTACAACCAAGGGGCCGACCCTGTTGATCACCGATCTCGCGATCTGGCGGCCGGATGCCGAGACCAAGGAATTCACCGTGACCTCGCTCCATCGCGGCGTCACACGCGAGATGGTCACCGAGAGTTGCGGCTGGTCGCCGCGCTTTGCCGATCGGATCGACGAGACGCCGGAACCAACCGAGAGTGAACTGGGCACGTTGCGCGATCTTCAGGCGCGCACGGCCGCCGCGCACCAGGGGAAACGATCGTGAGCGAGGCCTTCATCTGCGCCTATCGGCGGACCGCTATCGGACGCTTCGGCGGCGCCTTGTCGGCGGTTCGCCCCGACGATCTGGGTGCCGTCCCGCTCAAGGCGCTGATGACCGGGAACAAGGGGGTCGATTGGGACGCGGTCGACGACGTGATCTTCGGCTGCGCCAACCAGGCGGGCGAGGACAATCGCAATGTCGCGCGCATGAGCCTGCTGCTGGCGGGCTTACCGGTCAACATCTCGGGCACGACCATCAACCGGCTTTGCGGCTCGGGCATGGATGCTGTCATTGCCGCCGCCCGCGCCATTCGCGCCGGCGAAGGCGAGCTCTTCATCGCGGGGGGCGTCGAGTCGATGAGCCGGGCGCCATTCGTTCTGCCCAAGGCCGAGACGGCTTTTTCGCGCCATGCCGAGATCTATGACACGACCATCGGCTGGCGTTTCGTCAACCCGCTGATCAAGGCGCAATATGGCGTCGATTCCATGCCCGAGACGGGCGAGAACGTCGCCGAAGACTACAAGGTTTCGCGTGCCGATCAGGATGCGTTCGCGCTCCGCTCGCAGCAACGCGCCGTGGCCGCGCAGCAGAACGGCCGTCACGGCAAAGAGATCGTTGCCGTCACCATTCCACAGCGCAAGAAGGATCCCATCATCGTCGATCACGACGAGCATCCCCGCGCAGATACTTCCCTCGAAGCACTGGCAAAGCTGCCAACCCCGTTCCGGCAAGGCGGCACGGTCACCGCCGGCAATGCCTCGGGCGTCAATGATGGCGCGGCGGCGATGATCATCGCTTCCGAAGCCGCGATCCGGACGCATGGGCTCACCCCGCTCGCCCGCGTGCTGGGTGGCGCATCCGCCGGCGTCGCCCCGCGCATCATGGGCATGGGCCCGGTCCCGGCGACACAAAAGCTCTGCGCGCGGCTCGGCCTTGCTCCCGGGGATTTCGACGTGATCGAATTGAACGAGGCCTTTGCCAGCCAGTCCCTCGCCGTGCTGCGCGAACTCGGGCTTGCGGACGATGCGCCCCATGTCAACACCAATGGTGGCGCTGTCGCGCTCGGGCATCCGCTCGGCATGTCGGGGGCGCGCATTGCCGGAACCTCCGCCCTCGAACTCGCGCTCACCGGCAAGCGCCGGGCGCTCGCCACGATGTGCGTCGGTGTCGGCCAGGGCATCGCGATTGCGCTTGAGCGCGCCGGCTGAAGCTCTGAAGGTATAAGCCGCAATACTTGTGCTGGCGCAACGTCCGCTATCGCTGGACGTTGCATCGTGGCGCCATGGGAGAGTCTGATGGCGCACAGCGAACTCGATGACAAAGATGTCGATGCGATCATGACGCGCTGGCCGGCAACGATGCGAATCCTTCTGGCGCATGGCATGCATTGCGTTGGTTGTCCGATCGGCGGGTTTCACACGCTGGCCGACGCGGCAGCGGCGCACGGTATCGACGAGGGTCAGTTGATCTCGGACGTCGCGGCGGCAATCGCGAAGAGCGGGCCTAAAGCAATCCCGGGCGCTCGCCATCGGCGATGAGCAGAATGCCGTGTGGATCGCGCAGCAGCAGCTTCTGCCGGCCGGCTTCGACAAGACCGGCAGCCTGCCACGCCGTCAGAATGCGCGAAACGGTGTGCAGCGTCGTGCCGGTCATTTCGGCGATGTCCTGCTTTGAAACCGGGAAATCGATGCGAATGCCGCGGGGTTCCTTTTTGCCCGACTGGCTGCCGAGCCTGAGCACGGCATGGGCGACGCGCCGCTCCACGTCCTCGGTCGCGAGTTCCCGCAGCCGTGTTTGCGCTTCGATCAGCCTTGTGC
This sequence comes from Devosia sp., assembly GCA_040081595.1. Lineage (GTDB taxonomy): Bacteria > Pseudomonadota > Alphaproteobacteria > Rhizobiales > Devosiaceae > Devosia_A. The sequence goes on from JBEBGE010000013.1 coordinate 50,078, forward strand.
CGACGGTCTGCATGGCGTTGACGGCCATGGCGGGATGGCCCTGCATGAACGTGTCCCATAGCGACGTCGGCCAGCCCAGAGCGACACTGTCGGTTACCGCGGTCGCCGTTCCTGGATAGTCGCTTCTCCTCAAGGCCTTGGCGATGCCGAAAAGGTCACCCGGATTGACCATGCGGATGACGACCTGCTGGCCCTCGGCGGTCACCTGCGTCACCCGCAGCCGCCCGGAAACCAGAACGAAGAAGCGATCGGCCTGCTGTCCCTGTTCGAACACGGCTTCATCGGGTCTGAAGAGCAGGCTCTGGGCAGAGCCGAGGACGCTGTCGATTTCGGCAGCGTCCATGCGCTGAAACAGCGGCACCGATTCCACGATGGTGCGATGAATGTTGGCCGGCACGCAGCAGGACTCCGCAGGTCGTTTGCACTACCTACGGCCCGCCGCTCTGCCTGACAACTCCCCCGGCGGCCGTTAGCCTGCGGTGGGCGTGCCGGTTTTGGGCCGCGCGGCTGCGGCGCCAGCGCAATCAGGGCGTGGCCAACTCGGCATAGATCGCGTCGAACCGCGCCTGTGCCATCTTGGGGTGTTTCATCGCCTTGACCGCGTCGAGATTGCCCAAATCCTCGCCAACGACGATCACCGCGATCATTCCCATGGCATAATGCGGCATGCATTTGATGCCATAGACTCCCGGCACGGTGAGGGTGACGACGAGTTCTGCGCCAACCTTGCCCTTGAAAATCTCGGCCCCTTCGGGGAGAAACTTGGCGATGGCTTCGGCATTGTGACCTTTGTCGGTCGGAATGAACGTCACCGTGTCGCCGACCGCGACCCTGATCAGCGCCGGCTCGAAGACCATGGTATCGCCATTGGCGCCCTTGTTCAGCATTTTGACTTCGAAATTGGCGGCGAAGGTCGGATCTGCGGCGAGTGTGAAAAGCACGGCCGCGGCCGCGAGCATCTTGTGGAACAGCATTCGTGTCTCCCGTTCAGGGCCGGCGGTATTCCGTGCCCGTCACTCCTATCTGCGTTCGCTTGCGCCGCATCTTTGATCCGGCTCAAACTGCCGGGCGATATCCGGGCAGCTCCGCGCTGAATCGCGCCGCCGTTTGCGCCGGATCAAAGAGCACCTGGGCATGACGGCGTACCTGCGTTTCGCACAAGGCACATCGGCGCCGGTTCGGAAACAGGAGACAGAAATGGACACCCTTGAGGGCATCGGCGTATCGCGGCGCAGTCTGCTGGCCGGCGCGGCATTCGCAGGCGTTCTTGGAAGCGTTATCGCCACCGCGCCGTCGCATGCGCAGGAAACAGCGCCAGCGACCGGCCCAGCGCCCGATCTGTCGACCCTGCCGCGCCAAAAGGTAGAGCTCGTCGCCCCGCCCTTCGTCCACGCGCATGACCAGATCGCCAAGGGCGGCCCCAAGGTCGTCGAGTTCACCCTCATCATCGAGGAAAAGCAGCTGGTGATCGATGACTACGGCACGACTGTTCATGCCATGACCTACAATGGTTCGGTGCCGGGCCCGCTGATGGTGGTGCATCAGGACGACTATGTCGAACTGACGCTCGTCAACCCCGACACCAACATGCTGCAGCACAATATCGACTTTCACGCCTCGACCGGCGCGCTGGGCGGCGGCGGCTTGACGCTGATCAATCCCGGCGAACAGGTGAAGCTGAGATTTCGCGCCACACGCACCGGCACCTTCGTCTATCACTGCGCACCGGGCGGCCCGATGATCCCCTGGCATGTCGTTTCGGGCATGAATGGCGCCATCATGGTGCTGCCGCGCGATGGGCTGAAGGACGGCAATGGCAAGCCACTCAGTTATGACCACGTCTACTATGTCGGCGAGCAGGACTTCTATGTCCCGCGCGACGAGGACGGCAATTTCAAGTCCTATGACTCGGCCGGCGATGGCTATGACGACATGGTCAAGGTCATGCGCGGGCTGATTCCCACCCATGTTGTGTTCAATGGCGCCGTTGGGGCCCTCACAGGTGAGAACGCGCTGACGGCCAAGGTCGGCGAGACCGTGCTGATTGTGCACTCGCAGGCCAATCGCGACACGCGCCCGCATCTCATCGGCGGGCATGGAGATCATGTCTGGCAGAGCGGCAAATTCGCCAACGCGCCGGATGTCGACCTTGAGACCTGGTTCGTGGCGGGCGGTTCGGCCGCCGCGGCGCTCTACACGTTCCTGCAGCCGGGCATCTATGCCTATGTGAACCACAATCTGATCGAAGCGGTCGAATTGGGCGCCACCGCGCATTTCAAGGTCGAGGGCGAATGGGTCGACGACCTGATGACACAGGTCCAGGCGCCGAGCCCGATCGGCTGACTCACCCCCGGGTGGCTCGAGCCGGGCCACCCGGTTTCAGGATCGTTGTCATGACAGTATTGGCAGGGCCTCGACCCGTATCGGCAGTCAGCCTGTTGCTTCCGGCGGCACTGCTCCTCCTTTTGCTGGGGTTCATGGCTGCCGAGTCGGGGGCGCTCCGGCCAGGCGAGCCGGTCGCAAGCGTTCCGGCCCCGCCGACAGTCACCATTGCCCCGCGCGCTTACTCCTACCGGGCCGCGGGTGAATTCCTGCGCGATGGTGTTGCGGGCGACGGGCCGCTGATCGGCGTCGTTGCACCCCCACCACTTGAAATCATGACCTATCAGGTCACCGCCGCCGACTATTGGCGTTGTGTCGTTGCCGGCGCGTGCGAAGCCGCGGAGCCCCGCCGCAAGGGCGAGGGAGACGTTCCGGTGACCGGCGTCAGTTTCGAAGACGCCGAGGACTATGCGCATTGGCTGTCAGCGGCGACCGGTACGACCTGGCGGCTTCCCACGATCGGGGAGTGGACCTTCGCGGCCGGCTCGAAAGCGATCGATCCGGTCATAGGGGTCGGGTCCGGCGGCGACCCCGCCGCACGCTGGCTGGCCGAGTATGAACGCGAGAGCGCGCTTGGCGCCAGGGCTTTCGCCCCGCCTGAGCCGGTGGGACGCTTCGGCGTCAACGAGTTCGGCGTGGCGGATCTTGCGGGACCGGTGTGGGAATGGACGGCAAGCTGCAATGGACGCACAGCGCTCGACGCTGGCGGGCGGCAATTGAGCCATATCGAGTCCTGCGGTGTGCGCTTTGTCGAGGGGCGTCATCGTGCCGCGATGAGTACCTTCGTTCGCGACGCAAGAGGCGGCGGTTGTTCGGTCGGCGCCCTGCCCGACAATCTCGGCTTCCGGCTGGTAAGGGAGCCGAGCTGGTTTCAGAGGCTTTTTGGTGCATGACGTCTTTGATGGGAGGCCACTGACCCCTTGAGCGGGATCAAGCTCATCACCATCTCTTTGAAATAGAGTCAGAGCCACCGAAAGGAGTGTATCCATGTCCGAAGAATCCAAGAATTCCTGGAAGACCTTTACCGAGGAAGTCGAAGTCACCGGCCAGCATCTGCTGGCCGAGATCAACCGCCTGATCGCCGAAGGCAATGTTCGAAAGCTCGTCATCAAATCCGACGACGGTCAGGTGTTCCTCACCATCCCGTTGACTGCCGGTGCAGTCGCCGGCGGGCTCGTCGCATTGTCGGCGCCGTGGCTGGCGATCATCGCCGCCGTCGCGGGGCTGGTCGTCCGCCTCAAGATCGAGATCGTGCGCGAAGTGCCGCCGATCGATGCGCCGGCCGCCACCCCGCCCGCCGACGGACCGACATCCAATACGCCCTAGAGGCGTCCGGGCCGCACCTCACGACCCATAGGGAGTCTCCGGAATGCCGGAGGCTCCCTTAGTTTTCGTAGGTCACTCCGGTGATCTCGAGTTCGATATAGTTGAGATCGCCCGAGGGCAGCTTCCACACCGCGGAGCCGGCGGAGGGGAGTTGCAACCCACCAAAATCGCGATAGGCGCCGACCGGGGTCTCCCAGGTTTCGATGCTGCGGCTGTCGGTGTTGTAGCGCTGCGCCCGGAAATTGGTGAGCCGCCCGTCGGCATCGACGAAGAACACCGCCTCGGCGGTGAGCCCGCGATCCGAAATCGCCGCGCGGAATGAGTCCTTGTCCCGTGCGGCGATGCTGACATTGGGACCGAGCAGGGCCGCTGGAAACCACATCGCCTCGTTGAAAAAGCGCATCAGGCCCGCGGCGGCGAGTTCGTCTCCGCGCTGATCGGCCAAGGGAGCGATCGCGAGCATCTTCATCAGGATGCTGCCCCGGCCTTCGAGATACTCGTCGCGCCCCAGGGCCACCGGCGTGGCAGCAGCGGGGAACCAGGCACGCCACACGAAGGCGGGCGGATTGGTCGAGTAGGTCTCGTCGGATTCGAGAGTCATCCAGTTCGCCGCGTTGCTGGAACGGATGCGCCCCTTCTGCGTCAGCCGGACGAGGCGCGGGATCGGCTTTCCGACGACGCCGGCAAAGCGGAAATAGCGCTGGGCGGGCTCGGGAAGGCTGGCGAACATCGCCTCGGTAATGGTTGCGTTCGCAGGCTGGGCCGCGGCCACCAGCCGGTCGAGATCGGCGCCGATCTGTTGAGTGAATATCCAATAGGCGAGTCCGACGACGAGCACTGCTAGGATAACAACCGCGGTGATACTCATGGCGATGAGCTTCAAGACGGCCATCGCTGCAATCCTTTCAAGTAGCGAAGGGCTGGCGAATAATAGTCTTCAATTTCTCCGGCGCGGCGCGGCGCGGATCGCTCAGATAAATCTCGTGGTGTTTGCCCGTGAGCTCGCCGCCCTGGGCGGCAATGAAGGCGTGGAGCTTTTCAATGTTGGGCGCCTCGGCCGAATAGGGACCGATATGCATAAGCTGGGCCGCACGTCCCTCGGCGAAGGACTCAAAGCGCAATTGCCGGACCGCCCCATCGGGGTTCTTCTTTTCGGCCGCAGCCATCGCCTCGACGATCTGGGCACGGGTCACGAAGGATGGCTGCAGGATCATCGCTGTCCATAGCCAGCGCGATTTGTCGCCCCGGGCGAAGTCGGCCATGTCCTTGGCCCACCACAGGCCCTCGAGCGGCATCACGCCATAGTCGATAGGGTTGGGGCCACGCTTGATGGTGAACTTGAGCGTGTAGGAGACCGAATAGAGCGCTTCGATGGCCGCGACATAGGCCGGGGCGACATTGGGGTCGCCCTTGCCGTCGATCATCAGGAAATTCATCGCCGGCAGATCGACGATCCCAGGCGTGCCGGTGGGCGCATAAAAAGCCTTGAGATCCTTCTTGAGGTCGATCTTCCTGATGGCTGCCATATCGGATTCAGCTGTGCATGCGATCGGCAGCTTTGAAGTATTTGTGTGCGGCCGCAACGATCTGCTTGTCGCTGGGGTGGTCCATCGGTTCGATCCCCCAGACACGCTTGGCGATGGCCGGGTGGTGCTCGGCGAGATAGCCCGCCAGCTCGGTCCGGGCGTTGCCGGGGCCGAAAATGGCGATGGCCTTGTAGGGGCTCAGGGCCTTGGCCACCTCGTCGAGGAATGCCGCATCGATCGGCGTCTTGCCGAGACCGACATGATCGGCCTTGCGGTGAAAATGGTGGGCGGCCGCGTGGTCGTGGACGACCTGTTCATCGTCGCCGGTCTGGCCGATCCCAAAGATGCGCGCCTCGCGATGATCGATCCAGACGCAGCCGTGATAATGTGTCATCCGATACCTCAGTTTTCCGGCGGACCTTCAGGGCCCTGTTCCATGCCAGTTTGCGCAAAGCGGCGACCGGGACCTTGAGCCACGTCAAGTGCCCTGCCGCTCCCGCTCAGTTCTTGTTCGCCGCTTCGGCGGCGGCCACGTGACGCTTGACCTCGGCGAAGCTGTCGGGGCTCACCGAAATCGAGTTGATGCCGCATTCGACGAGGAAGCGCGCGAATTCGGGGTGATCGCTGGGCGCCTGGCCGCAAAGACCGATTTTGGCGCCGGCCTTGCGCGCCGCGGTGATGACGCTCGCGATCATCCATTCGACCGCCGGGTCCTGCTCGTCGAACAGCGTCGCGAGCTCTCCCGAGTCGCGGTCGACGCCCAGCGTCAACTGCGTCAGGTCGTTGGAGCCGATGGAAAAGCCGTCGAAGCGCTTGGCGAATTCCGCCGCCTGGACGACGTTCGAGGGGATCTCGCACATCACATAAACCTTGAGGCCCTTCTCGCCACGCCTGAGGCCGGCAGACGCCATAACCTCGAGCACCTTGTCGGCCTCGCCGGTCGAGCGGCAGAACGGGATCATCACCACGACATTGTCGAAACCCATCTGGTCGCGCAGCCTGGCAATCGCCTTGCATTCGAGCGCGAAGCCGTCGCGATATTGCGGTGAATAGTAGCGCGAGGCGCCACGGAATCCGATCATCGGGTTTTCTTCCTTGGGCTCGAATTCGGCGCCGCCCAGAAGCCCCGCATATTCATTGGTCTTGAAGTCGCTCATCCTGACGATCACCGGCTTGGGATAGAGCGCGGCCGCGATGCGGGCGAGGCCGCGCGACAGCCGGTCGACGAAATACTCGGACTTGTCCTCGTAACCGGCGGTCAGCGTCGCGATCTCGGCCTTGGCGGCTTCATCCTTCAGCGTTGCGAAATTGAGCAGCGCCATGGGATGGACGCGGATGGCATTGGCGATGACGAATTCCATGCGCGCAAGGCCCACACCATCCGCCGGCAGCCGCCACCAGCGGAAGGCCGCGCCCGGATTGGCGAGATTGAGCATCACTTCGGTGCGCGTCTTGGGGAGCGTCGCGACGTCGAGCGTTTCGACCGAGTAGGTCGCAGCGCCTTCATAGATGTGACCCTCATCGCCCTCGGCGCAGGAGACCGTGACCTCCTGCCCGCTATGGAGGAGCAGCGTCGCGTTGGCAGTACCGACCACCGCCGGCAGGCCAAGCTCGCGGCTGACAATCGCGGCATGCGAGGTTCGTCCGCCATGGTCGGTGACGATCGCCTTGGCCCGCTTCATCACCGGCACCCAGTCGGGGTCTGTGGTCGAGGTCACGAGGATCGAGCCGTCGACGAACTTGTCGATGTCCTTGACGCTTTCGATGACGCTGACTTCGCCGGCGATCACCGCATCGCCGATGGCGATGCCGCTGATCAGGGTCTTGCCCTTCTTTTCGATGTGGTAGGAGCGCAACTCTCCTGCCTTGCTTTGCGATTGCACCGTCTCGGGCCGCGCCTGGACGATATACATTTCCTGGGTCTCGCCATCGCGCGCCCATTCCATGTCCATCGGGCAGCCATAGTGCGCCTCGATGGTCACGGCCCAGCGCGCCAGCGTCAGAATTTCTTCATCCGAGAGCACAAAGGCGGCCCGCTCGGCCTTTGATGTCGGCACATTGCGCGTCGGCCGCTCGCCTGTCGCGTAGATCATCTTGATGGCCTTGTCGCCGCGCTTCTTTTCAATGATCGGGGTCAGCGCGGGATTGGCGAGGAAGGGCTTGTAGACCTGGTATTCGTCGGGATCGACGGCACCCTGGACGACGTTTTCGCCCAGGCCCCAGGCCGCATCGATCAGCACCACGCGGTCAAAGCCGGTCTCGGTATCGATCGAGAACATCACGCCCGAGCCGCCCAGGTCCGAACGCACCATCTGCTGCACGCCGATCGAGAGCGCGACCTTCATGTGGTCGAAGCCCTTGGCCTTGCGGTACGAGATGGCACGGTCGGTGAACAGCGAGGCATAGCAGCGGCGGCAAGCGGTGAGGAGCGCCGCTTCGCCTCGGATATTGAGGAAAGTCTCCTGCTGGCCGGCGAAACTCGCATCCGGCAGGTCTTCGGCCGTCGCGCTCGAGCGCACGGCCACATCGGCCTCGGCCTTGCCGGAGCGGCGGCTCAGTTCGCGATAGGCGACGCGGATCTCCTCGGCCATCTCGGCGGGCCACTCGCCCTTGAGGATGAGGCCGCGCACCTGTTCACCGGTTTCGGCAAGGCTGGCCTCTCCCGCCTCCCAGGCTTCAACCAGCCTGGTGATTCCGGCGCGGAGATTGTTGGAATCGAGGAAGCGCCAATAGGCGCCGGCGGTTGTGGCAAATCCGGGCGGTACCTTGATGCCCTTGGCGCCGAGCGTGCGCACCATTTCGCCGAGCGAGGCGTTCTTGCCGCCGACAAGGGCAACCTGGTTGCGTCCGAGGTTTTCGAACCATTCGATCGTTATCGGCTGGGACATGACGCGCCTCTTTGTGTGCTATGACTGGTCCACAGCATTGTCCCTGCCGCCCGGGTCGCCTCTTGATCCGGGTCAAGTGCCCGCCACGCATGACGCAGATCAAGGCGGCAGGAGTGGCCGGCGGCCATTGCTCAGTCACGTCAGTCATGCGGGAGGATCATATGGTCGAACATTCACGCCAGGCGCTGGTCGGTGCCATCGGCGGCACCTATATCAGTCTCGCCATTGCCGATATCGACGAGTTGACCATCGCCAATTTCGCGTTGCTCAACAGCGCCGATTTCACCGATCCGATGCAGGCCATCGAGCGCTATCTCAAGTCCGTGCCCCGCTGCCCCAACAAGGTCGGGATCGCGGTGGCGGGGACCGTTGACGGCGACAGCGCCAAGCTCACGTACCGGCCCTGGACCATCACCAAAAACGATGTCCGCGCCACGACGGGCGCCGACCATGTGCACCTGGTCAATGACTTCGAAGCCATGGCGCTGATGCTGCCGCATCTGAGCAGCTACGACCTCGTGCCGCTGTCGGAAGGCGACAAGGCGCTTCATGCCAACAAGATCGTGCTCTATTCGGGCACGGGGTTGGGCGTTGCCGGCATTGTCCATGACGGCGCCCATTGGGTCGCCATTCGCGGCGAGGCCGGGGGCATGGCGTTTCCCACCCCGCCCGCCAAAGAGTTCGATCTCAAGCTGCTCTTTCCGGGCAAGGATTTCGTCTCCGTCAGCGATGTGTTTTCGGGGCGCGGCCTGGTCGCGCTCTACGAGGCCCTCGCCAAGTCCAAGGGCGAGACGCCGCGCGTCTCGGGCGCCCGCAGGATCTCCGAGGCCGGCCTCGGCAACGAGGACGCGACTGCAACCGAGGCGCTCAATCTCATCGCCACCTGGCTCGGCCGGTTCGCGGGAGACATGGCGATGGTCTATGGCGCGCGCGGCGGCGTCTACCTCACCGGCGGATTTGCGGCTAACATCATCCCCATCCTGACCAATGGACGTTTCATGGATGCGTTCGAGAACAAGGGCGGTTCGGCCGCCTGGCTGAAGCAGGTGCCGGTCAACATCATCAAGACCGCCGCCGATGCCGGGCTTCGCGGCGCGGCGCTGGCGCTGGCCGAGAGCCTGCCGGTGCGCCCTGCCGCCACGCGCAAGGCCGGGCGGTAAACCATGCTGGTCAGTGCCGCCGTCCGCAAAGTCCTGGGCTTTTACGACGGCGAGCGGCCCGGCGTTAAGGCCAGCCTCGCCCGGCTGATGATGCATGGCCGCATGGCCGGCTCGGGGCGGATGGTGATCCTGCCCGTCGATCAGGGCTTCGAGCACGGCCCGGCGCGGAGTTTCGCGCCCAACCCCGCTGCCTATGATCCCCATTACGTGTTCGAGCTGGCGATCGAGGCCGGGCTCAGCGCGCTCGCCGCGCCGCTGGGGCTGTTATCGGCCGGTGCCGACCGCTTTGCCGGCGAGATTCCGCTGATCCTCAAGGCCAACAACGCCAACAGCCTTGGCACCGTCAAGGACGAGGCCATTACCGGCACGGTGCGCGACGCGCTGGAGCTGGGCTGCAGCGCCATCGGCTATACCATCTATCCGGGCTCCGACCGGCAATACGATATGTTCGAGGAAATCCGGGCCGGTGCCGAGGAAGCCAAGGCCAATGGTCTGGCCGTCATCGTCTGGGCCTATCCGCGTGGCGGCCAGCTCGACAAGGATGCCGAGACCGCCCTCGATGTCGTCGCCTATGGCGCCCATATCGCGGCGCTGCTGGGCGCCCATATCATCAAGGTCAAGCCACCCTCCGCATTGATCGCCGAGCCCGAAGCCAAGCAGGCCTACGCGCAAAGCGGCATTCATCTGTTGAGCCTCGAGCAGCGCATCGCCCATGTCGTGCAGGCGACCTTTGCCGGCCGCCGCATCGTCATCTTCTCCGGCGGGCCGACGCGCAGCGACGAAGAGCTGTTCGAGGAGGCGCGCTCCATTCACAAGGGCGGCGGCTTCGGCGCCATTGTCGGACGCAACGCGTTCCAGCGTCCCCGCGAAGACGCCTTGGCGCTGCTTGACGGCCTTGTCCGCATCCATCTGGGCCAAGAGCCCGTGGCCGCCCGGACGAAATGAGCACGGATCGGCGCCGCATCCTGACGGTGACGCTGAACCCGGCGCTCGATGTCACCACCACGACCGAAAGGTTGCAGCCGCAGCAGAAGCTGCGTTGCGACGCACCGCGCCTCGATCCGGGTGGCGGTGGCGTCAATGTCTCGCGCGTCATCAAGGAACTGGGCGGAGAGAGCACGACCTTCGTGACGCTGGGCGGCACCACCGGCACGCATCTCGAAGTCATGCTGGCCGCCGCGGGGCTCGATTGCGAAGTCTGGCGCGATGGCGGCGAGACACGATCCTCGCTGACGGTGATGGAGGCCGCCACCGGGCTCCATTATCGCTTCGTCATGCCCGGCCCCACCCATGACGCGTCGGACGCACCGCGCCTGCTCGACCGGCTCAAGCAGGTCCTCGCACGCGGCTACGACTATGTGGTCGCAAGCGGCAGCCTGCCGCCGGGCCTGCCCGAGGATTTCTACGGCCGCATCGCCGAAGCCGGTCGTGCCTTCGGCGCACGGCTCATTCTCGATACACATGGGGTGGCGCTGAGTTCGGCGCTTTCGCACCGGCCCTATCTGATCCGGCTCAACCATCTCGAAGCGCAGGAACTCCTGGGCGGACTCGGCGAGCGCGCGGCCCGCGACCTGGCGCGCGATCTCGTCGCGGCCCATTCCGCCGAGATCGCGATCGTGACCTTCGGCGACAAGGGCGCGATCGTCGCGAGCGCTGCCGAGATCTATGAAATCGCGCCGCCGCGGGTCGACGTACGCTCCATGGTAGGTGCCGGCGACAGTTTCGTCGGCGCGCTGACGCTGGGGCTGTCGCGCGGCTGGAGCGTCGAGAAGGCGGCCCGCTACGGCGTTGCCGCGGCGGCCGCGGCGGTGACGTCGGAGGGGACGGAATTGTGCAAGGCTGATATGGTCGAAGCGCTGTTCAGCCGCATCCCGGCCGCCGCGCCGATGGCGCATCAAACCCAGAGCGCTTTCAGGAACAGTTGATAGATTTTTCCGCTTCGATAGCGCGATCGAACAGGGACAGGGAGCAGGCCATGAAAGTCGGCGAAGTGATGAATCGCAATGTGATCACGGTGATGCCGGGGCACAGCATCCACCACGCCGCGCGGATCATGCTTGAGCAGCGCATCAGCGGCCTGCCGGTCGTCGATGCGGGTGTGGTGGTCGGCATCATCAGCGAGGGCGACCTGCTGCGCCGGGTCGAGTTCGGCCAGCCGAAGACTCCCGGCGCGAACTGGGATCGCGCGACGTCGCCCGAGGGCGTGGCGCGCGATTACGTGCGCAGCCATAGCTGGAAGGTTGCCGATGTCATGTCCAAGGCCCCGGCCACGGCGACCGAGGATATGGACCTCGCCGACGCCGCCGCATTGATGGCGGCGCGCGGCATCAAGCGGCTGCCGGTCATACGTGACGGAAGGCTGGTCGGGCTCGTCAGCCGTGCCGATTTCCTCCAGGTCATCGCTTCGGCGCCCACCGAGACGCAGGCGCAGGGCGACCAGGCGATCGAGCTGGCGGCCCGTACGCGGCTTTCCGAAATCGGGCCGATGCTCTCGAGCCCGCCAAGCGTCATCGTCTCGAACGGCGTTCTGCATCTCTG
>JBEBGE010000062.1:0-17759 GCA_040081595.1 Devosia sp.
GTGCCTTGCGGCAGGCGCTGAAGCTCGATTTGCCGGCGGCGTCGAAGATCACATCATAGGCGGCGACCGCCTCGGTGAAATCGTGAACCGTCCGGTCGATCACCTCGTCCGCGCCAAGCGAGCGCACCAGGTCGACATGGCGCGTGCTGCAGGTGGCGGTGACATGGGCGCCCATGTGCCTGGCCAGTTGCACGGCGATGCTGCCGACGCTGCCCGACGCGCCATTGATTAGGATATGCTGCCCGGGCTTCAGCTTCGCCTCGTCGCGGAGGAACGGCATGGCGGTCAAAAAGCTGTAGGTCAGTCCCGCCGCTTCGCCGAAATCGAAGCCGTCCTGCATTCTGGCCAGCGCGGCGGTGTCGGGAAGGGCCACGAGTTCGGCCATGGCCGAGGGGCCGGGGTCGGTGGTGCCGAACACGGCGTCCCCCTTCTGGAACCGCGTTACGGATTTGCCCACCGATTCGACGATTCCGGCGACGGCGCCGCCGGGGATCGGGTCCTTCGGCTTGGTCAGCCCCATGAAGAAGCGGACTATGAACGGGTTGGCGGAGCGCATCGCGCAATCGGCGGGCGAGACGGTCGAGGCCTTCTGGCGGATCAGTACGTCGTGTTCCCCGATCGCCGGGTCGGGCATGTCGCGGACGGCGATGACCTCGGGCGGGCCGTAGCGGTCGATGGTGGCGGCTTTCATTTTCATCTCCTGTTTCGGCGCGAGCGATCCCGCCCGGCGACAACATCACCGGCCGGCCGTCGCGTCATTGATATGGGTCAGTCCTGGTACTGGAACGCCTGTTCGAGCGGCACGCCGAACACGCGGGCGATGCGGAACGCCACTTCGAGCGAAGGGGAGTAGCGTCCCTGTTCGATGGCGACGATGGTCTGCCGCGTGACGCCGACCTTTTCAGCCAGCGCCGCCTGGGTCATCTCCCCGGCATGGAAGCGCAGCGTGCGCACGGTGTTGACGATGTGGGGTTCACCCTTGCCCATTTCGTCAGCCCATCCGGTAGTAGTAGAGCTGCGAGATGGCAAAGGTCACACCCGCCAGCATTGAGACGCCGAACAGCGCATAGGGGCCGAACACCGCCTCGAGCCCGAGCGCCTGCCAGATCAGCACCAGCAGCACGCCGATCGAGAGCACGAAATAGGCGTTGCGCATGGCCTTGCCGTTGACCAGTTTGTCGCGCTCGTCGGCCCGTTCGTCCTTGACCTCTTCGCGCTGGACGATGCTGACGGCGATCACGCCGATAATCACCGCCACGATATTGAGCCCGATCGAATAGCCGATCGCCCAGAGCATTTTCCACGCCGCCTCCGAAAGGCTCGCGGCCAGCCCGCCATGCGTCATGTCCCAGGCCACCCACGCCGAAATGGCGATCGCGCTAAGCACCATGACGACGGCGCTGATTTCCTTGGCTGTCATTTTCGTCCCCGTTTTGGTTTGATGGCGGGGATGTATGCTCGGAAGGACATCGTGTCAAGTACGTTTTACACAATGTCGGGAAAAATCGATCCAATGGTGAAATTACCCGCCCTTCTGACAGGTGATCTTCCTCAAGCGAGTTTGGCCTGTTCCTGAGCTATGCTTGCCCATCGACGGAGGACAATCATGCGCTATCTCGCCTTGGTCATCGCAGCCGTTCTCGCCCTCGGATTTCCAGTGTCAGTCGCCCGAGCCGACTGGCTCGACGATTATCGCGCCGGGCTGGCTTCGGCCCATCTCGCCGAAAGCGTGGCTGGGGCGCGAGGGCGGCTTGCCGCCCGGCCGGGCGACCAGCAGGCGCAGTTTGCGTTGGGCATGGCGCAGTTCTTCGGAAGCGTCGAGCACCTCGCGCAGGGGCTCTACCATTATGGGCTTGTCAGCGACTATGACTATCCGGGGCTTGGCGGGCTGATGCCGGCGCTTCGTCTGCCGGTTCCATCTAATCCGCACCCCGAGCCGATGACCTACGACGTCCTGCGGGGTTTGTTTGAGACCTTCGTCGACGAGACGCAGGCTTCGGCCGACACGCTGGGGGGCGTCAAGGATGTTGCGGTGGTGCTGCCGCTCAATATCGGGCGGATCGCGCTTGACCTCGATGGCGACGGCAAGGCGGGTCCGGGCGAACGGCTCTGGGAGGTATTGCGTGCCATCACAGCCGTGGGGTCACTCAGCGACGCCGAAGTCGATACGCTCAACGTCGATTTCGATCTCGGCGATGCGCGCTGGCTCGAGGCCTACGCGCATCTTCTCATTGCCATCGCAGACTTTCCGCTGAGCTACGATTTCAGGGCAGCCTATGACGCGACCTTCCAGAACCTCTTCCCGTCGGGAGCGTTCACGGGGCCTCTCGCGGAGGCCCGCCCAGTGCTCCTCAAGCAACTTGAGGAATTCCTCGCCGCGGGACCGGTTCCGCAAATGCCCTATGAGGTGTTCCTGCGCGAAGGCGGCTACCAGAAATGGCTCGCCAGCGAGGAGGGCCAACGCTACCAGCAATATGCGCGCCTGCAGTCGGCGCTGAACTATGGCGGCGTGGTCGACGCCGTCGCGTTCATCCATCTGATGCAATGGGAGGTTGTCGAGCCGGCGCGGCTCGCCGCCGTGCGCGAGCATCTGAAGGCCATGGTGACGCTCAGCCAGCAAAGCTGGGACGCCATCTTCGCCGAGACCGACAATGCGCGCGAGTGGATCCCCAAGCCCGGCCAGCACACGACGCTGCGCATGAACATCGACCAGCCCCGCATCGACGCGTGGCGGCATATGCTCACCGAGCTCGGTCTTGTGCTCGATGGCGAGAAACTGCTGCCGCATTGGCGGCTTGCCAAGGGCATCAGCCTGAAGCGCTTCTTCACCGAGCCGGCGCGGTTCGACCTGGTTCTGGTATTCCAGGGCACGGGCGCGGCGCCCTGGCTCGCCGACGGGCCAATGACGGACCCGTCGGTCTGGAGCGGCGTTTCACAGGTCTTCGGCGGCGATTTCCTTCGCTATTTCCTCTGGCTCAACTGAGCCGGAGGCTCACCTCACCGGATAGGCCACATACCCGAACCGCCTATTGTCCGCGCCCACGAATTGACGTTGATCGTGCCCTGGCCGCCATTGAAGGCGACGATGTCGCGGGTGCCGGTGCCGTCGGGCTTCATGTAGCGCAGGATCACAGGGAGACGGCACCTCGCTTCACGCACTCGCCTTGATCTTTTCCCGCGCAGCCGCTGCCAGAAACGCCGACCGGGTGACGCCGCCGCGTCGCGCCGTTTCGTCGATATCGGCGAGCAGGCCTGCGTCTATGGAGATATTGGCTCGCGCGAGCTTGCCGGTGTCCCGAACGAGCGGAACGAAAGCCAGGATGGCGCCTTTCGCCAGTGCCCGGCCCACCTGCTTGTCGGCGAGAATTTTCGGAACCGCGCTGGGGCGAGGGGGCTTGCGCCCGTCGGCGAGCTCGTCGCCGATCCATTCGGCAAGCGCCTCAGCCGCGTTGCGGATCGCCTCTTCCTGAGTTGAGCCCATCGCGGTGCAGCCCGGTGCATCAGGGAAGGCCACGCCATATTGGCCATCGGCGAAATCGATCAATGCGAGATATCGTGCCATCTCAGGCCTCTCCTATCCGGACCACCTTGAGCGCGGCCATTCACCTGGACCATCCCACCGCTTTCGCAATCGATGCAGCAACGCCTGGCGTCACCGTCTTGTGGCGAGGCACCATGATGGCGGACTGGCCGGCTTTGCGGAGTTTGGTGTGCTTGGATCCACCAACATCTTCCCAACCCTCACGCTTCAGCCGCGCGATGATCTTGGACGTGTTAGTTTCATGTTGCATAGAAACTCCGTGCGCAAATATATGTGCACGGACAGTGATTGGTCAAGGTCACGTTGCGCAAATATGTGTGCAACGCATCCCGCCCCCTATTTCACCGGATAGGCCACATACCCAAATCTCTTATTGTCCGGCGCCCACGAATTGACGTTGATCGTGCCCTGGCCGCCATTGAAGGCGACGATGTCGCGGGTGCCGGTGCCGTCGGGCTTCATGTAGCGCAGGATCACCGCCTTGTCGGCCGGGTGGCCCGGTGTCCCTTCCGGATAGCTCAGATAGACGATGTTCTGTCCGTCGGGCGAGAAATGCGGGAACCAGTTGACCCGCTCGTCGAAAGTGACCTGCGTCATCTCCGAGCCATCGGCGCGCATCTTTGCAATCTGCGCGTGGCCGGCCGAATAGAACTCGGTGTTGAACCAGATCCATTTGCCGTCGGGCGTATATTCTGCGCCGTCGTCGGGCTTGCGGTAATCGGTGAGCTGGGTGTCGGGTCCACCTTCGACCGGAATGGTCCAGAGGTTCACATAGCCCCAGCGATTGTCGTTGAGTGTGTTGACGCCGGTATAGATCAGCGTCTTGCCGTCGGGCGTCACCCCGTGGAGGTAGTAATGGTGCCGGTGCGGGTGGAGGTTGCTGATGCGCCGCGTCGGCGCGCCGCCAGAGGTGGGCAGCACATAGAGATGGCTGTCGTCCGAACTCACATAGATCAGCTTGCCGTCCGGCGAGAGCACGTGGTCGTTGTTCAAGTCGTCGAGGTGGCCGGTGTCGATCTTGCTCAGGCCCGAGCCATCGGGCGCGATCCGCCATAGCTCCCCGCCGGCGTTGAAGATCAGCCACTTGCCGTCGGGCGTCCAGTTGGGCGCCTCGATGATTTCGTCGGCGGTGAAGATCACCTGCCTGCCGCTGCCATCGACATTGATGATGGTGAGTTCCGAAACCTGCCCGGGCAGCAGGCTGCGGCCCCGGCGGGCGAATTTGGACGATGACGGCATAAGACTCCTCCCCAGCGCGGTTGATTCCGCGCAGTCCTCGCCGCCTGTATTAACGATAATTCATGCCACTGGCTAGAGCCGTGATGGGCGTACCGCAAGCGAGCATATCGCCCGCCATTGCCCGGTTCGGCGGACTCCCCTACATACGGCGCCAATCACAACCCTGGTCGCGCGCCCGGGCCGGAAGACCGGCTCCGACTTCTTCCGGCGCGCCCCAAACAGCGGCGGAACCCACGCTCCATGGCGCGCGAATTCATCTATCATATGCACGGAATGTCCAAAGCCTATGCCGGCGGCAAAAAGGTCCTCGACAACATCCATCTGAGTTTCTACCCGGACGCCAAGATCGGCGTACTGGGCCCCAACGGCTCGGGCAAGTCGACGCTGCTGCGCATCATGGCCGGCACCGATACCGAGTTCACCGGCGAGGCCTGGGCCGCCAAGGGCGCCAAGATCGGCTACCTGGCGCAGGAGCCGCAGCTCGATCCCGCGCTCAACGTGCTCGGCAATGTCATGACCGGGGTCAAGGAGAAGAAGGACATCGTCGATCGCTACAACGATCTGATGATGAACTACTCGGACGAGACCGCCGAGGAAGCCACCAAGCTCCAGGATCTCATCGACTCCCAGAACCTTTGGGATCTCGAAGCCCAGGTCGGCGTCGCCATGGAAGCGCTGGGCTGCCCGCCGGGCGATGCCTCGATCGACAAGCTCTCGGGCGGCGAAAAGCGCCGCGTCGCGCTCTGCGCGTTGCTGCTGAGCAAGCCCGATCTGCTGCTGCTCGACGAGCCCACCAACCATCTCGATGCCGAGACCACGGCCTGGCTCGAAAAGCACCTGCGCGAGTTTGCCGGCGCGGTGCTGATCATCACCCATGACCGCTATTTCCTCGACAACGTCACCGGCTGGATTCTCGAGCTCGATCGCGGCCGGGGCGTGCCCTATGAGGGCAATTACTCCGCCTATCTCACCGCCAAAGCCAAGCGTTTCGAGCAGGAAAAATCCGAGGATACCGCGCGCCAGAAAGTGCTCGAGCGCGAAAAGGAATGGCTCGGGCAATCTCCACAAGCCAGACAATCCAAATCCAAAGCGCGTATCCGTGCCTATGACGAACTGGTCAAGGTCAACGAGGCGCGCACCATGTCGTCCTCGGCGCAAATCATCATTCCGCCCGGCGAGCGGCTCGGCCAGAACGTCATCGACATCGAGGGCCTGTCCAAGAGCTACGGCGATCGCCTGCTCATCGACAATCTCACTTTCAAACTGCCGCCGGGCGGCATTGTCGGCGTCATCGGGCCGAACGGCGTGGGTAAGACGACGCTCTTCCGCATGCTCACCGGCCAGGAAAAGCCCGACAAGGGGACGATCACCGTCGCCGAGAGCGTCCATCTCGGCTATGTCGATCAGAGCCGCGACACGCTCAACGCCAACAAGACGGTGTACGAGGAAATCTCGGGCGGCAACGAGATCCTGATGCTGGGCAAGCGCGAGATGAATGCGCGCGCCTACACCTCGACCTTCAACTTCAAGGGCACCGACCAGCAGCAGAAGGTCGGCAATCTCTCAGGCGGCCAGCGCAACCGCGTCCACCTTGCCAAGATGCTGAAGAGCGGCGCCAACGTCCTCCTCCTCGACGAGCCCACCAACGATCTCGACACCGAAACCCTGGCGGCGCTCGAAGAAGCGCTCGAAGAATTCGCCGGCTGCGCCGTGATCATCAGCCACGACCGCATGTTCCTCGATCGCCTCGCAACGCACATGCTGGCGTTCGAAGGCGATTCACACGTCGAGTGGTTCGAGGGGAATTTCGCGGATTATGAGGCGGACAAGGTGAGGCGGCTGGGCGCGGACAGTGTCAACCCGAAACGCGCGACGTATAAGCCGCTGGAGAGGTGAGGGGCGTGACCGGTCCGATCAGTATTCGGCCGGTGCTGGTGGAGGAACGCGAGGCGTTCATCGATATGGCGCTGCGCAGTTGGCGCGATGCTTATGTCGGGCTGCTTCCGGAAGAGGACGTCGCCGCCGCCCCTCAGATGCTGTTGCGCGCCTGGGATGCGCGCTGGCCACAGTTTCGGGCTGCAAGTCTCGATCGCAGATTGGCAGGCTATTATTCGCTAGGCGACGCGGAGACCGCGGCGACGCGCAACTACCTATGGCACCCTTACGTAGACCCCGACCTCCAAAGGTCGGGCGTTGGTCGCGAACTCAATCGGGCAGCTCTGGCTGAGATTGCGCAGCGGGGTGCAGAGACGGCGTGGCTCGACGTGCTCGAAGGCAACGCCAAAGCGCGTGCATTCTACGCCGCTTTGGGTTGGCGCGAAGCGGGCAGGGATCCGGACGAGCCACAACTGGTCCCGATGGAAAGAGATGTCGGGCGGTAGTGCCGCCGTCGGCAGCTCATAGCCGCAGGATGATCCTCCGCAGCATCGCATCGGCGTCCTCATACATCCTCCGTTCATCTGCCCCCCATTAATCCGCGCCGCCAACTATTCTTTGCTGCCCGGAGCGTCATCATGATTGCAGATTCTGTCGGTGGGACTTCGCCGTCCGACACCACGCCGCAATATTCGCTTCCCAAAATCCTCGCCATCTGGGCGCTGGCCGCCGTGCCGATGGGGCTGCTCGGATGGGTTGCGTTTCCAATCCTTTCCGCCAATTTCAATCTCGATCCGCTCGGCGCGGGGGTGCTGCGGATCAGCCTGCTGGGTGTCGGGCTGGTCTGGCTGTTCGTCCTGTCGCTGATCATCGTTCGCCACGAAGAGGGCGACCTGCGCTGGTCGACGATCAAGCGCCGGCTCTGGCTCAATGGGCCGCGCGATCCGCGGACGGGGGCTGTTCGCCGCCGCCTCTGGCTCTGGGTGATCCCGTTCCTCGCGGCCATCGTCATTTACGAATTGATCCTGCGGTCCTATGTGGACATCGCGTGGGTGCGGGTGTTGCCGTTCGTGGCGGAGCCCGCGGGCTACGGCATGGACTCGGTGTTCCAATCCAGGGAAACCCTGGCGGGCCTCAAGGGCGCGTGGTGGTTCCTGGCGCTGTTCCTCGTGCAGGCTGTGTTCAACACCTTCCTCGGCGAGGAATTCCTCTTTCGTGGCGTACTGCTGCCGAAGATGCAGGGCGTGTTCGGCAAATGGAGCTGGGCCGCCAATGGCGCGCTGCATGGTCTTTATCATCTGCATCAGCCCTGGGGCATCGCGGCCTCCGTTTTCAGCTGCATGCTCTATGCCTTCCCCAGCTTGCGCTACCGCAGCATCTGGATGGGCATCATCGTCCACTCGGCGCAGAGTGCTTACTTCGCGTTCCTGATCCTGGGCGTGGTGCTGGGGCTGGCGTAGGCGGGGTGCCCTCGCCATCCTAATTGAACGCCCGCACCTCGACCGGCGCCCGGCAGGCCATGGCGGCTTTGCGTCCCCAGTCCACAGCCGCATCCATGTCGGCGGCTTCGAGCACCCAGAAGCCGCCCACATGCTCCTTGGTCTCGAGATAAGGCCCGTCGGTCACCAGCATCTGCCCATCGGGCTTGCGCCGCACCGAGATCGCCTGCTTTGCCCGTTGCAGGCCGCCGACAAAGACGACGGCTCCTGCCGCCTTCATTTCGAGGTTGAGTGCGCGAATATCGCTTTGCATCGCCGTGTCATCTTCAGCGAATGCGTCGTAGTCGTCGCGATGATGGATGGCGACCAGATACTGGGTCATGGGCTGCTCCTGTCGAGAGTGTGAGCGGGCAGATCGTTTTGCCTTCACGCTATAGCCGAACGGACGGGCCGGATTTCGACAGGCGGGGCAAGGATTATTTCAGGCGCATAGTCCAGTACTTAACCTGCCGCTCACGCCATCGGGTTGACGCCAAACAACCAGGCATGCAGCCACAGCAGGATTGCCGCATAGGCGATCGTCCCCGAAACCAGCGCGACGATGTCGCCCCGGTACCCGGCAAAGGCCGGCCTTGGCTGATCGCGGCGGAACTGTGCCGCAAGGTTCCAGAGCGAATAGACGAGGAAGGCGCCGAAGACGATGAACCCGGCACCGTCTCCATTGGCCAGCAGATGCCCCGCGGACCACAGCGCGATGCCGGTCAGCATTGGATGCTGGATCGTTGCCTTGATGCGGCCGACGGGCTGATAGGCCGCGACGAGGCAAACAAAGCCGAGCCAGACAAGGACGATCGCGGCGTAGCGGCCCCAATCGGGCGGCAGGTAGAGCTGCGGCGCATCGGGGCGGTAGAGGATGTAGCCCCAGACGATCAGAACGAACCCCGCAAGCGACACCAGCGAGTAGAGCCCCTTCCAGCGGCCCTCGCTCGCCGCGATCTGCGCGTCGCGCAGTCCGGGCGCCAGCATGCGGATGGCGTGCATGCCGAAGAACAGCACCAGGCCCAGGATCAAGGCGATCATGTCGATTCTCCCCATTGAGGGGAGGATGGCCCGGCGCGCGGCTCACCGGAAGAGGGCAAGAGCGCGCGGGCGGCCCGCTGCGAGCCGCCCGCTTCTGGCGTTATGCCTCGGGGGCGATGTTCTGGTTGGAGCTGAACAGGTTCCACGGGTCGTATTTCCGCTTCACCTGCCGGAGCCGTTCCATCGTCCGGGGCGGGTAGGCGGCGGCAAGGCCGGCCTTGCCCTCGTCGCCAAGGAAGTTGACATAGGCGCCGGTGTCGTCCTGACGCAATGCGTCGATGGCTTCCTGGGCCCAGAGGTCATAGGCGCCGGTCGCCTCGGCGTCGCCCTCGTGCATGGCGAGGTAGGCGATGAGAATGCGGCTCTGCCGGTGCGCAAAGGCGGTCGCGTCGGCCGGCACGCGGGCGAAGGCGCCGCCCAGCACGCGCACCTGGCCCATCTTCATGGGCGCGTCGCAGCGGTCGAGATCGGCGAGCATCTTTCTTGCCTCCTCGATCCCCATGCGGTTGACGACGCGGCTGCGGATGGTCACCGACGGGCGCTGGTCCTCCGGCGGGGCGAGTTGATAGAGGCTCGAATAGGGCGCCGGACCGACGAGGTCGGCGAGCGGCTTGGCGATCGCGCGGAACGGCGCCATCGCCGTCTGCGCCGCTTCGGGCGCACCGGCGAAGGCCATAGCGCCGATGATCACCAGCTTGCCATAGGCCTCGGGCGGCAGGAACGGCAGGGGCGGCGCCGGCATCACCATGACGATGCTCGAGAGCTCGTCGGGCGCCGCTTCCGCCGCCGCGACGAAGCCCGCGAGATTCTCCGCCGTCGCCGGCAGGATCAGCGGTCCGCCGGTAAATTCCGGCAGCGGGTGCAGGCGGAAAAGCAAGCGCGTCACCACTCCGAAATTGCCGCCGCCGCCACGCAGAGCCCAGAAGAGGTCGGGATGTTTGTCGTCGTCGACCATCAGGATCTCGCCCGAGGCGGTGACGATTTCCGCGGCCAGTAGCGAGTCGGCGGTGAGGCCATGCTTGCGGATCATGTAGCCGATGCCGCCGCCCAGCGTCAGCCCGCCGACGCCCACCGTCGGTGCATCGCCGAAGCCGATGATGAGGCCGTGCTGCTCGACCGCGTGGGTGATCTCGCCGGCGGTGAGGCCGGTGCCGACCCATGCGGTACGGGCGGTGGCGTCGATCTCGATCCTGTTGAGGTCGCGGAGGTCGATGACCAGGCCGCCATTATTGCCCGAGTGGCCGGCGGTCGAATGGCCGCCGCTGCGAACGGCGACGGCGAGGTCGGTCGCCTGCGCGAAGTTGAGTACTGCCGCCACGTCGACGGCGTTGGCAACGCGGATCACCGCGGCCGGGTGGTGGTGAAAGCGGCCGTTGGCGACGAGGCGATAGTCCTCATAGTCAGAGTGGGCCGGGGTAATGACGCGACCCTTCAGGGCCGTGCCGAGCATCTCGATCTGATCTGTAAGCGGAAAGCGCTTGTCCATTTCCCAATTCCCCTGGGGTGTTCATGTGGCGCGGGCGTTTAGGAGCGCCCGGGTGAACGCTTCCTGAATGCGGCGCTCACTTCCTGTTCGGCCGTGTTCGGGCGTGCCGCTTGACCTTGCGCCATTCAAACGCCCATGCTCGGAAGGGGAGGATTTGCGATGTCCGATGAGGATGGCGATGGCCAGACGCCGCGCGCGGACGCGCCAAAGCTGCCGCTGACGCGCTTCCTCGGCTTCGGCATTTTCCTTGCGATCATCCTCGGCATCTTCATCGCCGGCCCGCGCTTCGTTTCGAGGGGCGACCGCTGTCATCCGCAGGGCCTGCCCATCGTCAAGAATGTCGCGCTGGAGGCCTGCGTCGATACCGGCACCTGGGCCTGGCTCGAAACGCACCAGCCGCTGCGGCAGATGTACGCCGAGGGGCCGCACAAGATCTATTTCGACACGCTCGCCAGCAAGACCTACCAGCAGCCCGAAGCGTTTCGGGACTTCGTCCTCGCCTATCTCCACCAATACGCGACCAACAACGAGGATCTCAAAATCCTCGAAGAGGGGACGCGGACCTTGGGCGGTCGCCCCTGGGCCTATGTCGAGGTCGCGTCCGACACCGGCGTGATGGTCGACTACTACTACACAGACCCGGCCTTCGGCTCGGCGCAGCTGATCTTTTTTTCGTTCAACGAGTTTCTCGCCGAACGCAAGGCGCTGGCCGAGCCCATCCTCCAATCCGTCAAGTTCACGACGGGCGGTTAGGCTTCACCCCGTCGTATAGCTGATCGCGCTGTAGTAGCGCTTGCCATACTCGGCGATGATGTTGGCCTTGTCCTTGCCGTTGATGATGCGGCGCGCATTGACCCAGTCCTCGCCAGCGGGGTTGAAATAGTCGCCAAGCTTCTTGCCGGTGAAACTGCCGTTCATCATGCCGTAGAACAGGATTTTGGTTGCGACCGGCAGTTCCATCGCGCGCTCGGGGTGCGCGACGAGATCGACGCCGGTTACCTTGCTCATGGCGCGATAGTTATTCTTCCAAGTCAGTTGCACGAAGCCCCGGCCGCAATATTTGGGGCCGTCGCCGGGCTGGTCATTGCCGTGGTCGCGCGCGTTCTGAGGGCGCTCGCCGCGCACGTCATACATCTTGATGAAGTAATTCTCGCCGCCATATTCCTTGATCGGCCGGAAGGTCCGGTCGGTCTCGTGGTGCACCGTCGCCAGCATGTAGGCGAGCCAGCGGTCGTCTTTCTTGGCGTGCCCGGCCTCCCACTCGTCGAGAATGCCGGTGAGCCCGGCGACCTGGCCTGCCTTGAGCGACCCGTCGAAAAGTCTCAGTCTCACGGTCTCGAAAAAGAAGTTCCGGTTGATCATTTGCCCCTCCAGTCTGCCCGCCTTACAGCTGGAAGGTCGGTCGGGGCCGGCAAGCCCGCAAGTCAGTGAAACTGCGTCCGCAGAGGGCCGGAGGGGACGCGGCGGGCCTTGGGCCTCCGGGTGCGGCGCTATTGGGCTTGCAGAATCCGGCGACCCCGCTTCAATCTGGCCCCGGAACTCAAACAGGGGGTTGGGAATGCTGAAATCGTTGTTGATTGGCGCGGGCGCCGCTTTGCTGCTGTCCGCTCCGGTGCTGGCCTGTACGGAAGTCTCGAGCGCCACGGTCAAGCTCACGGGCTGCATCGATGCCCAGTGGGGCCAGATCGAGGGCAGCGGCGCCATCGAGTTCAACTACCTGACCAGCGACCAGAATTTCGCGCTGCAGCTCATCACGGAGACCGCAGTCCTGCCGGCGCAGGCCCTGCACGACGCGGTGATCGCCAATGCGGTCAGCTCGATCGGGGGCAATGCCGACGGCGTCAAGACCATCGCCGAGCGGGTCGAGAGCATCGATGGCCGGCCCTTCAATGTGCTGCAATATGAGGTGACGGACGCCAACGGCCTTACCATCAGCTACCAGAATTTCTACCTGTCGCAGCCGGGCTTCGGTACCCTGCAGATCCTGGTCTTCAGCCTGCCCCCCGATGCGGCTGCGGCCGGGTTCAAGGCGGGCCAGTTCGCCTCGACGATCAAGATCGGCGGCTAGCTGCCGTATCACCGAAACAGGTTCCGCCGATCAGCAACAATGATTGGCGGGACCGCTTGGGCCTTGCTACAAGCCCGCCACTAAGGAACCGGCGTTGAAGCCGGTGGTTCTCCGTGGCCGATCTCGCAACACCTCGTCCTGACGCCGACCATGCCGTCCGCGAGGCCCGTTCCGGCCTCATCGTGGGCGTTGCCTGCTATACGCTCTGGGGCTTCCTGCCACTGCTCTTCCACTTGCTGGAGGCCGTGGGCTCGGTCACCATCGTTGCCAACCGGACGATCTGGTCGCTGGTCTTTGTCGGCGCCATCCTGCTTGTCACGCGGCGCATGGGCGAGGTGAGGGCGGCGCTGCGCGACCCGGCGACGCTGCGCTCGATGATCGTCTCCTCGGTGCTGCTGGCGGCCAACTGGCTGATCTATGTGTGGGCGGTCGAGACCGATCAATTGCTCGAAGGCAGCTTCGGCTATTTCATCAATCCGCTGGTCAATGTCGCCATCGGCATGGTGCTGCTGGGCGAGCGGCAGAAGCCCTGGCAGATGGTCTCGATCGCGGTCGCCATCATCGCCATCGTCATCCAGGCGATCGGGGTCGGCCGCATCCCCTATGTGGCGATCTCGCTGGCATTGACCTTTGGGTTCTACGGCTATTTCCGCAAGACCGCCAAGGTCGGCTCGGCCAGCGGGCTGTTTGTCGAAACGCTGGTGCTGGTGCCGCTGGCGCTGGCCTATCTGGGCTATCTCGCCTTCCGGGACGGTGGCGCGAGCATTCACCCCGATGGCTATTACTGGAGCCTGTTGCTGCTCACCGGACCCGCGACCGCGGTGCCGTTGCTGCTCTTTGCCTATGCGGTGCAGCGGCTGCGGCTCACCACGGCGGGGATGCTTCAATATATCGGTCCCTCGATCCAGTTCCTCCTCGCGGTCTATGTGCTGCATGAACCATTGAACGCGACCCGGCTCTTGAGCTTCGGGCTGATCTGGCTTTCACTGGCCATTTACAGCGCCGATAGTGTTGTCCGGCGCACAAGGGCGATGGGCTGAATGAACGAGCATATCCCGGCACGAACGATCGAAGGCCGGGTCGAGGCTCTGTTCCAGGCGCTGGACGAAAACGTCACCGGCACCCCGGTCGAGGCGCTCATGCTCACCTATGAAGGCATCCCCGGCGAGCGCCATTCGGGCCTCATCCGGCCGAGCGGGCCGCGCGAGCCCTGGTATGAGCGCGGCACCCCCATGCGCAACGAGCGCCAGCTTTCGATCCTGTCGCTCGAAGAACTCGCAGAGGTTGCCGCCGCCCTCGACATCGCCGTGCTCGAGCCCAACTGGATCGGCGGCAATATCGCTTTTTCCGGCATTTCCCGGTTGAGCCAGCTGCCGCC
This sequence comes from Devosia sp., assembly GCA_040081595.1. Taxonomy (GTDB): domain Bacteria; phylum Pseudomonadota; class Alphaproteobacteria; order Rhizobiales; family Devosiaceae; genus Devosia_A. Next base: position 14,107 of record JBEBGE010000062.1, read on the forward strand.
GCGTACGCTGATGATGTTCCCCTCGGGCGCCGCCATCCGCATCGACGGCGACAATGGTCCGTGCCGCGTTTCAGGTCGCTCCATAGCCGCCCATACCGGGCACGCCGAGCACGAATTCGCCTTCGTCAAAGCCGCCAAGTATCGGCGCGGCCTCGTCGGCTGGGTCGAGCGGGAAGGCGAAATCCGGCGCGGCGACGTCGCCAAAATCCGCATCTGGGAGCAGGCGCTCTATCCCGGCTAAAGCGTTTCCAGGAAAAGCGTAAGGCGGTTTTCCGGTTCGGAAGCGCGACAAGACAGTCCCGGGTTCCGGGCCTTTGCGGCGATCGCTACAGTTTTATTCAATTGCAGCGCTTGAGGTTCAGCGCCCGCTTTGGTCCCCCATGCGAGTGTCGCCACTGTAGCGGCAGAAGCCGGGGAGCATGACATGTCTCATGAATTGGAAGACGGGCAGCGCGCCTTCTCGACGTTTCGCGTCCTGAATGGAGACGCCAATATCGTCGAACGCGACCAGTTGTTCCGCAACATGGCGCAGCTCTACTCATATGTGTCGGATCGTTGCGACGACGAACAGGTCGCCCAGTATGACGAGGTCCTCTGCCAATTGGCAGAGCTGGTCGAGGTCGAAGCCCGCACCCACGTGGCAAAGCTGTTGGCGCCGCTCGAGCGCGCGCCGGGCAATGTGGTGGTCAAGCTCGCCAACGACTCGATCGATGTGGCGGGCCCGCTGCTCGAATTCTCAAATGTTCTCTCCGACGACGACCTGATCGAGATCGCCTCCAAGCAGTCGGAAGCTCACCGCATCGCCATAGCCGGCCGCGCCAGTGTGGCCGAGCGGGTGGGCGACGCCATCGTCGAACATGGCGGCGCGCAGTCCATGCTGCGGCTGGTGCGCAATTCCAATGCCGAACTCGGCCGCGCCACCGTTGAAAAGCTCGCGGCCTTCGCCAATACCGACCCCGCTCTTGCCGCCGACCTCCGCGGCCGCACCGACATCGACTGGAAATCGCTGCGTGTCGAAATCGTCGATGCCGGCGAGAAAGTTCTCGAGACAATCGGCACTGCCAAGGGTGTCGATCCCGTCACCGCCGGCAAGGTCAATGCCGTGGTCTATAACCGCATGCGCAACCGCGCCGGCTTTTCGAGCCAGGAGTGGAAGGTCGCGTTCAACCAGGTCAAGGCGCTCTATGACCGCAAGCAGCTCGATGAGCGGGCGCTCGTTCGCTTCGCACGCTTTGGCTATGGCCATCATACGGCCGCGGCGCTCACGGTCATGCTCAGGGTTTCGCCGGAAGTCTTCGTCAAATGGCTCGCCATGCAGGATTATGTGGCGCTGACGGTGGCGCTGCGCGCGCTTGGTCTCCAGCCCGACTTGTTCGAGGCGATCATTGCGTCCATGCCGTGGCGGGATCTCCCCACCGAAGACGACAAGGTCAATGTCCGCCGCCGCTTCGAGGCGCTGACCCCGGAAGAAGCCTCCGGCATTTTCGAGCTTTGGCGCGCCCATGCTTTCCGCAAGCGCGGCAACGAGGAGCGCCAGGTCGGCGCTGCCTGATCAGCCTGAATGATTGTTCGACCTCCAAACTCACGGCGGCCCGAAAGGGTCGCCGCTTCTGGTCATCGGATCGCAACTTGAAGTGCGCATGCTAGGGCAGGGCGACCTTGTAGATCTGCAGATAGTCGCCCGGTTCGCTGATCGGCTCGAGCCCTTCGCCGCTCAGGCTCATGCCGCATGAGACGACGTAGTCGACACCGCGCTTTTCGAGGATGGCGCGGCGCTCGGCATCCGTCCCCGGATAGAAGGCGAGCACGTCGAGCGTACCGGCATTGTTGCGATGGAACCCCGACGACACGATACTGTGCGGGGTGAGGTTGAGGATCAGCGGGCCGATGCGGATCGGTGCCATCACCCGTCCGGGCGGCAGTTCGGCGAGCTTTGCGAGGTAGGGCGGCTTCAGGCATTCGGAGCCGACGATCGATTGCGCCACGAGCCCGGTCGGCGCCTGGCGCGGCGGCATGAGCAGGGATTGTGGAGCCCCCACGATCAGCGCTTGCGCGGCTCCGGCATAGAGCAGCCAGCTGCCGATGAGCCCTCCCACACCGGCAAGATTGCGTTTGGTCACATACCGCTCGCGCGCCGCGTTGATCAGGAACACGCCTGAGGGGATGGCATAGGCCGCCGCGAACTTGGCGCCGCGCATCTGGAAAAGGATGGTTCCGTCGGCGATGGCAAGGAAAACGAGAACGATGATCCAGCTGATCCGCGTATCGCCTCTCGAACGCCAGGCGATCCAGGCCGTGATCGGCAGCGCTGCCAGCGCCGCGAGCGCGAACGCCGCCGCACCCGAGGGATCGACCATGATCGCCCGGCCGAGGCCCTGCGCCTCGGCGATGTCGCCATACATGGCGGCGATGATACGCGGATCGACGATGCCATAGGGACCCGCCAGGCATTGCGGAAAGAGCAGCGCAAAGCCGATTGCCCCGGCGCCGCCAAGCCCGCCGATGATCACCAGCCGCACCAGGAGGCTTGGAATCCTGCTCGCAGCGAGGGCCGCGATCAGCATGGCCAGCGCCGAAGTGCCGATGACCAAAAGGTAGGGAATGCCCAGCACGTCGCAGAACAGTTCGGTGTAGCGCGCCGGCCCGATGAGAATGAAGAAGTGTCCGAGCGCGCCGAGAAAGAGAGACGCGGCGAAGCCGATCACTGCGTTCCTGTAGCGATCCGGCTGGTATACCCAGAGCAGCGACATGATGGCGATGGCCCCGGCAACGAAGGTCACCGTTTCGAGGCCGATGGCGAGGCTGGTGGCCAGCGCCAGGCCGGCGATGACGCCGCCGCGCCAGCTTGTTCGCGCCGCGAGGAACGCGAGCAGACTTACGAGGCAGAGGATCAACTGCATATTGTGATGGTCGACGCGGCCGGGACGAAATTCGTCGAGGATCGCGAGCGCGAGGACCGGCAGGACGACCGCGGGCAGGAGATTGGCCGCCGGCATGATGGCGCGCGCAATGGCCGCCTCTAGCGCCAGCAGCGGCAGGAACAGCAGCAGCGGCCAGGTGGTCGCGGCAATGTCCTTGGCGATGGCGAGTCCGAAGAACGGCTTGAAGGTCGCAATCAATGCGGCGATCGGCGTATCGATGAGGCGCGACCAGTGCATATCGGCGCCGAACGGCGTGTTGTCGCGATGCTCGATCGAGTCGAACCAGTTCTGACCATTGAGCAGGTCCGTCGCGGTCACCATGCGCGTCGCATCGTCGCCGCCGCCGACCAGCGGAATGCCACCATATTGGAGCCAGGTGCGAATGGCGAAGACCAGCGCCACCACGGCCCAGAACAGAAAGACCAACCGCCAGTCCGCCCGCGTCATCCATTCGCCCCCTGATCGGCGCGAAGCTAGGCCGGGATGGTGAAGGCACGGTAAAGCGGGGGCACACCCCCCATATCACCGCACCGACGATATCAGACGATGCAGGCTTCAAGTTGCCAGGGGGACCAGCCGAAGGCTGGTGGGCTTCGATCCGTGCCGCAGGCAAAATCGCTCCAGTGGAGCGATTTTAGGTGACTTCGAGGGACAAGAAATCGCTCCGGTGGAGCGGTTTCCCCGAGAAGGCCATGAGAGCTGCGCTCGAGTGGCAGGGGAGCCGCTGGCGCG
>JBEBGE010000063.1:0-17619 GCA_040081595.1 Devosia sp.
GGCCGATGACCTATTGGCTGATGAAATCGGAACCCGATGTGTTCGGGTGGACCGATCTCAAGAACAAGCCGGTCGAGCAGTGGCACGGCGTGCGCAATTATGCGGCGCGCAACAACATGAAGGCGATGAAGCTCGGCGATCGCGCCTTTTTCTACCATTCCAATACCGGCAAGGAGATCGTCGGCATCATGAAGGTGGTGGCGCTGGCCCACCCGGATTCGACGGCGGAACTGAAGAACGGCAAGGTCGTCTGGGAATGCGTCGATGTTGCCGCCGATGTCGACCTGCCCAAGCCCGTAACGCTTGAAGACATCAAGGCGGAGCCGAAACTCGCCAAAATGATCCTGATCAACAATTCGCGGCTTTCGGTGCAGCCGGTGACCGACGGCGAATGGGCACAGGTCTGCAAGATGGCGGGGCTGAAGAAGGTGCCCTGAGACGTCGACTTCCACCGATGGCCGGGCGCGCTGCAAGTTTTGGCGGACGATCGGCAAACCGTCCGATGGTCCGGGCTCTGGCCGCGACTCGCTCCGCGTCGTAGTTTCTTCGAACGAACAGCTGGGGGTAGGTAGATGCTTTTCGGTTCAGTCAATTGGCTCGCCATCATCGTCGCAACCATCGCCAGCATGGCGCTCGGCTTCGGCTGGTACATGGCCCTGGGCAATCAATGGATGGGAGCGCTGGGCAAGACGCGCGAGCAGATCATGGCGTCGGGCAGTCAGGCGACGCCCTATATCCTTGCTGCACTGATGCAGCTCATCATGGCCTATTCGCTGGCGCTGTTCCTGCCCAGGGTGATGGGCAGCGTCAGCGCCGGCAATGGCCTCATCCTCGGCTTTCATATCTGGCTGGGGTTCGTCATCACCTCGATGATCATCAACCACCGCTACCAGGGCAGCAAATGGAGCCTGACACTTATCGATGGCGGCTATCTGCTGGGCGTGCTGCTGGTGCAGGGACTGGTGATCGGCCTGTTCGGGTGATCAGGCAAAGGGATTGACGAGGCGCAGCTGGCCTTCAACGACAAGGTCATGCTGCATGTCCTCGGTGTAAAGGGTGTCGCAGCCGGCCTCGAGAGCCGAGGCGACGATCAAAGCATCATAGATGTTGAGGCCGTGGCGCTGGGCCAACGCAATTGCGGCTTCGTGCGTCGCGAGAATCAGGGCGCGAACTTCGAACAGTGTTTTGACCAGGTCGAGGCTTTGCCCGATGGTTTCCCAGGGCAGACGGTTCTTTGTTCGCGCAACATTTGCGAATTCGTTGAGCACTTGCACACTCACGATGCCGCCAGCGCGGACGATCTTAGCGGCCCGCTCGGATTTGGCCGAACCAGCATCGCCAAAATAGACCAGGACATTCGTGTCGACGAAATTCAACGCCGGTTTGCGTCGTCACGATTGAACTTGAAATCGCTCGGAAGCGTTCCCTTCAGAAGTTCCCGCAATTTGCTGATCGACTCCTCGCGCGAAAGCTTGCGCGACACGTCGAATTCGCGCTTCCCCGCGACCTGAATGTCGATATCGTCGCCTTCCTTCAATTCCAAGGCATCGACGATTGCCGCAGGCATGCGGACGGCAAGGCTGTTGCCCCATTTTGCGAGTTTCATGCCGGCCTCCGAAGATATACACTATCAAGAATGTATATCCTGCGGACTAGGATTCCAAGTCCAGCTAGAAGTCGCTGGTGATGCCCTTGATCTCCCAGTCCCCGTAGCGGGCGGGATCGAGGCCGCCGCGGCCGCCTGCTTCGGCCGGCCGTCTGGCCATTTCGGCGTCAATCCTGCTGCGGCGCGCCTCGGCTTCGGCCAAGGCTCTCGCGGCGGGCGTTCCCGGTTCGGGCCGGGGCGGAACAGGGGGTTTGGGCTCGGTCATCGCGCGGCCTTGCGTCGAACCATGAAGGTCCCCACTTTATTGACCACCAACAAACCCTGTCGAGGTGGGTAAAGCCAATGCTCAACTTTCTCAGAACCGGGGTTCTGATCGCGGCCATGACCGCCCTGTTCATGGCCGTGGGCTATGTGATCGGTGGCCGCAACGGCATGGTGCTCGCCTTTGGCGTGGCGCTGGTCACCAATCTCCTGGCCTATTGGAATTCGGACCGCATGGTGCTCGCCATGCAGGGCGCCCACGAGGTCGACCCGCATAACCTGCCGGGCCTGCACGACATGGTGCGCACGCTCGCCATGCGCGCGGGCATCCCGATGCCGCGCATCTATTTGATCGAGACCGACCAGCCCAATGCCTTCGCCACCGGCCGCAATCCGCAGAACGCCGCCGTCGCGGTGTCGAGCGGGCTGTTGCGCACGCTCGAGCCACGGGAAGTCGCGGCGGTGATCAGCCATGAGCTCGGCCATATCCGCAGCCGCGACACGCTGACCATGACCATCACCGCAACGCTTGCCGGCGCCATTTCGATGCTGGCGCAGTTCGGGCTGTTCTTTGGCGGCGGCAACCGCAACAACAACCCGCTGGGCGGGCTCGGGACAATCCTGATGGTGTTTCTCGCGCCGGTCGCGGCGGCGCTGGTGCAGCTCGCGATCAGCCGGACGCGCGAATACGAGGCCGACCGCGATGGTTCGGAGATCTCGGGCGATCCGCTCGCCCTCGCCTCGGCGCTTGAGAAGATTTCCAGGGCGGCGCAGCGCACGGTCAATGTCGGCGCCGAGCGCAATCCGGCAATGGCGCATATGTATATTTTCAACCCGCTGAGCGGGGCGCGGATGGACAATCTGTTCGCGACGCACCCGGCGGTCGAGAACCGCATCACGGCGCTGCAGGCGATCGCCGCCGACATGCAGGTCGACGGTAAAGGACGCCGGTCGGTGCCGCAGGGCTTTACGCCGGACGCAATGCCGCGCAATAGCGGGAGCGGATGGCGCACGCCGAGCACGGGCCAGGTCAACGAGGCCGGTCCCTGGGGCGCGCGCGGCGATGAGGGCCCGAAGGGGCCCTGGGGGTAGCCTTAGTTTGGCGAAACTGAAGGTCGTGCCGGGGCTGAAGCTCCGGCAACTTGCATCGGCCCGCTTGGCCGACACACTCAAGGGGGCGAATTTCGCCCCCTTTTCCGCGTTGGAGATTGAAGACGGGCGCGACCGGGCGCTGGCGAACCGGCTGGTGACCACGGCGCTCCGCCGTCATGGCCATCTCGACCGGGTCATCGCCTATCTGCTCGAACGCGGCGTACCGAAAAAGGGCGGCTCGTTCGAGACGGTGCTACGGCTCAGTCTGGCGCAACTGCTGTATCTGCCGGAGCTGGGTGACCACTCCGCATTGTTTCTCGCGGGCGAGGCGATGAAGGCCGATGCCAAGGCGCAGCATCTTGGCAAGCTGATGAATGCGGTGCTGCGGCGGGCGCAGAGCGAAGCTGAAAAACTGCGCGAGGCCCCAGAGCCACTGTTGTTTCCCGAGCGGCTCGTCGCGCAATGGAGCGCGGCCTACGGCGACGGGGCGATCCCGGCTTTTGCCAGGGCACTGCTCGACGGCGCGCCGCTCGATTTGACGCTCAAGGATATGGATCGTGACCTGATCGCGGCGCTGGGTGCGGCGCCGGTCATCATGGACACCGTGCGCATTGTCGAACGCGACAAGCCGGTGGAACTCCTGCCGGGCTTTGCCGAAGGACGATTCTGGGTGCAGGACGCGGCCGCGGCCATTCCGGCGCGGCTCATGGGATTGCCGGAGGGGTCCCGGGTGCTCGATCTCTGCGCCGCGCCGGGTGGCAAGAGCGCGCAACTGAGCAAGGCGGGCTATCGGGTCACGGCGCTCGATGACGATGCGGGGCGGATGGCGCGGCTCAAGGGCAATCTCGAACGGCTCGCCTATGCCGCCGAGATGGTCGTCGCCGACGGTCTCACCTATGCGCCGGAAGACCTGTTCGACGGGGTGTTGCTCGATGCGCCCTGTTCGGCGACGGGCACGTTTCGCCGGCATCCGGAAGTCATCTGGCATCGCGGCGGCGCCGACATCTCGGGCCGGGTGAAGCTGCAGCGGCAGTTCCTCGGCCATGCCGCGAGTCTCGTCAAACCGGGCGGTGTGTTGATCTATTGCGTCTGCTCGCTCGAACCCCAGGAGGGCGAGGCGCAGGCGGCGTGGGCACTGGACCGCAACCTCGGGCTCGAAATCGTGCCGATCGGCGCATCGGAACTGGGCGGCTGGGCCGACCCGGTGACCGACAAGGGATATGTGCGAACGCATCCGGGGTTAACGGTTCCGGGAGAAAAGGCTGGCAGTTTGGACGGGTTCTTCATTGCCCGCTTCCGCAAGCGCTAACGGCTGGCCGCCTTAGCCCGGCTCCAGACTCGCTTGGCCGAAGACTTGCCTGGCCGAAGACTTGCCTGGCCGAAGACTTGCCTGGCCGAAGACTTGGCAATGAGGGATTTGCGCCTTATCAGGGGCGGCCGGAGAAGGGGTGTGGACGCGTATTTTGGCTAACCCTGTGCGTTTCCTCGCGCGCCGCGCGGTCCTGGGCGCAGCCGATTTTGCGGTGACCAACCCGCTGATCCGCTGGAGCTGGACCGGTCCGGCCAATGACCAGTATCTGGCGGCGCTTACCGAATACCGGCCCACCGACCGCGAAACCGTGCTCGAAATGATGCAGGGACGATACCTGCTCGCCTCCAAGCTGGTCGATACCAACGGCGTCTCGCCGTTCGCGATCGAAGCCGCCCATGACGATTGGGTCGACGATCTCGAAGCTTTCACCTGGCTTCGTCATTTCCGCGACGCGCGCAATGACGAGGAACGGCGGTTTGCCCGCACGCTGACGCTGGACTGGATCGGCCGGCATGGCCGCTTCGACCGCGAGACCTGGGCCGTGACGCTGTGCGCCAGGCGCGTGCTCAACTGGCTGAGGCATTTCAACATTCTGATCGAAGGCGCGAGCGAAGATCAGGCGGCGCAAATTTTTCGCTCGCTCGGCACCCAGATCCAGTCGCTGAAGCTGCGCGGGCTTCTGGCCGCCGATCCGGTGGATGCGCTGATGGCGGCTCTGGCGCTGACCGGCGTCGCCCTTTGCGACGAGCGCAAGGAATATGAAATCGTGCCGCGGCTGCAGGCGCTCAACCGGTTGCTCGAAAAGCAGATCGACGATGACGGGTTGCACCGGACGCGCTCTGCCAAGGTCCAGGTATTGGTGATGGAGGAGCTGATCTCCGTCCGCCAGGCGCTGCGTCAGAACTATGAGCAATATGCCGCCGAGTTCGGCGATCTACTCGAAAGCATGCACCGGGCCCTGGACGCGATTTCGCTCGGTACCGGGGAGGCCGCCTATTTCAACGGCACCGGACAGATGCCGCACGATCTGATGGTGGCGGTGCAGGCCCAGAGCCCGGCGCGGGCGCGCGCCACCGGTACGGCGGGCGGCTATGGGCGGCTGATCGCGGGGCGTTCGATTGTCGTCGCCGATTCCGGACTCGTGCCCGAGCCCGAATATACGGCGCATATGCATGCGAGCGCACTCGCCTTCGAGTTCAGCCATGGGCGCGACTTGATCGTGTGCAATTGCGGTCCTTCGCCGGCGGGAATTGACGACGATGCATTGCTGTTCCGGCAGGGGATCGCGCATTCGGCGCCGACCGTCAACGCGGTTTCGGCGGCGACGATCGCCTCGCGGGGACCGTTTGCAGGCCGCGTCATCCAGACCGGGCGCGACGCCGAAATCGTCGCCGACGAGGCGGACCAGTCGATCGCCATGCGCTGCCACGGCTACGAGGACCGGTTTGGGGTGGTGATCGAGCGGCGGCTGACATTGCTCGCCGAGGGCAAGTCACTGGTCGGCCAGGACAGGCTGCTGCGCGCCCGCTCCCGCATGTCGGGGATGATCGCCATCCGCTTTCATCTCGGGCACCAGACGGAAATCCGGCGCGGAGTAGACTTGCTCAAGCTGCAATTGAGCTCCGGCCAGGCCTGGAATTTCCTGTGGGAGGGTGCCGAGATGCGGATCGAGGACAGCGTCCGGCAATCGTCCTATTTCGGTTTCCACCGCACCAAGCAGATCGTGCTCGAGACGCACGTGGCCGACGCCGGCGAAGTCAGCTGGATCTTTACCCAGGACGACGCGTGATCTAGGCGGTTTTCATTCCTCGCCGCCCATGCTAGCGAGCCCGCGCAGATAGGGCACACGTTCCAACAGGACCGGAACGTATGCTCTATCGAAGCGGAAAAGTTTCACAACTTTTCCCGAAAGCGCTCTGGACGCGAGGTGCCCGCCATGCCCGAAACCCTGCCCATCAAGCGGGCGCTGCTCAGCGTCTTCGACAAGACCGGCATGGCCGATTTCGCGAGTGAGCTTTCGGCGCTGGGGGTCGAGCTGGTCTCGACCGGCGGCACGCACAAGCTGATCGCGGGCGAGGGGATCGCGGTGCGCGACATTTCCGATCTCACCGGCTTTCCCGAAATGATGGATGGGCGGGTCAAGACTCTCCATCCCAAGGTGCATGGCGGGTTGCTCGCGGTGCGCGATAACCCCACCCACAAGGCGGCGATGGAGGCTCATGGCATCGGCGCCATCGACCTTGTGGTGGTCAATCTCTATCCGTTCGAGGCGACCATTGCGCGTGGCGCCTCCTATGACGAGACCATCGAGAATATCGACATTGGCGGACCGGCGATGATCCGCTCGGCGGCCAAGAACCATGCCTATGTGACGGTGATCGTCGATCCCGCCGACTACGCGCCGGTGCTCGCGGCGCTAAAGGTGGGCGGAGTACCCTATGACATGCGCCAGAAGCTTGCGGCCAAGGCCTATGCACGTACGGCGGCCTATGATTCGGCGATCTCCAACTGGTTCGCCAAAGCCATTGGCTATAACGACATTCCATACCGTACCTTTTCGGGTCGGCTCGCCGAGGTGATGCGCTATGGCGAGAATCCGCATCAATGGGCCGCCTTCTACAAGACCGGCGAGAACCGGCCGGGGGTCGCGACTGCGAAACAGGTGCAGGGCAAGTCGCTGAGCTACAACAATCTCAACGACACCGATGCGGCGTTCGAACTGATCTCGGAATTCGATCCGAAGGTGCCGGCGGTGGCGATCATCAAGCATGCCAATCCCTGCGGGGTCGCAACGGGATCCTCGCTCACCGACGCCTATCTCAAAGCACTGCGCTGCGATCCGGTCTCGGCGTTCGGCGGCATCATCGCGCTCAATGGCGAGATCGATGCAGGCGTTGCCACGGAGATGATCAAGATCTTTACCGAGGTGATCGTCGCACCCTCGGCGACGGCGGGCGCCATCGCCATCATCGCCACCAAGAAGAACTTGCGGCTGCTCCTCACCGGGGCGCTCGCCGATCCGCGCTCGGATGGCCTAACCGCGAAGACGCTGTCGGGCGGGCTGCTGGTGCAGACGCGCGACAATGGCAATATCGACGATCTCGAGTTGAAGGTGGTGACGAAGAAAGCGCCGAGTGCCGCCGAGCTTGCCGACCTGAAGCTCGCCATGAAGGTCGCCAAGCACGTCAAATCCAATGCCATCATCTATGTGAAGGACGGCGCGACGGTGGGCGTCGGCGCGGGACAGATGAGCCGGGTGGACTCGACCCGCGTCGCGCACCGCAAATCCATCGATGCCGCGGAAGCCGCCGGGCTCAAGGGTGCTCTCACCGAAGGCTCGGTGGTCGCTTCCGATGCGTTCTTCCCGTTCGCCGATGGGCTATTGGCGGCTGTCGAGGCCGGCGCCACGGCTGTCATCCAGCCGGGCGGCTCGGTCAACGACGACAAGGTGATCGCGGCCGCCGACGAGAAGGGCATCGCGATGGTGTTCACCGGGATGCGGCACTTCCGGCATTAGGCTGAACGCGCCAGGTCTGAAAGCATCCCCGCCGCGACCGAAAGGCGCGAGACCGTCACTTCGCCCTCGGTGAGGCTGGCGACGGCGGCGACGACGCGGTCGATCACTTCGGGGCGAGCCTGACGCCAGGCAGCCAGGCGCGTCGCCACCTCGCCCTTGCCGAAGGCCAGCACATCGGCGGTCAGGTCGCGCTGCGAACGCATCAGATTGGCGAGCGCGCGATCGAGCGCCATGCGCTCGAAGCGATCGGCGAGGACGATCTTGCCGCCGGCTTCGATGATCGAGGCGAGGCCGAAGAGATCGAGAACGCCGAAGAAGGCGCCAGCCGCGACATCGACCTTGCTCTTGGTGCGCTCGGCGACGAGCGCGATATCGGTCGAAAAGCTCAGCGCCGAGAGTTCGGCGATGCGGCGGGCGATGGCGGCCGGCGCGCCGCCGGCTTCGAAAGCATGGGCGCGGGTCGCGACGGTCTTTTCAACCGAGGGTGGCAGAAGCGTTGCGAGGACTCCGGCGACGTCGGTGACGCCCTCAGCATAGCGCAGCACCAGATCGGCCAGCGGCTGGGTGAAATCGGCATTGCGCAGCACCCAGAGCGCTTCGCGCAGCAGCAGGGCCTCGACCTCGGCATAAAGCGCGAGCTGGGTCATGCCCGAGATCTGGCCATCGAGTGCGTCGATCTCGGAATAGACGCGCTCGAGCCCATAGGCATCGCGCACCAGGACGAAGGCGGCGGCGATCTCGGCCGGACCGGCGCTGGTTGCGGCACGGAGCTTTTCGACAAAGCCCGGGCCGCCGCGATTGACGATGGTGTTGGAGAGGACCGTCGCGATGACCTCGCGCCTGAGCCGGTGGCCCGAGATCGAGTCGGGATACTTGTCGGCGAGGCTTTCGGGGAAATAGCGGAAGAGCTCGTGGCCGAGATAGGCGTCGTCGGGCGCCTTGCTGTCGAGCAGCTCGGCATAGAGCGCGTTTTTGGCATAGGCGAGGAGTACGGCGAGTTCGGGCCGGGTCAGACCGCGCCCGGCAACGGCGCGGGCGTCGAGCTCGCTATCGGCGGGCAGGAACTCGACGGCGCGGCTTAGCAGTCCCCGCCTTTCCAGCGCCTCCATCAAAGCGCGATGGTCGGGGAGACCTGCCGCGCCGGTGCGCTGGGCAAGCGAGAGGGCGAGCGGTTGCAGATAGTTGTTCCTGAGGCACAAGGCCGCGACCTCGGGCGTCATGCTGGCAAGCACGGCGTTGCGACCCTCGTAGTCGAGGCTGCCGAGCCGCACGAGGCTCCCCAGCGCGATCTTGATATTGACCTCAAGGTCGGAGGAATTGACGCCGGCCGAATTGTCGATCGCGTCGGTGTTGATGCGGCCGCCATGGGCGGCGAATTCGACGCGGCCGCGCTGGGTGACGCCGAGATTGGCGCCTTCGCCGATGACCTTGGCGCGGATATCCTTTCCGGTGACGCGGATGGCATCATTGGCCTTGTCGCCGGCTTCGGCGTCGGTTTCGCCGGTGGCGCGGATGTAGGTGCCGATGCCGCCGAACCAGAGCAGGTCGACTTCGGCCTTGAGGATGGCCAGCATCACTTCCTGCGGCGTCACCGGATCGCTGCCGAGGCCAAGCGCCATGCGCGCCTCCTCGAATAGAGCGACGTTCTTGAGGGAACGCGAATAGACGCCGCCACCCTTGGAGATCAACTCCTTGTTGTAGTCCTGCCAGCTCGAGCGCGGCAGGTTGAAGAGGCGTTGCCGTTCGGCCAACGACTTTTCCGGGTCGGGATCGGGGTCGATGAAGATGTCGCGGTGATCGAAGGCGGCAATCAGCCGGATCTTTTTCGACAGCAACATGCCGTTGCCGAAGACGTCGCCGCTCATGTCGCCGACGCCTGCGACCGAGAAGGGCGAGGCCTGGATATCGCGGTCGATCTCGCGGAAATGGCGTTTGACCGCTTCCCAGGCGCCGCGCGCGGTGATGCCCATTTTCTTGTGGTCATAGCCGACCGAGCCGCCCGAAGCGAAGGCGTCGCCGAGCCAGAAATGGCGCTCGAGCGCGATGGCGTTGGCGGTGTCGGAGAAGGTCGCGGTGCCCTTGTCGGCGGCGACCACCAGATAGGGGTCATCGCCGTCGCGGCGGCGCACATCGGGCGGCGGCACCAGCACGTCGCCTTCGAGATTGTCGGTGACGTCGAGGAGCGTCGAAACGAAAATCTTGTAGCAGGCCGTGCCTTCGCGCAGGACGGTCTCGCGGTCGGCGCCCTTGGGCATCTGCTTGGGCACGAACGCGCCCTTGGCGCCCACTGGGACGATGATGGCATTCTTGACCTGCTGGGCCTTGACCAGCCCCAGAACCTCGGTGCGGAAATCCTCGGGCCGGTCGCTCCAGCGCAGGCCGCCGCGGGCGATGGCGCCAAAGCGCAAATGCAGACCCTCGACGCGCGGGGAATAGACGAAGATCTCGCGCAAGGGACGCGGTTCGGGCAGCCCGTCGACTTTGTGGCAATCGAACTTGATGGCAAGCGCCGGGCGGCGATGGCCGTCGGCATCGCGCTGGAAGGCGTTGGTGCGGGTGGCGGCATCGACGAGATTGAGGAAGCGCCGGATGATCCGGTCTTCATCGAGCGACTGGGTCGCATCGAGCGCGGCGGCGATGGCGTCCCGCGCCTCGAGCGCCTGGCGCTCGCGATTGCCGGTGTAGCCGGGATCGAGCTGGGCGTGGAACAGCGTCACCAGTGCGGCAGCGACATCGACATGCAGGTTCAGGACCGAGGCGAGATAGGCGCGCGAATAGGACACCCCGATCTGGCGCAGATAGCGCTGCAGTGCGCGCAGCAGCGCCACATCGGCCCAGGCGAGGCCGGCGGTCGCGGTCAACTGGTTGAGCCCGTCGCTTTCGGCGTCGTTCTGCCAGACGGCGAGGATGGCCTCCTCGATCAGCGGTGCATTGGCGCCGATGGCCGCGACATCGCCCGAAGTGTCGAGCACCATGTCGTGGATGAAGCAGACCGGCATGTCCCTGGGTTCGATCGTATAGGTGCGTTCGTCAATGACCCTGAAGCCGAAATTCTCGAGCATCGGCACACGGTCCGACAACGGGATCGGCCGGGCGCGGTGATAGACCTTGAGCGCAAAGGCGCCATGGCCGTCATTGCGGGCGGAGAGCTTGAGGGCCAGCGCATATTCGTCGGCCAGCGCTTCCATCACCGCGATGTCGGCGATGGCATCCTGGGCGCTGCTGCGCGACTGGTAGGCGGCCGAGAAGGCGGCGGCCCAGGGCTTGATGGCGCTCGCCGAAGGCGCGGCGGCGAGCAGCCGGTCGCCAAAGGTCTGGACCAGCTGGGACACGGCTTCTTCGAGATCGTCGCGGTCGAGGCGCGGGGTGCGACCGCCATTGCGGCCGATTATGAAGTGGACGCGGACGAGATCGCCCTCGGGAAAATGCGGGTAATAGGCCGAGACGCGCCCTTCGTAGGCCTGGGCCAGATGCTCGCCGATACGGGCGCGCGAGTCCGAGCTGTAGCGGTCGCGCGGCACGAAAACGAGGACGGACACAAAATTGTCGAAACGGTCGATGCGCGGCAAGACGCGGATGCGCGGCCGGTCGGTCAAGGCGGCAATCAGCGTTGCAAACTGGAACAGCAGGTCGCCGCCGATCTGGAAGAGTTCGTCGCGCGGATAGGAATCGAGCGCCGCCATCAGCGCCTTGCCGGCGTGGCTTCCGGCATCGTTGCCCGAGCGGCGCATGACCTCGCTCACCTTGCGGCGGATCAGCGGCACGTCGGAATGCGGCGTCGCCAGCGCCATCGAGGTGAAGAGCCCGATGATGCGCAGTTCGCCCGAGACCTCGGCGCCGTCGCGGTAAAGCTTGATGCCGATATAGTCCATGTAGACGCGGCGATGGACGCGGCTGCGGACATTGGCCTTGGTCACCATGATCGGGTCGGGATCGGCGAGGAAAGCGACGTGCTGCTCGGTCATTTCGACATAGTCGGTGCCCGAGCGGAGGAAGTGGAAATCGCGATCTTCGAGGAGGCCGAGGCCGGAGGTGACGAGCGGCAGGAGCTTACGGTCGGGGCCTTCGCCGTCGACGCGATATTCGCGCATGCCGAGGAAGGTGAAATTGTGCTCCGCCAGCCAGAGCAGGAATTGCATCGCCTCGGAGGTGGTCGCCTGTGGGGCGCGGGGCGGATTGAGCTTCCAGTCCTCGGCGACGCGTTTGAGGCGCTCGAGCATCGACCGCCAGGACTTGGTGGCGCGGTGGACTTCTGCCAGCGTGGCTTCGACTTCGCCGATGAGGCTGTCGCGCGCCGCCTGGTCGGCCAGCGGCTCGATGTGAACGATGAGGACGCTTTCGCGAACGCTGACCGGAGCGGCTGCGTCCAGGAGGCGATGCGATTCGGGGTCGAGATGCAGCACCGGATGCGACATGAACCGGACCACCCCGCCCTTGGCGCGAATCGCGGCGAGGACGGAATCGACGATGAAGGGCATGTCGGCCGAAAAGATCTCGAGGATCTCGGGATGGCCGGGAGAGTCGGGCTCGAGCAGGAACACCCGGTGGGTCTGGCCCTCGCGCTTTCCCAGCCTCTGGTAAGTGCCGCGCAGCATCGCCTCGACCACCTCGGCCGAATAGGCCGACAGGTCGTCGGCATCCGTCGCCGCCACTGCCGCCAAGAGGAGGCGGCGGAAGTTCGGTTCGGAATCGACCAGCTCTCCGGCCCGGGCCAGAAGCGCGTCGCGTGTCGATAGGCTAGCGTCCATTCCCTTCATGGCCCCCTTAACCATGACCAGAGCAATTGCGTTTTGACGCAGTCAAGACGCTTGCTCTTTTTCTTTATTGTCGCATCGTCGTCGCGAAAAACCGGAAGCCCACTTTTTCGCACGATGCTCCCCGCCGGCAAGCACACACTGCGTCCAACGTCCTTTATTGTCGAGGCCCGGAGTAAGGGCTTCTAAGAGAATGACGTGCATAGTCCTTTCCCGCTGAGATGATGGCCACAGGGCCACAAGGACCATGGATCACAATCCCCGCTCGGACCTGAGGCTGCTGCTCCGCTCGGGGCTCGCCAAATCTTTGGTGTCACTCTGCATCAAGGTTGCGACGGCGGGGCTGACCTACGGCATGTTTGTCGTATTGAGCCGGGTCATGGGCATCACCGAATATGGCTATTTCGCCTTCGGGCTGTCGCTGGCAACGATCCTTGCGATCGGCGCCTCGCTCGGCCAGCAGACGGCGATCCTGCGTTACTGGCCCGAAGAGATGGTGGCGGGGCGTTCCGCCAAGGCGCTCGAGGCGCTGCGCTCGGGTGGGGCGCTGACGCTGGTTGCGGGGCTCACGACTTCAGCACTGCTGCTCATGGCGGGCGCCATTGTGTCGTGGTTGGATCCAGGTCCGGTTCTGCATCTTTATGCCGCTGCGGCGCTGATCCTGCCGCTGGCGCTGGCGGAATACTGGAGTTCGGCGCTCCGCGCGCAGGGGTCGGTATGGACCGCGCTGGGTCCGCGCGATATCGGCTGGCGGCTGGCGCTGCCCCTCGTGGTTCTCGGCTTCTTCTATCTCGGGGTACAGCTCAGCGGCTGGGCGGTGTTGGTTCTGACCGGGGCGATGCTGGCGCTCGCGCTCGTCGTGCAATTTGGGCTCGCCCGCCGCCGGCGCTACGAGATCGCCATCGGCTTTGCCGGGCTCGCCGATTATTGGCGCGTCCGCGGCAAAGCGAGCTGGTCGTTCTTTGCCGGCACGGTGCTCGACGCCGCGGCGCTCAATATCGACATCATCTTTGTCGGCCTACTGGTCGCGCCGGCTGCGGCGGGCATCTATTTCAACGCCTTCCGCACCGCGGGGCTGCTGACGCTGTTCATGTTCGCCATCACGCTGGTGGTCGCACCGATGGTGGCGCAGCACTATCACGCCGGCGAAATGCGCAAGGCCCAGGCCATCACCGCGCTCTGCGCCTGGGCGGGGTTCGTCTTTTCGCTGGTGGTTTTTGCCGGGTTCGTGTTGTTCGGCGACCAGGTGCTGTCGCTGTTCGGCGGCAGCCACGAACAAGGCTGGACGATCCTGATCCTGCTCTCGATCGGCCTGTTGTTCGATGCGGCAACCGGCCCCTCCCGCATCGTCATGATGATGACCGGGCATGAGCGCGACTACGTGCGCATCTTCGGCACGATTATCGGTCTTGGCATGCTGGTTCAGCTCGCGGTGATCCCGGTTTTCGGACTGATCGGTGCGGCCAGCGTCAACATGGCCTCCCGCATCGCCGCCCAACTCGCCATCGCCGTCTACGCGCGGCGCAAGATCGGGCTCGATACGAGCCTGCTCGGAGCGTTCCGGGTCAACCACGTTGCCGACCGGGCCGCTTGACCCGAGCCGCCTGCCGGGCTTATGACGCCCCTACCTGTGGAGCCTTGCGGCTCCACGCTTTTTCGTGGGTCGCGCTCGCGAACCGCAAAAGTCTGCAACTTTTGCTGCTCACGCTACGGACCCCTCAGAGAAACGGGACTTTTCGCCAAATGGGCCGCACGCTGTACGACAAGATCTGGGACGATCACCTGGTCGCTAACAACCCGGACGGCACGTCGCTCATTTATATCGACCGGCACCTTGTCCATGAGGTGACATCGCCTCAGGCTTTCGAGGGGCTGCGGCTTGCGCACAGGAAAGTTCGCGCCCCTGAGCGGACGCTGGCCGTGGTCGATCACAATGTCCCGACCACCGACCGCAAGCTGCCCAATCCGGACCCGGAAAGCGCCATCCAGATCGAGACGCTGGCAGAGAACACCCGCGATTTCGGCATCGAGTATTACGACCCCTTCGATAAGCGCCAGGGGATCGTCCACATCGTCGGGCCGGAGCAGGGCTTCACGCTGCCGGGCATGACCATCGTCTGCGGCGATAGCCACACCTCGACGCATGGCGCCTTCGGGGCGCTGGCGCATGGCATCGGCACGTCGGAGGTCGAGCATGTGCTCGCGACCCAGACGCTGATCCAGCAGAAGGCCAAGAACATGCTGGTGCGGGTGGACGGGCAATTGCCGCCGGGCGTCACGGCCAAGGACATCATCCTTGCCATCATCGGCGAGATCGGCACGGCGGGCGGCACCGGCCATGTCATCGAATTCGCCGGCGAAGCCATCCGCGCACTTTCGATGGAAGGACGGATGACCGTGTGCAACATGACCATCGAAGGCGGCGCCCGTGCCGGCCTCATCGCGCCCGACGAAAAGACCTTCGCCTATGTGAAGGGCCGTCCGCGCGCGCCCAAGGGCGAAGCCTTCGACATGGCGCTCGAATATTGGAAGACGCTCAAGTCCGACGAGGACGCGCATTACGACAAGGTCGTTGTGCTCGATGCCGCCAAGCTCCCGCCGATCGTCAGCTGGGGATCGTCGCCGGAAGACGTCATCTCGGTCACCGGCAGCGTGCCGAACCCCGACGATATCGCCGACGAGAACAAGCGCGCCAGCAAGTGGCGGGCGCTCGACTATATGGGTTTGAAGCCCGGCACGCCCATCACCGACATCACCATCGAGCGGGTGTTCCTCGGCTCCTGCACCAATGGCCGGATCGAGGATCTGCGCGCCGCCGCCAAGGTTGTGGTGGGGCGCAAGGTCGCGGCCGGCGTCAGTGCCATGGTCGTTCCCGGTTCGGGGCTGGTGAAGGCCCAGGCCGAAGAGGAAGGTCTCGACAAGATCTTCAAGGATGCGGGCTTTGAATGGCGCGAACCCGGCTGCTCGATGTGCCTGGCCATGAACCCCGACAAGCTCAAGCCGCAGGAGCGCTGCGCCTCGACCTCGAACCGCAATTTCGAAGGCCGCCAGGGCTTCAAGGGCCGCACGCACCTGGTCTCCCCGCAAATGGCGGCGGCGGCGGCGATCGCGGGGCATTTCGTCGATATTCGCGAGTGGAAGTGACGGTCAGGCAATCGTCTGCGCCCTCGACTGCCGACTGCGCACTGACGACTAGCTGCACACATCTCGCCGACCACAGGGTCGAGCCCTTCCGCGCAGAGGCGGAAGAGCCGGACGATGTGCGATGGCAGGGACTGCCTCAGGGTTGTCGTTCTGTCACCAGTTTCGGACTGTCGAGGGTTTCCGAGAGCTCCTCTTCGGTTCGCACAAGTCCCACGCCCCTGGCGTAGAACTTGAATTCCCGCAGGCCTGTCTCGGATGTACTGCCTTCAAAGGTCTTCACCACGCCGGTGAAAGAGCCCGCCGGGCCGGTCACCGTCTCGTCGACCGACAGGACTTCAAAATAGTCCATCGCGCCTTCCGCCGGAGCCTGCTCCTGAAACAGCGTCAGTCCGACCACCGGATGGGCGGCCACTGAAATGCCCGGCACTGCGCCGTTCACCCCCGACCTCCAGGCTGACTTGCTGTCCGAGCCGGTGAAGTTGCCGTCGGCATCGTAGCGATAGTTCGTCACGTCCTCGCCGAAATACCACAGATTGCCGTCGTTATCGGTCGCGTAGTAATCGAATGTCCGCTCCACGAGATTGCCGTTGTTGACCGCCTCGTCGAGAACCTGGATGGTCTGTACGCCCAGCAGCTTCAGCCCGGGCCCGGTCACGATCTGGGTCGCCAGTTCGGTCTGCGCGATGCCCTCGTCGCTCCCGCTGCCCGCCATCACCAGCCGCGCGCCGATTTCGAGCGAGACATAGGGGTTCGGCTGAGGGGCGGAAAAGTTGGACGGATCAAATGCCGGCAGAGTGGGTTCGGCGGCAAAGGCGGCCGTCGGCGCATAGAGGATGGCAAGAGCGGCAAGGGTCGTCGTCTTGAGTGCCATTTCGGATCTCCTTTTGAGGGTTAGGCAACGCCCCGAATGCCCTTCTCGATCCCGTCCGGAAATCCGCCTGATGCCTGACATGCCGTCTATCGCATCTGTATGATTGCCCCGCGGCGCCCGGCGTCCGATACTGGCCGCCGCCTCAACAGAGCATCGGTCGAGTCCGAGGGACATGCCGAGACGCACGATCATCATTGTCTTTGTGTCGGTGGCCGCGATCGCCACCGCGCTCACCGTTGTCGATCTGCTGCGCGAAACCGATACGCTCACCTTTGCCGATGTTCTGATCAATTTCGCGGATGAACTGATCTTGCTTGGTGGCATGGCGGCTGTGGCATGGACCGTGCAGCGCGTCGGCGATCTGAAAGAGGAGCAGGCTGCGCTGTCCAACAATCTGTCGCGCGCCATGGCGCAGGGGGATCAGTGGCGGGCCGAGCGGCAGGCGGAAATCGCCGCCCTGGGTAGCGCTATCACGGACCAATTCCGCCAGTGGCAATTGACCGCTGCCGAAATCGACATCGCCGGGCTGATGCTCAAAGGCGCCTCCCTGAAGGAAATCGCCATCGCCCGCCATACGTCCGAGGCCACTATCCGCCAGCAAGCTCAGTCGATCTATCGCAAAGCCGGACTGTCCGGCCGCGCTGAGCTGTCGGCCTACTTTCTTGAGTCTCTGTTCACCACCGCGGAGGAGACCCGACGGCCGGGCCTAACCCTTGTTTCCTCCGCGCCCAAGGCGCGATAGACGCCTGGTTGGGCGCAGGCAGCCGATATTGTTGCGCCTCTGGATGAAGTTCGCGCGCATCGCCAAAGCGGGGAGCCATCAATGACGAACAGCTGGACTCATCTCACGGCCCCCAGTCTCGATGATTTTGAGGAGATGGCGGTGGCGGCTTTCGAGGCGCTGCCGGCCGAGTTCAGGGCGCTGGTGGGCGAGGTGCCGTGCATGGTCGCCGACTTCCCCGACGACGAGACCATCCGGGAGATCGAGCTTGAGAGCGAGTTCGACATTCTGGGGCTCTTCCAGGGGGTCGGGCTGCCGCAGGGCGGGGCCATGCCTCAGAC
>JBEBGE010000108.1:0-4797 GCA_040081595.1 Devosia sp.
GTCCTCGGCCAGCGCTTCGACCTGCTCGAAATCGGGTTCCAGCGCCACGCGCCCGCCAAAACCCGGCGCCAGCCAGAAGCCGAGATCGTCGGTGACGCGCCGGACCAGCGGCACGATGGTGTGGCGCCAGAGCGCGCGATTGGCCTCGGCGAGATTGGCGTAGGTGTTGTCGCCCGGGATGCCGAGCAGCATGGGCGGCACCCCGAAGCAGAGCGCGATCTCGCGCGCCGCGGCGTGCTTGGCTTCGATGAAATCCATGTCCCTTGGGCTGATGCCGATCGACTTCCAGTCGAGCCCGCCTTCGAGCACCATCGGCCGGCCGGCATTGGTCGCGCCCTGGAACGCCGTTTCAAGTTCCGCCTTCAGCCGTTCGAACTGGTCGGCGGTGAGGTTCCCCGCCCCCGCCGAATAGACCAGCGCACCAGACGGCCGTGCCGAATTGTCGAGCAGCGCCTTGTTCCAGCGCGATGCGGCGTTGTGGAGATCGAGGCTCTGCTGCGCGGCTTCGAGGGGCGCGAGCCCATAATGGTCGTCGAGCGGATGAAACAGCGCCAGGTGCAACACGCTCGCCACCGGCGCCGTGTCCTGCCGCAAGGCGCGGGTCCTGCCCTCGCTCGTATAGGCATAGGCCTCGGGATAGCCGTCGCGCCCCGCCATCACGCGCATGCGGTCGGGCCTCAGCGCAAACAGCCCCTTCACCTCGCCATCGGCCATCGCCGCCGTGAGATAGGCGTTCCCCGCCGTCTGCAGATAGGCATAGACCGCCTCCAGCAGCTCGCTCCCCGATTGATGCGGGTTCGGCCGCTTGAGCAGACTCAGCAGCGGATGCTCGCACAACCGCTTGCCATCCTCCACCGCCACCATCGGCACCCGGTTGGCGCTCTCGGCGATCAGCCGCACACAACGATTGACCACCGGGTTGCGGGCAAAACCTTCCTGGGCGAGCGCAGGAAAGCTCCGCCGGCTCCAGTTCGCCTCGCCCGGCCCCACAAGGCCGGTAAGCGCAAGGGATTTGGTCTCGGCGGGCGCAGCCGCCTGGCGAGTGAGCCAGTTCCAGAAATTGGGCATAGATGATCTTTCGGTCTGGGTTCCTCCCCCGTTTCAGGGGGGACTTCGAGCGGGTTCCGTTCGCTCCGGTGGAGCGAACGGCGCGAGAAGGCCATGAGAGCTACGCTCGAATGGCGTCGTGACCGGCGAAGCCGGTGGAGGGCGGCCCGCTGAAGCGGGCAGAGCGAAGCTCAGGAGTTCTAGAACAGCAATCTAGGAAGCGAACGCCGATCCTAGACCAAATGGTCAAAATAAAAGGGCAGCAAGCTGCCCCTATACTTTCGCACGACTGTAGATGAGACTACCCGAATCAAAACCCGGACAGTTATATTGATCGAATGCGCTTGATGATCCTCCCGATCAGGCTGGCGCTAGGAATCGGTATCACTGCTTTCACTTCGCCCGCGAACTGGGCGAAGGCGAGGGCAGATAGCTTTGCGCGCGCCTCATCTGGGGTCCGAGCAAAGATGTCGATGCTGTATTCCGATCCGTCGAAGCGGTAGTCGAACATGAACCGCTTCAAGTTGTTGTCGATGTCCATTGAAAGGAATTCGGACATGCACTTCATCCTCTACAAGGACGCGCTCAGCCAGTGGCGATGGCGCCTCCGCCGCGATGGCAACTACAAGATCATCGCGGATTCCGCTGAAAGCTACTGGAACAAGGACGATTGCTTGAACGCGATTGCGCTTGTCCAGAAGTATGCCG
Organism: Devosia sp.; assembly: GCA_040081595.1. Taxonomy (GTDB): domain Bacteria; phylum Pseudomonadota; class Alphaproteobacteria; order Rhizobiales; family Devosiaceae; genus Devosia_A. The sequence continues at coordinate 1,756 of JBEBGE010000108.1, forward strand.
GATCGGCCCCGATTTACGAAAACTGAACCGATCCGGTTAACCAAGTGTAAAGGATGGCCCTGGTTGCAGCCGGGGCCATCTTCTTTATGGCCTACGATTCGGGCCTCGACAAAGGCCACATGGTCGCGGGTCCGTCTTGTACAACGCGCATAGCTCGCGAGCGTTGCTCGGCTGCACCAAGCAGCGGGAAGCTATACCCCCCTCACCCTCGGCTGCCCCTCGCGTCCCAGCATCAATTCCGTCATCGCCCAGACCAGCGCATCCACCCGGTCGGGCGAATGCCCCTCGCTGAGCCCATCCGGCCCGAAGGCGCACATCTCGTCTTCCAGCGCCGTCAGCCCCGCCACATGCGCGACCTTGCCCTGCGCGTAGAGCGCGGCCACCGGTTCGGCGCGCAGCCATTTGCCGCGCCGCGCGTGCACCGCGCGCACCGGTAATAGCGGGTTCACCTGCGCCAGCACGGCCTTGACCATGTCGCCGCCCTGGTTCACCTCGGCGACGATGCAGTCCGCGCCATAGTCCTCGAAGGCCCGCGCCGCCCGCTGCGCCCAGCCGAGCGGTGTTGCGGGCTTCAGCGTCAGATCGGCCAGCACCACCGCGCCCGTCTCCGTCTTTGCCGCGACGACTATGCCGCAGCCATCGGAAGTCTTGCCGCCCGTCGCCGGCGGATCGAGCGCCACCACGATGCGCTGCCGGGCCGCGCCATGGTCGGGCGCGAACATGTCGCGCGTCCATAGCGCCCCGGGCAGGTCCTCGATCAGTTCCCCTTCGAGCTCCTGCCGCCCCAGCACCGTGCCGCGATAGCGGTCGACGATGGCGGTGAGGAACGCGTCGGCGAGATGCGCCTTGTTCTGTTTCGTCGTCACCCGCGTCACCGCCGTGCGCGGATCGGCCAGGAGCCGCTTCAGCAATTTTGTCGGCCGCGGCGTCGTTGTCGCCATCTGGCGCGGCCTCTCGCCCAGCCGCAGCGAAAACTGCAGCATGTCCCAGGCCGCTTCCGCATCGGGCCATTTGCCGACTTCGTCGCACCAGGCGGCGGCAAATTGCGGCCCGCGAAACCGCTCGGGGTCGCTCGCCGAAAGGATGGTTCCGACAACGCCATTGGGCCAGAGCAAATTGTCGCCCCTCAGCAGCGGGCGCTCGTCGGGCGGGGTCACGCGGAACAAGCCGCTCTCGCCTTTAACCATCACCGCCTTGGCCTCGCTGATCGTCTGCCCCACCAGCGCCAATGGCCCGATGCCGCGCGAGGCGAGATTGCGAATCCATTCGGCTCCGGCGCGAGTCTTGCCAGCGCCGCGCCCGCCCATCAGCAGCCAGGTGGTCCAGTCGCCGGGAGGCTCCTGCTGGGCCTCATGCACCCAGCGGTGCCAGTCGAAATAGATCGCCGCAGCATCGTCCTCGTGCAACAGCGCCACATAATCTTGGTCACGCACGCTTGAGCTGCTCGATGCGCTCGATCAGCTTGCGCTTGATCTCCGACATCTCGTGCCGCGGCGCTTCGTTTGCCCGGCGTTTGGCCGACTCGGCATCCTTGATGTCGATCAACCGCCCCAGGCTCGCGACGAGCTTGGACAGCGCCATAACTTCCGCCGATCCTGATTTCACCTTGCTTGCCTCCAATTCTTTCGTCTGGCGGTCCAGCAGCCTGAACAGCTTGTCGATGATGTCGTGCCGGTTCACCGGCTTGGGCGCGCGCCAGGGCCAGCCCTGCTCGCGCACGATCTTGGTGAGTGTGCTCTTGGAGATGTGATACTTGGCGTAGATCCTGCGCCCGCTGATCGTGAGGTCCGCATAGTCCGCTTCGAGCCCCTCAAGGTCGAAGCCGGGCCGCTTGTAGACCGAGATGCCGCGCCATCCTCCAGGTCGATCAGGTTCTGCCATTTGCGTTGACTGTCCGTGGTCGCCCGCTCGCGATCATCGTCGCCTGCGTTCGCCACCGTCTTGGAATGGATGGGTGAGGCCGGATGGGCGAACCGAAGTTCCGAACCCATTTCTGCGACCATAGCCAAATCTACCCGATCGCCGTGACGCGCGGATAAGTTTGCCGAAGATTCTCGAAAAGCCCGGTTTTGCAGGGCTCTCGGAACGTCCATCTGCGCATAGATTGCGGAGACGCCCGCAACGCGGGCCTCTCCCGTGACAGCCCCTTCAGGTCAGCGCGCGCTTCTCGACATAATGGCCATAAAGCGTCGTCAGGATCGACACGCCCACCATCAGCGACACCCAGCCATAGAGATAGCTCCAGAACATCAGCAGCAAAGGCACATTCAGAAACAGCAGCGTCACCAGCCCAGCGGCCACCCCGAAGGCACCAAGGATCAGGGTCAGCGCGAGAAACGTCCCCATCGTGCCGCGCGTCTTCTCCCAGGTATCGAGAATGCCGCCTTCGGCGCCGAGCGCCGCGCCGGGCAACGCCACCGACAGTCTCAGGAATATCATCGAGGCTGGAATGACGATCGCAATCGGCAGCAGGGTCAGGACGATGTCGGGCAAGTTGCCGCGCGTCGCCACCGCCAGTCCGAACATCAGCAAGACGAACACCAAATAGATCGGAATGAGGATCAGCCCCACCAGCAGGCCGCGCAGGAAGTAGGCGAAGAGGCGGCCACCGTTGAGTGGCGGCACGATGCCGGGGTTCTCGTCGAGCAGGATGAAGCGGTGCCAGCCGACCGCGATCCACAGGGCGCAAATGGCCGATGCCAGATAGATCAGGATAAACGGAATCCAGGGGAACCGTCCCGCCTCCAGCAGCGCCTTCAGCTGGTCCCGATCCGACAGGTCGGGAATGCCCAGCATCTGCAAAGCAAGCCCGAGGGCGACTATCATCAGGTAAAGCACCGCCGAAACGCGCAGCGCCCCCTCAAAATTGTTCACAATGCGCAGCACCGACTGCACGAAAATCTGCCAAGCCTGCATTCTATCCCCCAAAGCAATGACCCCATAGGGCCCGCGCCGCCGCAGGCTGTCAATGTGACCCGCAGCGCAAGCGGCCCCCACCCACCAAGGTCACGCTTGGTCCCCCTTCCCCATGCGGGGAGGGAG
>JBEBGE010000064.1:0-17175 GCA_040081595.1 Devosia sp.
TTCTTTCCCGAGGCGGCGCGGCTGCCGCCGGAAGATTCGCTGGCGCTCGAGCGGCCGCGCCACGCATCCGGCCATTTCCTCATCGCCGTCCCGCGCCTGCCGCACATCGCCAATTTCGATGACCTCGATCCACTTGCTGCCGAGCCCGGGGTGAGCGTTTTGATCGTCGAGCCGGGGAGTCCGTTGCCGCAGACCGCAGATCTCATCATCCTCCCCGGCTCCAAGGCGACGCGGTCAGACCTGTCGGCGTTGCGGCAGCAGGGTTGGGATATCGACATTCTCGCCCATCATCGCGCCGGCAAGCCCGTGCTCGGCATTTGCGGTGGCTATCAAATGCTCGGCCGCGCCGTCGGCGATCCCAATGGCATCGAGGGCCAGCCCGGAACCACGCGCGGCCTCGGGCTGCTCGACGTCGAAACCTCGATGCGCGACGTCAAGGACCTCAGAATCGAAAACGCCATCCATCTCACTTCCGGCGCGCCGATTGCCGGCTATCACATGCATATGGGCGAAACGACCGGACCCGATCGCATTCGTCCCTTCGCCCGCATCGGCAAGAGCAGCGAGGGCGCCATTTCAGCCGATGGCCTCGTCGCAGGCACCTATCTGCACGGCCTTTTTGCCTCCGACGCATTTCGAAGGGCCTTTCTCGGCTCCGTCGCCGATCCGCACGCGACCTACGAAGCCGGCATCGAAGCGGCGCTGGATGGATTGGCCAGCCATCTCGAAGCTCATCTCGATCTCGATGCGCTGCTCGCACTCGCCGGAGACGTCTGATGTTCGCCTTCGTCGCGCCACTCGCCCTCTTGATCGAGCGCGCCACCGGTTATCCTAGGCCGGTCTTCGATCTTGTCCGACATCCCGTGGTCTGGATCGGAGCCTTGATTGCCTGGCTGGAGACGCGGCTCAATCAGGGCGAACGGCGGCGGCTGAAGGGTCTCGTGATGCTTCTCCTGCTGCTAGGCACCGTGCTCGCCGCCGGCCTCCTGATCCTCGCCGTGACGCGCCGCATTCCCTTCGGCTTTGCGCTCGAAGCGCTGCTCGGGTCCACATTGCTGGCGCAGCAGGAACTAGGCCGGGCGGTCAAAGCCGTTGCCGACGGTCTCGCCCGGTCGCTGCCGCTCGGCCGCCGTGCCGTGAGCCAGATCGTCGGGCGCGATCCCGAGACCCTGGACGAAGCCGGCGTTTCCCGAGCCGCCATCGAAAGCCTCGCCGAATCGACCTCCGACGGCATCGTGGCGCCGCTCTTCTGGCTGCTGGCCGGCGGCCTGCCTGGACTCATGCTCTACAAGGCTATCAATACCGCCGATTCCATGGTCGGGCACCTCAACGAGCGCTACCGTGAATTCGGCTGGGCCAGCGCCAGGCTGGACGATATCGTCAACTGGATCCCGGCGCGACTCTCGGCCTTGCTGATCGCAGGTGCGGCTTTTCTCGTCCGGCGCGCCGATCCGGAACAGGCGTGGGGTATGGCCTTGCGCGATGCGCGCAAACACGCTTCACCCAATGCGGGCTGGCCCGAAGCGGCCTTCGCCGGTGCGCTTGCCTTTTCGCTCGGTGGCCCACGAACCTATGACGGCGAACTCCACGATTTGCGGGCATTGGGCGAAGGCCGCAGCGACCTTACGGCCGTCGACATCCTCAGGGCACTCGAACTCTACTGGATGGCGCTCAACCTGCTGCTGGCAATCACCGCGCTGATCTCGTTGGCGATCTGGCGCTTCAGCTAGGGCATCGTGCGGAAGAGTGGTCTTCCGGTTTTCTGCGAACACGATGCGACGGCGGAAGAATAGAGCGGGTGTCTTGATTGTATCAAAACGCGTTCCGCTCTAGGCGAACTCGTGCTCGGCATGGGGGTAGAGCAGCACCTTGCCGCACATCCCCGTTTCCTGGAGCGCGAAGGCGTGCTGCACCTGATCGAGCCGCATGCTGTGCGTCGCGAGCCTGTCGAGCAACGGTCTCGCCTTGCGGATGCGCTCGGCCATTTCGTCCCCATGCTGCTGATGGTTCCAGTGCCAGGCGCCGTAGATCTCGATGCCCTTGCCGGTAATGCGGTTGACGGGGATCGCACCCGTCCAGGTGACGAAGGCGACACGGCCGCGCGGCCGCACCATCTCGATCACCGCCGGCGGCGCGGCTTCCGCATTGGAGGTCTCGACCAGCGCATCCGCGCCATAGCCGCCAGTCATCGCCTTGATCTTGCCGGTCGTCGCGGGGTCGCGTGGATCGAACACCTCGGTCGCGCCGAGCGCCCGGGCCAGTTCCACCCGATAGGGCTGGAACTCGAGTACGATGACGCGCGCTCCAATGGTTCGTGCGTTGACGATGGCGCCAAGTCCCACCGCCCCCGACCCCGAAACCACCACGGTGTCGCTCGCTGTCACCTGCATGCGCCGCAGCGCAGTGAAGGTCGGCCCCAGTGCGCACATCGCCATCGCCGCGTAACGCAGCTCGATATCGTCCGGCAGCTTCCACAGCAGATAGTCCGGCTTGATGGTATATTGCCCATAGGAGCCCTTGCCGCCCACCGAGCCGGTCTCCTTGAGGATATCGCGTTGCTCCGTGCAGTGGATATGTTCGCCGCTGAGGCAGGACGGACACTTGCCGCAACCCCAATGCGGCATCACCACAACCCGGTCGCCCACCTTCACCAGCCTGGACTCTGCCGCGTCGTCGACCACGCCCACCGACTCATGGCCAAGCTCGCGCGCCGCATCGCCCTTCCGCCACCCTTGCCATTCGGTACACATCGGCACAGCGAGATTCTTGATCCGCACCACGTCGCCCTTGGCCTTCGGATCGGCGATCTCGACCAGGGCAGCGTCACGGGCGCCGCGAATTTCTACGACCTGCATGACAGGCTCCTCCCATTGGCCCGGCGATGCAGGCGCGTCTAGCTGGTGGCGGAGATTGCCGAGATCGCTTGAACAAGCAAGCGCGTCGTGGTCATTCCGGGCGCGGCAATTCCGTCGTGCTTTCGGTCAGCCGCGGACCCTTGAGCGTCATCGGCAGCCCCGCGACAACGAAATGCACCTCCTCGCAGATTTCGGCGAGGCGCTGGTGCGCGGAACCCGCGAGGTCGCGGAAAGTACGGGCGAGCGCATTGTCCGGCACGATCCCGAGGCCGACCTCGTTGGAAACCAGAATCACACGGCAGGTGTCGATCCCGCTCAATACCGCGAGGAGGTCGCTGACCCCTTTGGCCACGTCGCGATTGGCGCCGAGCATATTGGTGATCCACAGCGTCAGGCAGTCGACCAGCACCACGTCATGCGACTTTGCTGCGCTGCGCAGTGCCGCGGCGAGTTCGAGCGGCTCCTCGAGCGTCGAGAACCGTCCGGGACGCTGTGCCTGATGCAGCCGCACCCGCTCGCGCATTTCTTCGTCCAGCGCCACCGCGGTCGCGAGATAAAGCGGCCGCTCGCCGCCCCTAATGGCGAGCCGTTCGGCAAAACCGGTCTTGCCGGACCTGGAGCCACCGAGAACCAGGACATGTGCGCTCATCTCCGCCTCCTCATCAGCCTTTGCCGCACAACGCCTCTCGCCGGCGATTCGGTCCCAGCCGCGAAGCGCCGGACTGTCGGCGCAACTTGCGTTTGCGGCAAGGCTGCCACGCGGATGAAATCGATTGCGGGATGGGCTTCCGCGCCGCCATCTTAGGCTTTATGGTCCGGCCAAACCCGAGGTCCGGGCTTGGCCATTCAAATGGCCGGATGGGGCGGTGCCGGGTGGATTTCCGGCGTTTCGAACGCAATTTCGGGGGTAAATGGACGTGCCCAGATACTTTCTTGGCGTCGACGGCGGCGGCACGAATTGCCGCGTCCGTCTGGCCGACGAGAATCTGGTGACGCTGGCTGATGCCGGCGGCGGCCGTTCGAACCTGCAGATCGACAATGGGGAACCGGCCTTCCGCTCGATCAGCGAGGGAACCACGGAAGTCTTCGCCAAGGCCGGAATCGACTTTGCCGAGACGGCCAACACCTATGCCTGTTTCGGCATGGCCGGCGGTCGCCTGCAATCGGCGCGTGCCGCGTTCGAAGCCCGCAACTGGCCCTTTAGGGGCGTCAAGGTTTTCGACGATATCGACATCGCACGCGCCGGCGCCCATGGAGGCGAAGACGGCGCGGTGATCATCGTCGGCACAGGTTCCGCCGCCATGGCCGTCAGCAAGGGCATGCGCCACCAATGTGGCGGCTGGGGCTTCCACATCGGCGACCAGATGTCGGGCGCGATCCTGGGCCGCGAACTGGTGCGCCGCACCGTCGAGGCGACCGACGGCCTCGTATCCGGCTCGCCATTGACCCAGGCGGTGCTGGCCCGGTTTGGCGGCACCAATGACGCCATTATGGATTGGTCGTTCCCCAAGGACGACAAGCCCGCCGCGCCCACCTCTGGCGCCCCCAATACCCTGCTCGGCCGTGCGCCCGCTGAATTCGGTGCGCTGATGCCGCTGTTCTTTGAGTATTTCGAAAGAGGCGATGCCGTGGCCATTGAGCTTATGGACCTGCAGCTGAGCTACATCGACAACTACGTGCGCTGGTTCAAAGCCCGGGGCGTCGACAGGATGGCGGCCGTCGGCGGCTTCGGCACCCGGCTTTACCCCCTGATGGTCGCCCGCTATGGCGACTTCATCGTCCCCCCTCAGCACGAGCCCCTGCATGGGGCCGTCATTCTCGCAAAGCAGATCTTCGCCGCATGAACTATATCGACAGGAGACAAAAGAGCGTGTCCAGCCGCATCATTCCCGTCCAGCCGTTCGACTATGTCGTCTTCGGCGCCACCGGCGACCTGACCAAGCGCAAGCTGATCCCAGCTCTCTATCACCGGTTCAAGGACGGCCAGTTCGATGAGCAGAGCCGCATCATCGGCGTCTCCCGCACCAAATGGACCGATGCCGATTTCCAGAAGGCGGCGCGCGAGGATATCGCGCAATTTGTCGAGAAGGACTACCAGGACAAAAAGACCATCGACCGCTTCGTCTCGATTTTCTCCTATGTCCCCAACGATGTGTCGGACCCGGCCAAGTGGGGCGACCTTTCCAAGAATCTGCGAGACGATCCCAAGGTGGTGCGTGCTTTTTACATGGCCATTGCGCCCGACCTGTTCGGGCCGACCTGCGACTACATCATGAAGCAGGGCTATTACCGGCGCGACGCCCGCGTGGTGATCGAAAAGCCGCTCGGCCACGATCTCGACTCCTCGATGGCCATCAATGACGAGGTCTCAAAGATCTTCGAGGAAGATCAGGTCTATCGCATCGACCATTACCTCGGCAAAGAGACGGTGCAGAACCTGTTGGCGTTGCGTTTCGCCAATATCCTCTTCGAGCCCATCTGGAACTCGGCCCATATCGACCATGTGCAGATTACGGTGGCCGAAAGCGTTGGCGCCGGCACGCGCGGCTATTACGACGAGAGCGGCGCGCTGCGCGACATGGTGCAGAACCATATGCTGCAGCTCCTTTGCCTCGTGGCGATGGAACCGCCCGCCAGCGACAATGCCAATGCTTTGCGCGACGAAAAACTCAAGGTGCTGCGCGCGCTCAAGCGCATCAACGGCACCGAAGTGAGCCGGCTGACCGTGCGTGGGCAGTACCGCTCGGGCGCCATCGATGGCCAGAGCGTCGCGAGCTATCAGGATGAACTCCCCGCCGACAAGAAGGGCAGCCGCACCGAAACTTTCGTGGCGCTCAAGGCGGAAGTCGAAAACTGGCGCTGGTCGGGTGTGCCGTTCTACTTCCGCACCGGCAAGCGCCTCGCGGGCCGTGTTTCTGAGATTGTCATCCAGTTCCGCAACATCCCGCACTCGATCTTCGACCATGCCGAAGGCGCGCCACGCCCCAACATGCTCGTCATCCGCCTGCAGCCCGACGAAGGCGTCAAGCTCCAGGTCATGATCAAGGACCCAGGCCCCGGCGGCATGCGCCTGCGCGAAGTGCCCCTCAACCTGAGCTTTGCCCAGACCTTTTCCGAGCGGACGCCGGAAGCCTATGAGCGTCTCTTGCTCGACGTCGTTCGCGGCAACCAGACGCTGTTCATGCGCCGCGACGAATTGGAGGCGGCCTGGGTTTGGGTCGACCCGATCCGCGGGGCCTGGGATGCTGCGACCGACCAGCCGCATCTTTATCACTCGGGCACCTGGGGCCCCTCTGCTGCCGTAGCGCTGATCGAGCGCGATGGACGGACCTGGCACGAGGAAAACTAGGTGAAGCCAATCCGCCGCGATTTTCGCGACAAGCAGGCTCTCGCCGATACCCTGGCCGACACAGTGGCCGCCGATCTCGCGGCGGCGGTAAAGGCACGCGGCACCGCAACTCTCGCGGTCTCGGGCGGCTCGACGCCCGCGCGTTTTTTTGCAGCCTTGTCCTGCCGCGACATCGTGCCCTGGGACCGGGTCACGGTGACCCTCGTCGATGAGCGCTGGGTCGACGAGACGTCCGAGCGTTCCAATGCCCGGCTGGTCAAGGTCAACCTGCTCACGGGGCCGGCCCAACGCGCCCGGTTCGTGCCGCTCTATCGGGGCGGCGCGACGCCGGACGCCGCGGCGATCACGCGCACCAATAAGGCGCTCGACGCAATGGGTCCGCTCGATGTTGCCATCCTCGGAATGGGCAATGACGGACATACAGCTTCGTTCTTTCCGGGGGGTGATACTTTGACTGCGGCGCTGACCGCTGATGGGTCGGCCATCGCCATCAATGCACCGGGGGCAGGGGAGCCGAGGGTGACATTGACGCTCAAGCGGCTGCTCGCCGCGCGGGCGCTCTATCTGCACATCGAAGGGGAGGAGAAGGTCCAAACGCTGGAACGCGCTGAGGCAGAAGGTCCCGTAGAGGCCATGCCGGTCCGTGCTATCCTGCGCCAGACCCAGACGCCATTGACCATTTTCTGGTGCCCCTAGCCCGGGGTGAAGGAGCCTCCGATGTCTGTTCTCAAGGCCATACAGGACGTCACCGACCGTATCGCCGCCCGCAGCGAAACGACGCGCCGCGACTATCTCGGCCGCATCGAGCGGGCGCGCGAAGAGGGCGTCTATCGCGCGTCGCTGAGCTGCGGCAATCTCGCCCATGGGTTTGCCGCCTGCGCCCCCGCCGACAAGGCCAAACTCGCCGGTTCGAAATCGCTGAACCTGGGCATCGTCACCTCCTACAACGACATGCTGAGCGCACATCAGCCCTATCAATTCTATCCCGACATCATCAAGGACGCGGCGCGCTCGATCGGCGCGACGGCGCAGGTGGCGGGCGGCGTGCCGGCCATGTGCGATGGCGTGACTCAGGGCCAGCCCGGCATGGACCTGTCGCTGTTTTCGCGCGACGTCATCGCCATGGCGACCGCCATCGCGCTCAGTCACAACATGTATGACGCCGCTGTCTTTCTCGGCATCTGCGACAAGATCGTGCCGGGTCTGTTGATCGGGGCGCTCAGCTTCGGGCATCTGCCGGCGGTGTTCGTTCCCGCGGGGCCCATGCCCTCGGGCATGCCTAACGACGAGAAGTCGCGCATCCGCCAGCTTTATTCGGAGGGCAAAGTCGGCCGCGCCGAACTGCTCGAGGCCGAGGCCAAGTCCTATCACTCGCCGGGCACCTGCACCTTCTACGGCACCGCCAATTCCAATCAGATGCTGATGGAGATCATGGGTCTCCACCTGCCGGGCGCGAGCTTCGTCAATCCCGGCACGCCGCTCCGCGAGGCGCTGACCCGCGAGGCGGCCAGGCGTGCCCTCTCACTCACCGCCGAGGGCAACGACTACACCCCGGTCGGCCACATCGTCTCCGAAAAGACCATCGTCAACGCGCTTGTGGGGCTCCACGCCACGGGCGGTTCGACCAACCATACGCTGCATCTGGTAGCAATCGCCGCGGCGGCGGGATTGCGGATCACCTGGCAGGACATGGCCGATCTGAGCGAAGTCGTGCCGCTCCTGGCGCGCGTCTATCCCAATGGCGTTGCCGACGTGAACCATTTCCACGCCGCGGGTGGAATGGGGTTCTTGATCCGCGAGTTGCTCGAAAGCGGGCACCTGCACGAGGACGTCAAGACGGTCTGGGGCGGCGGGCTTTCCGGCTACACCGTCGAGGCCCGGCTGATCGAGGAGAAGCTGAGCTTTGAGGCCGTCGCCCGCGAGTCCGGCAATCCCAAGGTGCTGACCGGCGTCAAGGAAGCCTTCTCGGCCTCCGGCGGGCTGAAGCTGCTCAAGGGCAATCTCGGCAAGTCGGTGATCAAGGTCTCCGCCGTCAAGCCCGAGCACCGGATCATCGAAGCGCCCGCTCGCGTGTTCCATTCGCAGCAGGGCCTGCAGGCCGCCTTCAAGGCAGGCGAACTCAACCACGACATGATCGCAGTCGTCCGCTTCGCCGGCCCCAAGGCCGTCGGTATGCCGGAGCTGCACAATTTGACGCCCGCACTGGGCGTCTTGCAGGGCCGCGGCTTCAAGGTGGCATTGGTCACCGATGGCCGCATGTCGGGGGCCTCGGGCAAGGTGCCCGCCGCGATCCACATGACGCCCGAAGCCGTCGATGGCGGCCCCATCGCCAAGCTCCGCGATGGCGACATGCTGCGGCTCGATGCCGAGGCGGGGACACTCACCTTTCTCGGTGACGAACGCGAACTGATGTCGCGCACGCCGGCTACCGAAGACCTGCGCAAAGAGCACTTCGGCATGGGCCGCGAACTGTTTGCAGGCTTCCGCTCGCTGGTCGGCACGGCGGACCACGGCGCGAGCGTGTTTGGTTAGGGCAATCACTTTCGCGTTCATCGGCGCTTCCTCCCGCTTGTCGGGACTTCGCGGCCGGTTGGCCGAAGGCCAGGCGATCGCTCCAGTGAGGCGATTGCGGGCAAGAAGGGACGAAGAAGCGCAGCTTGGTGGGTGAGGGCCGCTGGCGCTGAAGATGGGGACGGTCAGGAGTGCTGTCGGCGCAAGCGGACCCTCACCTACGCCGCCTGCTTCTCCACATAGCGGGCGACATTCTCGCGCGCCTTCACCAGCCGCTGCTGCAGCTCGATGATGCCCTCGATGGATTCGCCGGTGGCTTCGACAAGCGTCATCGCGGCGCGCTGGCCGTCGAGCTTCATCGCCATGCCCTTGGGCGTCGGCAAGATATCGAGAACGCGCTCGTCCTGTTTGTTGCGGGCGCGGGTGAGGAAGCCGGCGGCCTCGAGCTTCTTGAGCAGCGGGGTCAGCGTGTTGGAATCCAGCATCACCTTCTCGCCCAGCGCCTTCATCGTCGTTGCGCCATGTTCCCACAGCACCATCATGACGATGAATTGCGGATAGGTGAGGCCAAGCTTGTCGAGCAACGGCCGGTAGAGCCGAGAGAAGGCGTGCGAGGCCGAATAGGCCGCAAAGCAGAGCAGGGCATCGAGCTTGAGCTGTTTGGCAATATCGTCGCTGAGAACGCGGTTCATCGGAGTTTCCTTGCGGACAGCATTCCGCTTGTTCCGCCTATATAGGTCGTATGCGAATAGATCGCAAGCGATTAAATCATGGGTGCCATGCAGTTTCGGGCATGGAAGTCCAATAGATCGCATGCGATCTATTCGTCAACGCCGAGGGCAGAGGGCTCCGGCAAGCTGAACGGAGACCGAAATGACCAAGATTGCTGAAACCAGGACCATGCTTTTCATCACCGGCGCCTGGATGCATACCTCGAGCTGGGACAAGTTCCGCTCTGCATTCGAAGCCGCCGGCTACAGGACGCTGGCCCCTGCCTGGCCCTATCTCGAAGGCAAGCCCGCCAAACTCCGCGCCCACCCCGACAAGCGGCTCGGCGAACTCACCTTCAAGAAGATCGTCGACCACTACGCATCGATCATCGCAACGCTCGACGACCCCCCGATCATTGTCGGCCATTCGATGGGTGGATTGATCACCCAGCTATTGCTCGATCGCGGCCTCGGCGTTGCGGCGATCGCGATGGACCCCGGCCCCGTGGCCGGCGCGCTGCCCGGTCCGGTGTCGCTGCTCGCAGCCCTGCCGCCGATCTTCAAGGGACCGAATGCGACCCACACCATCACCCGCGAAGGCTTCGCCAAGAACTTCGCCAATACGCTGAGCGCTGCGGAGCAGAAGGTCGCCTATGACGATTATGTGGTGCCGACCCCGACCAATATCTTCTACCAGGCGGCGGCGATGATCGGCACGCGGGTCAACCCGAAGGCGCGCAAGCAACCTCTGCTGGTGATCGAGGCCGAACACGACCGGACCGTCACGCCCTATCTCGCCCGGGCCATCTACAACGTGCAGAAGAAGTCGCCGTCTCGGACCGACTTCAAGCTCTTTCCCAATCGCTCGCATTTCCTTGCCGGCGAGACGGGCTGGGAAGAGGTTGCGGCCTACGCTCTCAATTGGCTCAATCAGGCCGCTTGAGCCGACAGCATGGACATCGGGAAGTGACCCTCATGCGGCGCGGATGGGGTCTTTCTTTGTCTGCCCCGATTCCGCCGATCCGCAGAATCTTCTAGAAGAGAACCTGGGGGGAGGGGACTCGTGCGCTTTCTGACAATTGCCTTGAGCCTGCTCGCGCTGGCCGCCTGCTCGACGCTCAACATCGACACCGCCCAGCGGCTGCACGCGCTCGACGCCGTCATTGACGACATTGCGAGCCTTCTGATCGCGCTCGACCTGCCCTATGGGCTTGCCCCGCTGGAAGACGCCTCGACGGTGAGCTTTCTCGCCCGCTCGCCTGCCGGAGAGCGGCACGTGTCGGCAACGCTCGTTCGCGCCGATGTCGAAGACCTTGCGGGCACCTTGCCGCCGCCCAGTCCGTCGCGCGTCTATTTCCTCTTTGGCTTTTCCGACGCGGACAAGGTGGCGTTGCGCGACATGCAGGCCTGGGCGCGCACACAGCCCAGGGGCAGCGTCACCTCCGTCGTCGGCTTCGCGCCTCGCTTCTGCAAAACCGCGCCAATCGATCCAGATAGGACCGCGCTCTCGGTGCTGATCGCTTTGCCGGGCGATACATCGCTGGCGCCGCTCATCGACCGGCAGAAGCTCGGCGAGGCTCTGGGTGGAAAGCCTCTGGAACAGTGTAGCTAAAACCCGCCACCTGTCTTGAAGCCACCGCCGGAGATACCGCCACCGGTCTTGAAACCGCCACTTGGCATCGAGCCGCCGCGCGGCCGCGAGAACCCGCCGCCGCTACCGCCGGGCATGCGGCCCCAGCCGCCGCCCGGCCCGCCGATCCAGGGGCTGGATTTGCGGGTGCCGCCCGCAATGCTGTTATCGGGCCAGTTGAAATTGCCCCAGTTGCCGGAGCCGGTGCCGAACCGTTCGCCGAAATTCCAGTCGTCCGGAACGTCGCGGCGCTTGTCGTCGTCGTCGCGGCGGCGCGGGCCGGTCCAGTTCTGGCTCTTCTGCCAGAGATCCCAGTACGCCGCCGCGCTTATTCCGCCGCGCAGGAACTCGTTGAGCGCGTCGCCGACAAGGCTGTCCTCGCGGAATGTCGAGGCCGGATTGTCGTAGCCCGACTTCTTGAATTCGTACTGGATGTCCTCGAGCTCGCGCCGCCGCCCGGCCAGGGTCTTGAGACGCCCCCGCTGCTCCTTGGTGTCGCCCTCTTCTTCCGCAGCCCGCTGGCGGGCGTCGTCGATCTGCTGGACGATGGTGTCGTCCTGCCCGGTTGAGGTGCGGCGCGCATCCTCGATCAGGACGCGCGCGTCCTCGCGGCCCAGAGCCTCGGCCAATGTCGCAATGGCCGACGCAAAAGCCGGATCGCTCCCCTGGGCCAACTCGCGCTGGGTCTTGGCCGCCTCGTCGCGCTGGTCCTGGAGACCGACGATCTTCTGGTCGATCGTATCTATTTGCGCGACCGCCTCCTCAAGCCCCATGCGGGCCTCGGCGCCTCCAGCGGCGTCGATCGCGGCGACTTCAAGCGCATGCACCGTAGCAGCGGCCTCGCGTGCATTGGCCTCCTGCCGTTCCGCATGCTCCCGCAGGCGTAGCGGAATCTCGTTGAGCATCGCGAAGTTCGGACGGGCATCGGCAAAGCCGACCATGCGCGCCACGATCCCGTCGAGCCAGACGAACAGGTTGTTGTCGCGATAGTTCCGGGTGAGGTAGCCGCGCTCCCAAAGATACATGAACAGCGGGTCGTCGCGGTAGGGCTTGCCCTTGGTCTCGCGGTCGGCCTCGGCCTGTCCGGTCTTGCGCAGGCTCTCGCCGGCGATCGCCGCAAGCTCCTTGGCCCTGGCAATTGCCGCCCGGTAGTCGTCGCGTTTGAGTAGATCGGGCCGGGCCTTTTCGGCAATGGCCTTGAGTTCGCCATCGCGCTTGGCCGCCCCCGACTGCAGCTCGGCCCGCTCGGCCACGAGCCTGGCAATATCGGTATCGAGTTGTTTGAGGCTCGCTTCGACGCCGTTGAGAGAATCACCATGCGTCTTCAGCATCTCGCGGGCTTTGCGCTCGGCGCCGCTCAGTTCTCCCGAAAGCTGGGACTGCGTTGCCGGGTCGAGCCGCACCGCAGCGAGCTTGCGCAGCAACTCGCCTTCCTGCTGCCGGATCCGGGCAACCATGTCGGCGGCGGCGGAGAGGCGCTTGGCGATATCGTCCTCTTCGCGGCGGATGTCGCGCAGGGCTTCCTCGATCGAGCGGAGGGCGTCGGGGCCGGAAAGACTCATGGTGCTACCATTGGGTCACCGCGCCGCCGAGAACCGGCATCGCATAATCGACCGCAAGAAAGCCGAAGGCCTTGTTGCCGACCCTGTTGTTCTCGACGATGCCGTCATCGCGCTTATCGGCCTCGACCTGCCGATAGACCGCTTCAGGCACGCGCAGGCCCCAGATCGAGACCGTCTCGGTCTTGCTGTTTTCCTCGTTGAGGATGGGCAGGCTCAGCGGCTTGCCGTCTGGCCCCAGAGCCTCGACCACGAGATAGTAGTTGGTCCCGGTTGGATTGACGTCGGGCGTCCGGAAGAAGCCCGACTTTTCATCGGGCCGGCTGACGATTACCAAGTTGTATTCGAGCCTGAGCGTGTCGCGGATACCGGTGAGGCCGGCAATCGCGGCTTCGGCTCCCGGCCGGTTGCCCTCCTTGGCCGCGGCCTTGCCCTGCGTACGGATCTGTTCGGCGTCGAACACCGCCTGCTGGATCTTGGTCTCTTCGTAAATGGTCTGGTAGAGCGCATCCATTTCTGCGGGCAGCGTCTCGGCCAGCTCGATCCGCGCCCTTTCGGCGATCGAGGCCTGATAGGGCTGATAGACGAGGAAATAGCCGCCGAAGACGAGCGCCAGGATCAGCGCCAGAGCGACGACCGGCCGCCCCCACTTACGCCGCGACACATAGATACGTGCAAGTGCCACCCCGAACGAGGGCTTGGGAGGCGTATAGACGAAGCGACTCTCCTGCAGCGCCGCCACGCCTTCCTTGAGGATCGCGTCCGAGACCTCGATCCCCTGTTGATGGTAGAGCGCGCGCAACTTGTCGATGAGCTGCTTCTCGCGCTCTTCGGCGGACAGCTCTCGCGTCACCAGGTCCTGGTTGTGGCGGAGCGTATCCACCACATCCATGGCCAGCATGATGTCGTCGAGCGGGGCCTTTTCTGTCGTAGCGGCGGACATCGCGGTAGCGCTCACCCCGCCTCAATCAGCCCTTGTGCGTTTCGAGCAACAAGGCGTTGCCGTCGGCGGCGAGCTGGGCCAGTCGCTTCTTGCCGTCCTCGACGGCGTCGCGGATTTCCGCGGAATTCTTGGTCGAGAGCACCCGCATCTCTTCGATGATAGCGCGCGACTTTTCCTGGAAGTTGACGACGCTGTCGACCAGCTTCTTGACGGCGTCGGCGCGGATCGTCGGGCCATAGCCGGCCTTGATCGCCTCTTCCTGCACCTTGCCGCCGATCTCGCTCAGCGTCTCGATCGACTTGGACATGCCCTCTTTCATCGCGTTCAGCGTTTCGGTGGACTCGTTGAGCCCGAACAGGCCGGTGAACGACGCACTGAGTGCCGTGAACACTGTCTCATTGGTCGAAAAGAACGAGATCGACTGCTGATAGACGCGCTCCTTGGCGTTGGTCGTCTGCATCAGCCGCGCCATGATCACTTCTGACGTCGAATAGGAGATGGTGAGGTTGTCGCTCAGATCCTTGGCGATCTGGTAGCGCCGTTCCTCGTTCTGGAGTTCGCGTAGTTTCTCGTCACGATCCATTTCGAGCCGGGCACGGTCGGCGGGCGTACCCTCCTTGAAGCCGGACAGCGCGTCGGCTGCCGTCTGCAGCGCCGTCTTTTTGTCTTCGAGGTGCTTGGCCGCCGTGTCGAGCACTTCGAGCGCCATCACCTCGGCCTGCTTGAGGGCACCGCGGAAATCGCGATAGGCCTCGAGGATCGTGTGCTCGCGGTCAATCTGGTTCTTGGTCTCCTTGGAGACGTCGAGATAGATGTCGCGGATGCGGACAAAGCGTGTCGAGATGTCGCCGCGGCTGACCTTCATCCAGACATTGCCGACCCGTTCCATCAGGTCGATCTTGCCGTCATCGAGCTGGTCGACGAGCCCTTTGGCGTCGTCGCGGATCGAGTTGAAGTTCTCGGTGATGGTATTGTAGCGCTCGCCGACGTTCATCGCCGCGACCTGGTTGCGCACCACCTCGTTGAAGCTCGAGGCCTGGGTCAGTGTCCGCCCGATCAGGATTACCCTCGTCTCATCGAGCCCGGTGATCTCGTTGAGAAGGCCCGTAATCGGCTGTTCGCCCTGCTGCTCGGGCCACAGCCCCAGCTCGCGGATCGCGCCCACAGCCCTGTCGAGATATTGCAGCGGCTTTTCCATCAGTTCGGTCGGCATTGTATTTCCCTCGCCCCGCGGCACTGCAAAGGCCGCAACAATTTGGGTCGGCCCGCACCCATGACAATTGATCGGCCTCAACCTGATACCTATTTTGCCCATATGGTGCGAAAAAGACGCATGAAAAGGGCTCGGAGTTCATGGAATTTGGCGGTCGCTACCTGTTTGCCGCAAAACGGGCCGAGGTTTGGGCGGCGCTCAACGACACCGGGGTTCTGAAAGCCGTGATCCCCGGCTGCGAGGCGATCGCCTGGACGGGCCCCGCAACTCTGGACCTCAAGATCAAGGTCAATCTGGGCATCATGCACCCGGTCTTTTCGGGAGAACTGGAACTGAGCGACGTGCATCCGGCCGAGCGCTACACGCTCTCCGGTCACGGCAAGGGCGGCATGCTCGGCCTCGCCCACGCCGCCGCCGACATCGCGCTCGCCGACCAAGCCGGGGGCACACTCCTGACCTTTACCGCGCACGGCAAGGCCGATGGCGGCATCATGAAGCTTGGCAAGGCCTTGATCGGCAATTCGGCCCAGGTTGTCATAAATGGCTTCTTCGAGCGCATCGGCACCCAGATGGGCGTCGCCGTCACATCCGAGGCCGCGCCCTAAGACCTCTCAGGATTTGACCAAACGTTCAAAAAAACCGGGTTTCCCTCTTGCCCATTGTCCGATTGCACGATTGTATCGAGCCCAACGCGTGAGGGCTCGTGAGGCGACAATCGCCATTCCTCCCGCGAACCAGGGAGACTGTTCATGACCAACTTCAAGCGGCACCTCGGTGCCATGGCCGCGGGTGTCGCCGCGGTTGCGCTGCTCGCCGGCGCCGCGTTCGCCGATCCGGCGCTTGTCTATGACGGTGGCGGCAAGTTCGACAAATCCTTTAACGAGGCCGCCTATAACGGCGCCGAAAAATACAAGTCCGAAACCGGCGGCGCCTATGGCGACCTCGAAATCTCGGGCGACGCCCAGCGCGAGCAGGCGATCCGCCAGTTCGCCGCCAAGGGCTACTCGCCCATCGTGACCCCGGGCTTCTCCTGGGCCACGGCACTGCAGACCGTCGCACCTGAATTCCCCGACACGCACTTCGTCATCATCGACTCCGTCGTCGACCTGCCGAACGTGCGCTCGGTGGTGTTCAAGGAGCAGGAAGGCTCCTACCTCGTGGGCATCCTCGCGGCGATGGCAACCAAGACCGGCACCATCGGTGTCGTCCCGGCCTTCAACTTCGACCTGCTCGAAGCGTTTGCCTGCGGCTATGCGCAGGGCGCCAAGTCGGTGAAGCCCGACGTCAAGGTGCTCGAGAACTATGTCGGCGCCGGCTTTGAGGCCTTCAACGACCCCGGCAAGGGAGCTGAAGTGACCAAGGCCCAGATCGACCAGGGCGCGGACGTCGTCTATCAGGTGGCCGGCGGTGCCGGCGTCGGTATCCTCCAGGCTGCGGCGGATGCCGGCAAGCTCGGCATCGGCGTCGACAGCAACCAGAACTACCTGCACCCGGGCAATGTGCTGACCTCGATGCTCAAGCGCGTCGACGTCGCGACCTACAACGCGTTCATGGATGAAAAGAACGGCACCTTCACCGCTGGCACGATCGTCCTTGGCCTCGCCGAGCAGGGCGTCGGCGCTGCGTTCGACGACAACAATGCTCCGCTCATCACGCCGGAGATGAAGGCGGCCGTCGACAAGGCCACCGCCGACATCGTGTCTGGCGCCGTGGTCGTGCACGACTTCCGTGAGGACAAAGCCTGCCCCGCGATGTAATCGCGGCGGTACGGACGCTTCATGGCGAGTATCAACCAGACAAGCGAGCAGCGGCCCCAAGGGGCCGCTGCTTCCGATCTGGCGATTGAACTGATCGGCATCAACAAACATTTCGGCCCGGTTCACGCCAACAAGGACATCCACCTCAAGGTCAAGCGCGGCACTGTCCACGGCATCGTCGGCGAAAACGGCGCCGGCAAATCGACGCTGATGTCCATCCTCTACGGGTTCTACCACGCCGATAGCGGCGAGATCCGGGTCAACGGCGAGCCCCACGCCATCACCGACTCCCGCCACGCATTGGCGTTGGGCATCGGCATGGTGCACCAGCACTTCATGCTGGTCGACAATTTCACCGTACTCGAGAACATCGTTCTGGGCGCCGAGGATTCGCCGCTCGTGGGCCGTACGCTCGATCATGCCCGTACGCTTCTGCAGGGCCTCGCGCGCGACTATGGGCTTGAGGTCGATCCGGACGGAATCATCGAAGACCTTTCGGTAGGCCAGCAGCAACGCGTCGAAATCCTCAAGGCACTTTATCGCGGCGCCGATATCCTCATTCTCGATGAGCCCACGGGAGTCTTGACCCCCAACGAGGCGGACCAGCTCTTTGCGGTCATCCGCACGCTGCGCGCCGAGGGCAAGACC
>JBEBGE010000014.1:0-57838 GCA_040081595.1 Devosia sp.
ATGAGATCAACGCTGCCGCCACGGCGAGGTCGGCGGCGGGTTCGTTGACCCGCAAGCCTCCCGCGACGTTGAGATAGATGTCATTGGCCCCGATCCGGACGCCGCAGCGGGTCTCGAGCACGGCCAGAACCATCGACAGGCGCGATGCGTCCCAGCCGACGACGGCCCGGCGGGGGGTACCAAGGGGAGAGGGGGCGACGAGAGCCTGGATCTCGCAGAGAACGGGCCGCGTGCCTTCCATCCCGGCGAAGACGGCGGAACCCGCCGCGTCTTTGTCCCGCTGGTCGAGGAACAGGGCGGAAGGGTTGGCGACCTCCTTCAGGCCCAGCGTCGTCATCTCGAAGACGCCGATCTCGTCGGTCGCGCCATAGCGGTTCTTGACGCCGCGGAGGATCCGGAACGTGTGGCTGGCATCGCCTTCGAAATAGAGCACGGCATCGACCATGTGCTCGACAACGCGGGGGCCGGCGATCTGGCCGTCCTTGGTGACGTGGCCGACCAGCACGACGGCGGCCCCGGATTTCTTGGCAAACCTGGTCAGCGCCTGGGCCGAGGTGCGGACCTGCGTGACGGTGCCCGGCGCCGAATCCACCCGGTCGGTCCACAGCGTCTGGATCGAATCGATGATGACCAGGTGCGGGGCAGGGCCCTGTTGCAGGGTCGAGAGGATGATCTCGACATTGGTTTCCGCCGCAAGCTGAACGTCGCTGCCGCCGAGCCTGAGGCGCTGGGCGCGGAGGCGGATCTGCGCCACCGCTTCTTCCCCCGAGACATAGACGACGCGCTTGCCGCGCCCCGCCAACGCCGCGGCAGCCTGGAGCAGGAGCGTCGACTTGCCGATCCCGGGATCGCCGCCCACCAGCACCGCCGAGCCCATGACGAAGCCGCCGCCGGTCACCCGGTCGAGCTCGGCGAGGCCGGTTTCGATGCGGGCAGCACTTTCGGTTTCGCCCGATAGAGGAACGAGGGCGATCGGGCGGCCCGAGGCGGTAGCCGATTTGGGGCCGGCGCCAACGCCGGACTCCAGCACTTCCTCAACGATCGAATTCCACACGCCGCAGCCCTCGCAGCGACCCTGCCAACGCACATGGGTGGTGCCGCAGGACTGGCAGACATAGGCGGTCTTGGCTTTGGCCATGGCGGTGTCCGGGGTTCGATTCCTTGTAGTGGAGGGTAAGCCGGGAGTAAAGAACGAAGAGTGAACATTGGGCGCGCGGAGACGCCGGACGGGGATGACCCTCCGGGTACGATTGTGCCGCGGCCATGGGGCCGCGAACGGAGAGCGCGAAGCGCCTCCGGAAGGTAGTGGCGAAGCGAGACGCTCCGCGCTCTCCGCGATGGGGATGTCGGCACCAGCTTGGAAGCGGCTCCGTAACTGCAGGAGCCGGTCCCGTTGCGAGGAACCCGAGCGGCACGACTGCCGCCCCCACCACGTCCACCGGCACCTCGTCAGTACCCGCGGGTAGAAGGTGAACGCGGGGGAGATATTACCGCGGGTTCGGAAGATGCGGATAAGTGGGGGTAAAACGCTGGTTCTCGTTGCCGGATCAGAGGGTTGGGAGTGCAAATCCGATCCATCCCAACTTCGATGTCATCCCGGCGAACGCCGGGGACCCATCCACTGCGGTCTCACTTCACTCCGTGGTCGCGGATGGTATCAGGGATGGACCCCGGCTTTCGCCGGGAGTTTTACCTTTGACAAACCCAGTACTAGGGCTGGGCGACGCCGGACGGGTGGAAAGAGAATGTCCGGCGACCCATAGACTTTCGGCCTTTTGAAACGTTGGGGTCTTAAATTCGCCCAAGCGACAGGCCATGTTGTGCAAATCACACAACCTGCGTATCGTCCTCCCTGAGGACTCCGGGAGGATTCCGTGGCCGAAGGGCCAGGAAGGGAGCCGACTATGCCGCGTCATCTGCCGCAGGCCATTGCGAACGAATTCGCCAAGCGTGCCGAGCTTCGTGGGGCCATTCCAAACCAGACTTGGCTTCAGAAACTTGTCCACATAGCCAACGGCTGGAATCTGGCTGTGAACGACGAACCGCTTGTTGCACAACCGCCGGAGGCTTGGGACAACGGGCCTGTGTTCCGGTCCATTTGGAATCACGTCCGCGACTACGGTTACAACGCCGGCAACGGCCTCATGGGATACGCGGGAAGCAACAAGCCCTTTGAAGCCCAGTTAACTGACAGCGAGCGGGCGGTAATCGATCACGTCTGGAGCCGCTATGGTGGTTTTACAGGTCGAGAGCTTTCAGGCATGACGCATCAGCCAGACACGCCGTGGACAAAAGCGTACTTCACACACGGTCAGAACGCGCGGCTTAGTGAAGACGAGATCAGGGACCACTACACCAAGCTCGCATTGGCTGGTCGTGAGCAGCAAGCCTAAGCCACCTGTAACCGTCGAGGACATCGACTCAGCGCCCGTGTCCACGGGCGCCCCCGAGACCGGCAAAATAGCCGAGTTGAGGGAAGCGTTTACCCGAGTCTCCGAAGAGAAGGCGCAACTTCAGGTTGAGCTTGATGCTCTCGCAAAGAAGGTGCGGACGCTCGAAATTTTGGACGATCTGATCGAGCCTTACGCGAAACGCGCGTTTGCGTTCATGTGCTGCTACTGTGGCGCAGTCGGAATTATCCTGCTGCTCCATGGCTTCCGTCACCGCTGGTTCTTCCTACCAGAGAGCGTCTTGGACTTCCTTGTAGGAAGCACCGCTGTCACCGTCATCGGGCTGGTTGGGATGGTCCTTACCGGCATCTTTGTCGGCGCGCGACCGAAGCGCTAGTCGGGCGGAAGCGGGTCACTTGGTCGCGGTCGCGATCCTCTTTAGCTTTGCTTCAAATCTCACCTTGTCCTCATCGGCCCCAAGCCGACGCGCGACGGACTCGAAGTCGTCCGCTTTCGGCGGGGTGGCCTTCTTCGGGACTTTGGTCGCCTTTGCCTTGTTGGTCATCCGCACAAACCTTTCACGGACGTCTGTCTTTCCTAGCGCCCTCTACGCTAGACTAACGCCCATTGGGACTATCGGGGCAAGCTATAATCGAGGGGGCAATTTTGACCAGAGAACTTCAGCAAATCGATGTCGACCGCATATTTCTCTACGAGGAAAACCCGCGTCACGAGCCTCTGGCAAACGAGGATGAGGTTATCCGGTATCTGTGCCGTGATGAGCAGGTGTTCAACCTCGCGAGGAGCATCAGCGAAGCGGGGACCAACCCACTCGCTCTTCTAGGCGTCGTTCAACTCCCTGGCTCAGGTCGCGCGGCAACTAAGAAGACCTATCAAGCATGGGAGGGGAACCGCCGGGTTTGCGCGATCAAGCTTCTCAACGACCCCGACCGCGCACCTCCCGACTTGCGAAAGGATTTCGCTCGCTTGGCCGCCACGTCAGGGCACGTGCCAATTCGCAGAATTACGTCAGTGGTCTTTGACGACCATGAGGAGCTGAAGTTCTGGATGGGCATCATCCACGACGGCGCGCAGAGCGGTGTCGGCCTGTTGGACTGGGACGCGGAACAGAAGGCGCGCCACTTTGGGAGCAGCCGGAACAAAGTCGCGCTTGCCGTCTTGGATGCAGCGGAGGCGATGGGCCTAATCACGAAGGAAGAGCGCAACGGGAAGCTGACAACCGTGCAAAGGTTCCTGAATCGCAGCGTGGTAAAGGAGGCACTCGGCATTGACGCCAGCAATCCCGATGACGTGACCTATAACCGGCCGGTGCCGGACCTCAAAAAGCAGCTCGGGCGATTCATCAATGACCTGAAGCGAAACAAGATCACGTCTCGGTACGACGCCGATCAAGCTGACACCTATGGACGGCAACTTGCGCGGCACAAGGATTTGACCGGTGAGAGGATACAGCCGCTGGCCCTGAAGGCGGCTACGGCATCCGCGGCTCTCATCAAGCCAAAGCGAAGGACGACGCCAAAGAAGCCGAGACTTAAGGATCACCTCGAATATGACAAGGCGCTTGCTCAGGCTCTCGAGAACATCGGAAACGACAAGCTAGAGAGCCTGTATTTTTCAGTTTGCTACGTCGGTCTTGGCGCCCATACGCCGCTGCTTACCATTGGCGTTTGGGCATTTGTCGAAACGCTATCAGCACTGGCCGGAAGGCATGCTGATACGGAGTTTGTGGCCTTCTTCAGTGCCAACAAACTCGCTGACATGGGCTTTGGCAACAAGAAGAAGTCGGGGCCAATTCACGACGCGTTGACGCGAATCCAGCGCAATGGAAATGCCACAAAGCACCACGAGATTTCCGCCACCTTTGATGGCAAGCAGCTCGCAAATGACTTGGCGACGATCACGCCGCTTCTAATGAAAACTATCGAGGGACTTCCGCCAAAATAGTTATGGCCGTGGCGAAGCGTTTTCGCTAGAATCTCTTTCGAGTCAAAGGATAACGGCGCGCATAGATGTCTCTCGCAACCTCACCGCTTCGCTATCCTGGAGGCAAGGGCAGTCTCTTCGACCTCGTGTCGAGCATCATTCGTCTGAACAAGTTGGAGCGTGGCCACTACGCTGAGCCCTACGCCGGTGGATGCGGGCTCGCTTTGGCGCTGCTCTACAGCGGCCATGTCAGCGACATTCACATCAATGACCTCGACCGCCACGTATGGGCGTTTTGGAACGCGGTCCTGAATCAGACCGACGAACTCGTAGATCTGATGATGGCAACGCCAGTGACCATAGACGAGTGGCGCAGACAAAGGGAAATTCACCGCAACCCGCGCAACGCTACGAATCTCCAAATCGGGTTCGCAGCGTTTTTTTTGAACCGAACCAATCGTTCGGGCATCATCAAAAATGCAGGCGTGATAGGCGGTCTGTCTCAGAAAGGCACCTACACAATCGACTGTCGGTTCAATAAGGACGAACTGACCCGCCGCATCCGCCGCGTCCAAAAGTATCGGGGGCGAATCCACCTTCATCGAAAGGATGCGCTCGACTTTCTGACTCACGTTGAGAAGCACTTGCCCGATGACACTTTCCTTTGCATCGATCCCCCCTACTTCAACAAGGGATCGAGCCTCTACACGAGCGCTTACGACCCCGAGGACCATGCGAAGGTTTCCGAGCGCGTGCTTCGGCTAGGGCATCCGTGGATCATCACCTACGACTACTGTGATGAGGTGCAAAGATTGTACACCGCCCGGCGACAGTTCCAGATTTCGCTGAACTATTCGGCGCAAGTGAAGCGCGTCGGTTCCGAGTTGCTGATCGCATCGAAGGGCCTGCGTCTCCCCGTTGAGTTGAGGGAGGCGCAGGTGCATCGGGTACAGTACCGAACCGCGCCTAGCGATGTCGGTATTTCAGCCTAAGCCAAAGCTCATGCGGAGTGAGGCGCTTAGGCTTGGGCCGCGTCGTAAGTTCTTCGATACGTAAGCCGCTTGCCTTTCGCGCCGATCAGGGCATTCGTCGTGCGGACTACGTCATCCGTTCCCAGAGCGGCCCTATTGTTGTAGCGAAAGTCGAACTCCGCCAAATACCGATGAAGGTGTCGCTCGCTGACGTGATGATAGATGCCAGTCACGCCGCGCTTCAAGATGGAGAAATACCCCTCGACGGTGTTGCTGTACGCGTCACCCCGAACGTACTCGTCGGAACCATGATCGACCGTCTCGTGACGGGCAAACTGCTTGCCAAGATGGTAGTAGCCTCCGGCGGTGTCCGTCATGAGGGCAGACTTGCGATCAACATTCCCGAACAGGATTGGGCGCAGGGTTTCGCCGCTGACGTTAGCGATATGATGCGAGCGTGCCTTGCCGTCACGTTCCACAAGCGTGTGAACGATTTGCTTGCCCAGCCCACCGATCTGCGGCTTTTCGGCGCGCTTTGACTTGTGCTTGTTTTTCTCGCGTCCGCCGACGTAGGTAGTGTCGGCCTCGACGTATTTGCCCTCACCGCCCATCGGCGGAAGGTCGCCGTCGCGCATTGCCTCGCGAAGCCGATGGGCGAGGAACCAGGCCGTTTTTAGCGTAACGCCCAAGGTGCGATGAAGCTGATTGGCGGAGACGCCCTTCTTGCTGGAGCACATTAGGTACGTAGCCTGAAACCACAGAGTCAACTCCAGCCGACTTTCTTCGAAAATGGTACCCTTCCGCACGGTGAATTGTTGGCGGCAGGCGTAGCACTTCCAGAGACCGTAGACGGCCTTGCCGTTCGGATTACGCTTGGATGGCTTCGACCGCTGGATCGCGAGCCTGTTCATCTTTTCCTGATCGGCGCATCCGCAATGAGGGCAATGATCGGGCTTGCCGGTCGGCCACATAATGGCCTCCAGCGCCGCAAACGCCGCTTCTTCATCGTGGAAATATGCCTGCTTGAGAACACTTGTCATTTTCGGCTCCAGATCGTGAGCCAAATCTATGGATTGCCGCTGGGTTTGTCAAGTATAATAGTGCCCTTTCGCCGGGGTGACTACTGGGGATGGGCTTCTTATTCGGCGCAAGCGGCTCCCCGGCCTGCGCTCACATTGTGCCAGCGGTTCCCACCCACCAGCCTTCGGCTGGTCCCCCCTCCCCACAGGGGGGAGGGAGAGCAGGAGCCGAGAGGTCGGAGCGAGACGACACTATCCAGCTACACGGAGCTCACAGTCGCCACTCCCTCCCGCTTGTCGGGAGGGGGGACCGGCGAAGCCGGTGCGTGGGGGCCGCTGGCGCGAACGTTTGCGACAACCAGCGCCAACGGCCCAGGCGGGTGCCCCGCAGGGCTCAGCCCCTCGCCCTCAGCAGGCCCAACAACCCGTCCGCCATGCCCTCGAGCGAGGCGCCGCCGGAGCGCGGGATGCGGCCTGGCGTCTTGTTGGCGTCGACGAGGCGGGCCTCACCGCCGTCGAGGACGAAATCGAACTTGCCGTAGTCGAAGCCCAGTTCGTTGCGGCGGTTTCGGATATGCGGCGGCACCGGGATCAGCTCGTGCCGGAAGATATTTTGCGACTTGACCAGTTCCTGCGTCCCGACAAAGCGGGCACAGAACTCGTATTCACCGCAAAAGACGTAGTGGCACATGCCGAAGCCATCCGGCAGGCGCTCGGAGAGGAAGCGCTCGACCACCAAGGCCGGATCGTCCCAGATGGCGTCCGGCACCTCTCGCAGCGACGGAAAAGTCTCATAGGCGCGCGGCGGTGGTGTGCCGGGAAAGGGGAGCGGACGGCGCCAGCGGGCGGCACGCGCGTTCTTTTTGGACTCGGGCGACCCCTTGCTGTTGAGATCGGTCTTGACGATGACCGGCCCGCCCCAGTCAGCATCACGCGTGAGCGCCGCATCGCTGACGCGGGACTTTGAAATGTCGGCGACCATGCCATTCACGCAGAACGGGAAGCGTCCGGCGAGCCGCAGATAGTCCTCGGGCGTGTGGGTGGCGTCGACATGGAGGACGGCCATATCGGCGTCGGCGGGTCCCGAAGCGCCGGACATGACCCCGGTCGCGTAACCCCTGGTTTTGAGGATCGCGAAGATGTCCGCCAGCAAGTAAGGTGTCCGGGGGCGGCCAAATAACCGGGGCGTTGTCAGTCGATCATACTCATGGGTGATCGCGACGATACGCGCCTTATGTGGCAATCCGCCTCTCCGGGGTTTGGCGATTTGTAAGGTGCGTCCGCCGGATTGGGAAGGGAGGGACCGATGAGCGAGTTGTGGGCCGGCGTCAGCCGGGTATGGGCCGCCTATAAGCAGCCGCTGCGGCCGGGCGACGCCGTCGCCGCGCAGATGCGAACGCTGGTTGCAGCCGATACCGCCGAGACGCTGCTGCTCGGCGTAACGCCGGAACTTTCGCGTCTCGGCCGGACCCTGACGGCAATCGATATCAACCCGGCCATGATCGGCGTGGTGTGGCCCGGCGACACCGCGACCCATCGTGTGCTGCAGGGCAACTGGCTGGACATGCCCCTCAAGGACGCGAGCGTCGATGCCGTCGTCGGCGATGGCGCGCTTTGCGTGGTCGGCGGACAAGAGGCGCGCCGCGCACTGCTGGCGCAGGTCGCCCGCGTCCTGCGCCCCGGCGGACGCGCCGCGATCCGGCTCTTTGCACGCCCGGAAGCGGACACTTCTGTCGACGATGTGGTGGCCGACGGCCTTGCCGGACGGATCACGACGACGAGCGAACTGGTGATGCGGATCTTTTATGCCATGGCCAGATCCGCGCCCGACTATGTGCTCGTCTATCGCGACGTCTATGACCTCGTCGAAAGCAAGTTTCCCGATCGCGCACCCTTGATGCGGGCCTGCGGCTTCGTGGACGCCGACTTCGCCTTCGTCGATTTCTACAAGAACTCGGATTCGATCAGCAGCTGGTACCCAGCGGCACTCGCGGTGGAAGAGGCATCGCAGTTTTTCGAAGAGGTTTGCCTCGTGCCGACTTCCGGCTATGCGCAAGCCGAACGCTGTCCCATTCTCTATCTGGCGAAGCCCAGGGGGAGTTGACGG
Source organism: Devosia sp. (assembly GCA_040081595.1). Lineage (GTDB taxonomy): Bacteria > Pseudomonadota > Alphaproteobacteria > Rhizobiales > Devosiaceae > Devosia_A. The sequence goes on from JBEBGE010000014.1 coordinate 8,432, forward strand.
TCGGGCGGGCCGTCACTGCGTCCGGGCGCTCGCGGCTTCCGTTTCGACGCTGTCCACATAGGTCCGAGTGTAGCGGCCCTTGAGGCTGGTCAGCATTTCGTAGCCGATGGTCCCGGCCGGATCGGCCTGGTCATCGACCGAGACGTTGTTGCCGAGGATTTCGACCATCTCGCCGGGGATGGGAAGGTTATCGCCGAGCTCGGTGATATCGAGCGCGGTCATGTCCATCGAGACGCGACCGATGACCGGCACCAGCCGACCCCGCACGAAGGCGCGGCCGCCGGCATGCTGGTTGGTCGAACTCAGCGCGCGCAGGAACCCGTCGGCATAACCGATGCCGACAATGGCGAGGCGGCTGTCGCGCGAGAGGGTGAACGTCGCGCCATAGCCGACGGACTCGCCGGTCTTGGCATCGCGGACCTGGAGGACTGGCGCCTCGAGCCGCACCGAAGCCAGCATCGGGTTGCGCCGCCCGGCAACGGCGCGGCCGCCATAGAGCGCGATTCCAGGTCTGACCATCTGGAAATGCATGTCGCGGCTGGTCATGGTCGCCGCCGAATTGGCGAGCGAAGCGGGGATCGAGGGGAACTGGGTGATCAGCGAGGAGAACAACGCCAGCTGCGTGCGGTTCTTTTCATGCTGCGGCTGGTCGGCGCAGGCGAGGTGGCTCATGAGCATCTGCGGCGCGTAGCCGACCTCGTCGATCATGCGGCGCACGATCGAGGCCTCGTTGAGCCGGAAGCCGAGCCGGTTCATGCCGGTATCGAAATGCAGCGCCGCCGGCAGCGCCTCGTTGCGGCCGAGGCAGGCGACCAGCCACTCTTCGAGCATCGAAAGCGAATTGAGGACCGGCATCAGCCGCTCGCCGACATAGAGCGGCGCCGCGCCGGGAAACAGCCCGTCGAGAACGAAGATATGCGCGTCGGGGAGGGTGGCACGCACGGAGATGGCTTCGTCCGGCGTCGCGGTGAAAAAGAAGCGCGCGCCTGCATCGTAGAAGGCGCGCGAGGCGGCGACGATTCCCGTGCCATAGGCATCGGCCTTGACCACGGCGCCGGTGAGCGAGCCGGCGCTGACCTTGTCGAGAGCCTCCCAGTTGCGCCGGAGGGCTCCCAGATCGACCGTCAGGCGGCAGCCATAGCCGGTCGTGAGCGGCGGCGGCGTCATCACTGCATCCGCTCCGGCAGGTAGGAATCGCGGGCGAGATTGCCGAAGCGGGTGAATTGCGCCTCGTAGCTCAATTGCACCGTACCGGTCGGGCCGTGGCGCTGCTTGCCGATGATGACTTCGGCGCGGCCATGCACGGTTTCCATCTCCTCCTGCCACTTGAGATGGTCGGGCGTACCTTCGCGCGGCTCCTTGTTCTTGAGGTAATATTCCTCGCGATAGATGAAGAGCACGACGTCGGCGTCCTGCTCGATCGAGCCGGAATCGCGAAGGTCGGCGAGCTGGGGATGCTTGTCGTCGCGCTGTTCGACGGCGCGGCTGAGCTGGGCCAGCGCAATGATGGGAACATTGAGCTCTTTGGCCAGGGCCTTCAGCGTCGTAGTGATCTCGGTCAGTTCCTGAACGCGGTTCTCGTTGGCCTTGCGCGACGAACCGGTGAGCAATTGCAGATAGTCGATAATGATGAGGTCGAGCCCCTTCTGCCGCTTGAGGCGGCGGGCGCGGGCGGCAAGCTGGCTCACCGAGAGGCCGCCGGTATCGTCAATATAAAGCGGAATGGTTTCGAGCATTTTGGACACGTCGACGAGGCGGCTGAACTGGCTCTCGTGGATGTTGCCGCGCCGGATGTCCGAGGACGAAATCTCGGACTGTTCGGCGAGGATACGCGTCGCCAATTGCTCGGCGCTCATTTCGAGCGAGAAGAAGCCGACCTGTCCGCCATCGGCAGTCTTGCGATGGCCGTCCGGGGTGACTTCGCCCTTCCAGGAATGGGCGACGTGGAAGGCGATGTTGGTGGCGAGCGAGGTCTTGCCCATGGCGGGACGCGCCGCGATGATGATGAGATCGCTGCGCTGCAACCCGCCCATCAGCCGGTCGAGATCGGTGAGGCCCGTGGCCGTGCCCGAGAGCGAGCCATCGCGGCCATAGGCTTCGCCCGCCATCTTGATGGCTTCTGTCAGCGCCGCCGAAAAGGTCTGGAAGCCGCCATCGTAACGGCCCTTTTCGGCGAGATTGAAGAGCGATTTCTCGGCCTCTTCGATTTGCTTGGGCGCGGTCATTTCGACATCGGATTCATAGGCGACCGAAGTCATCTCTTCGCCGATCTGGATCAACGCGCGGCGGATCGCGAGGTCGTAGATCGACTGGCCATAATCGGCGGCGTTGATGACGGTGGTCGCTTCCGCCGCGAGCCTGGACAGATATTGCGACATGGTGACATCGGCGATGAGATTGTCGGGCAGGAAGGTCTTGACCGTCACCGGTGTCGCGGTCTTGCCGGCGCGGATGATCTTGCCCAGGACCTCGTAGATCTCGCGATGGATCGGCTCGTAGAAATGTTCGGACGCGAGGAAATCGGAGACGCGATAGAAGGCCTCGTTGTTGACAAGGACCGCGCCGAGCAGCGCCTGCTCGGCTTCGACATTTTGCGGCGCGAGGCGAAAGCTCTTCTCATCCGTGGGCCGGATGCGCGCGATATTCGTGTCAGCCATTCGGTAGGGCCCCCTCGGGGCGTTGTTAACCTTTGTGGCAGCGCTCGCAAGGTAAGGTTTAGGTCAGCGGGCGCGGCATTGTGGGCATTGGGGATAGCGAGGATAAAGCCGCAATCGGGCGCCTTCGCGACAATGAAGACTCGACTCCGAATCGCCCTCAACGACAAGCGCGGCGAGTCTTTGGGTAAGCTCAGCCTTTGTCCGCTTCAAGTGCGGCAACGATGCGGCCCAGCATGTCGAGGAAAGGCTCGCGCTCGGCTGGCTTGAGGGCCGAAAGCCCCAGCGCATTCACCTTGCGCGCGACGGTCAGCGATTCCGTCGCACGCTCGCGGCCGAGCGGGGTGAGGCTGATCAGCATCGAGCGTCCGTCATCGGGATCGGGGGCGCGAGACACCAGCCCGTCGCGCTCCATCCGGTCGAGCGTATTGGCCATGGTCGGCTGCTCGACGGCGGCCCAGCGCGCCAGCGCCTTCTGGGAGAGGGCGCCGCCTTCGTTCAGCGCGAAATAGACCGGCATGGTGCCCGAACCGCCACCACCACCGGTCAGCCGCCGCTCGAGTGCTCGCACGAAAAGCCGCGCAGCCCAGTTGGTGAGATACCCGGCAGATTGCTCGCGGCGATAAGGTAATTCCATAGCTTGCTATCCACATGCATAGTATGCTATGCAATCACGGGTAAGGCGTCCGATCAAGGAGATTGTGATGGGACTGAAGAGCACATCGAGCCGCTATGGCGGCCTCGCCATCGCGCTGCACTGGTCGAGCGCGGTCGCGGTGATCCTGACTTTCGCCGCCGGATTCGTGGTGGCCGATATCAATCCTCAGCCAGCACTGCTGCTGGTTCATATCGGCCTGGGCTCGATCGTCTTCCTGCTGACGCTGCTGCGGCTGGTCTGGTGGGTCGTAGGCGACCGCAACAGGCCGGCCTCGCCCGAAGGCGATCCCGCCTGGCAAAAGGTCGCAGCGCGCGCGGTCCATGGCGCGCTCTATGTGATCCTCGTCCTCATGGCGACGAGCGGCATCGTCACCGTGCTGCTCTCGGGGGCAATTCCGACGGTGGTGGCCGGTGGGCCGGTCCCGGATCTCTCAGCGCTGGCGCCGCGCCTCGCGCATGGGGCGATGAGCAAGATCTTGCTGGCGCTGTTCGCCGGCCATGTCGGTGCCGCGCTCTGGCACCAGTTCGTGCGGCGCGACCATCTGTTGGCGCGGATGGGTGTAGGGAGGGCGTGAGGCGACGAGCTCACAGGCCCTCGACGATGACTGAATCGTAGTCGGGTGCCGAGTTGCCGCGCGTATGGCGGATAGCCTGGTAACCGGCCGCCGCTGCACGCGCGGCGTCCACATTGTCGAACTCGATGACGACGATGCGGTTGTGGAGAGCGCCTTCGATGGCCTCGGTCTTGCCGCCGCTCACAATCAGCCTGCCGCCCGCCCGTTGCGTAACCTTTACTGCGCCGCTGACATAGGCTTCATAGCCGTCAGGATCAGTGACGTTGATGCTTGCGACGATGTAGGCCTTGGGCATGTCGAGCTCCTTCCTGAACGTTACATTCGGCTAATCCAATTGCTTCACCACCCGTGCGGGTGACCCCACCGCGACGACATCGGCGGGGATGGACTTCGTTACCACGCTGCCCGCGCCGATCGTTGTGCGGTCGCCGATGGTGACACCGGGCAGGATGATCGCGCCCGCGCCGATCCAGCAATGCTCGCCGATGGTGATGGGCTTGTTCACACTGATCGCGGCGACGAACCGGCCCGTATCGGGGTCCAGCTTGGTTCGCTCGAAGGCCTGGACCGGGTGCCCGGCAGTCAGGAACTGCACACGCGGGCCCACGGCGGTGAAGTCGCCGATGCGGATTTCCGCGCCGTCGAGAAAGATGCAGTCGAAATTGATGAAGACGTCTCCCAGATGGATGTGCTTGCCATATTCGAGCGCCAGCGGCGACAGCACCAGCGCGTCGGGATGAACGCTGCCCAACAGGTCCTTCAGGATCGCCTTGCGCTCGTCCATCTTGCTCATCGGCGTGGCGTTGAGCCGCGCGAGCTTTTCACCGGCCTCCGCCTGCATGGCCATGAGGTCCCAGTCGGGATTCGCATAGGGCTCGCCCGCGCGCATTTTTTCGTAGCCGGACTTTTCGACGGACATGAGTTGCACCCCTAGTTGCGGCAAAGAGGCGATAGGGAAAGTCGAAGTCAAGCGACCGTCAATTGTGAAGCCGCCTGAATGCGAGAACCAAACCCGCGACTAGTGCAGCGGCCGCCAGGCCGAGAGTGAAATTGACTCCGGCAGCAATGATTATTTCGTCGGGACTAACGGCCCAGACCTTCTGGCCTCCGGGAGTGTCGACGAACTCGCCGAAGTCGGAGCCGAGATTGGACTGGAACTGAATCGTCGTCAAAATTGCGGAAAAGGTGATTGCAGACGCGGCGAGCGACCAGCCGAGGCGCCGCGTGGGCGTGAGGAAGAGTGCAACCGCGATGGCAAAAATCAAGGCGAAGATACCTATGCGCGAATGCTAGCAGACGGACGCCAATTGCACACGCTCGCGCCTCAGCGCCCGTAGTCCGTCTCCGGTGTCGAGGAACTACCTTTTTCCGCGAGGCGACAAGGTGTCCCCGCCGCAAACAAAAAGGCCGGGATCGCTCCCGGCCTTTTGCATTCGATTGGGATCTGCGACCGATCAGAGCGCGGCCGCCTTCAACTTCGCCAGCGGGCGGATCTTGACTCGGACGCTCGCGGGCTTGGCGGCGCCGGGGACGAGTTCGCCGGTCGAAGGGTTGCGGATCAGCGTTCCGGCCTTGCGGGCGGGAACCTTGCGGAGCGAAATCTTGAGGAGGCCCGGCAGCGTGAACTCGCCGACGCCGCGCGGATGGAGCGAGCCCGTCATCACATCCTCGATGGTCGCGAGCACACCCTTGGCGACGTCGCGCGTCACGCCATTGGTTTCCGCGATCAGATTGACAAGGGCGGATTTGGTGAGCGCTTCCTTCACCGGTTTGGATTTTGCGGCGGGCGCCTTTGCCGCTGCTTTCTTGACGGGTGCCTTAGCCAAGTCAGTCTCCTTTTGAGGTTGGGGAGTCGCGTTTCGATTGCGCGGAGATTATCAACCACTTAGGGGCGTACCAAGGGAAACTGCACCAAGTCACAGGCTTGGAGTGCCACTTTACACAAGCAAAAAGGCCGGGATCGCTCCCGGCCTTCTGCATGATGGGCGTAAATCGCCTCTTATTCGCTCTCGGCTTCCACTTCGGCGGCCGCTTCGCTCTGGGCGGCGGCGAACACTTCGGCGGCTTCGTCGTCGTAATTGTGCGAGGTGAGATCCTCGCCCTTGGCCTGCCGCGCGGCTTCGTCTTCGGAGCGGGCGACGTTGACGTTGACCGATACGGCGACTTCGGCGTGAAGGTGGAGCGCAACGGAATGGAGGCCGACGGTCTTGATCGGATCGGCGAGAGCCACCTGGCTGCGGGCGACGGAATAGCCGGCGGCGCTCAGCGCTTCGGCGACGTCGCGGGAAGAAACCGAGCCGTAAAGCTGGCCGGTTTCGCCCGCCTGGCGGATAACGACCACGGTCTGGCCATTGAGGCCCGACGCGATGCCGGCAGCGGCTTCACGGCGCTCGGCATTGCGCTTTTCGATCGAAACGCGTTCGACTTCGAACTTCTTGCGGTTGGCTTCAGTGGCGCGGAGCGCCTTGTGCTGCGGCAACAGGAAGTTGCGGGCATAACCGTCCTTGACGGTGACTTCGTCGCCGATATGGCCGGACTTTCCGACACGCTCGAGCAGAATGACTTTCATCTGGGGTGCTTTCTTGCTGTCCCGGCAGGTTTGCCGGTTAGAGGCGGCGGACCATCCGCCACCTCAACGATTGGATGCGAAATGCTGGATCAGCCGACTGCGTAGGGCATGATGCCGAGGAAGCGGGCGCGCTTGATGGCCTGGGCCAGGAGGCGCTGCTTCAACGCCGACACCGCCGAAATGCGTGACGGCACGATCTTGCCGCGCTCGGAGACGTAGCGCTGCAGCAGCCGCACGTCCTTGTAGTCGATCTTGGGAGCGTTCGGCCCCGTGAACGGGCAGGTCTTGCGCCGGCGCTGGAAGGGGCGGCGGGCCTGGGCGGTGGTAAGGTCTTTGATGGCCATGCTGGAAATCCTTCCTTAGAACCGGCGGGGGCGGCGGTCGCCGCGATCGAAGCCGCCACGATCGGGCCGGCCGCCGGGGCGGTCGCCACGCTCGTCATCGCGGTCGCGCTTCTGCATCATCGCCGAAGGGCCTTCCTCGAGTTCATCGACGCGAACGGTCATGAAGCGGAGGATGTCTTCGTTGATGCGCATCTGCCGCTCCATCTCGGCGACGGCCGGAGCCGGGGCGTCGATATTGAGCAGGCTGTAATGCGCCTTACGGTTCTTGTTGATGCGGTAGGAGAGGGACTTGAGGCCCCAATACTCGTTCTTGGTGACCTTGCCGCCACCCTGGACCAGCACTTCGGTCAGTGCATTGGTCAGTTCCTCGACCTGCTGGGGCGACACGTCCTGGCGGGCCAAATAGATGTGTTCGTAAAGGGCCATTAGGGCGCCTTCCTTTCGAAGTGGTTCAACACTGCCTTCGCTTGGCGCGGAGCCTCTTTGAAGCCGGAAAGGCGTCAAAGCGATCTTCTAAAGAGCGGGAACACGGGAGGCCGGGGCGAACCCCTATCCGTCTGAGCCGAGGCAAAGGCGGACCCTCCGTTCAGCCCCCGGCCGAACGAATGCGAGGCGGGCAATAGGCGATATCGGGGCCAAAGGCAAGCAAATTGGCCCGGCGGTTTGCCTCGATAGGACCGGAAAGCTAAAGCTTCCCGGTCGCGCGCCCGTTGCGAGACGTAACACCTAGTGCGCTATGACTCTTTCCGTCAGTGTCGTCATCCCGGCGTTCAACGCGGCCGCAACGCTGGCCGAAACGCTGCAATCGGTCGAACGGCAAACGCATCAGCCGCTCGAGGTGTTCGTTATCGACGATGGTTCGACCGACGGCACGGCCGAGATCGCCCGTGGATTTGCCGGACGTATTGGCGGCCTGAAGGTCCTGACAGTGCCAAATGGCGGACCAGGAAGAGCCCGGAATATCGGCGCCAGGGCCGCGAGCGGCGAGTTGATCGCGCCGCTGGACGCCGACGATATCTGGTATCCGACCTATCTCGAAAAGCTGGCGGGCCGGCTTGAGGAGCGCGGTCCCGGTACGGTCATGACCTTCGCATTTCACAGAAGGATCGATCGCCAGAATCGGGTTTTGGTCACACCTTTCTTTCCCGATATTCAGGGAATGGCTTTCTATCGGCTGCTCTGGTGGGCCTTTGTGGGGACCGGCTCGGCCTTCGTCGTCCGCCGCGATGCCCTGCTGGCGGTAGGGGGGTTCGCCGAGGACCGGACGCAAAGCGACGACCTCCACGGTCAGTTGCGCCTCGCCTGGTCGGGCGAAGTTTCGGCCGTGCGAGAGTTTCTCGTCGGCTACCGGCGCCAGCCCGGCCAGATGTCGGCCAAGCTGGCGCCAATTTCGGAGTTTGCACTCAACTCGATCGCACAAGTGAGGGAGGAGATACCTGGGGCCGATCCGGTCCCGTTCCGGTGGGCCATTGCAAGCAGGGCTGGCCGTAGTATTGGCGAAGGCCGTATCAGGCTTGGTGTGCTGCGGTTATTCCGGCTGATCTGGACCGGGTTGACGACCGCGCCGCTTGTTTTTGTGCGCATGTGCTTGTCTCCGCCATTGGGCATCGCACATGGGCGGATCCGACATGACGCGGCAAGGAGGCCGGAACTCTTTCTCGACCTTGACCCGGCAATCCCGGGATCGTTCGACCTGGCCGACAGCTATTTCACGCGCCAATTCGTACGCTTTGCCGAGGCCGACCTGCGGGAAGCCGGGCGCCGTGCGGCAGGCGGCCGGTGGTCGCCGCCGAAACTCCCATCTGCGAAACTCCCGTCTGCGAAACTCCCGTCTGCTTGACTCCTCCCGCCCGCTCCGGCACTTGCCGCCAACTTTACGGCGGTAAAGGCGAAGCCTAGGCTCGCCCCAAAACAAGAAACGGGAGGCCCCATGGCCAAGCGCGCATTCACCTTTCCCGGTCAGGGCAGCCAGGCCGTCGGCATGGGCAAGGACTTGGCCGAGGCCTTCCCCGAGGCACGGGCGGTGTTTGCCGAGGTGGATGATGCGCTTGGCCAGAAGCTGAGCGCCGTCATGTTCGAAGGCCCGGCGGAGGCGCTGCAGCTGACCGAAAATGCGCAGCCGGCGCTGATGGCAGTTTCGATGGCGGTGGTGCGGGTGCTGGAGGCGAAGGGCGTGAGCGTTGCGAGGCACGCCGCCTATGTCGCGGGGCACTCGCTGGGCGAGTACTCGGCCCTTTGCGCGGCGGGAGTGTTTTCCATTGCCGATACGGCGCGGCTACTGAAGACCCGTGGCCAGGCCATGCAGCAGGCGGTGCCGGTGGGGCAGGGCGCCATGGCGGCGATCCTCGGGCTTGATCTCGAAACCGTGCTGCGCGCCGTCAACGACGCCGAGGACGGCGAAGTCTGCGGCATCGCCAATGACAATGCGCCGGGCCAGGTGGTGATTTCCGGCCATGCCGGGGCGGTGAACCGGGCAATCGAATTGCTGAAGGCGGCCGGCGCCAAGCGGGCGCTGCCTCTGGCGGTCAGCGCACCCTTCCACTGTGCATTGATGCGCCCGGCCGCCGATGCGATGGAGCACGCGCTCAATCACGTGGCGATGAGCGTGCCCTCCGTGCCGGTCGTGGTCAATGTAACGGCGCGGCCGACCTCCGATCCCGCCGCGATCCGCAAACACCTCGTCGAGCAGGTGACCGGCATGGTGCGCTGGACCGAGAGCGTTCAGTGGCTCGCAGGCGAAGGAGGGGTGACCGAGCTTTGTGAATTGGGCGCGGGCAAGGTGCTGACGGGTCTCGCCAAGCGCATCGCGCCGGATGTGGCGGCGAGCGCGGTGAACGCAGCGGCGGATATTGAGGCGCTGGCGACGGCGCTGAAGTCTTGAATCGGATTCTATGAAGGAGCCGCCAAATGTTTGGACTGACGGGTAAACGCGCTCTGGTGACCGGCGCCTCGGGTGGCATCGGGCGCGAGATCGCCAAGGCGCTCGCGGCGGCGGGGGCGACGGTGGCGCTGTCGGGCACGCGCGTTGCCGCGCTCGAAGATACGGCCAAGGAGATCGGCGCCGCGAACTCGCCGATCCTGCCCTGCAACCTCTCCAATCTCGACGATGTCGACAAGCTCGTTCCGGCCGCGGAGGCCGCATTGGGGGGGCTCGACATCCTCGTCAACAATGCCGGCATGACGCGGGACAATCTGTTCATGCGGATGAAGAACGAGGAATGGGACGAGGTCATCGCGGTGAATTTGACCGCCGCGTTCCACCTGACCCGAGCCGTGCTGCGGGGCATGATGAAGCAGCGTTTCGGCCGCATCATCGGCATTACTTCGGTGGTGGGCGTCGGCGGCAATGCCGGGCAGGGCAATTACGCGGCGTCCAAGGCGGGGCTGATCGGCATGTCCAAATCGCTGGCCCAGGAGGTCGCCTCGCGCAACATCACCGTCAACACCATCGCGCCGGGCTTTATCGGCTCCGCCATGACCGATGAGCTCAACGACAAGCAGCGCGACGCCATTCTGGCCAAGATTCCCGCTGCCCGGCTTGGAACCGCGGCGGAAGTGGCGGGTTGTGCGGTGTTCCTGGCTTCGGATGCGGCTGCCTACGTCACCGGCCACACCCTCAACGTGAATGGCGGGATGATGATGATCTAGCGGGCGCGCTCAAGGAGAGCGGCGTTCGGTTTTCCCGCTTCGAACGCGCCTGTGGAGTGACGGAAAAGCCCGCGATTCCGGGCTTTGCCAATATGGTCAAAGCCAAAGGGGTATGTTACAGCCGCCGCCGAGTTGGCGGGCCGGCCTCACTTGCGGGCCGGGAATTGCCCGCCTAAAGTCATGCTGGACCGGAAGCGGGCAACTAAGCGCGCGGCTCCAGCAAAACGAAGCGAACCAGTCTGGTAAAAGGGAAGTCCATTATGAGCGATATCGCTGACCGCGTCCGTAAGATCGTCGTCGAGCACCTCAACGTCGATGCGGAAAAGGTCGTCGACAAGGCCAGCTTCATCGACGATTTGGGTGCCGATTCCCTCGATCAGGTCGAACTGGTCATGGCCTTCGAAGAGGAATTCTCCGTCGAAATCCCCGATGATGCCGCCGAGTCGATCCAGACCTTCGGTGACGCAGTCGGGTATCTCACCAAGGCCGTCGGCTGATTTCCGGCCTTTAGGGCGGGCAGCATCCTGACCGCGGTCGGGTTGCCCGCTCGAAGTCTTTAGTTCGCATCGTACGCGCGGGAAACTTTCAGGCCGTTTTTCCGCCCGATGCTCAGGAGACGGCATCGCCGATGGACCTTCGCCGCGTCGTCGTAACGGGAATGGGGGCGGTCAGCCCCCTCGGGTGCGGCGTCGAGACGACCTGGGCCAATATCCTTGCAAGCAAGAGCGGCGCCAAGCGCATCGACGATTTCGAGGTCGATGACATCGCCTGCCAGATTGCTCACCGCATTCCGCTCGGTTCGCTCTCCGATGGCAAGTTCAATCCAGACGACTGGATGGACTCCAAGGAGCAGCGCAAGGTCGATCCGTTCATCATCTTCGCGATGGCGGCGGCGACCATGGCCATCGAGGACGCGGGCGTCGAACCCAAGACCCAGGAGGACCAGGAACGCACCGGGGTCCTTATCGGCTCGGGCATCGGTGGCGTCGGCACCATCTTCGAAGCGTCGATCGTGCTGCACGAAAGGGGCCCGCGCCGCGTCAGCCCGTTCTTCGTTCCCGGCCGCATCATCAACATGGCCTCGGGCAATGTCTCGATCCGGTTTGGGCTCAAGGGCCCTAACCATTCGGTGGTGACCGCCTGCTCGACCGGCGCGCATGCGATCGGCGATAGCTGGCGCATCATTGCCATGGGCGATGCCGATGTAATGGTCGCGGGCGGCGCCGAGTCGCCGGTCAATCGTCTCTCGGTTGCAGGCTTTGCCGCCTGCCGGGCGCTCTCGACCGCCTTTAACGACCGGCCAACCGAAGCCTCGCGCCCCTATGACAAGGATCGCGACGGCTTCGTCATGGGCGAAGGCGCCGGTGTTGTGGTGCTCGAAGAATATGAGCGCGCCAGGGCGCGCGGCGCCAAGATCTATGGCGAGGTGATCGGCTATGGCATGAGCGGCGACGCTTATCATATCACCGCGCCCGCACCCGATGGCGATGGTGGCTATCGCTGCATGCAGATGGCGGTAAAGCGCGCCGGCATCGCGCCCGCCGAGATCGACTACATCAACGCCCACGGCACCTCGACGCAACTGGGCGACGAGATCGAACTGGGCTCGGTCGGGCGGTTGCTCGGCGATGCTGCGAGCAAGGCCGCGATGAGCTCGACCAAGTCGGCTATCGGGCATCTGCTCGGCGCGGCCGGATCGATCGAGGCGATCTTCTCGTTGCTCGCCATGCGCGACAATATCGCCCCGCCCACGCTCAACCTCGAGAATCCCTCGGTGGTGACGGCGATCAACCTGGTGCCCAAGGTGCCGCTCAAAAAAGAGATCAACGTGGCGCTCTCCAATTCCTTCGGGTTCGGCGGCACCAATGCATCGCTGATCTTCCGCAAAGTGGCTTAGGGCACACGTTCCGAGCCAATCGGAACGCATGCCCCATGTCCTTGTCTCAACGCGTTTCCGAACCGGAAAACTGCTTCGCACTTTTCCTGGAAACGCTCTAATACTCTGCGCCGCGATTTCGGCGCGTTTCGGCTTCGGGCGGGTCGTCATATCGCCCGGTTCGTTGGAAGAATGGCGGCTCCCGGCAAGCCATCGCAAGAGGTGAGGATTTCATGGCAGCGCGTGCCCCTGAAGATCGCAAGGCGAAACGCAAACGCCGCAACGGCTTTGTCGAGTTCGGCAACGCCATCCTGACCTTCGTCGTTTTGGCGATCATCGCGGCGGGTGCGGTCGGATTTTATGGGCTGCAGCAATTCCTCGCGACGGGTCCCAAGGCCGAGGAGACAGCGTTCGTCGTCGAAAAGGATTCGGGGCTCTCGAGCGTTGCCGCGCGACTTGAGTCGCAGGGCCTGATCTCCAACCAGTTGGTCTTCGTTCTCGCCGGCAAGGTGATGCGCAAGGACCGCGACATCAAGCTCGGCCAATTTACGGTGCCGGCCAATGCCTCGATGTCCGACATTCTCGATCTCATCACCGAGGGCAAGCCGGTCGAATTCTTCATCACCGTGCCCGAGGGTGAAACCTCGTTCCAGGTGGCTGAGCGAATCCGGCAATCATCCAACAGCCTCACCGGCGAGTTGACTACCGATCCCAGGGAAGGCTCGATCCTCCCCGGTCGCTACGACTGGGTCTTCTCGACCGATACCCGCCAGTCGGTGCTCGACCAGATGCAGGCACGGATGAAGCAGGCCCTGACCAAGGCCTGGGCCGGTCGCGACACCTCGATCGACGATGTGATCAAGACGCCTGAGGACTTGCTGACGCTGGCCTCGCTGGTCGAACGCGAAACGGCGCTGGCATCCGAGCACGCGACGGTTGCCTCGGTGTTCATCAACCGCCTGCGCAAGGGCATGCGGCTCCAGACCGATCCGAGCGTCCTCTATGGCCTGACCCTTGGCAAGACCGTGATGAATCGCGGCCCGACCAGCAAGGAACTCCGGACCGAGACGCCCTACAATACCTATATCATCGCCGGCCTGCCGCCCGGGCCGATCGCCAACCCTGCCGAAACGACGCTTGCGGCGGTCGCACATCCGGCCCAGACCAACTATCTCTACTTCGTCGCCCAGACGGCACGTCCCGCCGATGGCCACTATTTCGCGGCGACCTATGCCGAGCACAGGAAGAACGTCGCCAAGTACCGGCAAGCCGTGAAGGCCGCGCAGGCGCAAGCCGAGATCGAGGCCGACGACGCCAAGGAAGCGCTGGAAGCCGAGCAGGCCCAGCAGGCTGGCGACACCACTCAATAGGAGCAAGCCGGTCATGCCAACGCCACTCGCCAGCATGACCGGGTATGCCCGCGCCTCGGGAACGGTGCCGGGCGTCAGCTACACTATCGAGGTCAAGAGCGTGAATGCGCGCGGCCTCGATATCCGCATGCGGCTGACCCCGGGTTATGACGCGCTCGAAGGCGAAATCCGCCGCCGCATCGGGGTGGCGTTGAGCCGCGGCGCGGTGACGGTCAACCTTAATGTCGAGCGCGAAGGCGAGGGGGGGCGTTTGATCATCAACCGTCATGCGCTCGGAACCGTGCTCGCAGCCATCCAGGAACTTGACGACGCGGTGCCCGGCGCCGCCCGGCCGACACTTGACGGCATTCTCGGATTGAAAGGCGTGCTGGAGCAGCACGAGGGCCCGCTCGATTCCGATGAGGAAGAGGCACTGCATCGCGCCATCCTCGCCAGCGTCGATGGAGCCCTTGGCGACCTGCGCAAGGCACGGCAGGACGAGGGGACACGTCTGGCGGCGGTCCTTACCTCCGAAATCGACGAGATTGCAAAGCTCGCCGCCGACGCAGCTGCCCATCCCGGACGGAGCCGCGAGGCGATACTCGCCCGGTTGCGCGAGCAGGTGGCCGAACTCACCGCCGCGGGCTCAACCGTCGCCGAGGACCGGCTGGCGCAGGAGGCGTTGCTGCTGGCGACCAAGGCCGATATCCGCGAGGAGCTCGACCGGCTGACCGCCCACATCGCCTCGGCACGGCAATTGATCGCGGCCGGTGGCCCGGTTGGCCGCAAGCTCGACTTCCTTTCACAGGAGTTTAACCGCGAGGCGAATACCCTGTGCAGCAAATCCAATGCGGTGGAGCTCACCGCCATCGGGCTTGATCTCAAGGCGGTCATCGATCAGCTGCGGGAGCAGGTCCAGAACATCGAGTAACGATGGTCATCGCGCGCCGCGGCATCATGCTGGTGATCGCTTCGCCCTCGGGAGCGGGCAAGACCTCGATTTCGCGCGCCGTGATGGCAACCGATCCCAATATTCAGCTCTCGGTCTCGGTGACGACCCGCCCCAAACGGCCGAGCGAAGTCGACCACGTTCACTACCACTTCATCGGCAAGCGCGAATTCGAGCGTATGCGCGCCGACGGCGAATTGCTCGAATGGGCGGAGGTCCACGGCAATCTCTACGCGACGCCGCGCGCCCATGTCGAAGAACTGCTCGCCTCCGGCAAGGATATCCTCTTCGATATCGACTATCAGGGCACACTTCAGCTCTACCGAGCCAGCCGTCCTGACATGGTGACGGTGTTCATCCTGCCGCCCTCGATCAGGGAATTGCGCCAGCGGCTCGAACGCCGCGCCGAGGACGGCGCCGACACGATCACCAAGCGCCTCAAGAACGCGCGCATCGAAATGGATCACTGGGCCGAGTACGACCATGTGATCGTCAATGACGATCTCGATTCGAGCGTCGAAACGGTGCGCGCCATTCTCGCGGCAGGGCGCAGCGCCGGACGCAGGCTCATCCAGATGCAAAGCTTCGTCAGAGACCTGCAGAACCAGATCGACAGTCTATAGCGTCGGCGCCACCTGGCTCAGGCCGAACCAGCCCACCGCCACAAAGACCAGATAGCCGCCCGCGATCATGCCCCAGCGCTGGAGCGGCGTGAGCGACGCACGGCCGAGGATGATGTAGCGCATGATGCCGCCGCAGAAGATGCCGTAGGCGACGATGCACACCCAGAGCATGCCGACCACCACCACGAGACCGTTGGGTCCGGCATTGAACTGGCCGAAGCCGAAGATGGCGAGGGGGATGAGGATGATGCCGATCGCGGCGGCGATCAGAGCCGCGCGACGCGTGCGCAGCGCCTGCATCGGGATGTAGCCGACGGCGAGAAGCGTGAGGGCGGCGAGGTACGATGCGAGCATCCGTACGCTCCGGGTTGCAATATGCCTGTCTAGCGCGTTCCGAGCACCGCTGCCATCGCGAGAAACGCTTGGATCGGCAAGTCCTCGGCGCGTTCGTCACCCTTGAGGCCCGCCGCGGCGAGGAGGGTCTCGACCGGAACGCCGGTTGCCTTGAGGCTTTGCCGGATCATCTTGCGGCGCTGGCCGAAGGCGGCGCGGGTCACAGCTTCGAGATCGCCTGCGGCGATCTTGGCGTCCACTGCTTTCGGGATCATATGCACGACCGACGACGTCACCTTGGGCGGCGGCACGAAGGCATTGCGGTCGACATTGAAGGCGATGCGCGCGTCAGTGCGCCAGCCGCAAAGGACGCCGAGGCGGCCATAGGCGTCGTCGCCGGGCTTCGCGACGATCCGTTCGGCTACCTCGCGTTGGAACATCAGCGTCAGCGACGAGAAAAAGCTCGGCCATGGCTCAAGCGTCAGCCAGCCGGTGAGGAGGGGCGTTGCGATATTGTAGGGAAGGTTCGCAACAATCCGCACCGGACCGGTGGCGAGCTTGCGATAATCGATCTCGAGCGCATCGCCCGAAATGATCTCGAGCCGCCCCGGATAAGCCGTCGCGATCTCTTCGAGCGCCGGCAGTGCGCGCTCGTCGCGCTCGATGGCGATGATTTTCATCGCGCCTTCAGCCAGCAATGCGCGGGTCAGCCCGCCCGGTCCCGGTCCGACTTCGATGATTGTGGCGTCGGCAAGTGAACCGGCCGTGCGGGCGATGCGCGCGGTGAGATTGAGGTCGAAAAGAAAATTCTGGCCAAGCTGCTTTTTGGCGTTGAGTCCGTGCCGGGCGATGACTTCGCGCAGCGGCGGGAGGCTATCGATCTGGCTCAAGAGGCTCCGCCCGTGAGCCGGTCGCAGAGCCGGAGCGCCGCAAGCATGCTCTGTGCCGAACCCTTGCCCGAGCCCGCAAGATCGAAGGCCGTGCCGTGGTCGGGCGAGGTGCGCACCAGCGGCAGCCCGAGCGTGATATTGACGGCCTCATCGAAGGCCAGCGTTTTGATCGGGATCAGCGCCTGATCGTGATACATGGCGATCACCGCGTCGTACTTCTTCCAGTTGGGTAGGTGGAAGATCGTGTCGGCGGAAAACGGCCCTTCGATCTGTATGCCATTGTGCTGCAATTCGAGGACGGCCGGATGGATGATCGAAAGGTCCTCGCTGCCCAGCGCCCCACCTTCGCCGGCATGGGGATTGAGGCCTGCGACCGCGATATGCGGATTCTCGATATCGAAGCGGGTGCGCAAATCGTGTTCGACTATGCGCGCGGTCTCGAGGATGAGCCTCGGCGTGATGAGCCCGGGCACCTCGCGCAAGGGCACATGCACGGTCAGGGGTACGACGCGCAGCGCCTCATGGGCCAGCATCATCACCGGAAGCGGAGTCACCCCGCAACGAGCGCAGAGCGCCGCTAGATATTCGGTATGGCCGGGATGCCTGAATCCGGCGGCATAGAGCGCGGCCTTGTGGATAGGCGCTGTCACTACACCGCGGCAGTCGCCGTCGAGCGCGCCCGCAACCGCTTGTGCAATAGCCTCGATCACTACCTTGCCCGAGAGGGGGCTCGTATCGCCCGGCTTGTCGGGCACCAGCCCATCGATATGGGCGACGGGCAGGGTCGCGGGGAAGTGCTTCGCCGCGCCAGCGGGCGTCGAGGTGGCGAAGCCGATATTGAGTCCGAGCCGCCGCGCCCTTGCAGCCAGAAACCCCAGATTGCCATAGACGATGAAGGGCGGTAGCCGGTGCTGTTCGCATTCGGCATAGAGCCTGAGGATGAGGTCCGGTCCGATGCCAGCCGGCTCGCCCATCGTGACGGCGATCGGCGGCAGGGCGTCCATCGATACCTCTAGCTGTTGATGATCTGGGCCTTGGCGCGCAGCTCGGCCAGATATTTGTCCGCCTCGGCCTTTAACTTTTCGTTTCCGGCATCCTGACGAATGCCATTGGCGAGGAAAGTCGTGTCGTCGGAAACCGACTTGGCACAGACGGCCAGCATCGAAACGCCAGTTTCGACCACTCGCGGCTTGGTGATGCCGCCGACATTGAGCTTGCTGAGCTCGTCGGCGATGGCATCGGGCAATTGAGTGGCGTGCTTGCGGCCGACATCCCTGACGGCGGCATCGGTGTAGGACAGGGAGAGTTGCACAGCACCGTCGCAGCCGTTGAAGCTCTTGCGGTACTGGTTGGCTTCGGCGGTGCGCTTGCTGGCGGACTCGCCGCCCTTGGTCACGATGAACAGCACTTCCTTGAGGATGTAGTCGTAGCTGTTGGCGGCGGTGAGTTTGGCTTCTGCCTGCTGCTCAACATCGGCATCGGAAACAGTGACGCGCTGCGAGATCGCCGTCACCGCTATCTTGTTCCAGGCAATATTGGCTTCCAGCCGGTCGCGCAGAGTCTGCATACCGACGCCGCGCGAGGTCAGCACCTTTTCGAGGTTACTGACCGAGACCTTGATGTTGCGCGCAACCTGGAGGACCGCGTCATCGACTTCGGCAGCCGTCACCGTGAAGCCGAGCCGCTTGGCCTCCTGGAGCTTGAGGGCCTCGTCGATCAACTCGTCGGTCGCGGCCTTGGCGCCGGTCTTGCCCTCGAGCTTGTAGAGGGCGAGCCGCTGCGCGATCTGCACGTCCGTGATGGGCTGACCATTGACGGTCACCTTGATGCTTGCCGCGGCGGCAGGCGCGACCGCGGCCATAAGCAGGGTGAAGCCGACCAGGATGGCGCTCAGGACGCGGGACATGCGGGAAACTCGTTTCATGAATGTGCGGGCCCTCATGTCCCTGATAAATGCGGCCAAAATCGGAGTCAGAGGGCAGGTTCGCCGCCCGGCCCCTTGAGATTGAACGTGAGGCCCAACCCGAAGGAACTCGGAGTGAAGGTGCTGTTCAGCCCGTAGACGAGGTAGCCGTCATCATAGCTCGCTCCGGCGCGGATTGCGGACCAGGAGCCAGCAGCCAGATCGAAATCGAGCCCGCCATTGGCCGTCCAGTAATCGGCAATTGGAATGGCGAGATCGCCAGTGATCTCGTGTTCGTCCGGCGCAATGCCGAGCGCAGGATTGGCCGCGATGAACTGGTAGCCCAGGCTCGCCTTGTAGCCGCCGGCGTCGTAGCCAACGCCGAACCCCGCGCGGCGGGCGTGGAAGCTCGTGTCGAGCTGGATTTTGCCGGCAACGCCGATCGGCCCGATGCCACCGCGAACGCCCGCCACCAGATGTGACGCCGTGCCGCCGAGCCCGGTCGACGCGCCCGCCTGGGTTTCGTCGGCAATCCCGAGGCCGTTGACGCCTGCCAGATGGAAGGACTGCCCGGCGACAGCATCGATCCAGCCGCCATTGGCGAAATTGCCCAGGTAATGGAAACCAAGATTGGCCCGCAGCCCCGTCTCCTGCCGGTCGGTGCCGCTGAAGCGGTTGTAGGAGAACAAGTTGGCCTCGTCGAAGACGAAGCTATGGGCATTGTCATTGGTGATGCCCGTGTCGGTGAGCGAGGAGCCGCGATAGACGATCTGTGCGATCGGCTCGAGCAGATGCGTGTCGAACCCGTTCTCAGCCATCAGCGGCCAGCGGAAATCCATCGCCGCGACCGGGGTCACGTTGAACAACGTGCTTGCCGGGGGCGAGCCCGGATAGGAACTGGCCCCATCATAGGTCGAGGCATCGACCCTCGCGCCGAGATAGGGCGTTGCGGTGACGCCGCCGGGGAGAATGTACTGGTTCTCCCACGCGGCCTCGCCGGTCACATGCACCTTGTTGCCTTCGTAGCCGAAGACGTAGGGCACGCCGTAGGTGATGGCATCGGCCTGGTCGGCGAGACGGGTGACACCCAACAGATCGAGCGACAGGTTGAGCCGGCCATTGCCAGGCCCGAGATCGACAATGTCGTTGATCCGTACCCAGGGCAGCGTCATGCCCTGCCGCGCGTCGTCTGCAGCGGTGAAATTGCCGAGCCGGTTGAAGCGCTGGATGCGCCCGTCGATGAACAGGTCCGGATCGAGATAGGTCGCGTAGACCTGGTTGATCGCCGCATCGCCATCGGCAAGCTCATAGTCCTTGAGGTAGGCATTGTCGGTGAAGGCGGAGTAGGACCAGCCGGCCACCCAGTTGGGGGCTGGGGTGAAGCGGCCGGTCGTCTGGATGGCGCCGCGCCAGGCTCGGTCGCTGACGGTGCCGGCGAACGCCGAAGGATCGAGCTGATAGAGGCCGGAGGCCTTGACCGTGATTTCACCGACCCCCTGGAAGCGCTGTGTGGCTTCGGCGGCAAAGAGCAGGCCCTGCCGGCTCATCAGGGTTGGGCTGAACAGGAAATCGAGGTCGTCACCCGCGGGCAAGAAATAGGGGACCGTCAAGCTGACACCGCGCTTGGCGCTGTAGTCGACGCTGGGCATGCGGATGCCTTGGGCTCGCGGCTTTGTTGGCTCGGAGAACCAAAACCACGGAAGCCAGGCGACGCGCGTACCCAGGAGCTCGAGCGAGGGCTCCTCGAGCAGCACGGTGCCGCTTTGCTGGTCGTAGATCATGCGGGCGGACTTGACCTGCCAGCCGATGCGCCGGCCCTTCTGATCGACGCACAGGCCGCAGGGCGAATAGGCGCCCTCGACTAGGATGGTCTTGAGCTCGCTCGAATAGTTGACGTCCGAGGCCTTGACCTGCGCGCCGTCCGAAGTGGTGATGGTCAACGACTTGAGGAACGCTTCTTTCATGCCGTCTGTGACTTCGATCTCGTCCATGGCAACGCTGTTGCCACCCGGATCGGTCATCGTGACATGGCCGATGGCGTGCAGCTCGCCGGTGCGCTGGTTGTAGATCAGCCGGTCGGCTTTGATCACATAGCCCGAATATTGCATGACCACGCCGCCCTCAGCCGAGATCACGTCGAGCCGGCTGTCATAGGACAGCATGTCGGCTTCGACCCGCGCGGGGCCAGCGCCGGGCTCGGGGATGAAGGAAAGAAAATCGGCGGGGAGCAGGCCCTGGGCCATCGAAGGCGAGGGGGCCAAGGTAACGGCGAGCAGGGGCAGCGCAAACGCGACGATCAGGCGGGCGCCCACCTGGCGCCACGCACTCAACCAGCCTCCGCTACGGACGACGCCCATCACGTCCGCCCATCTTCCCTGTAAAGCAAAACCGTCAGCCCAATGACAATTGCCACAAAAGCCGGCCCCGCGGCGGCAAATGTGGGATCCAGAACCCCGGCAAGCCCGGATTGGCCCGCCAACTCCGTCACCACATAAACCACAAAACCAAGAACGATGCCATAAAGCACCGTCGCTCCATGCTTATTTGTCCTTCGGTATCCTGAAGTAAATGCAAAGCCGACAAGCACCGAGCCCGCCAGCAGGAACGGCAGGGCAAGCTGCCGGATCAGCGTTGTGATCACGGCTGTGCGCAGCTCCGGATCGGCGATTCGGGCCGAGAGCGCTGAAGTCAGCTCGAGGAAATTGAGGTCGCGGGGAAAGGTGAACCGCACCTGCATGTCGCCCGCTGTCGTGACCGTGCCGACCTGGAAGTCGGCGAGCGGCTCGGGCGGGCTGGTTCGGCGGTAGCGCACCGCGCCGTCCAGCGCCCAGGCTCCGGGCAAGAGCCGTGCCTCGGTCGCCTCGATCCGGTCTCGGTTGGGGGTCCCGGTCAGAAAGACGGTGACACCTTCGAGCACCGTGCCCTTGGCCCGCGCACGCTCGGCGGCGAGGATATAGGCACCGTCCTCGCCCCGTTGTTCGAGCCAAAGCTCGCCGCCGCTGCCGGTGGGCGAATTGGCGACTGGCAGCAGCCGGTTCAGATAGACGACGGCCGGTTCGATCGCGAACGAGACCACGATCCCCGCAACGAAGGCGAGGGCCAGCGGTGCCCTGAGCACCCGCCAGATGGAAAGGCCGGTCGCCTTGATGATAGTGAGTTCGCGCCGGGACTGGAGGTCGAGCACCGCCAGAATGGTGCCGATGACGACCGGAACCGGCAGTGTGCCGATGACGATCCTCAACGCGATCAGCGTCACCCCGCCGATCACCATCAGCGGGCCGCCGTCCCGGTTGAGGCCGGCGATCATGTGGGCATCGAGCGATCGGACGAGGCCGAAAAGCCCCAGGAACACCAGCATTACCATGCCGATGCGGCCGCTGAGGCGTTTGAGCAGCAGGAGATCGATCCGGCTCATGCGGGCCTCCGCCGCGGCACAGGCCGGAAGGCCCGGAGCCGCCAGAGGAGGAGGACCGCTGCCCCGATGAACAGGACAATACCGCCCGAGGCGCTGCCGAAGACGTTGCGGATAGGCGTATTGGCGGTGAAGCCGCGCTCCGCGAACGCGACCCCGAGAACGACCAGCTCGATCGGAATCTCGAAGCGCCGGCGCTTGGCCGTGGGAAAGGCGGCGAGCGCGGTGACCAGGAGGCACATTCCGGCGACGCGCAATGCCTCGGTCGAACGGCGGATGAGGGCGATAAGCGCCTCTTCGCTCCATGTGCCGGATGCCAGCGCGGCCTGGATCAGCTCCGGCGACGTGGTCTCGTCGAGGGTCGTCGTGTCCTCGGTCTCGGTCGTTAGCCGGTCGAGCGCCAGGTCGTAGCGCTCGAAGGAGAATTCGGAGAACTCCTTGTCCACCGACTGGTACTGCACGACGCCGTTGTGGAGCTGGAGTGCGAACCCCCGCTCGTCCTCGGCGATTAATGCCGTTTCGGCGATATAAGTCCGTCTTGCGCCGTCGCCCCGGCTGTCATCGGCAAAAAACCCGGTGACCGAGCCGTCGCGATTGCGGCCGGCGATCGACACCGTGACGCCCGAGACCAGATCCATGAACTTGTGCGGCACCAGCGTCCGCCCGACCAGCTCGGCCGCAATGCTCTCAGACCAGCGGCTCGAGAGGCCCTGCGCCGCCGGATCGACGATGTGGGCGAGGAGGAGCAGTGCCACCATGCCCAGCCCCGTGTAGAGCCCGACCGCGCGCAACAGTCCGGGCAGCAGGTCGCTCGAGTGGATGATGCCCAGCTCGCTAGTGGTCTGCAGGTCGCGCAGCGCGCGGCCGAGCCCGATTCCGAGGCAGATATAGAGAAACGCGATGCCGATCGTGGGAACGCCCAGCAACGACTGGCCGACAAGTGTCAGCAGTCCCTGACCGCGAGCCGCGATGGAATCAAACAGGCGCAGGAGCTGCGTGAGGAACAGCAGAAAGGTCGCGACGGCAAAGATCGCCATCGCCTCGGCCGAGAACAACCTGAGCAGATAAAGGCTTAGGCGGGACATCTGCCGCCCCGTCTCAAATCGAAAATGGGCCTGTCCCCGTTGGCTCGTCCCCCAGCCGGGAGTCTGCGGCCCTTCTGCCGCAATGGCAAGGCGGCGGCGCGACTTGTCGCGGCTTGTTGCGGGATTGACGCGAGCGGGAAACACCTGTTGCCTTGCCGCATCCCTTCCCCCGGAATCTTCCATGACCGAGACCATTACCATTCGCGCCGCTGCGCTGCCCCCCGGCCCGACGGGCGTCCTTGTGGTCTACACGGCCGAGGAGATGGAGCCGCGGGGCGTCGCCGCCGAGATCTGGAGCCGGACCGGGCTGGACTTCCTGAAGATGGCAAGTGCCACCGGCTACAAGGGCAAGCCGGGCCAGATGCTCGACATTGTCGCCCCGGCAGGGCTGGAATCGTCGCGGCTCCTCGTGCTTGGCGCGGGAAAGATGGACCCGGCGGCTTCCGCCACCGCCTGGGCCGACCGGGGCGGCTCGCTAGCGGCCAAGCTGATGGCGGCGAGGGCCGAAAAGGCGGCAATCGTGCTCGACAGCCACGATTGCATGCCGGGCGCGGTCGGCGAACTCGCGGCAGGCCTGAAGCTCCGTGCCTATCGCTTCGACACCTACAAGGCCAAAAAGGACGAGGACGGCTCGGCCAAGGAACTCGACGTCACCCTCCATGTGATGGACGTCAAGGCTGTCGAGGCCGCGATTGCCGATCGCTTGGCCGTCGCCGACGGCACCATCCTCGCGCGCAACCTCGTCAATGAGCCGCCTAACGTGTTGGGAACGCTCGAATTCGCCGAGCGCGCCAACGAGCTCAAATCGCTCGGCGTCGAAGTCGAGGCGCTGGACGAGCCGGCCTTGCGCAAGCTCGGCATGAACTCGCTGCTTTCGGTGTCGCAGGGTTCGGCCCGGCCGCCGAGACTGGTGGTGATGCGCTGGAATGGGGGTGGCGACGCTAAACCAGTCGCCTTTGTCGGCAAGGGCGTGGTGTTCGACTCGGGCGGCATTTCGATCAAGCCCGCCGCCAATATGGAAGACATGAAGGGTGACATGGGCGGCGCCGCGGCGGTGACCGGGTTGATCCGCGCGCTCGCAGCACGCAAATCACGCGTCAACGCTATTGGAGTCATTGGGTTAGTCGAGAATATGCCATCCGGCACGGCGATGCGGCCGGGCGACATCTACCGCGCCATGTCGGGAACGACGATCGAGATCGTCAATACCGACGCCGAAGGCCGCTTGGTCTTGGCCGACGCCCTCTGGTACACTCAGGACCGCTTCAAACCGCAATTCATGATCAACCTTGCCACGCTGACCGGGGCCATCACCGTGGCGCTCGGCCATGATCATGCCGGGCTGTTTTCGAACAATGAGGACCTCGCGGCGCGGCTGCTCGCGGCCGGCCTTGCGACCGGCGAGAAGCTGTGGCGCATGCCGATGGGCCCGGCCTACGACAAGATGATCGAAAGCCGCTTCGCCGACATCAAGAATTCCGGCGGCCGCCTCGGAGGCTCGATCACCGCCGCGCAGTTCCTCCACCGCTTTGTCAACAACACGCCCTGGGCGCATCTCGATATCGCCGGCACCGCTTTCGGCGCGCCAAGCAGCGAGACCAATGCCAACTGGGCCTCGGGCTTTGGCGTGGCTTTGCTGGACCGCTTGGTCAGGGACCACTACGAGGCAAAGTGACCGAGATACTGTTCTATCATTTGGAGAGCCAGCCGCTCGAACGGGTGTTGCCGCAACTGCTCGAAAAGACGCTTGAGCGCGGCTGGAAGGCAGTCGTCGAGACTTCGAGCGGCGAGCGGGCATCGGCGCTCGATGCACTGCTCTGGACCTATCGCGACGACAGCTTCCTGCCCCATTCAATCGCCGGCGACGAGACCGACCCCGATCAGCCGGTGCTGATCGCGACGGACGACGTCAATGCCAACCGCGCCAATGTGCGGTTCTACGTCGATCGCGCCGTGCCGGCAGAGGCCGGAGGATATGATCGACTGGTCTACTTATTCTCCGGTCACGACCCCGATGCCGTGACCGAGGCGCGCATTGCCTGGAAGGCGCTCGGCCCGGGCAATGAGTTGACCTATTGGCAACAGGACGAAGCCGGCCGCTGGCAGAAGAAGGGCTAGATCTCCGCCCGGTACTGCGCCACGGCGGTGAAGTGCTTCATGCCGGCCGACGGATCGGCCTCGTCCATCTGCATCAATGCGAAGTATGTCGCGCAGGCCGGGCTCTCATAGACCGCCTTCATAGCCGCCTCGACGGCACCGGCCGAAGTCCACCAGATCAGATCGGCGTAGCGACCGTCCTTCTCGCGCACAAGTTGGCGCGAAACATACCCATCGCGCCTTTCGAGAAACTGCGTCTGCAAGTGCTCCGACGCTTCGAGAAGTTGTTTTTCGGTGACTCCGGATTTGAGGCCGAAGGGAGCGAATTCGAGGATCATTCCGCTGGTCACTTCATGTCTCCTTGAGGGTGCCGTGATGCATAGTGTAAAATATGCCATTATATGGCATATTAGGCGCATGGCTCGGATGGACGCTTCCGGCCGGCTCGCCCGGCTCGATGAACTGGCTGGTCTGCTGCGGTCGCGCGAATTCGCAACCACAGCCGAACTGGCCGCGTTGCTGGGGACCAGCATCCGCACGTTGCGGCGTGACCTCGAGGTGTTGCGCGAACGCGGCGTCCCCGTGGAAGCCGACCGCGGGCGCGGGGGCGGTTTGCGCCTTGGCCCGGCGTGGTCGGCCGGACGCATCCACCTCAACAGCGGCGAGGCACTTGCGCTCCTGCTCAGTGTCGCGATTGCAGAAAAGCTCGGCTCACCGCTGTTACTGGGAGCGGTAACGCCGCTGCGCAGGAAGATCGCGGCGGCTTTCTCGCCGCCCGACGCGCGCAGAATTCTGACCTTGCGGGGAAGAGTGTTGTTCGGCAATTTCGCGTCGTCGCGCGTCGTTTCGACATATGACCAGCCCGGCAAGCACGTGCTTGCGCCCTTGGCCGATGCGTTCTTCGGGCAGCGCCTCGCTCGCATCCGTTACCAGGATCAACTGGGGCAGGCCTCGGAACGAACGATCGAAGCCCACTTCCTCTACTACAACCTGCCCGTCTGGTATGTTCTCGCCTGGGACCGGTTGCGCGACTCCGTCCGGTTTTTCAGGATCGACAGGATCAGGGCAATAGAACTGGAGCCCGCGGGATTTCGCCTGGGCAACGCAAGCCGCTTCCTCGCCGCCGGAGAGGCCGATGTGCGAAGCCTGTAAACCTTGGCCGCGGGGCTTGTCTCTGCCTTCGATCGGAATAGGCTAAGCGGGCTGATTGGGGGTCTGCATGCCGCGCTGGTTGAGACGAACGCTGATCGCGCTTGGCACCGTCGTCGCGATTGGCGCGCTGGCATACTGGTACTTCGTCGGCGATGGCGCGCCGCCCGCAACGCTTCCCGCGTTCAGTCTCGATATGGACGCGGTGCGCGCCAAGGCCGAGGAACTGCCCGGCGGCAAGGCGACCGATATCCGCGTCGAGATCATTGCCGGATTCGATTTCCCCGCCGTGGCCGCCGTCGGTGGCGACGGCTGGAACATCAACAAGATGGGGGCCTTCTCTTTCCAGGTGATCCTGCCCACCGACACCGTCATCATCGACACTGCCTTCAATGCCGCAATGGGCGGCTCGCTCGGCGCCAAGATCGACGACGATGCCTATGCGCGTATGGACGTCGCCATGGCCGATGCCACTCAGATCATTGTCACTCATGAGCATCCGGACCACATCGGCGGCATCATCGCTTATCCCGAGCCGAACGCCATTCTAAAGCAGCTTCGACTCAACAAGGAGCAGGTCGAGAGCTTGCCGCGCTATAGCCTGGCTTTGCCCGACGAATTGACGGGCATCGTGCCCATCGACTATTCCGGCATGCTGGCGATCGCGCCGGGAATCGTCCTCATCCACTCACCGGGACACACGCCGGGCAGTCAACTAGTCTATGTGAAGCGTGCCGATGGCAAGGAACTGCTGTTCGTTGGCGACATCGCCTGGACGGCGCGCAATATCGATACCGCCAAGGGCCGACCGCGGTTGCTCTCGGCCTTCATGCTCAAGGAAGACCGCGACATGGTCTTTGCCGAGCTCAAGACCCTGCAGGCACTGCATGCGGCGGACCCGGGTCTTTTCATGGTTCCCGGCCACGACGTTTCGGCCATCGATGCGCTGGTGACGGCCGGCGCGATGGCGAAAGGCTTCAGGCCCTAGCGGGATTGATCCACTCGAAGCGTTTGAGAAAGCTCAGCGTCAACGTCTCGACCGGCAGCAGCACCCCGGCGAGCAGCAGCGAGCTCAGAATCGAGGCGAGCGAGATCAGCAGCGCATCGAACGTATCGATGGGGCCGTAGCCCGCAGTCCACACCACCAGTATCGCCGCGACGGAAGCCGCCACCAGCCCATGCGCAAGATAGAGCGGGAAGGAGAGCTTGCCCAGCGCTTGCGACAGCGGCAGTGACAGAAGCCGCGTGACCGGCACGCTGCGCACCGCAGCAAAGACGACAATCGTGCCGGTCAGAGCCGCCGGCCAGAGATGCTGCGCCACCGCGAAGCTGAAATTTTCCGAGCGGACATGCATGAAGGCTGCGGTGACGACGCCGGCCACGAAGATGGCCGTTGCGATCCGGCTTTCGGTCTGGCCCGGTGGGTCGCGGAACAGCACATCGTCCTTTTGCAGCAGAGCGACAAGTGCGCCCAGAAAGAAGCAGGCGATGAGCGGAAAGACATAGAGGAAGGTGACCGCCAAAAGCACCAGCGCCACATAGGGCGCGCGACGCCAGCGATCCGTTTGCGACAGCGCAAAGACGATGAGCGAACCCCAGAGCTCGACGATCATCGTCCACAGGAACGGATGGTAGAGCTGGCGCAATTCGAAGCCATAGGTCCCGGCAAGACCGAAGAATATCGCCCGCAGAAAGTCCGGGCGGAAATTTGCGATCTGCCCCATCCAGTAGTGGTTGGGAATGAGCCGTGCTGCGTCCTTCGTCGGGGTCAGGCCGAGCACCATCAGCAGCCAAAAGCCCATCACCGCGACGAAGATCGGGATGGTCAGGCGCAGATAGCGCTTGAAGGCGACCAGGTAGTAGGGCGGGTTGTCATTCCGCCGCCAACGCCGGATGGTGAGCACATATCCCGACAGCGTGAGGAAGATCGCGACCGCGAGGCGGCCGCTGCCGATCATCGCCGGGAACAGGGATCGGAATTGAGGATAGGCGCCGCCGAACAATTCCCAGGTGAAATGGAAGATGACGACCGACAGGGCCGCCCAGCCGCGCAACCCGTCCATCGCCGAAATGCGCGAGGCCGGACCCATTGCCGTCATCCGGCGCGCTCCAGTGCTTCGAGTTCGGCGCTGAGACTGAGCCAGTTCTCTTCGATCTTGGCGATCTCGGCGGAGAATCGCGCCTTGTCCTTGCCGAGCAGCACAACGCGTTCAGGCGCGCCGTCATAGATCTTTGGGTCGGCGAGCAGGGCCTCGACTTTGCCCAACTCGGCCTTCAGCCGGAACAGCTTCTGTTCGGCATCCTTGATGGACTTGCGGATCGGAGCGACTTCGGCACGGCGATTGGCGCTGTCCTGCCGCGCGGTCTTCTTGTCGAGGACCGGCGGCGCCCCGTTCTTCTGGAGCTTCTCTTTCCCGGAGGTCAGCATGCGCTGATAGGTATCGAGGTCCTCGTCGAACTCTTCGATCGTGCCGTTCTGGGCAATCCAGAGCTTGTCGACCGTGGCTTCGATCAGATGCCGGTCGTGGCTGATGATCAGCACCGCGCCCTCGTAGTCGTTCAAGGCCTCGACCAGCGCGTCTCGGCTGTCGATGTCGAGATGGTTGGTGGGCTCGTCGAGAATCAGCATGCCCGGCCCGCCAAAGGTAATGAGCCCGAGCAGCAGCCGTGCGCGTTCGCCGCCCGAGAGGTTCTTGACCAGCGTATCCATGCGAGAGGTGGTCAGGCCCATCTGTGCGATGCGCGAGCGGCGCCTGGCTTCGCTGTCATAGGGCATGAGGTCGATGACATGCTCGAGCGGGGTATGTTCGGGCTTGAGCTTGTCCATCTGGTGCTGGGCGAAATAGGCGATCTCGAGCCCGCGGCTGCGGCGCATCTCGCCCTGCATCGGCTTCAGATCGCCCGCCAGCAGCTTGGCGAATGTCGACTTGCCGTTGCCGTTGACGCCGACCAGCGCGATGCGGTCGTCGGGGTCGATGCGGTTGGTGATGTGGTGCAACACCACACGATCGCCATAACCCACCGACACGTCGTCGAAGGTCAGCATGGGGGCGGCCGGAATCTTCTTGGGATTCTGAAACGAGAAGGGCGCCGCGTATTCATCGAACAGGGCTGCCGGCGGCTTCAGCTTCTGGATCATCTTGACGCGCGCCTGCGCCTGCTTGGCCTTGGTCGCCTTGGCCTTGAAGCGGTCAACGAAGCTCTGCAGATGCGCAATCTGCTCGAGCGTGCGCTCGCGCGTCTTGTTGTTGAGCTCCATCTGCATGCGGCGCGTTTCTTCGAACGTGTCGTATCCGCCCTTGTAGAGCGTAAGCTTGCCGCGCTCGAGATGGACGATCGACGTCACCGCCTTGTTGAGGAGGTCGCGGTCATGGCTGATCATGAATACGGTATAGGGATAGGTCTGGAGATATTTTTCCAGCCAGAGCGTGCCTTCGAGATCGAGATAGTTGGTCGGCTCGTCGAGCAGCAGCAGGTCGGGCTGACTGAAGAGAACCCCCGCAAGCGCGACGCGCATGCGCCAGCCGCCCGAGAGTTCCGAGGTCGGGCCAAGCTGGCGATCCTGCTCGAAGCCGAGCCCCTTGAGAATGGTCGCGGCGCGGGCTTCGGCAGTATGTGCATCGATATCGGCGAGCCGCATGTGGATGTCGGAAATCCGGTGGGCGTCGGTCGCGGTCTCGGCCTCGAGCATCAGCGCCGCGCGTTCGGTGTCGGCAGCCATCACCGTCTCAAGCACCGAGAGGTCTGTCGCGGGCGCTTCCTGCGCCACGGAGCCGATGCGGGCGCGGCGATTGACCTCGATGCCCCCGCCATCGACCCCGATCTGGCCCAGGATCAACCGGAACAGCGTGGTCTTGCCCGAGCCGTTCTTGCCGACGAAGCCGGCTTTGGCGCCGTCTGGCAGCACCACGGACGCACCCTCGAACAGAGGACGGCCCTGGATGCGATAGGTGAGGTTCGAAACGGAGAGCATGGCCAAGCCTTTGAGAGCCGGTCACATAAGGAGTTCGGCCCGGAATGGCAACCAGCCCGACTGCCGGCAGGCCACGGGCACCAACCCGCGACCTCCCCCGGGGTTTCGAAACGGGCCACTCGGTGGGCCCTATACAATCCAAATTGGCAATGCCTGTATCCACCCGTGGGCTGGGGAGGGAGCGACAGGTATGTCCAATCCGACGATCGGAATCGTCATCGGCACGGTTCGCGAGAACCGCTTCGCCGACAGGGCGGTAGCCTGGCTGGGCCAGCAGACCCAGGCGCGCGCCGACCTGGATTTCGAGATCCTCGACCTCAAGGACTATCCGCTTCCCTTTTTCAACGAACGACGCAATCCAGCCTCGGGCGCCGAGGCCGAGAACGAGGTTGCCCAGCGCTGGCGGCAAAAGCTCGCCGCCCTGGACGGCTTCATCTTCATGGCCGCCGAATACAACCATTCCCCGACGGCTGTCCTCATCAACGCGCTCGATTGGGCTTATTACGAGTGGAACAGGAAGCCCGTGGCCTTCTTCGGCTATGGGACCATGGGCGCGAGCCGCGCGATCGAGCATCTCCGCCTGCAGATCGCCGAGTTGCAGATGGTTTCGGTTCGCCAGACCGTGCTCGTGGGTGGCGCGGACATGCGTGCAATCTGGGACAAGGCGGCAACGCTCGACGACATGCCGCATTTGATCCCGGCGGCACAGGCCATGCTCGAGGACCTGTCGCGCTGGGCCTGGGGCTTGCGCATCCTGCGGCAGAACTGGGGGCAGGAGCGCAGAGGCTAGTGGCGGTCCGAAGCGGGCCGGACTTGCGCCGTCTTGCCCTTGTCGTGCCCCTCGGCTAAAAGCCCCCACCTTTTCCAAGCCTTTCAGGACATCTCACATGGCTCTCGAGCGCACCTTCTCGATCATCAAACCCGACGCGACCCGCCGCAATATTACCGGCAAGATCATCGCCAAGATCGAGGAAGCCGGGCTCCGCGTGGTCGCGTCCAAGCGCATCCACATGACACGGTCGCAGGCCGAGGGCTTCTACGCCGTCCACAAGGAACGGCCGTTCTATGGCGAACTGGTCGAGCAGATGATCGCGGCGCCGGTCGTGGTGCAGGTGCTCGAGGGCGACAACGCCATCATCAAGTACCGCGAGGTCATGGGCGCAACCAATCCCGAGAAGGCGGCCCCCGGCACCATTCGCAAGGAATATGCGCTCAACATGGGCGAGAACTCGGTCCACGGCTCCGACGCGCCGGAGACGGCGGCGCAGGAGATCAAATTCTTCTTCACCGACGCCGAGATCGTCGGCTAGACATCAAGGCTGGCAGCGATGCCGGCCTTTGCATTTGCGGCAAGAAATCCTGAGGGGGGGAACATGCCTTACGTCCGTATCGAAATCACCGACGGCGCCACCTACGAGCAGAAGCTCCAGCTCTACAAAGAGACCACCGAGATGCTGATGCGCATTCTCAACAAGAAGCCGGAATACACCTTCGTCGTCATCGAAGAGGTGGACAACAAGAGCTGGGGCCACATGGGCACCTCGGTCCACGAGATCCGCATGGCCCAGGCGGCTGGCCTGCCGATTCCGGCCATGGGCCAGAAAGCCGCTGTGGGCACCAAGCCGGGCGCCAAGAAAGCGCCGGTCAAAAAGGCGGCAGCCCGGGTCACGGCTCCGCTGAAGCGCGGCCCGGCCAAGAAGTAGATGCCCGAGGTTCTGGTCCATATCGTCGAGGGCCGGTCACCCGAGGTCAAGAAAGCGCTGATGAAGGACATCACCGACGCGGTGGTGAAGCATTTCAGCGTCCCGCCCGAACGCGTGGTGGTGCAAATCGTCGAAAGTCCGCGCGATTCCAAATCGCGCGGCGTCGTACCCTTCAGCGAGATGTAGGTGTCGATCCGCCACCCGGTGGGGCGATGGCTGCCATGTGCCGCCGCGTCTTGCTCGCGCGCCGTCATCCAATCATCCTGATGATGAAAGGAGAATGGCGATGACACTCTTCGACAGCATCAGGACAGTCTTCCGGCGAACCGGGCGCGAGGCGGCCGAGTTTGCTTATCTCAACGAAGCGACCTCGCGCGTCGATCTCGAAATGCGCCAGCGCGAAATCGACCGCGGCCGCTTCAGCCACCTGCCGCGCAGACGCTAGACCGCCGCCACCGGCTTCGGCCCGCCCAGCACGCGATGGGCGACGAACAAGATCGCCGCTCCGAGCACCGAGGCGCCGGCAGCCACGACAAACAGCGCCGGATAGGCGGGCGCTGACGCAGTAATCGCGCCGAACAGGGCCGCACCGCCCAGCGACGAAGCGACGAACACCACATCCAGCAGCGAGGTCGAGAGCCCGCGCCGCCCCTTGATCGCGTCCTGCAGGTAGCTGATCGGGATACTCATCAGCGCCGCTGTGGCCGGCCCGTTGATGAGCTGCAGCCAGAGGATTTCGCCGACCGATCCGGCACGGCTCAGCAGTATCATGTAGATCGCGTAGAGCAGTGCCGCGAGAACGATCATCGTGTGCTTGGAGACCCAGCGCAGCGCATAGCCCCAGAGCACCATGAAGGGCAGTTCGAGCGCCGCCGCCAGCCCCGAGAAAATGCCCAGTTCGCCAAAGCTGCCCTTGAGCGTGACGGTGATCAGCAGCGGCACCGTGACATTGTTCACATAGGTCGCAAGAAAGATCAGCGCGACGCCCACAATGCCGACCATGATGGCTGGCTCCATTCGGGCAATTGCCTGGGGTGCGTCGCCCGGCTTTCTGGGCGGCGTCCCAATCCGCGCATCGGAAATGCCGAGCAGGATCACATAGATCAGCGCGCAAACCAGATAGGCCGCCGCTGCGATGGCATAGACGTTGAAAACCCCGTTGGTGGCGGCAATCCAGCCGACAAAGGGCGGCACGATCGCCCAGGCTACCGCAAAGATCGTCCTGAAGATCGACGTCATGAATTCGGCCCGCGCCGGGGCGCGCGAGTCGTAATAGGAGCGGGCAAACGAGAAGGACTGTGAGAACAGCGCACCACCGAACGGCATGATGAGGCAGGTGGCGAGAATGAAGGCGACAGGGCTGCGGAACAGGAAGATCAGCCCGAATCCCAAGGCCCCCATCAGGGCGCAGCCCAACACGAGAATGCGGCGGTCGCGCACCTTGTCGGAGACGTAGCCCAGCGCCACCGATGCCGCCGCGCCGACCAACGAAGCGATCATCAGCAGCAAGGCATAGCGGTCATTGGGAATGCCGAGCGTGTCGATGCCGACAATCGCCCCGTAATTGAGCGTCGAGGCGTAGGTCACGCCGGTAAAAAACAGGCCCGTCGCGATCAGGCTCGTTACCGAAAGTAGGTTCGGGCTTTTCTGCTGGTCCATGGTCGCCCCCGACGATCAATTGGCAATTAGCCCAGATTTGCCAATGCTTCCAATGACTTTGCGTGACGGGAGCCATCACTGCGGCGGCTGACGCTCGAGCCTTTGATAATTTCGCGCCGGGGTGGAACCTTTCGACCGCTTGCGTAAGCAACTGGATTCGTGGAGATATCGGCTTGTCGAAACCTCTCGCATTGGCAAGCGTCAGCCGTGCGGTTTGCCGAAAGCCAGACCATGCCCCTGCGCCTCTCCGAAGTCGTTGCCGTGCTTGCCGTTGTTCTCGGACTGCTTGTCGCCAAGCACGTGCCCGCGACGGCCGACCTGCCGCTTTCCAACGTCACCGGAATCGTCTGTTTCAGCTTCGCGATCTATCTGTCGCTCAGGCTGTTTCAGCTCGAACTGGCCCGGATTCGTGCCAAGGAATAGGCCCTTAGCGAGCTTGGCAAGGGCCGCTTTCGACCCCGATTTCCGGTTGAACCGTGCCACCGCTTTGTGCATGAAGGCGCCCAGCGATATCAGTGGGCCGCACGCCCCGGAAATGCCGCCGACTGGGCGAGGGAACGCATAATGCAGCCGACCGATACTTTCGTGCCGCGTGACGATAATGTCGCCTCCGAGGATTTCGACGGTGAATTCGTCGTGCTCGATCTTGCCAGCGGCAAGTATTTCGGACTTTCCGGCGGCTCGGCATTGGTGTGGCGGGCGATGCTCGCGGGCCATTCTGTCAATACGCTCTGCGCCAACCTGGCTGAAGGCGATGCCCGGCGGGCGCAGATTGCCGGTCTCCTCGCGACATTGATGGAGAACGGGCTGATCGTTGCCGCCAGCGACGGGCGTGTGGCCCCAGCGGAACTTGCGGCGGAACTTTCCGGCGTTGAAGGACCGTTCCTCGTCGAGACCTTCGACGATCTGGCCGACCTCATGCTCACCGATCCGATCCACGACGTCGACCAGGAAGCGGGCTGGCCGAAGCGGCCGAACGAAGACTGACGACATTGCAGCCATTCCTCATCGACACCGGGACGACACAGGATTTCGCCCGCGCGCTCCTGACCTATGCCGAGGGGGTTTCGGCGCCGCGCGCCGCATTCAGCCTTCCCGGACTCAGTCTCACGCTTGCCTCCGACTCCGCGGGTTATCTCGAACTCTGCCGGCGGGCGCTCGTCGATGACCCGCTCCTCGCCAGGACCGGCCAGAAAGCGCTCGAGGTCAGCGTTCTCGATCACCTGACTCATCCGGACATGCCCTACAGCAAATGGGTGGGCGAAATGTTCGGGCTGAGCCTGGTCGAGGAGGGCCTGGCGCGTGGCGGCTTCGAGGGCTTCTTCGATGTCGATCGGCAACTCTGGCAGGTCTATGATCCGCTCAGGGCAAAGGGCATCGAAGCGCTGGCGCAGGCCGGCCAGTTCGCACCCTGGGTCGCCTCGTTTCCCCTCAGGAATTTCCTCCACTGGGCCTACCAGTCGATGGGCTGGCGCATCGTCCATGCAGGAACGCTTGCTGTCGGCGGCAAGGGCGTGATGCTGATCGGCGCGGGGGGTGCGGGCAAATCCGGCACCTCGCTGTCGGGCATCCGTGCCGGCCTCGACAGCGCGGGCGACGACTATGTTGCGATGAATCTCGATGATGGCGCCGTTCGCGCCGCGCCGGTGATGAAGCTCATGAAGCAGGACGGCAAAGGGCTCGCCCGGCTTGGCGTCGACCCGGTGGCGCTCGGCCTGGGTGATCCCAACTGGCAGAACAAGTACGAGTTCGATTTCGAGCAATTGGGCCGTGGCCGCCGCGCCACCGCCATCGAGCTCAAGGCCATTGTGCTGCCGCGCATCGCCCACGCGCCAAGATCGGTGCTCAAACGCGCGCCCTCCCAGGTGGCGATGATGAATCTTGCCCCCAGCAATCTCCAGCAATTGCCCGGCGGCTGGCGCGAAGCCATGCGCTTCACCGGGCGGGTTGCCCGTGAGCTTCCGGCGTATTATCTGGACCTGAGCGATGACGGCCCCGAGATTGCCGGGGCGATCGCGGACCTCATCGAGGGGAGGACCGGTTGAAGGTTGCTGTTATGATGGCGGCCTACAATGCCGAGCGCTACATCGAAGCCGCGCTCGGCTCGCTGTTGCGCCAGCGCAATGATGCGCTGCTCGACATCATCGTGGTCAATGACGGCTCGACCGACGGAACGAGCGCCATCGTCCGGCGTCTGGCCTCCGAGGCACCCGAGATCCGGCTGATCGAACAGGCTAATCAGGGCATCACACGAACCCGCAATGTCCTGCTCGATGCGATCGCCCCCGACACCGATTTTGTCACCACCAACGATTCCGACGATCTGTCGCCGCCCGGCCGTTTCGCACGCGACGGCAAGTTGCTCGCAGACGATCCTGCCGCTCAGCTGGCCTATGGCTATATGTTCGTCTTTCGCGGCGAGGGCGACGATCCGATGGCCCCCGATTTTGTGGGCAGGACCGCCAAGGTTCGCGGCATCCACCTGGGCGCGATGCTGGCGCGGTATTCCTTCCTTCAGAGCGTCGGACGCTTCGACGAAAAGTTCGTTCAGGCCGAGGACACCGACTACCTGTTCCGGGCGCTCGAGACCCAGCCCAGAGTCGCCCTTGTGGACGATGTGAGCTACATCTATCGGCGCCACGAGACCAACATCTCCGCCAA
Source organism: Devosia sp. (assembly GCA_040081595.1). Lineage (GTDB taxonomy): Bacteria > Pseudomonadota > Alphaproteobacteria > Rhizobiales > Devosiaceae > Devosia_A. The sequence goes on from JBEBGE010000014.1 coordinate 44,541, forward strand.
TCCCAGGATCGTGCGGCGGGAGTTCGCCCGGGCGTTGCTCGCCGCCACACGGCGCCGCCAGATCCACAAGGTGCCCGGCGTGCCGGCCAACTTCTTCGACCATGGGCCCATGGCCGAAGACAACTCGTGGTACTAGTGCGCTACACCGTCGTCATCCCCGCATTCAATGCCGCACACCTGATCGGCGACGCCTTGCGCTCGATCATGGGCCAGTCGGTCGCGCCCGAGCGGATCATCGTCGTCGATGACGGTTCGAGCGATGATACGGGCTCGGCGGTCAAGGCGTTTGGCGGGCCGGTCGAACTCGTGTCGCAAGCCAATACCGGGCCGGGTGGCGCGACGACGCGCGGCTTCCTGACGGTGGAGACACCCTTCATTGCAACCCTCGACGCCGACGACATTTGGCTGCCCGGCAAGATCGAACGGCAGTTCGCAGCCATTGAATCCGATCCGGGGCTTGCGGGGGTCTTTGGCCACATGGTCAATTTCACCGGCGACCCGGCTTCCGCCGGGCGCGACGCGCCCTATGCGGGCTGGTGTCGTTCGACCATGCTGATTAGCACAGCGGCCGCGCAGGGGAACGGAGCGATCATCGATCCAGCGAGCGGACAGGGCGACATGATCGACTGGCTGGCGCGGCTGCGCGAAGGTGGCAATCGCCTCGCCATGCTGCCCGATATCGTTGCGCTGCGGCGCGTCCACGACTCCAACATGACCAACCGGACCAACAAGGATCTGGCCAAGAGCTATCTGCAGGTCGCGCGTGAGGCGATGGCGCGAAAGCGCGCCAAGGCTGGTGGCAATCCGGGAGACAAGGCGTGACGCTGGGCTCCGAGTTTCGCAAGGGCATGCGCCGCTTGCGCCAGCTCGAGACCACGACGCCACGGGGTCGCTTTCCGAGCCTCGCCTGGGCCTGGCCGACCGGGGGCCGCGACCTGCTTTTGCGCGCTGCCATCCTTGAGGACTTGCCGCGCGCCGCCGCCGCCTATCAGCAATGGCAGGACAACACCGATTTCGACACTGTCGACTTTGCGATGCAGCGTCTGCTGGTCGCGGTCTCGAACCGCATTCCCGAAGGTCTGCTCGCCGCGAAGGATCGCGCCCGTCTCGGTGGCGTCGAGCGCAAGCTCTGGGCCGAATGCATCATCCAGTTGCGGACGACCGAGCCGGCGCTGGCGGCGCTCGAAAAGGCGGGCATAGTCGTGATGGTGTTCAAGGGTGCGGTGCGCACGGTGCTCGATATTTCGAACCTCCGCGGACGCTACGCAGCCGAGCTCGATCTCCTTGTCCGGCCCGACGATTTTGCGCGCGCCTGGGCGACGATCGGTTCCGCTGGATGGAAGTACGTGCTCGGCTTCGAGCCCGACCTCGACCGCATGATCGGCGCCAATCTGAGCAAACCCAAATCCGGCGAGCTCGATCTGCACAAATACCCCTACCACCAGGTGCTGACCTCGGACATCAAGCCCGATATGCTCTGGGCCCGCGCCATTCGCGCCCGCTTCCTCAATCATCCCGTTTTCATTCCCTCGCCGACCGACCGGTTGCTGATGGCGATCGCGCATGGCGCAATTGGCGGCCACGAGCAAAGCGACTGGCTGGTCGATTGTGCGCTGCTGATCCGTGCGGCGAGGTGGACTGGACGCTGTTCCTCGACCTTTGCGCCGAGCGCGACGTCGAGGCCTATGCCGCCATCGTCCTCAGCTATCTGGCGGGACCGCTGGAAGTGAATGTCCCGCCCGATGCGCTGGCAACGCTGACGCGCAACGCCAAGGGTCACCCCCTGCGGCTCGCGGGGGCGCTGTTGCAGGCGCGGCCCAAACGCGAGCACTCGGTGACGAGCGCCATCGGGCGGGGCGTCGCCCGCGGCATCCGCATGTACAGAAAGTCCAGGATGATTGGCCGCGTGGCGGCGCTACGAGCCGCAAAGCCGGGCACCTGACCGCCGGCCCTTGCGCCTCGCGCGAGGCAGCGCTACGCCTCAAATCATGAACAAGCCCGTGATCAGCCGTGTTGCGCGCTCGGTTTGCCCGCACGATTGCCCGTCGACCTGCGCCCTCGATGTGGAGATCATCGACGCACATACGATTGGGCGCGTACATGGCGCCAAGGACGATCCCTATACCGACGGCGTCATCTGCGAAAAGGTCGCCCGCTATTCCGAGCGCGTGCATCATCCGGACCGGCTGATGTATCCGATGCGCCGCGTCGGCAGGAAGGGTGAAGGACGCTGGGAACGCATCTCCTGGGACGAAGCGTTCGACGAGATCGTTGCACGCTGGAATTCCATCGAGACCGAGTTCGGCGCGGAGGCGATCTGGCCCTATTTCTATGCCGGCACGATGGGCCATGTGCATCGCGATGGTATCGACCGGCTGCGTCACGCCAAGGGCTATTCGAAACAGTATGACACGATCTGCACCGGTGCAGCCTGGCCTGGCTTCATCGCGGGTGCGGGAAAGCTCATGGGACCCAATCCCGAGCTGATGGCCGAGAGCGATTGCGTGGTGATCTGGGGCACCAATGCGGTCGCAACCCAGGTCAACGTGATGACTCACGCCATGCGCGCGCGGAAGGAACGCGGCGCCAAAATCGTCGTCGTCGATATCTATCGCAACGACACCATGAAGCAGGCGGACATGCCGATCCTGCTTCGCCCGGGTACGGACGGCGCCTTTGCCTGTGCTGTGATGCATGTGCTGTTGCGCGACGGCCTCGCCGACCGCGCCTATCTCGACAGGTTCACCGATTTCGACGTCGAGGTCGAAGCCCATCTGAAGTCGCGGACGCCGGAATGGGCGGCTCCGATCACGGGTCTCACCGAGAGTGAGATCGAAGCCTTTGCACATCTCGTCGGCACCACGCCCAAGACCTATTTCCGTCTGGGCTACGGCTTCACCCGTCAGCGCAACGGCGCGACCAACATGCACGCCGCGCTCTGCATTCCCGCGGTGACCGGCGCCTGGCGCCACCGCGCCGGCGGCGCGTTCCACACCAATTCCGACATCTGGCATCTCAACAAGTCGCTGATCCGCGGCACTGGCATGGGCAAGGCTGGCCGCGAGATGGACATGTCCGAGATCGGCAAGGTTTTGACCGGAGATGCCAGGGCCCTGCGCGGCGGTCTGCCGGTCAAGGCGATCTTCATCCAGAACACCAACCCGATGAATGTCGCGCCCGAGCAGGGCCTGACTCGTGCCGGCTTCGCCCGCGAGGACCTATTCACGGTCGTCCATGAGCAGTTCATGACCGATACGGCGAAGATGGCCGACATCGTGCTGCCCGCGACGATGTTCCTCGAGCACAATGACTATTACCGGCGCGGAGGGCACACGCGGCTCCTGATCGGTGCGAAACTGATCGAGGCGCCAGGGGAATGCCGTTCCAATTTCGATGTGGTCAACGAGCTGCTGCGCCGGCTGGGCGCGGAGGGCGAGTCTCTCGCCATGACCGACCGCCAGGTCGTTGCCGAGACGCTGCGCCGCTCGGGTTACGGCGAACTCGAGGAGATCGAGGCCATCGGCTTCATCGATGCCGCGCCGAGCGACGAAGATGCGCGCTTTGGGCGCGGATTCGACTGGCCCGACGGCAAGTTCCGCTTCCGCCCGAACTGGCAGGGGACTGCCAACAAGAAGGGCTATCTCTGGACCATCGATGCCGGCGCGCTGCCGGCAATGGTCGACTGGTGGGACATCAATGAGCGGACCAGCGCGGAAGAGCCGTTCCGGCTCGCGACCAGCCCCTCGCGCGGCTTTCTCAACTCGTCCTTTGCCGAGACCGCTGGTAGCCAGAAGCGCCAGCCGCAACCGACCGTGTTCATTCGTCCCGACGACGCGGCCGCCAAGGGGATTGCCGACGGCGGCAAGGTGCGGCTCGGCAACCACCGCGGCAGCGTCGAACTGACCGCGCGCTATTTCGAGGGGATGCAGAACGGCGTACTGATCGCCGAGGGCATCCACCCCAATTCGTCCCATGCGGGCGGACAGGGGATCAATACGCTGATCGGTTCCGACCAGGTGCCGCCCTTCGGCGGTGCGGCGTTCCATGATGCGGCTGTGTGGGTGAGGCGAGTGGACGCCTAAGCCAGATAGGCCTTCCAGAAGAAGTATCCGGTGACGGCAACGCCATAGACGATCACTGCCGCGCGGATCAGCGCCGCCGGGATGCGATGCGCGAGCCGCGCCGCGATATAGCCACCGCTGGTGACGCCGACCAGTGCGATGCTGCCGTGATACCAGTCGATTGATCCCGACAACGCGAAGCGCACCACGGCGACCAGTGCGATCACCGTCGAGATCCAAAGTTTCAGCCCGTTCGCCGAATGGATCTCCTTGATGCCGGCGAGGACTAGGAAGGCGAGCAGCAGGATGCCGAGCCCGGCGTTGAAGAACCCACCATAGATCGAAATGCCGGCGAGGAGGACGAGGAGGATCGCTGCGCCGGCCGCCTTCATACCGCGTCCCTTACCGGCGCGAGCAGCGACAAACGCATTGATGCGGCCGCCGAAGATGAAGAGCAGCACCGCGAACAGCATCAGCCAGGGCACGGCGACGGCGAACTGTGCGTTGGAGACGCGGAGCAAAAGCTCCGCCCCCACGTATCCGAAGACCAGCCCGACCAGCGTGTAGGCAAGCAGGCGGTTGCGATAGCGGACGATGTCGGCCCAGAGCCCCAGCGCGCCCGAAGCATAGCCGGGAAGGGCAGCATAGGTGTTGGACGCATTGGCGATGACCGGCGGCACTCCGGCAGCCAGCAGCGCCGGAAACACGATGAACGAGCCGCCGCCCGCCAGCGTGTTGACGGCTCCGCCAAAAAGGCCCGCGATGAGGAGAAGGAGCTCGGTCACGTCGGTCAGCTACGCCGGGCCAGCGGCCATGGCAAATGCAATTGCGTGATCGGCGCCATCAGCGCGCTCGATTGACATTGCCGGCCCGACGTCCCATTTAGGCCGTGGTTGCTGGCACCAGCCGCTCGCCGGGCTCGTCCCGATGGTGAAGCCAGCCCCGCGCTCCGCGGGCCCCCCGATGACGCACTCTCTTGAGGCGCTCATGGTAATGCGAGCCCCATGAACCGGTCGCCTCTTACAGGGATATGCGCCATGTTCTCGCTCGACACCGTTTCCATCCAGACCATGAAATCCGAAGCCAAAGCGCTACGCCAAGAGCGCGCGGTTGCGGGCACCCCATTGGGGCAGGGCGCCGCGCTCGAGGAGATCGCGCGCCGTCACGGCTACCGCGACTGGAACACCGCCAGCGCCGCGCTGCCCGAGCGCATCGTGACGCCCGCCCAGGTCGGCCAGCGCGTCAGCGGCACCTATCTCGGCAATCCGTTCACGGGCTTGTTGGTCGGCCTGCAATTGCTCGCCGACATGCGGCACTACAAGGTGACGATCGCCTTCGACAAACCCGTCGAAGTGTCAAAATCCAAGCTGATGTCGCACAAGCGCCAGCGGGTGACCGCGACCGTGGGTTCGAACGGCGTCTCGCTGTCCCATACCTCCGATGGCGAGCCGCATATGCGGCTCAAGAGGTCGTGATCGGCACCAGCCTCGGGCCCCTTGCAATCCATCGTCGGACGCCGATATAGTTCAAATGGACCTCCCTCCTAGCGGCGCGCTGGCTTCAACCGGCGCGCCGCTTCTGTAAGGTATGCGGATGACCGCCCCCATCCACCTCTACTATTTCAACTCCCCCAATGGCCGGAAGATCACCATCATGCTCGAGGAGCTTGGGGTGCCCTATGAGCTCATTCCGATCCAGATGTCGCGCCGCGACCATTACCGGCCGGACTTCACCGCGATCAGCCCCAACAATAAGATGCCGGTGATTGTCGATCCCGAGGGGCCCGACGGGGTGGCGCTCTCGATCTTCGAGTCCGGCGCCATTCTCAAGTACCTCGCCGAAAAATTCGGCCGCTTCTATGGGACGAGCGCCTCCGAGCGCGCCGATATCGACCAGTGGCTGTTCTGGCAGGTCGGCAATTTCGGGCCGTTGCCTGGCCAGGCCGAGCATTTCCTCTCCAAGGATCGGGAGCAGATTCCCTATGCCATCAAGCGCTATGTCGATGAGACGCGCCGGCTCTATGGCGTGCTCGAAGCGCAACTGATCCGCCAGCGCACAAGGGGCATCGCCTTCGTTGCGGCCAGGGATTTTTCGATTGCCGATATCGCCATTTTCGGCTGGGCCCGCAAATGGAAGGAACTCAGCATGGGCGAAGACGAGTTCCCCGCCGTCTACCGCTGGCGCGATGAGATGGACGCCCGTCCTGGGGTTGCTCGGGCGTTGGCACTGGCCGGCACGATCCCCAAGCCCGTGCCCGACCCCGGCGCGGCGCTGGCCGAGGATCTACGCCGCCTCGGACGCAGCCTCGGCTAGAGGCCATGCGGGCGAATCCGTGTGGATTTCTGGCCGTTTGGCCGTGTCGCCGTTCCGGCCTTGCGTTGCGGCGGCAAACCGGGTTTAAGGCCCGCGGTGGGAGAGGTGGCCGAGTGGTCGAAGGCACGCCCCTGCTAAGGGCGCAGACCTCAAAAGGGTCTCGTGGGTTCGAATCCCATCCTCTCCGCCAGACTCCGTTGAGCCCTGAGAGCCCTGCAAATGCTAGGGTTTTTTGACAGGGGTCCGATGGCGACCGCCCAGAGGAATGCCCCACGAAACGCGCAAAGACGGGACCCGCGGGTACGTCGCCATTGCGGTCCATTTGCTGCTATCGCCGAACCACCAGACCAGCCAAACCACGCCGATCCCGGCCAACCAGAACCAGACTTCCATCACGGGCGTCCTCACCACCGGCCAGCCCTCTGCGCCAGCCCACCGCGCCGTGCACGTCAAGAAGCGTCAGCCCCTCTTCGCACCGACGGGTCGAGTTGGGAGGTTAGCAGCAGGAGCCGCGAGCGATCGACGTCGACCGGTCCTCGCTGTGGCTGCCAATCGTGAAGACGATCAAGTCACGGCGATCTGCGCGGTCGCTTGCGAGCGCATGCTGGAGCCCACGGGCGGATGACGTCTGATGCGAAGAGAAACCGCATGTCCTGATCTTACGTCTGGCGCCTCGACCCAGTGGGCGTCGCTGCGCCGCATCGGCAAAATCGCCGCGACGGTGCGTCTGCGGATGGGACGCCATTTTGCCCCTCCTGTTGGTCCTTCACAAAGCTGACTTCAAATTCCATGCGAGTGGATTGGAATTGTGGTCCAATCGGCTGGGCAATTCACAGTGGCTGGCTGGACAATCAGATTGCATGCCAACAGCGATTTGGCGTGGAGGATAGACTGCAAACCCTTATCTATGACCATACTCACACTATGAAAGCCGTGCTAGCTATACTTGTATCTTCGTTCATAGTACCGGGTTTGTACCACGATTGCATCGGCCCGTCAGATTGTTCGACAGATGATAAGCGCTCGCGTTGCAGTACTCCTGGCGACAAGAAATGGAATGCGTTTCTTGGATGCGCAGATTGGTTCGATTGACCATCAGACATGCCTGAACATTGACCTCTGGATCTCCGACGACGCGAGCACGGACGGCACGCGGGCCTATCTGGACCAACTCGGTCCGGCCTGGAGCAGGGGGGCGGTAGAAATTCTGAGTGGGCCTGCGACCGGACATGCGGCCGAGAACTTTCGCACGTTGATCACCAAAGTGCGGGGCAACGCGGACTATTTCGCCTATTGCGATCAGGATGATGTCTGGCTGCCAACCAAGCTCGAGAAGGCCATTCTTCGGCTACAGGAGGCCGCGCCATCACGACCGGCGCTGTACTGCACGCGAACCGCGTTGATCGATGAAGACGGCAAACCGATCGGGCAATCGACCTATTTCGAACGTGGCGCCGATTTTCGTCATGCCCTGGTGCAGAGCCTGGCCGGCGGCAATACCATGGTCATGAACCGTGCGGCATTTGAGATCGTCCAGAGGTCCTGTGAGCGAACCGAATTGGTTTCCCATGACTGGTGGACCTACATGATACTTGCCGGTGCCGGCGGATTGATCATCTATGATCGGGAGCCGGACACGCTGTACCGCCAACACAGCGCCAACGTCATTGGTTCGAACCAGAGTATGCGCGCCAAATTGGTGCGCCTGCTAGCGTTGAGACGGGGCGAGTACAAGTCCTGGAACGATCAGAACATCAGCGGTCTCATGCTTTGCCGCGACCTGCTGTCCGCGGAAGCGTTGCGCGCGCTGGACGCATTTCGGCAGGCCCGGGATGGCCAACTCTGGCAGCGGCTGGCGCGCCTTCGCGCCTCGGGAGTGTTCCGGCAGACACTGGGGGGGCAAGTCATGCTCTATGTTGCCTCAGCGCTGGGCAAGGTGTGAGCATGTCGGGCCGGGGCAGAGGCGCATGACGATCCTGGTCACCGGCGGCGCCGGCTTCATTGGGTCCAATTTCGTGCTCGACTGGCTCGAGGCGACAGCGGAGCCTGTGGTCAATCTGGACGCTTTGACCTATGCCGGCAACCTCGCCAATCTCGCATCGATCTCGGCGGACGACCGCCACCGCTTCGTCCGGGGGTCGATCTCCGACACGGCGCTGGTTTCCGCGCTGCTGCGCGACCGTGAAGTGCGCGCGGTGGTCAACTTCGCCGCCGAGACCCATGTCGACCGCTCGATCTCGGGGCCAGCCCCATTCTTTGAAACCAATGTGATGGGTGCGCTGCATCTCCTCGAAGCGGTGAGGGACTATCTCGATACTCTCGATGAGTTGGCGCGGCGTACGTTCCGCTTCATCCATATCTCCACAGATGAAGTTTACGGAACGCTGCTACCGGCGGCGGCCGCTTTCACCGAAGCCCACCCCTATCGCCCCAACAGCCCCTACGCGGCGAGCAAGGCCGCCTCGGACCATTTGGTGCGCGCTTTCGGCGAAAGCTACGGATTGAGCGCGATCGTCACCAATTGCTCGAACAACTATGGCCGCTTCCAGTTTCCAGAAAAGCTCATCCCGCTGATGATCAACAACGCCTTGGCCGGCAAAGCCTTGCCGGTCTATGGCGACGGCCTCCAGATTCGGGACTGGCTGCATGTCCGCGACCATTGCGTGGCGCTGCGGCTGGTGTTGGAGAAGGGTGTTCCAGGCGACACCTACAACATCGGCAGCGACAACCAGCTGAGCAATATCGACGTCGTCACACGGATCTGCGAACTGCTAGACCGCAAGCGCCCCCGCCGCGACGGCCAAAGTTATGCGACCCAGATTGCCCATGTCGCCGACCGTCCCGGACACGACCGGCGCTACGCCATCGATGCGAGCAAGCTTCGCGACCAGTTGGGCTGGCTGCCTTCCGTGACGTTCGAGACCGGGCTCGAGGCGACCATCGACTGGTACCTGACCAACGAGGACTGGCTGGCCAATGTCACCAGCGGAGCCTATCGCGATTGGATTGTGAGGCAGTACGGATGAGACTGCTGCTGTTCGGTCGTTCCGGTCAGATCGGCGCCGCGCTCGCGCGGGTGCTCGGGCCAAATCACCGACTCGTCGCCCTCGGGCGCGACGAGGCCGATTTCGCCTATCCGGACACGCTCGCCGATTTCGTGCGCAAGGAGCGGCCGGATGTTATCATCAATGCGGTGGCCTACACGTCCGTCGACAGGGCGGAGAGCGAGCCGGAACTGGCAAGGCTGATCAACACCGAGTCCCCCGCCGCGCTGGCGCAGGCTGCGGCGGAGACCGGCGCCTGGTTGGTCCATTACTCCACGGACTATGTCTTCGACGGCGACAAGGAAGGCGCCTATGCCGAGAGCGACGCCACCAACCCGCTCAACCACTACGGCCGGACCAAGCGCGATGGAGACCTGGCGGTTGGCGCAGCCGGCGGCCCACACCTGATTTTGCGCACCAGTTGGGTGCACGCTCCGGGGCATGCCAATTTCGTCGCAACCATCCTCGGCCTCGCCGCAAAACGGAAGACGCTCGGCGTCGTCGACGACCAGATCGGCGCGCCGACCAGCGCCAGACTCGTGGCCACCGTCACCGCCTCACTCATTGATGCGATAGCCGCCGCCATGCCGCCGCAAGTCGGCATCTATCATCTCGCCGCGCGGGGCGAGACCAGCTGGTGCGGCTACGCCAGTTTCATCGTCGCCTCAGCGCTCGAGCAGGGCGCGCGACTGGAGCTCAGGCCGGAGCATATCCAGCCGATCCCCTCGGCCGGCTATCCCCAGCCCGCCCGGCGTCCGCTGAACTCGCGCCTGTCGACCAAAAAGCTCGAAGCCCTGGGCGTCCAGCTCCCCGATTGGCGGGACGATGTGCGCGATACCATCCGCCTTAGCCTGCCGGAGGCGGTGCAATGAGCCGCCGCGGCATCATCCTTGCCGGCGGCACCGGCACGCGCCTCCACCCGGCGACGCTGTCGGTCAGCAAGCAGCTGCTGCCCGTCTATGACAAGCCGATGATCTATTATCCGCTGTCGACGCTGATGCAGGGCAATATTCGCGACATCCTGATCATCTCGACCCCCGAGGATGTGCCGCGCTTCCAGCAATTGCTGGGTGACGGTCGTCATTGGGGTTTGAACCTCGCTTATGCCGTGCAGCCGAGCCCGGATGGCCTCGCGCAGGCTTTTGTCATCGGCCGCGATTTCGTCGGCGATTCCCCCAGCGCGCTGATCCTGGGCGACAACATCTTTTACGGCCACTCGATCAACGAACTGCTCGACCGCGCCGACGCGCGCACGACCGGCGCCACGGTGTTCGCCTACCATGTCAGCGATCCGCATCGGTACGGCGTCGCCGAATTCGATGCCCGCGGCACCGTCATCGGCCTCGAGGAAAAGCCGGCCGCCCCCAAATCCAACTACGCCGTCACCGGGCTCTATTATTACGACGCCCGCGTCGCCGAGCTTGCCGCATCGCTCAAGCCCTCGGCCCGCGGCGAACTCGAAATCACCGACCTCAATCGCCTCTACCTCGAAGCGGGCGCGCTCAAGGTCGAGCTGATGGGCCGCGGCTATGCCTGGCTCGACACCGGCACCCATGATTCACTGCTCGACGCCGGCCAGTTCATCGCCACGCTCGAGCGCCGCCAAGGGTTCAAAGTCGCCTGTCCCGAGGAGATCGCCTGGCGCAAGGGCTGGATCGACGGCGAGGCGCTGCTCGCGCTTGCCGCGCCGCTCGACAAAAGCGGCTATGGACGCTACCTGCGGCGTCTGGTGGAGGAGGCCGGATTCGCGTGAAGGCCACCCGTCTCGCCATCCCCGATATCGTGCGCCTCGAACCCGAAATATTCGAGGACGCGCGCGGCCTGTTCTTCGAGAGCTTCAACCAGCGCGCCTTCGAAGCCGCCACGGGCATCGCCGCCCGCTTCGTCCAGGACAATCACTCCGTGAGCCACAAGGGTGTCCTGCGCGGCCTCCACTATCAGCTCGCCCCCCATGTCCAGGGCAAGCTCGTCCGCGTCCTGCGCGGTGCGGCCTACGATGTGGCGGTGGATATCCGCGAGGGCTCGCCCAGTTACGGCAAATGGGTCGCCGAAACCCTCACCGCCGAAAACCGGCTCCAGCTCTGGATCCCCGAAGGCTTCGCCCACGGCTTCCTGGCGCTCGAGGATGGAATGGAGTTCCAGTACAAAACCACCGAATTCTGGCACCCCGAAAGCGAACGCACGATCCCCTGGGACGACCCAGAGATCGGGGTGGAATGGCCGGGGGAGGGGGCGCTGGTGACTTCATCGAAAGACGCGGCGGCCAATCGCTACTGATCAACCGCTGCGCGTTCGTTCAGGCCCTTCGCAACACGCTCGTGTTCAGCGGATGCCCCATTTCATGCGCGGATTCGCGGAGTCCTTGACCGCGGTGAAATAGGCCCTCGGCTCGGCCAATACGAACTTGCGGTCAGGGTTCATTCTCAGTGCCTATCTGCTTTGTCTGAAGAGAGACTTTGCTGCGCGCCTAACTCGCGACCCTGCGGGGAAGCGACGCAGTAAGAACGCATCGAGTCTAGTCGTCAATCTCAGCAAATTGCGGGAAATGAACGGGAGTCTCGCAAATGGCGCCTCTCCCTGAAGCGCCAGGGCGTATTGATGCTTTTCGGTGTAGCGGAATGCGAAAGCGTACATGACCGAGTGAAACAACCAAGGGATGCGCGGGGCCAACTCTTCGGCGTAGTGCCTAAGGACTGCCCGACGCCCCAGATATGGCTTCGACGTGGCCGTTCGAGTTCCCCCGATTCTATACCAGAAGAGGGGCTCCGGCACGACGTCGAGACTGCGTCCTCGGAGGGTGGCCCTGGCCAGAAACTCCCAGTCCTCCACGCCCCCCTGATTACTGAAGTCATCGACTGGAAAGCCCCCCTCATCCAGGAAGACTTGGCGCTTGACTAAGAAATTGGTGTCACCGAACACATTTTCGAGCGCTCCTACCTCCAACGCGGGTCCGACCGGAGTGTAGCGATAGTTGATGGATTCCGGCATCGAAGCGGGGCCTTTTCGTTGACGCGCAAACGCCCAGAAATGACATGACACAATATCGAGGTCCGCGGAGCGCGCAGATCTCACAAGGGTGGTAATCATGTTCGGGCGCGGGATGTTGTCAGCGTCCACGAAAACTAGATATTCACCTTGCGCTTCGCGAGCCGCGTTGTTTCTCGCGCTGCTTGGCCCAGAGTTTTCCTGACGGAGAATCCGAACGCGCTTGTCTAGCTTGGACAAGCGGTCCAGCGCATCGGACGCATCTTGGTCGGTGCTGCCGTCGTCGATGACGACTATCTCTAGGTTCGGGTAGTCTTGTTCTAGGCAAGCTTGCACCGCTTGTTCGATGTACTCGCCGTAGTTGTAGTGTGGCATGATGACTGAGACGTGAGGCGCGAAGTTGTCGGCCAATCTTCCAACTGCAGCGGCCCCTGGGGTGGAAACTCGGCCCCAGCGCAACGCTGACTCAACGGGATCGTAGTAGTCATCAAAAGTGACCCAGCCGGACGCTGAGCCCTCAAGCATTGCCGCGAGTGCCCGTGGCGTCGGTTCGAAGATCGCGCTAGGTGAGATCATCTCCGGAATGCCTCCGGTATTTGCCGCCACCAGCGGCACGCCGTCCATGATGCATTCGAGAACTGTGAGTGGATAGTTGTCGACGAGGGACGGGCAGACGGCCAGGGCACTTCGCCTCCGGAGCAAAGCTCTTGCTTGAAAACTGTCCAAGTCCGGGTGGATCTCAACTCTGTACCTTGTACCCGCAAGGGACGCCCTAATGAAGACGTCTGCTTGGCCCCTAGGCTCAGGACCCATTAAAGGCGATGCGCCAGAGGTACATCGTTCCGATTCAGTTTCGGCGCGGAAAAACGCTAGCTTGGGTGATCTGGCATGATTG
>JBEBGE010000065.1:0-16966 GCA_040081595.1 Devosia sp.
GAATTACTACCGGCTAGCGGACGCGGATCGAGGAAATCTCGTTGTTGAAGCCACCAAGATAGCGAGCGCTGGTGGTGTAGGTGCGGCAGTCGAAGTAGCCGCGATCCTGGCAAACGGTGATGCGCAGACCATCGGGGTTGCGGATCGAAGAGATCCGGTCATTCCAGCTCGAAGGCAGGCTGCGGATGGATTCGCCTTCTTCGAGGCAGATGCGCGAGCCGGTGTAGCCGGAGCCCGAGTAGAAGCACGCCTGGGCAAAATCCTCACCGTCGCTATTGCCGGAGCCGATGCCGATCGAGACGCCGCCATTGCCGATCGAGAAGGATCCCTGGGGGAAATTGAAGCTGAGGTTGAAGTTGGGACTGATCATCGCCGAACCGGCGCGGAGATAGCTCGCCGAAACGAAGCCGTCGGGGCCGGAATGGGTGACGTAGCACCAGCCGGAGCGGCAGCCTTCGACGGTGACGGATTCACCGGCATATAGCGTATCGACGCGGTCCGAGGATGTCGTCGGGCGCTCCCGCACCGCAACGCTGGCAGTCGCGGTCGCAGAGGTGGCGGCGGACGCGGCGCTGGGGAGGAGAACGACAGCGGTGGCGGATGCCAGGGCCACGGCCGTTGCGATGCGAATGATCAGTCTTTTTGTTGCGTTGCGCATTTGGCGCTCCCGTGTCGTTGAAAGTCGATTGTGTTTCGACAACAACGCGGGGAATGGAGCAGGGTTCCGGGCCAGTATTTTTCTTCCGGGATGGAACCAATCTGGAATTGCGATTCAGGTGGGCGGAATGAGGCGCTTGGCGCCGTCCTCGCCGAGGGCGACATAGACGAAGCGGCCTTCGGTGACCTTGACGCGATCGCCCATGCGGTTGCGGCGGGCCCACGCCTCCATGCCGATGGTGAGCGAGGTGCGGCCGACCTTTTCGACGGTGGTGTAGACGCAGAGCACGTCGCCGACCTTGACCGGCGCGATGAAGGTCATGGCTTCGACGGCGACGGTGACGACGCGGCCCCTCGCGCGTTCGACCGCTGCGATCGAGCCGGCAATATCCATCTGGCTCAGCACCCAGCCGCCGAAGATGTCGCCCGACGGATTGGTGTCGGCGGGCATGGCGAGGGTGCGGATGGTGAGTGCGCCGCTCGGCTCGGTTTCATCGGTCACGGCGTTGCCCTCAAGGTCGGCCAGCGGCCGGTTTCCTCTTCCCAGTGCTTGCGGCAGAGCGAGACATAGACCGATTTCTCGATCGAAACCTGTTCGCCCTCGAGCAAGACGCGGCCCTGTTGATCCTGACGGACGACCATGGTGGCTTTGGCGCCGCAATGGCAGATGGTGCGGATTTCCCGCAGCACGTCGGCAATGGCAAGCAGCGCCATCGAGCCGGGAAAGAGCCGGCCCTGGAAATCGGTGCGCAAGCCGAAGCACATGACCGGGATCTTCAGCCGGTCGGACACGCGCGCCAATTGCCAGACCTGCTCCTGGGTGAGGAACTGGGCCTCGTCAACGAACACGCAGTCAATCTTGCCGGGCTGTGTCGCTTCGCGGACGTAGTCGAAGAGGTCGTCGCCGGGCGAAAACAATTCGGCATCGGATTCGACGCCGAGACGCGAGACGATCCTGCCAACCCCGCCCTCGGCATAGAGGGCGGAAGTGAACATCAGCGCGCGCATGCCGCGCTCGCGATAGTTGTAGGCCGCCTGCAGCAGCATGGTCGACTTGCCGGCGTTCATGGCGGCATAGGAAAAGTACAGCTTCGACATTACGCACCGGACACATTGAGACGCCGAACCCTTCTGCCGCAGGGCGGGCGGTCCGGACAGCGCAAACAGGGCACGTGCACAAAAAAACGGCCACCCGGAGGGGTGGCCGCAAGGACCGATGGGATCGGCTGGAGCCGCTGATTGGCGGTCGGGCTCCGATAGAGGGCCGCGGTGCCGGCGGGGGCAGGGCGGCATGTCCGGAGGGTTGGGGGTGCCCGGACAATCGACACGCTAGGGTCTGTCCATGACAGGGCGGTGACGATTGGTTTGCCATAGGAGTCGATCCCGGCTCCCAACGGCCACATTTCGGGCCGATTTTTCCCCTCAATCGATACCAAGGGGTGGACGCCTTGCAGCGCCGGTGGCGCCAAAGGGTTCCGATTTTACCGTTGGTTGCGTCGCGGCGCGCCAAAAGCGGCGAGGGATTTGATCCAGATGAATATTACGATGCGCAAATTGCTGGCGATGGCCATGGCGGTGGGGATGGGCTTCGCGGCCGGTCCGGCAATGGCCGAAGAGGAACTGATCGGCATCTTCCAGACGCCGGAAGGCGGCATGGACTATCGCGCGACGCTGTGTGGCGACGGCACCCAGCTTTGCCTGCAACTGGTCGCGTTGCACGGCAAGGGCGATACGAAAGGGAACCGCAAGCATCTGGGCGAATTCGTTGTCCGCGAGTTGCCGGCCGCAGGGGCCAACAAGTGGCGCGGCGTCGTGACCATCAAGGACAAGTCGGCCAATGGCGTCGCGGCGATCACACCCGGCAAGCAGCTCTATGTCAGCCTCTGCGCCTATGTGGTGGTGTGCGCCGACCTGACGCTGCACTATGTCGGCACCGGCACCTGACGTTTAGGTGCCAGACGCCTCGCGGCGCGAAGCGGCGATGGCCGGCACAGCCTCGACGAGCACTATCGCAAAAAAGATCAGCGCCGCCCCGGCATAGCCCGCGGGCGGCAATCTTTCATTGAGAAAGATAGCGCCGGCGAGCGCGGCAAACAGGCTCTCTGCGGACAGGATGATCGCCGAGTTGGCGGGAGGCACGTAACGCTGGCCGATGGCTTGCAGCGTAAAGGCGATGGCGGTCGAAAAGACGCCCGCATAGACGATTTGCGGCCAGCCGGCGATAACCTGCGAAGCAGCAGGAGCCTCGAAGACGAAGGCGCCGCCGATGCAGAGCAGCGCGGTGCCTGCAAAGGTCAGGGCGCTGATGGCGATGGGGAGGCTGGTCTCCTTGACCAGAGGGCCGAGCATGGCGATCTGCACAGCCCAGAAGACGGCGCAGACCACCAGCATGGCATCACCTGAGGTGAAGCCGTCGAAACGCGCGCCCGTGAGGAGGTAGGTGCCGACCAGCGCCATGGGGACGCCCAAGTAGATAATTGGGTGGGGGCGGACTCGGACGGCGATGAAGGTCAGCAGCGGTACGAAAAGCACATAGAGCGCGGTGAGGAAACCGGCGCTGGTGACCGTCGCGGTGAGCAGCGCAGCTTGCTGCAACCATGAGCCGAAGAAGAAGGCGAGGCATATGGCGCCGATGCGGAGCCATTGCGCCGTGGAAATGGCGGGCCGGACGCGGCGGTATTCGGCGAGCGCAAAGGGGCTGAGGACGATGACGCCGAGCAGGTAGCGGCTGCCGGCATAGGTCAGCGGGCCCATGTGGTCCATTGCCGTCTTCTGCATGATGAAGGCGAAGCCCCACAGCATGGTGCAGATGACGAGGAGAAGGACAGCAAGGGGGCGAGACATGGAAACCTGGCTGGCGCGGCCGGACAGCGGCGGCGCATCGATAGTGAGTGACGGAGCTAGAGTTCGGCGTCGAGCGCGGCGATAAGCTTCTGGATTTCGCCGGGCGTGGTGTAGTGGACGAAGGACATGCGCAGCACGCCACGCTCGGGATCGAGCCCGAGCCCCTGAAGCGCCCGCCAGGCGTAGAAATGGCCGGCGCCGACGCCGATATTGCGCAGCCCCAGACGCTCGGCGACCTTGAGCGGGGATTTTTCCATCGAGATGGTGACGGTGGGTGCGCGTTTGGCGGGATCGGACGGGCCGATGAGTCGAATGCCGTTCTTGCCGCGCAGGTATTCGAGCAGCGGGGCGAGAAGGATGGTTTCCTGCTGGCGCATGGCATCGTGCGCGCGGCGCCACGGATTGGGGCCGGTTACCGACGGATTGGCGATGCTCGCGACGGTCTCGATGTAATCTGCGATCCCCGCGGCGGCGGCGACCTGGGCATGGTCGGGGCCGGCAGGATTGAGGCGCTTGCGGGCGGCCCCGGTGTTGAAGAAGTGGCTCTGATTGGGGAGTTCATTGGCGAGGGAAGGGCGGATAGCCATGATGCCCTGGTGCGGGCCAAAGGTCTTGTAGGCCGAGAACATGTAGACGTCGGCGCCGAGCGCCAGAACATCGGGCAGACCGTGCGGTGCGTAGGAGACGCCATCGACAATCGAAAGCGCGCCGACCGAGCGCGCCCGCCGGGTCACCTCTTCGACCGGGTTGATCTCGCCGACGACATTGGATGCGTGCGGCATGCAGACGAGGCGAACCTTGGAATCGAGGATCTTGTCGAGAGCGGCAAGGCTCAGATTGCCGGTGTCCCGGTCCATGGTCCATTCGCGGATTTCGACGCCGCGCGAGATGAGTTTGCGCCAGACGCCGGAATTGGCCTCGTGGTCCTGATTGGTGACAATGATGGCATCGCCCGGCTTCAACCAGCCTTCGAAAGCGTGGGCGAGGGTGTAGGTGTTGGCCGAGGTCGAGGGTCCGAACTGGATCCACTCGGGCGAGACGTTCAGGGCCAGCGCCAAGCGCAGATACGACTCATCCATTGCGCGGGCCGCTTCACGCGATGGCGCGAAGGGATGGCCGGGCTGGACCTTGGAATTCCAGTAGTAATTCCGCATGCGGTTGAGCACGGGCGCACAGGTGTAGGAACCGCCGGCATTTTCGAAATGCGCGAAGTCGCGGAGCTCCGGCTGGCGGAAGGAAGGAAACTCGGCCCGGATGCGCTCGGAATCGAGTGGCAGGGACGATTGTGACATATCGAATTCGAGCCCGGACTTTGGTCCGGCACTCCTAGAGCATTTTGCCGGGCGATGGAATGGCAAGGCCCTGGCAAGTCTTTGATATCGTGAAGAGGCGGACCGGCAGGCTGCCGGAACGGGTTGGAACCCCGGATGGTGACCGGGGTTCCGCCGAAGGGGTTGTTTGCTTTGTCGCGCTTTCGAGCCGGAAAAGTCTCAAACTCCTTCTGAAAGCGCTCTGGAGAGACAAACCGCCTTCAGTGTTCGCCGGCGTCTAGCGGCCCGGGGCGGGGCCGCGTTCCATGCGGCCGGGGCCCATGTCGCGGAACTCACGATATATCATGCGGTCGCCGTGCCCACCGGGCAGCAGGCTCGCCTTCTGGGCGTCGGTGAGGCTGTCATAGAAGGCCTCGAGATCGGGGAGGACCTTGTTGATCGCCTCGAGCCGGGCGGTGTCGATGGCTACGCGGGCCTTGAGCCGGTCGATGAGATCGGGCGCCGTGGTGGCCGATTTGTCGGGCATGGCCGCCGTGCAGGTGTCGGCGAAACTGGTCTGGGCGGTGAGCGCGGTGGTCCTCAGCGCATCGAAAAGCTTCTGCTGGTCCGCGGTCAGCTCAAGCCGATGGCTGAGCCGGGTGAACGCGACATCGAGCTCCTCGGCGCCATCGGCGGAGCAAACCAGGCCGACAAGGCCAAAACCGCCGCCATCATGCATCATGCCCATCGGGCCGTCCTGCATGTGGGACATGAAGCGGGCGGGTTCGACCGTCGCCTGGTTGGCGGATTGCTGCGCATAGGCGACGGGCACGAGGGCGCCGATGCCGACGGTTGCAGCGAGGAGGGCGGCGAGGGCAGTCTTGGAGGTCTTCATATTGGGAGGCTCCCATCAGGGTTGAACGCTGCCGGGCTCGCAAACCCGACACGCCATAGATAGGGAGCCTCTGCTGTTCACGGCATTGCGAGGAGATGAAGCTTTGGACAGGTTGGAAAGCTTGCGGACTGGCAAAGGCAAGATCGCTCCGGGGGGTAGCCTTGGCGAACGGTCCCCGAGACTAACGCTACGATGGCGGTGCGGGACGTCGCTCAAGTGGCCGCCCCTCCACCATGCTTCGCATGGTCCCCCTTCCCCTTACGCTACGGGGGAGGCGCCCGACTGTCAGGACGCGATATATTCCTTGAGGGCGAGCGCTTCCTGCTCGGTTTCCTCGATCTTGCGCTTGACCACGTCGCCGATCGAAACGATCCCGACCAGATCGCCGCCATCGACCACCGGCATGTGCCGGACGCGATGGGTGGTCATGCTTTCCATCAGTTCGGCAACGCTTGCGGTACGCGTGACGGTAATGACATTGGAGGTCATCACCTCGCTCACCGGCCGTTGTGAAAGCGCGTTCCAGTCGGCGCCGAGATGGCGCACGATGTCGCGTTCGCTCAGGATGCCGGCGACTTTGCCACCGTCGGTGACGACGACGGCGCCGATGCGGTTGCGGTTCAGGATCTCGACCGCCTCGGCGATCGTGGCGCGGGCGGCGACGGTGTGAACGGCGCAGCCCTTGGATTGAAGGATAGTTTCGACTTGCATCGCTAGGTCCTCCCTCGGGCCGAGAGAATGCGCCCATAGGAGGTCGCGAACAAGGGTGCCACTGCCCACGATGGTGTGCGCGGGCAGCCGGCGCGTGTAATCGATCTCAGCCCTCGCGGTGGCCGGGCGCCCAGTCGATAGGAAGACGGCGGGGCTCGGGACTTTGGGGCGGCGCCTTGAGGGCGATGACCGCAACTTCGAAGAACAGCGCGAGGACCAGCGCACAGACCGGAGCAAAGAGCAGGACGGCACCGAGATCGACGCGCTGGGTGAACGCCATCTGTTCGAGCGGGACATAGCCCGAGAGTACCGCGATGCTGCCGGCCAGTAAGGTCAGCGAGAACGCGACGATGGCGGCTGTCGCAAATTGCAGCGCCGGCTGCGGTTGCCGAGGCGGCAGCGAGTCGTCGAGGACAGGTTCGTCGTCGTCGTTGGAGTCGGCGAAGTCCGGAAGGGGTTCGACTTCAACCTGCTTCAGGGCGTCGGCAACGGCGTTTACGGCGCTTTCGACAATGGACTCGGCGGCTTGGGAAGTGGGGGATTGCTCGACAGGAGCATCGCTGTTCGACATGGGGGCCTCACGCATTGGAGCTTTGGTTCGAACACGTCGGAACCGATGCTCCGGTTACTTATCTGGTCGCGTACCCGGGCCGATAAACCGCTCGACACTTTTTCTGGGTCCGCTCCGGGTCACAACGGCGTGAGCAGGCCAAACCAATCGGCCGATTCTGCGTAGCTTATGGGGTAGCGGGCGGACCATTCGACGGCCAAAATGTGGCTGGCCGCGCGCCGGAGGACGTGAAGATGGGTATGCTCGCCGGAATCCGACTCATGGTGTTGTCGGCATTTGCCGCGTTCGTAATGGTCCTGCCGCTTCATGCCGAGGATGCGCCGCCGGCTCCCGACGCCTGGCAAACCGTGATCTCGAGCCAGATCCGGGCGCTGCGGATCAACGATGCGGCCACTGCGCTTAGTTATGCCGAAGCGACGTTCCAGCAGCGCTATCCGGATGCGGAGCAGTTCGTCCTCATGATCACCCAGACGGGCTACAAGCCGATCGTCACCTCGCGTTCGCACAGCTTCGGCGACTACAGAATCGTCGCCCCGGACGATGTGTTCCAGCAGGTGTTCCTCGTCGACGAGGACCAGAGTCTGTATCAGGCGATTTATGAGCTCAAGATGGAAGGGGCCGGCTGGCGCGTCGCGGGGGTCCAGCTCGCAAGGCAGCCCGGGCTCGGGGTTTAGGGCAGGCGTTCTTGCCTTAGCCGTTCCGTCCGCCTAAGACGCGTCCAGTTCAAAACTGGAGATATCCATGGCCTTTCTGTCCGACGCGATCCTGCGCATCCAGCCATCGGCAACGGTGGCGATCTCGCGCAAGGCCGCGGACATGAAACGCGGCGGACGCGACGTGATTTCGCTGGCGGCGGGAGAGCCGGATTTCGACACGCCGCTGAATGTGCGCGAGGCAGCGATCCGTGCCATGGCAGAGGGCAAGACGCGCTACACCAATGTCGATGGAATTCCCGAACTCAAGGCGGCGGTGCAGCGCAAGTTCAAGCGCGATAACAACATCACGGCCTCGCTTGAGGAGATCATGGTCGCGTCGGGCGGCAAGCAGATCATCTTCAATGCGCTGCTCGCCACACTCAACAAGGGCGACGAGGTGGTGATCCCGGTGCCCTATTGGGTGAGCTATCCAGAGATCGTCCGGCTTTGCGATGCGACACCGGTCTTCGCGGTGGCGGACGCATCGACGGGGTTCAAGCTGAAGCCGGAAGTGCTCGAAGCGGCGATCACGCCCAAGACCAAATGGCTGATCCTCAACACGCCGTCCAACCCGACTGGCGCGGCTTACACCGCCGCCGAATTGCGAGGGCTGACCGAGGTGCTGATGCGGCATCCGCAGGTCCATATTCTCACCGACGACATCTACGAAGTGCTGGTCTATGACGGGGGAAGGTTCGCGACCGTCGCGGAGGTCGAGCCGAGCCTGCAGCCGCGCACGCTGACGATGAACGGTGTCTCGAAGTCGCACGCGATGACGGGCTGGCGGATCGGCTATTGCACCGGCCCCAAGGACCTCATCGCGGCAATGACCAAGCTCCAGGGCCAGTCGACAACAAACCCGTCCTCGATTGCGCAATGGGCGGCAGTCGAAGCGCTGGATTGCCCGCAGGAATTCCTGAGCGGCTGGCGCGCCAAGTTCCAGGAGCGCCGCGACCTTGTGGTCAAGGGCCTCAATGCCAATACCGGGCTCGATTGCCTGACGCCGGAAGGGGCGTTCTATGTGTTCCCCTCGGTCAAGCGGCTCCTCGGAATGACCTCGAAATCGGGACTCGAGCTCGAAACCGACGAGGAATTCGTGATGGCGTTGCTCGAAGAGACCGGGGTGGCGCTGGTCCATGGCACGGCCTTCGGGCTGCCCGGGCATATGCGGCTGAGCTACGCCGCCTCGAACCGGGAACTCGAAGACGCGGTCAGCCGCATCCAGGGGTTCTGCGGGGAGCTGCGTTAGGCCCGCCTGGCCTACAGGAATCGAAAAGGCCTCGCTCGAGGGGATGAGCGAGGCCTTGGGCCGCTGACCGAAGTCCGCAGCCGTTGAGAACGCAGCCAGGGAGGAGGAGAGGCCGCAATCTCTTGTCCCGACTTATGCCGGGTGCCCCGAGTCCGAACAAACGCGATATCGGAAGACTTGCCATGCGCTTGGCGCACGCATTTGGCGCCTGATATCGGGCGGCGCGGCGGCTCGGCAATCTTCAAACCGGGCGGGCAAAAAAAAGGGGCCCCATCCGAAGATGGAGCCCTACGAAAGTGGGGCAAATGGACGAGGGAGGAGGAAACGCCATCTGCCGTTGGGCCGGAACCGAGGGAGGAGGATTCGGTTCAAACCCGGTGTCGGGCTCTGCAGAACCGCGGGAGGAGGGTGCGGTCGGCATCGCAGCGACAAGGCGAATATGTGCCTGGACTGCCATTCCAGCAATGCAGGGGGGGACATGTCAGCCATGCGTCTTGTGCAAGGAAGGTCAGTCAAGATGACCCAATCTGAACAGGCCGGGGGCCCTAGAGCCAGCCCTTCCGCTTGAAGAAGAGGTAGGGTAGGACGGCGGAAAGTACCATGAATCCCAAGGCCATAGGGTAGCCGAAGGGGAAAGAGAGCTCAGGCATGAAGGTAAAGTTCATGCCGTAGATGGAGGCGACGAGGGTCGGCGGCAGGAAAACCACGGCGGCGACCGAGAAGATTTTGATGATGGCGTTCTGCTCGAGATTGATGAGGCCAAGCGTGGCGTCCAGGAGGAAGCTGATCTTGTTGGAGAGGAAGGCGGCGTGGTCCGAAAGCGCGATCGCGTCGCGCTGGATGATCTTGAGTTCCTGCTTCAGATCCTTGGCGGCCTTGAGATCTTTGGGCTCCATCGACTGGTGATAGGTCGTCAGCCGGTTGATCGAGACCAGACTTTCGCGGGCGAGGCCCAGAGTGTCGCCCTTGGTGGCGATGCGCTCGATCATGGTCTGGAGGTCGCGAGCCTTGCGGGTGGCGTTGCGGGTCTTGTTGCGGAAGATGTCGTGGGAGACCCGGTCGATCTCGTCGCCGGTCGTCTCGAGCAGCTGCGCCAGCCGGTCGGTCATGGTGTCGAGCAGGCTCGCCATGATGCGCTCGCCGCCCATTAAGGCCTTGGAGCCCGGACGTGTGCAGCTCTTGGCGACGATGCCAAAGGCCTTGGGGGACGCGTACCGCAACGTCACCAACTGGTTGCCGCGCAGGATGAAGGTCACCGGAGTCTTCTGCGGCGCGTCGGTTTCCGAATTGTAGACCGCCGTGATGGTCATAAACTCGGCACCGCCTTCGCTGTAGAGGCGGGCAGAGGGCTCAATGTCTTTCATTTCATCGCGGGTGGGGATGTCGATGCCGAGGCAGGTTTCGACGAATTTGTCCTCGGCGGTGGTCGGCTCGACCAGATCGTACCAGATGGCTGTGCCAGCCTCGGGCGTCTCGAGTGCCGGATCGATGTCGACGGGGACGAGACTATCGTCCTTGCGAATATAGGCACGCAGCATAACCGGCTCCCGGGAGCGAATTGCTGGGTGGATGCGCCCGCGCAAGGACGACGTCAACCGTCCGGCGTACCTGCGGTTAAGCTAGTTGGTCGGAAATGCCTCGGCGAGGAAGGCCCTGAGATCGCCGCCGGTCGAGTAGGCGACATTGCTGATGCGCCAGACCTCGGTCCCGAATTCGTCGATGGCGGTCTTTTCCAGGATCAGCCGGTCGGTGAAATCGGCCCTGGGCGTATCAGGGAAGTCGTATCGCAACTCAACTTCGGCCGAGCCATCGAGGTTCTCGGTGACGCTGCCGACGGCGCACCTGGGGGCGTAGTCGGGCCAGGACTGCCACGGGATCCCGTCGCCGAGCGGGGGCTTGTCGCCGGGATTGGCCTCGGCCCATTCGGCGTCCTTGGCCTCGGCCGCAGCTATTGCATCGGTAAGGCCGGCGGCGAGGATGCCGATGACCGGCCCCATGTCATTGCCCAGACGCGCGATGCAGAAGATCTTGCCGAATTGGGCGGGCTTGAGCGTCACCATCTCCTCCTGCGCGAAAGCAGGCGAAGCAACCAGGAGAATGGCGGCAAGAAAGGCGCGATGCAAAACGGTTCTCCCCGAATTGGCTGAGGTGACTTCTGCGCGGAAACCGCTGAATGCAGACTGAATGGCTAGAACTGCCACTCGCGGGCTTTGGTGACGAGGAAGTCGCGGAACACGCCGACGCGCTTGGAATTCTTGAGCGCGGGGGGGTAAACGAAATAGGCCTCGTAGGCCGGCAGTTCGACGCCGGTCAGTACGCGCTTGATGGTAGTCTCGTTCTCGGTGACGTAGTCGGGCAGCATGGCGATGCCGATGCCGGCACGGCAGGCCTGCATCATGCCGTAGATGGCGTTGACCTTCATCTGCGAGCGGCGCGGGCTCGAGTCGGCGCGGCCGAGACGCTCGATATAGTTGATGTCGCCCAGATAGGACGGCACTGGCTCGCCGAAGGTGATAATGCGATGCGCGTCGAGGTCTTCAACGGTCCTCGGCTCGCCATGCTCGGCCAGGTAGGCGAGCGACACGTAGAAGTGGTTGTGCACCGTGAACAGCTTGCGCTGGATCATCTCGGACTGGTTGGGCCGGTGCAGGCGAATGGCGACATCCGCCTCGCGCATGGCGAGGTCGAGTTCGGCATCGTTGAGTTTGATCTCGATCTGAATGTCCGGATAGAGGCCGAGGAACTCGTGAATGCGCGAGCTGAGCCAGGTCGAGCCGATGCCCACGGTGGTGGTGACGAGGAGCGGGCCGGTGGGAACGTCCTGGCTCTCCGACATCTGGGTTTCGACCTGCTGCAATTCCCAATGCATGCGATGCGCAGTGCGGAACAACTGCTCGCCCACTTCGGTCAGGACCAGCCCGCGGGCGTGGCGGATGAAGAGCTTGAGCGCGAGGTCGTCCTCGAGGGCCGAGATCTGCCGGGAAACGGCAGACTGGCTCATATTCAGTTTCTCGGCGGCGTGGGTGAAGCTTCCGGATTCAGCGGCGGTGTGAAAGATGCGGAGCTTGTCCCAATCGAGCATCTACTCCGCCGCCTCGGCGAGGTGCTCGGTGGCGAGGAATCGTTCGGCCTCGAGAGCTGCCATGCAGCCCATGCCCGCGGCGGTGACCGCCTGGCGGAAGACATCGTCGGTAACATCGCCGGCGGCAAAGACGCCCTCGATATTGGTCTGCGTCGTGCCCGGCTTCACCAGCAGATAGCCGCCCGGCTTCATGTCGAGCTTGCCGGCAAAGATCGCGGTGGCCGGTGTGTGCCCAATGGCGACGAATATCCCGTCGACATCCATAGCTTCAGTGGTGCCGGTGCGGGTGTCGCGTAGCACGGCGCCGGTAACCGAGGGCGGCATCTGGTTGCCGGTGATGTCGGCCAACTCGGTGTTCCAGCGCACCTCGACCTTGGGGTGCTTGAACAGCCGGTCCTGCAGGATCCGCTCGGCGCGGAACTCGCTGCGGCGGTGAACGACGGTGACCTTTGAGGCAAAATTGGTGAGGAACAGCGCCTCTTCTACTGCGGTATTGCCTCCGCCGATCACCAGCACATGCTTATTGCGATAGAAGAAGCCATCGCAAGTGGCGCAGGCGCTGACGCCAAAGCCCTGGAACTTCTGTTCGGACGGCAGGCCGAGCCAGCGTGCCTGGGCGCCGGTGGCGATGATCACGGAATCGGCGGTGTAGATGGTGCCGCTGTCGCCCTTGAGCGTGAACGGGCGGTGGTCGAAATTGACCTCGACGATGAGGTCGCTGACGATCCTGGTGCCGACATGCTCGGCCTGGGCCTTCATCTGCTCCATGAGCCAGGGGCCCTGGATGACGTCGGCGTAGCCGGGATAGTTCTCGACATCGGTGGTGATGGTCAATTGACCGCCGGGCTGGATGCCCTGGATCATCAAGGGCTGGAGCATTGCGCGAGCCGCATAGATGGCGGCCGTGTATCCGGCCGGTCCCGACCCGATGATGATAACCTTGGAATGCATGAAGTGCTCCGGACCCTCTCCTCCGAAGCCCTAAGATAGGGCGAGGCGGGTGACGCTTTCAAGGCAGCAGACGCCGGAAACACTTGGATTTCCGGGCTTATCACCGAAATGTCACTCCAGACCCGCAAAGCCCCGTCGCGCCAGGCGGATTTGCTCCCGTGCATGGGTCGGCGGGCGCGGCTCAGGGGAGCGAGCCATGCATTTGGGCGCGTCCAATCGCCTCAGACATATTTGAGGTCGAGAATCTCGTAGCTCTTGGAGCCGCCGGGAGAGATCACTTCGAAACTGTCGCCCTTGGCCTTGCCGATCATGGCGCGGGCGAGAGGAGAGGAAATCGAGATGCGGCCCTTGCTGGCATCGGCTTCGGCATCTCCCACTATGGCGTAAGTCACCTTCTTTTCGGTGTCCTCGCCGATGATCTGCACGGTCGCGCCGAACTTGACGGTGTCGCCGGAGAGCTTGGACACATCGATAACATCAGCCAGCGCCAGCAACGCCTCCAGTTCCTGGATGCGGCCTTCGTTGAGGCTCTGTTGCTCCTTGGCGGCGTGATATTCGGCGTTCTCGCTCAGATCGCCATGGGCGCGGGCCTCGGAGATGGCGGCGACGATATGGGGACGGCCTTCGGAGGTGCGCTGGCGATACTCTTCGCTCAGCGCCTTGTGGCCTGCCGGGGTCATCGGAATCTTGTCCATTACGTCTCCAGTCACCTGAAACCCGGCTGAGGCTCGGGTGGAATCGTCACAATCGCGCTTTCCGCCAATTTGCTCGGCTTTGAACTCGGATTCGAGATCGGGGGAAGCGGGACCAAACTGCCCTTGGGACGCCCTGCGGTCAAGAAGGGCGGGCAGGCGAGCCGGCGGGGAGGTCCCCGCCGGTGTGTCGTCGGGCCAGATCAGGCCTTGACGGACGCCCAGGCGGCGTCGGCGATCAGTTCCTGGGCGCGCTTGGCCGCCACGCGGGCGCGGCCGGTGGTGGCGAGGCGAAGGTAGTTGTAGGCCGGCCCGAGGATCATCGAATGGGCGACGGCCCAGGGCAGGTCCTTGACCTTCCTTGCCTTGACGAAGCGGGTGTAGGCGGTTGCGGCCGAGCCCTGACCCTCCGCCAGGGTGTCGGCGATCCCCGCGAACTCGGGCGCGGTCACCGCAAGAGTGCGGATTTCGTCCATGAAGCGGAAAAGTTCGGGGTTCTTGAGGCCCCACGAGACCAATCCGCCGGCCGAGGCCTTGACCACGGCTTCGGCGGTGTCGGAGGCGGCCTTGGCCTCCCCGGACCAGCCGGCGACCGCGTCTTCGAGCAGTGCGAGGGCCAGTGCGCCCTTGCCGTCGAAGAAATGGTAGATCGAGCCGGTCGTGGCGCCGCTCGCCTCCCGAATATCGTTGATGGTGGTGGCGATATAGCCCTTTTCGAGGAAGCAGCCGAGGGCCGCCTCGAGGATCGATTCGCGCCGTTCGTCGCCCGTCAAGCGCTTGCGGGATTTGACTTTTTTGGCTGTGGCACGTGCCATTGCACAGATACTCCGTCAGATGTTTCGGGTGGGGCTTGCTAGCAACATGATCTAGAACTATATTCTAGTCCAACGTTTTGTTTGGTTTTTGGACAATCGGAAAGGGGTGTAAAATGGGGCCAGAACTGTTGACAAAGGCCGCGAGCTGTTCGTTGCGAGCGAACGCGGCGACCGCGACAGCCTGTTAGCGCTCCATACTGAGGATGCGGTTCAAATCGAGCACCCCAACCGGTTGAAAACAAAGAGAGATCGCAGGGCACCGGCGAAGATCGCGGAGGATCTGGCGCGTGGGAAGACTATCCTGAGGTCCGAACACTACGAGATTGTGAACGCGGCGGCGTCAGGCGATGCGGTGGCGCTGCAGGTCGAATGGACGGGCGTCCTTGGAGTGCCGATCGGCGCGCTCGGACCGGGCGATCAGATGACGACCTTTTCGGGCATATTCCCCAGGTTCCGGGAGGAGCAGATCGCCGAGCAGATCAATTGCGACTGCTTCGAGGATTTCCTGGCGCCGAAAGAGCCCGGGCCTGGCCAAAGCGAAGTCCCGGCCCAAAAATGACAAAAGGCGCAGCCCGCGCAGGCTGCGCCAGAATTTCGTCCGCCTTGCCGCCTGGAAGCGGTCAGGAAGCCGTGGTCAGGTTGTCGGCGGCGGATTTGCCGGTCCGCTTGTCTTTGACGATCTCGTAATTGACCTTTTGGCCTTCATCGAGACCATTCAGGCCCGAGCGCTGAACCGCGGAAATGTGTACAAACACGTCCGCCCCGCCTTCGTCCGGCTGAATAAAGCCGTAGCCCTTCTGCCCATTGAACCATTTAACTGTGCCGGTAGCCATAGAAGTCCCTCTCGCAGTCTCTGCCGTGGCGGTCACCAGTGAATCCGGTGGATTCCGCCCATCGAATTCCCGGTAGTGACGTCAGCAGGCGCGTTTGGCATCGCCAGGCACGGACAGTCGGCCGCAATATTCGACGGCAAGTTTCTAGCCTGAAACTGCGGCGGCGTAAATATGGCAATGAACAACACAATTGGACCGGCCCGGAATTACCGGTCGGCTGGAGCAATTTGATCGCAATGCAACACGTAGGGCCTTTTGTCAGGGCCCAGATCCGGCGCCAAGCCCACTCGCAGGGAGCCAAAGCAGCGGCGGAAAGATGAGTGTCCTTTACGTCAGTGCCGACTGCGTTGTCCAGTCACAGCCATGCGACAGGTTGACCAAAATCATGCGGTCCGGTGAGGCAGCCGGACAATGGCCCAGATGGGCAGGTGGTCGGAGGCTTCCCTCGACAGGATGGAATTGTGAACGCCGGTCTGTTCGATGGCGATGTCCTCGGTGACGATGATGCGGTCAAGGGAAAAGAGCGGCATGGTTGCGTGATAGCTGGGGCCCGGGGTGGCGATGGTGTGGCGCTGCTCGAAAGCGCGCAGGACGCCGGATTTGAGGCTGGGTTCGTTCAGATCGCCCATCAGGACGGTGGGCATGCTGGCTTCGAGCGTTCGCAGTTCTGAGACGATGGTGTCGGATTGGAGCTGCCGCCATTTGCGGGTGAGCCCCAGATGCATTCCGACAACCCGAAGCAGCCCACCATCGATATCCAGGTCGGCGACGGCCGCACCCCTCGGCTCGAGGTGGGGGAGGGTCATGGGAAAGGCAGCGGCGACCCTGATCGACTTGCGGGCGAGGATGACGTTGCCATGAAAGCCAAGGCTCTGCGGCCGTTCGGCAAAGCGGATCGCGCGATAGTCGGTTTCGCGCTCGATTTCGGCCGGGTCGAGCGCAGTAATGCGTGAGCCGAAGCGGCGGTCGACCTCCTGCAGCGCCACGACGTCGGCGTCGATCTCGCTCAGAACCTTGAGTACGCGCGCCGGACGGCGCCGCCAGTCGAGGCCGACGGCCTTACGGATATTGTACGAGGCGATTTTGAGGAGCATGTGGCGGGCGATCGGCGGAACCTGGTGCGGCAGCAGTACAGGCTGGCCGGTGTCATCCACAAGCGCGTAGGTGCGGCGGGCGGGTCGCGGCCGGAGATGCGCTCGTCATGCAGATGGCGATGCAGAAGGCCGGTGGCCCTGTCGGGCCCGCGTGATGCGACCCTAGGGCGCGATCAACTCGCCCCCCTCAGCCATAAACGAGCTTCAGGCCGACAAGGCCGAGCACGATGGCCAGAAGCCAGCGGATGATGCGTTCATCGATGTGGGGCGCGAGGCGGCTCGAGATCAGGATGCCAGGGATGGAACCGGCGAGCAGCGACAGCAGCATGTGCCAGTCGACGTCGCCGATGACCCAGTGGCCGATTCCGGCAACCAAGGTCAGGGGAACGGCGTGGGCGATATCGGAGCCGATGATCCTGAGCACAGGCAGCTTGGGATAGAGCAGCAGCAGAACCGTAACGCCGATGGCGCCGGCGCCGACCGACGAGATCGTGACGAGAACCCCTAGCACGACGCCGGTTACGACGGTGATGATCGCCTGGGGCCGTTGTGCGAGGTCGCGGTGCGAACGGGCGAAGCGGGACAGCCGGTTCCGGAAGAGCAGGCTCACCGTGCTGGGCACCATGC
>JBEBGE010000066.1:0-16957 GCA_040081595.1 Devosia sp.
GATTGATGCCGTATTTCTCGAAGTTCTCGTGGACCTGCGCGGCGAGTTCGCGCGTCGGCTCGAGGATGAGAGTACGCGGCATGCGGGCGCGGGCCCGGCCACCTTCGAGCAAGGTCAGCATGGGCAGGACGAAGGAGGCGGTCTTGCCGGTGCCGGTTTGCGCGATGCCGATGACATCGCGCTTTTCGAGGACAAGCGGGATGGCCTTGGCCTGGATGTCGGTGGGCTTGGTGTACCCGGCGGCCGCGACCGCGTCGGTCACCTTGGCGCTGAGCCCAAGCCCATGAAAGTCTTCTGGCAATGTTTTAGTCCACTCTAGGGGTGGGGAGGAGCCGGCGGGCAGCACATGGTTGGACTGCGGGCTACGGAGTGGTTCCTGACGCGGCCGGAACATAGTGGAAACCCCTTGCGAGTCAACGCGATTCCCTAGGGTTTCCTTAATGCGGGCGCATGTCTGCTAGATGTCAAGGTCGGTCACGAACCGCGCGTTCTCCTGGATGAAGTCGAAGCGCGCTTCGGGCTTTGAACCCATCAGCCGGTCGACGGACGACTTGGTGTCGTCACGGTCCTGCAGCACTTTCACCTGCAGCAGGGTCCGGGTCTTCTTGTCCATCGTGGTCTCGCGCAGGTGGGTATAGGGCATTTCGCCCAGTCCCTTGAAGCGGGTGATGTCGGGCTTCTTGCCCTTGAATTCGCTTTCCAGCAGCGCGTCGCGATGGGCGTCGTTCATGGCGTAGGCGACCTTGCCGCCATGTGTCATGCGGAACAGTGGCGGCATGGCGAGGTAGAGGTGCCCGTCGTCGATGAGCTGGGGCATCTCCTGGAAGAAAAAGGTCATCAGCAGCGAAGCGATGTGGGCGCCGTCGACGTCGGCGTCGGTCATCAGGATGATCTTGTCGTAGCGCAGATCGTCTTCGCGGTAGCGATCGCGGGTGCCGCAGCCGAGCGCCTGGATGAGATCGGCGATCTGCTGGTTGGCGGCGAGTTTTTCGCGAGTGGCGCCGGCGACGTTGAGCACCTTGCCGCGCAGCGGCAATATCGCCTGGCTGGCCCGGTCGCGGGCCGATTTGGCGCTGCCGCCGGCGCTGTCGCCTTCGACGATGAAGATCTCAGCGCCCTGGGCGGCAGACTGGGTGCAATCGGCAAGCTTGCCGGGGAGGCGGAGCTTGCGGGTCGCCGATTGCCGGTCGATCTCCTTTTCCTTCTTGCGCCGCAGACGCTCCTCGGCACGCTCGATGGTCCATTCGAGCAGCTTGTTGGCCTGGGTGGGCGAAGCGGTTAGCCAATGGTCGAAGGCGTCGCGCAGCGCCGTATCGACGATGCGGGTCGCTTCGGGCGAGCTCAGCCGGTCTTTGGTCTGGCCGACGAATTCGGGTTCGCGCACAAAGACCGAGAGCATGGCGGAACATTGGACCAGCACGTCCTCGGCGGTAAGCTGGGCCGCACGCTTGTCGCCCTTCAATTCGCCATAGGCGCGGATGCCACGCAGCAGCGCCGTGCGGAGACCCTGCTCGTGGGTGCCGCCCTCGGCCGTCGGGATGGTGTTGCAGTAGGAATTGAGGAATCCGTCGGCGAGGTTCCAGCTGACGGCCCATTCGACCGCGCCGTGGCTGCCGGGCTTGCCGGAAATGCCGGAAAAGATGTCATCGACGATGCGCTGTTCGCCCTCGATGCGCGAGGCGAGGAAGTCGCGCAGACCACCGGGAAAGTGAAAGCTCGCCTTGGCGGGGACGTCGGCGCTGGCGAGGCTCTCGTCGCAGCTCCAGCGGATTTCGACTCCGCCGAAGAGATAGGCCTTGGCGCGGGTCATCTTGAACAGACGCGCCGCCGAGAACTCGGCCTTGCCGCCAAAGATCTGCGGGTCGGGGTGGAAACGCGTACTGGTGCCGCGGCGGTTCTGGACCTTGCCGACGGGCACGACCTTGCTGATCGGCAGGCCGCGCGAATAGGACTGCCGATAGAGGATCTGGTCGCGGATGACTTCGACGGTCATGTCGTCGGAAAGCGCATTGACCACCGAGACGCCAACGCCGTGGAGGCCCCCCGAGGTCTCATAGGCCTTGCCGTCGAACTTGCCGCCGGCGTGGAGCTTGGTCAGCACGAGTTCGAGGGTCGAGAGCTTGGGCATCTTTGGGTGCGGCTCGACCGGAATGCCGCGGCCATTGTCGATGACAGTGACGTAGCCCTGGGCATCGAAGTTGACTTCGATCCGGGTGGCATGGCCGCCGATCGCCTCGTCCATCGAATTGTCGATCACTTCGGCAAACAGGTGGTGCAGCGCATTTGAATCGGTGCCGCCGATATACATGCCGGGGCGACGCCGCACCGGCTCGAGGCCCTCGAGGAACTCGATATCGTCCGCGGTGTAATCGCCGGACTTGGCCCTGGGCAGCGCGGCCTGGGTTTCGGCCTTACGCGGCGTCAGATCGGCGAACATGTCGGCGGCGGATGCTTCGGTGCGGCGGGCCATGGAGCGTTGGAATCTCAGACGAATCGGGGATTGCAGTTTCTAGCACAGTCTCCTGAATCGCGTGGCGGTCCGGTGCGGCGTTCACGGCCGTTCACCCTTGCGTGAACGGCTCCTGAATGCCCGGTTTTGAGAGCTTTCAGGCTTAAAGGCCCATAGATGGGGCCATCAACGACCCCTTGAGCCGCGCCATGCGGCCCCCGGCGTTGGCTTTCTGAACCGAAAATGAACAGCGGGTTGCAACAGGGTTCAATCGGCGGGCCGCAAGTGTCGCTCCAACGCTTCCCCTCCCAGAAGCGAACCCCTTAGGAGACGACAAATGGATATGCTGCGAACCTTCAAGACTTCGACCCGGGCGGCGGTTGTCGCGATTGCCCTCGGCGCCTCGGCCTTCACGGCCTTTCCCGCTCAGGCGGCCCCGACTTCGAGCTTCACCTTGCAGCTGGGCAACAGCGTCCAGTCGGGCGGCAACATCACGCTGCAGTTTGGCAACAACTTCCTCAACTATTGCCTGACCAACGGCCAGATCAAAGCGCAGCTCTACAACCACGGCTTCCGCAAAATCGACATCGTCAAGAAGCTCAATTCGCGCAAGGTCGTCGCCGTCGCCCGCTATTACGGCACCTGGTACGAGATGCGCGTCGACCGCTGCACGGGCAAGGTCGACAAAATCAAGAAGCTGCACAACCAGAACACCCAGAACGGCTTCTCGATCACGCTAACGTTCTAAGGCCGAAAAGCCGCCTCGCTGAACCCGGTCCGGCACCTGCCGGGCCGGGTTTTTCTTCTCCCGACGGCCGGGTTCAGGACCACCGGCTCAAACTGGGGCAGCCGCTTAACCATTGATTCGCTTATTGGAAGCACTTCCTTAAGCGGCCGATGTTAGCTTCTGCCCATACGGTTTTTGTGTGGAGTAGCCGTATGCGCGCCGCGTCGGCATTGCGTGTTTCGTCTGTGTCGACGCCCGCCAATCAGTATCTGCGTCCGAGGTGGCTGCAGGCCGGATTTTCCGGTTTTGCGTACCGGCTTGCCCATCTCGCTGCGCCCCGAGCCGCCCTGGTGGGCGGACTTGCTCTCATCTTTCTCATCGTCTGATCGCATTGCCATGCGAAAACACCGGCGCTAAGGAGGCGGCATGATTTTGCGTCCCGACACCCACCGCTCGCGTGGCCCTGTTCTCGCCCTGCAGCTTTCGTTGCAGGGCTGACCGAACGGGTTCCGGCGTCATTTTCGTCTCCCAGATCTGGTCTGCCCTTCGTGGCGCGCGAACTGCGCGCCGTTTTCAGGCACATGCGCCAGGGCGCCAGACCAGAGACTTCAAAAAATGGGATCGATCAGCCTCAAGTCCGTCGGCCATTCCGCGACGACACAACTCTATTCCGACCTTACGCTCACGTTTGGCGCGGGGGACCGCGTCGGCCTCATTGCCGCCAATGGCGGCGGCAAGACGACGCTATTGCGCTCACTCGCCGGCCGCATTGAGCCCAGCACCGGCGAGATCGTCCACTCGCGCGGGCTGAGGGTGGGATTTGTTGAGCAGGACGTGCCGCCAGCGCTCGGCGGGTTGAGCTTTCGCGACGCGGTGCTCGAGGCTTTGCCCGCCGAAGAGCGCGACAGCGATAGCTGGCGGGTCGAGGTGGTGCTCGATGGCCTCGAGGCACCAGAAGACATGCGGGCACGGGAAGTTACAAGGCTCAGCGGCGGCTGGCAGCGGCTGATGCTGCTGGCGCGGGTCTGGGTGAACCAGCCCGACGCGCTGCTGCTCGACGAGCCCACTAACCACCTCGACCTCGGTAAGGTGTTCCAGCTCGAGCGCTGGCTCAATGCTGAGGCGCGCGGCATGCCGGTGGTGATCGCCAGCCATGACCGCGGCTTCCTCGATGCCACAACGAACCGGACTCTGTTCCTGAGGCCGGGGGTCTCGCATTACTTCGCGGTACCCTACAGCCACGCCCGCGCGGCGCTCGAAGAGGCCGATCTCGCGGCCCAGAGGCAGCAGGAACGCGACCTCAAGGAAGCGCAGCAACTGAGGAGGCAAGCGGCCAAGCTCACCAATATCGGCATCAACTCGGGCAGCGACCTGCTGACGATCAAGTCCAAGCAATTGCGCGAGCGCGCCGCCAAGATCGAGAATGCGGCGCTGGACCTCCACAAGGAGCGGAACGGCGAGATCAGGCTCGCCAATTCGGGCACTCATGCCAAGGTGCTGGTGGCCATAGAGAATTTGGTGGTCAGGACCCCGCCCGGGTTGCCGCTGTTCAGCATCGGCAAGCTGCATCTGTTCCAGGGCGACCGCATTGTGGTTCTGGGCCGGAACGGGGCCGGCAAGTCGCAGTTCATGCAAGCGTTGCGGCGGGCGATGACCAAACCGGATTCGGTACCCGGCATCCGGGTCAGCCCCTCGGTCAGGCTCGGCTATACCGACCAGGAGATGTCGCAACTGCCGAGGAGCGGATCGCCCTTCGATTTCATCGGCGGGTTCCGGCTCGGCGACCAGCGGACCAAGGCGCTGCTGGCCGCGGCGGGGTTTGCCATCGAAATGCAGGACAAGCCGATCACTGGACTCAGCTTCGGCCAGCGCGCCCGGCTGGGCCTGTTGGCGCTTCGGCTGACCGAGCCCAGTTTCTACCTGATGGACGAGCCGACCAACCATGTCGACATTGCCGGCCAGGAGCGGCTCGAGGAGGAAATCCTCTATCACGAAGCCAGCTGCGTGCTGGTTTCGCACGACCGCAGCTTCGTCAAAGCCATCGGCACGCGGTTCTTCGAGATTGTGCGGGGCAAGCTTGTCGAGACCGAGGGGCCGGAGCCATTCTTTCGCTCGATGGCCGAAAGTCCGGAGCTTCCCGGCCCGGCCTAAGGATTGATTCAGAAAGGCCAACTAGTGTCTTTCCCGTAGTCACAGGCGTTTGGGGGCGCTTGCAATGGGTGAAGCTGCCAGCGTTCAAAAGCCGAACAGGAGTGCGGAGGCGCGCTTTATCGGCGATGTCACGGGCAGTTTCGTCTTCGCCGACCGCAGGGACGAGGCGGGGGACACCCAGGCGATGCCCTGCCGCGCACGGAGCGTATCGACGACGCGCGCGGTGGTGACCGCAGATGTCCCAAGTGTAGTGGGCGAGCGTGTGGTGATGCGGTTCGACATGATCGGCATCCGGCGCGGCGTCGTCGAACGCAGCCTCAAGGAAGGGTTCATCGTCGCGCTGGATCGCGAGGAGGGTGTCGAAGACGTCGGCGCCCGCATCGACTGGCTCAAGCAGAAGAGCCGCGGCCGCGCCGAAGACAAGCGCCAGCACAAGCGGGTAATGCCCCGCGATGCTCGCGCCAAGATCATCCTCGGGGCCGGCGAGACCGCCGATTGCCGGATCATCGACATGTCGCAGTCAGGTACGGCAGTGGAAGCGGGCATCCAGCCGCCGCTCGGCAATCTTGTCGCCATCGGCTCAGTTCCGGGCCGGGTGGTTCGCCATTTCGAGGGCGGCTTTGCCGTGAGGTTCCTCGAACTTCAGGACCTGGTGCTGCTCGAGGGCATGATGACGCTACGGACAAATCTCGAGAAATCCATTGCTGCGTCCCGCATGGGGATGCCGAGCTAACCCATCGTCATCGGATCGTAGCATTGCCTTGGGATCGGTGAGCGCCTTTCCACATGCAGGTGAATGAGATGCCGACCGACACCCATCCCGAGAGCAACCCGAACGCGCTGACAGTGTTCGGTGTACTCGCGATTCCGCCGATCCTCTTTCTAATCGCGACCGTCGCGTTCGCCTTCTACTTTGGCAGCCAGGGTGCTGCTCCGGAACAGATCGCGGTGCTGACGCAGACGGCCGCACCCTGGATACTCGTCGTAACCCAGATTTTGCTGCTTGGGTTGGTCGTGATTTTGTCGCGCGGTTCGCGAGACCTTGGCTGGAAGCTGCCTCGGGACAAAACGGCATGGATCGAGGCACTGGTGGGCGCCGCCTGGGGCATCGGGCTCGGCTTCGCTTATGTCCTCGTTCTGGCTCCCGCGCTTACCTGGCTCCAGGCGAATCTCGGCGACTATGTGCCGGCAGGGTCAGTGCTGCCCACCGTTGGCGCCTCGCTTGTCCCGTTCTTCATCGGCGATGTCCTGCTTGCCCCGTTCGTGGAAGAGTGGATCTACCGGGGCTGGGCGACCAGCAGGCTTCTGCTGCGTTATGGCGCGCTGCCCACCGCGTTGATCGTTTGCGTGGCCTTTGGCCTGCTCCATTGGGCAGGCGGCATCTGGTACATGTTGCTGGTCGGGGGCGTCGCGGGGGGACTGTTCATAACGCTCCGCCTCGCGCGTCGAAACCTGATCGCCCCGTTCGCCGCACATCTCGGCTTGAATGCGGTGGAATACCTTTCGGTATTCCTCGGGCACTGACTGGCCGGTCCGCACATTAGCTGCCGCGCTTCATCTCCGGGTGAACCGTCCGACCGAACAGAGTTGCATCCTGTCCAAGCACAGCCGAGGATGATCCCACGATCAGCGGATCCGGACCATGCACGACGTGGGGGTCGCGGTCCGGATATGGGATCGATGACAGCAGATACTGCATGGCATTCAGGCGCGCGCGCCGCTTGTCGTCCGATTTGATGATGGTCCAGGGCGCATCGGCTGTGTCGGTATAAAAGAACATCGCCTCCTTGGCCTCGGTGTACTCGTCCCACTTATCGAGCGAAGCACGGTCGATCGGCGACAATTTCCACTGCTTGAGGGGATCGGTTTCGCGTGCGCGGAACCTGCGGAGCTGCTCTTCACGGGTCACAGAAAACCAGAACTTGAAGAGCCTGATGCCTGAGCGGACGAGCATGCGCTCGATCTCGGGGGTCTCGCGCATGAACTCGAGATAGTCTTGGGGCGTGCAGAAGCCCATGACGCGTTCGACGCCGGCGCGGTTGTACCAGGAGCGATCGAACATCACGATCTCGCCCCCCATCGGCAATTGCCCGATATAGCGCTGGAAATACCACTGGGAACGCTCATTGTCGGTGGGCTTCTCGAGCGCTATTACGCGCGCGCCGCGCGGGTTGAGGTGCTCCATGAAGCGCTTGATGGTGCCGCCCTTGCCGGCGGCATCGCGGCCTTCAAAGAGGATCACGACCTTCTGCTGGTTGGTCTTCACCCAAGTCTGCAATTTGAGCAGTTCGACCTGCAGCGGCAGGACGTGCTCGAGATAGGTCTTTTCGCTGATCCGGGTCTTGTATGGATATTCGCCGGTTTCAAAGCTGCGCCGGATCGCGGCCGGATCGTGCCGCAAGGCGTCGAGCGGCGGCGTCCCGTGCTCCGAAAGCGCCGGCGCGGGCTGCAAATCGTGGACGGCGGTCATGATCGCGGCAGCGCCATCGACACTTGGGGTGGTGCCGGTCGCGGGCTCCTGGCTTGAGGATGCTTGCTCAGCACCTTCGGGCCGCTCGCGCACGGGACTTCTGCCATTAGGATCGTCGCTCATTCAGGCTCTCCGGTTTGACGAGGACAACTAGGGCAGCGCCGGCGCCCACATTTCTTGAGGTAGATCAAGGCACGTGACGGGACCACCAGGACGCGACTATGCCGGAAGCCTCGCTGGCGGAGAGGCTGAGCCGGCGGCAACGGACTTTTATCCAATCGGTGGCAAGCTCACCGGTGCGTAATACTTTGATCGAGATATTGTCATGTCAGCTGCAGTTTCCGCAGCGGCGGTTTCGCGTCTGAGCGACACCAACGTCACCTATATTGGCGACCTCGCCGGGCGCTACACGCTCTCCAGCCGCGAGGAGAGCACCGACGGCCGCGTCAAGGTCTTCGCCTGCCGGGCGCGGTCGATCTCGCCGCAGCGGGCTTTTCTGTTCGCCCCGGTCCCCGGCGGCGTCGGCGAGCGGCTCGCGTTGCGCTTCGACGAGCTGGGGATCCTCAGGGCCAATATCTCGCGGGCGCTGGATGATGGCTTTGTCGCCGAAATCGATCCCAACTGGGTCGATATCGCCACGCTCGCCTCCCGGATCGATTATCTCAAGCAGAAGCGGTTCAAGGCGCTGGCGGACCTGCGCACCCATAAGCGGTGGGTTCCGCGGCAGTCGAAGTCGATGCTGGTGTTGTCGGGCGGGCGCAAGCTCGAGTGCTTCGTGATCGACGTGTCAGCCTCCGGCGTTGCGGTTTCGGCCGATATCGTGGTCGAGGCGGGAACGCCCGTCGCCGTGGGTGCGATCCTCGGCCGGGTGGTCAGGAGCCTCGAACTGGGCTTTGCGGTGCAGTTCGTGCAGCCTCAGGAGCCGGGCAAAGTCGAGGCTCTGCTCACCACTCTCGATGGTGAAAGAGGCGCCGGGGTAGCCGATGCGCTTGCCCTCGCCGAGGCGGCGGCAGCCAAGGCGCGCGAGCGGGCAGCCGCCAAAGCATAAGGCGCAATGGGCGCGAGGCGTGATGTCCGGGGGTTGAGCCAGGTCAACGGCATAAGCATGGGTGGCTGGCAGCGTGAAACGCTGCCAAGATGGACCTCCGATGCCTCCGACACCGTCAGATTTGCCCGAAGCCGACAATCCGAATGGGCTGACCGGGGGCAGCGGCCTCTCCACTGCCGAAGTGCAGCTCCGGCTTCAGCGCTTGGGTCCGAATGCGCTGCCGCAGCCCCGGCCCGCGTCAATCCTTACGGTGTTCCTCAAGCAGTTCCTCAGCCCGCTCATCTA
The DNA here is from genome assembly GCA_040081595.1 of Devosia sp. Taxonomy (GTDB): domain Bacteria; phylum Pseudomonadota; class Alphaproteobacteria; order Rhizobiales; family Devosiaceae; genus Devosia_A. The sequence goes on from JBEBGE010000066.1 coordinate 9,131, forward strand.
CATTCTGCTCGCTGCCGCCGGAATGTCGCTGGCGCTGGGCGATCTCAAGGCCGGGATTTTCATCGGCGTTGTGCTGCTCGCCAATGGCATGATCGGCACAGCCCAGGAATATTCGGCCAACCGCGCCGCTGCGGCACTGCGCAAGCTCGAAGAGCCACTCGCGACCGTGATCCGTGACGGCGCGGTGCGCGAGATCGATGCGCGCGACCTCGTGCCGGGCGATCTGGTGCGGCTCGATGCGGGCCAGCGCGTGCCCGCCGATCTGGAACTCGTTCAGACCAGCGACCTGCATACGGACGAGTCGCTCCTGACTGGGGAGTCGCGGCCGATCCACAAGCGGGTAGCGGTGGCGGGCGGCCAGGAGGCCGAGCGGATTGGCTTTGCGTTTGCCGGCAGCGTCGTGACGCGCGGACGCGGCGATGGGCGCGTCATCGAGACAGGCCCACGGACGAAACTGGGGAGGATCGCCTCGGCGCTCGGGCAGGACTCCACCGCCAAGGCACCGTTGCTGATCAGGATGGAGCGCTTCTCGCGCGCCATCGCACTTTCGGTGGGCGTTGCCATCGTGCTGCTGCTCGCGGCCGGGTTGCTGCGGGGAATTGGCTTTGCCGAACTGATCCTCCTGTCGGTCGGACTGGCCGTCAGCGCCATCCCCGAGGGACTTCCTGTCGCTATATCGATCGCGCTCGCCGTCAGCATGCGCCGGATGGCGAAATCGCAGGTCATTGTTCGCAATATGACGGCCGTCGAGGCGCTCGGATCGTGCACGCTGATCGCGACCGACAAGACGGGAACGCTCACCCTCAACGAGCTCACAGTGACCGACATCCTGCTTCCGGATGGGACGCGGCTGGTCTGCGAGGCCGGGACCGATCTGGATGCCTGCACGATCCTTGCGCCGGATGGGAGCGAGGAGGATGGGAGGCTGAGGGCGGCGGCATTGCTAAGGGCCGCGGCGCTACCCAATGAAGCGGACCTGCTTAAGGATGCCGACGGGTGGCAGGGCCGCGGCGATACGGTGGACGTGGCGCTGCTGTCGGCGGCGCGCAAAGGCGGGCTGCTGCATGGCGATATGCGCGCCGAGCATCCTCTGCTGAGCCGAATTCCTTATGAACCCGACCTTCGTTACGCGGCCTCGCTGCATCAGGCGGACGGACACGTCGATATCTTCGTCAAAGGCGCGCCCGAGACGCTGATCGAGATGTGCGACCGGATGGACCGGGGAGGCCTTGCCGCGCCGATCGACCGCACGGCGTTGCTCCGCCAGAAGGATGAACTCGCGGCGCGGGGGCTGCGCGTCCTTGCCTTTGCGGCAGGCGAGCTCTCGACGTCCCATAGCGGCGTACTCAAGCATGGGCACCTGGTGAAGCTCAATTTCCTGGGGCTGGCCGGGATGCAGGACCCCATCAGGCCAGAAGTGCCGGCGGCGATCCGCGACTGCCGCCGCGCCGGTATCGAGGTCGCCATGATCACCGGCGACGACGCCGGCACCGCCCTTGCCATTGCCGGTGATGCGGGATTGGCGATCGGACTGGACCAGGTCGCGACCGGCGACGACATCCGGCGGGCCGAGGCAATGAGCGAGGCGGCGCTGGACCAGCTGACGGCGAAGGCGCGGCTCTATGCGCGGGTCGAGCCCGAGCAGAAGCTGGCGATCGTCTCCTCGCTGGCGCGCGGCGGCCATTTCGTCGCGGTCACGGGCGATGGGGTCAATGACGCGCCGGCACTGCGCCACGCCCATGTCGGGGTGGCGATGGGGCGCCGCGGCACCGAAGTCGCCAAGGAGAGTGCGGACATCATTCTGACCGACGACAATTTCGCCTCGATCGTCAAAGGCATCGAAGAGGGACGCGTTGCGTACGCCAACATCAGAAAGATCGTCTTCATGCTGGTTTCGACGGGCGCGGCGGAGGTGTTTTTGTTCCTCCTCGCCATTCCGCTCGGGCTGCCAATGCCGCTGCTGCCGCTGCAACTGCTCTGGCTCAACCTTGTGACCAACGGCATCCAGGATGTGGCGCTCGCGACGGAGAGGGCCGAAGGGGACGAACTGAGCTTTCCGCCGCGCCGGCCGAAAGAGCCGATCCTCGATGCGGTGATGATCCGCCGCATCCTCATCTCGACTCTGGTCATCGGTGGCGGCAGTTTTGCGGTCTATTGGGCGCTGCTGCAGCAGGGCTGGGCCGTCGAGGCGTCGCGCAATATCGTGCTGCTGCTCTTCGTACTGTTCGAGAATTTCCAGACCCTCAACAGCCGTTCGGAGCGCCACTCGGCGCTGCGGTCGCCGGTGTTCGGCAATCTCTTCCTCATCCTGGCCATCGTGGGCTCCCAAGGGCTGCAGATCGCCGCGATGTACGTGCCCTGGCTGAGCGACACGCTCGCCCTCAGCCCGGTCTCGCTGGTCGAGTGGCTGGTGCTGCTCGCGATTGCCGCCAGTGTCGTCCTGGTCACGGAAATCGACAAATGGTTCGGCCGGCGGCGGCAGTCGTCGTCGCGCCGCTAAAGCAAAAGGGCCCCAAGCGGGGCCCTTCGCAATTGGTCGTCCAAGCCGAATCAGGCCGAGTAGTACATCTCGTATTCGACCGGGTGCGGGGTGTGCTCGAACTTGATCACTTCTGTCATCTTGAGCTCGATATAGGCATCGATCTGGTCGTCGACGAAGACGCCGCCGGCTTTGAGATACTCGCGGTCCTTGTCGAGGCTTTCGAGCGCTTCACGGAGGGAACCGCAGACGGTCGGGATCTGCTTCAGCTCTTCAGGCGGCAGGTCGTAGAGATCCTTGTCCATCGGCTCGCCCGGATGGATCTTGTTCTTGATGCCGTCGAGGCCGGCCATCAGCATGGCGGCAAAGCCGAGATAGGGGTTCGCCAGCGGATCGGGGAAGCGAACCTCGACGCGCTTGGCCTTGGGCGACTGGCCGAAGGGGATACGGCAGGAGGCCGAGCGGTTGCGCGCCGAGTACGCGAGCAACACGGGAGCCTCGAAGCCGGGGACCAGGCGCTTATAGGAGTTGGTGGTCGGGTTGGTGAAGGCGTTGATGGACTTTGCGTGCTTGATGATGCCGCCGATGTAGTAGAGCGCGTCCATCGACAGGCCCGCATACTGGTCACCGGCAAAGAGCGGCTTGCCGTCCTTCCAGATCGACTGGTGGCAATGCATGCCCGAGCCGTTGTCGCCATAGACGGGCTTGGGCATGAAGGTCACGGTCTTGCCGTAGGCATGGGCGACCTGCTGGATCACGTACTTGTAGATCTGGACCGAGTCCGCCGCCTTGATGATCGGGCAGAACTTGATTCCCAGTTCGTGCTGGGCCGAGGCCACTTCATGGTGGTGCTTTTCGATCGGCACACCCATGGCGCCCATCGCGGCGAGCATCTCGCCGCGCATGTCCTGGGCGCTGTCGAGCGGCGGCACCGGGAAATAACCCTTCTTGAGACCAATATGGTGGCCGTGATTGCCCTGCTCGTAGGCGGTGTCGTTGTTGGAGGGCAGTTCGGACGAGTCGACTTCGAAGCCGACCTTGTAAGTCGTGTTCGAGTAGCGGACATCGTCGAAGATGAAGAATTCAGGTTCCGGCCCGAAATAGACGCTGTCGCCGATGCCCAGCGTCTTCACATAAGCCTCGGCCTTCTTTGCCGTCGTGCGCGGATCGCGTGAATAGGGCTGGTAGGTGAGGGGCTCGAGCACGTCGCAATTGATGGCGAGGGTCGAGGCGCCGAAGAACGGATCCATATAGGCGGAATCCGGATCGGGCATCAGCACCATGTCCGACTCGTTGATGGCCTTCCAGCCGGCGATGGACGAGCCGTCGAACATCGTGCCTTCTTCGAAGATGTCCTCGTCGATCATGGTCTGATCGAACGTCACATGCTGCAGCTTGCCGCGCATGTCGGTGAAGCGAAGATCGACGTATTTGATGTTCTCGTCCTTGATCTTCTTGAGAATGTCCTTGCCAGTCGTCATCTGTGGTCCCCGTTGATAATCAAACGTTTTCTGGTTGTGGAGCGGGCGCGCTAAAGCGCCTCGTCGCCGAATTCGCCGGTGCGGATGCGGATCGCCTGTTCGATCGAATAGACGAAAATCTTGCCGTCGCCGATGCGGCCGGTCTGGGCGGCACTGCGGATGGCCTCGATGGCTTTTTCCGCCAGGTCGTCGGGGCACACCACCTCGACTTTCACCTTGGGCAGGAAATCGACGACATATTCGGCGCCGCGATAAAGTTCGGTATGGCCCTTCTGCCGGCCGAAACCCTTGGCTTCGGTGACAGTAATGCCCTGCAGGCCGACTTCCTGGAGTGCCTCTTTGACTTCGTCGAGCTTGAACGGCTTAACGATCGCCTCGATTTTCTTCATACAGGCCTCCACTTCGCCCTTGCGGGTATCGCCCATCAGGAAGCACGGACTATGCCAGCGTCCAGGGTGACGAAAACCCTATGAGGATTCAAATCGTTGCCGGCGAAAGCTCAGGAAATAACTTAGCGTTCGCGCAGGCGGGTGCTTCCTAATTGTGCAGATTGCCGCGCTATTGTGCAGAATATTCGCCGAAGTGCAAAGGTCTGCCCGGTTCGGCGGCAACCGAGCGGAGCAATGACGCCGGAAGTCGTTCGGGATTGAACGCCGATCCGGTCGACGGGATCGTCGCGGCACCTCGTGATCGATCGTAAGCGTGGCCATCGGCACCATCCGGATAGGCTCCAATGGCCTTGGTTTAGGCGGTTCGCAATGGGCTGATCGCGACGGACTTCGTCCTCCCCCGCAAATCGTGAGCCGGGGCTTTGACTGGCCGGCACAGTTCATATATCTCGCACCCCAGCCCGGCCGAGGGGTGGTTCGCGGGTGTGGCGGAACTGGTAGACGCACTGGATTTAGGTTCCAGCGCCGAAAGGCATGGAGGTTCGAGTCCTCTCACCCGCACCAGCCACACGAGCGACGCAGCCGCCCTGGTCCCAACGATTTCAATTGGATGGACGAGAAGATGCAGGTCACCGAGACCCTCAATGAAGGCCTGAAGCGCAAGCTGAACGTGGTCATCCCCAAGAGCGACCTCAACACCAGGCTCGAGGCCCGGCTCGGCGAACTCAAGGATCGTGCAAATATCAAGGGGTTCCGCCCTGGCAAGGTGCCCGCGACCTACCTCAAGAAGGTCTATGGCAAGTCGGCGATGGCCGAAGTCATGCAGGACGCGATCAATGCCACGGTCGGCGATGCGCTGACCAGCCGCTCCGAGCGCGCCGCGACGCAGCCCAAGGTCGACCTGCCGGAAGACCAGGCAGCGCTCAACAAGGTGCTGGACGGGGATTCCGATCTCGCCTTCGAGGTGAGCTACGAAGTGCTGCCGGCAGTCGAAGTCATGGACTTCAAGTCGATCAAGCTCGACCGACCGGTGGTCGATATCTCCGAAGCCGACGTCGACAAGGAAATGGCTCGCGTATTCCGCACCAACCGCGGCTACGAGCAGAAGGGCGAGGATGGGGTCGTCGAGATAGACGACAATCTGGGCATCAGCTTTGTCGGCAAGATCAAGGGCAAGACCTTCCCCGGCGGCAGTTCCGACCATGCGCACGTGACGGTCGGTGCGGGCGAGTTCATCCCCGGCTTTGAAGAGCAACTGATCGGCATGAAGAAGGGCGAGACCCGCTCGATCGAGGTGACCTTCCCCAAGGACTACCAGCAGGAAGATCTGCAGGGCAAGAAAGCCACCTTCGACGTGACCATTCTGCATATCGATGCGCCGCGGGCCGGCGAGCTCAATGACGATTTTGCCAAGACGCTGGGCGTCGACGATCTTCCCGCGCTGCGCGAAGCAGTTCGCGCTCAGATGGGTTCGGCGCTCGCCTCGATGAGCCGGCAGGCCATCAAGCGTCAGATCCTCGATGCGCTGGACGAGGGCCATAGGTTCATGGTGCCGGGCGACTTGGTGGATGCTGAGTTCAACACCATCTGGGAACGCGTCAAGCACGAGATCGAGCATCATGGCCGCTCGTTCGAAGACGAGGGCACAACCGAAGCCGAGGCGCAGGAGCAGTATCGCAAGATCGCCGAGCGCCGTGTGCGGCTTGGCCTGGTAGTCGCCGAGATCGGCAATCGCAACAAGGTCGAGGTGACCGAGGACGAGCACCAGCAGGCGCTGATCGCCGAGGTCCGCCGCTTCCCCGGGCAGGAACAGCAGGTTTACGACTATTACCGCAAGAACCAGCAGGCGCTCGCCTCGCTCCGCGCTCCGGTGTTCGAGAACAAGGTGGTGGATTTCGTCGCCGAACTCGCCGTCCAGACCGACAAGAAGATGACCCGCGAAGACCTCGCCAAAATCATCCAGGACGACGGCGATGAGGTCCCGGAAGAGCATCACCACTAAGGGTGGGGGTGCCGCGAGTTTCAAAGGCCGCCTTCGGGCGGCCTTTCCTTTTCCACCGTTATCTCAGTCGTCATCCCCGGACTTGACCCGGGGACGCAGCGATATTCCAGTTACTTTCTGAAGGTTCTGCCGGGTGGCCGGGTCAAGCCCGGCCATGACGGCCGAGGGGTTTGTGCTAGAACTCGGCAATGCACGAACTCCTAACCCCCACCGAAATGTACCGCGCCGATGCGCTGGCGATTGCCGGCGGTGTCCCGTCGCTGACCTTGATGGAGAATGCAGGCAGGGCCGTCACCACGGAAATCCTTCGCCGCTACCGCAAGCGGCCGCTGTTGGTCCTGTGCGGGCCGGGGAACAATGGCGGCGACGGTTTCGTCGTCGCGCGGCGCTTGCGCGACGCGGGGTGGGACGTTGCCGTGACCCTTGCCGGCGACCGCGCGAAGCTCAAGGGCGATGCCGCGGTCAATGCGGAGCGGTGGGGCGAGACGGGTCCCGCCGAGCTCGATCGCGCGGAACTGATCATCGACGCGCTTTTCGGGGCGGGTCTCGACCGGGACGTAGTGGGGGAAGCGGCGGCACTGATCGCGACGGCCAATGCGAGCGGGATTCCAATCGTTGCCATCGACGTTCCGAGCGGCATCGACGGCGCCAGCGGCGCGGTTCGCGGCGTCGCGATCAAGGCCGATCTGACCGTTACCTTCTTCCGCAAGAAGCCCGGGCACTTGCTGTTGCCGGGACGGCATCGCTGCGGCGAACTGGTGGTCGGCGATATCGGAATTCCGGACTCGGTGCTGGGCGAGATTGCGGCAAAGACCTCCGAGAATGGGCCGTCTCTCTGGGCCCTTCCGGCGGTTTCAGGCGATGCGCACAAGTACACGCGCGGCCATTGCCTCGTGGTTTCGGGCCCGGAACTGCGGACCGGCGCCTCGCGGCTCGCGGCGCGGGCCGCCCTGCGAAGCGGGGCAGGACTGGTATCGTTGGTTGGTAGTCGGGAGGCGCTCCTCGTTCACGCGGCGCATCTGTCGGCCATCATGCTCAAGGAGGCGGCGACGCCCGCGGCATTCGAGCAGGTGCTGGGGACCAGCCGGCATCATTGTGTCGTCATTGGTCCTGCAACCGGAGTGTCGGATGAGACGCGCGCCATGGCGGTTCACGCACTGGGGCTGTCGCCGGCAATGGTGCTCGATGCCGATGCGCTGACGGTGTTCAAGCCCGATCCGCGGACACTTTTTGCACCGATCAAGGCGCGGCCTGAACGCCCGGTGGTGCTGACGCCACATGAAGGTGAGTTCGAGCGGCTGTTCCCCGATCTTCCCGGCTCCAAGCTCGATCGCGCCCGCGCCGCCGCGGCGCTCTCGGGTGCCGTGGTCATTCTCAAAGGTTCGGACAGCGTCATTGCCGCGCCTGACGGACGCGCGGCAATCAACTCGAATGCGCCGCCGACGCTCGGGACGGCTGGGTCGGGGGACATACTGG
>JBEBGE010000067.1:0-16706 GCA_040081595.1 Devosia sp.
CGCCGCCCCACGCGACGAGCAGGAAGAGCAGGCCGAGGAGTGGGACGAAGAAGTCGCCGAACTGACGGCGATCTACGAAAAGCGCGGCTTGACCCCAGAGACGGCCGCCGAAGTCACCCGGCAGTTGATGGCCAAGGACGCTCTCGGTGCGCACGCCCGCGACGAATTGGGCATCACCGAAGTGTCGAGCGCCAATCCCATTCAGGCCGCGCTCACCTCGGCCGCGACCTTCACAGCCGGCGCCGCGCTGCCATTGCTCGCCGCCTGGCTGACTTTCGGCAACGCCACCGTTCTGACTGTCAGCGTCGTCTCGCTGATCGTTCTCGCCGTGCTCGGCGCGCTTGGCGCGCAGACCGGCGGCGCATCGGTTTGGAAGGGCGCTCTCCGGGTTGCCTTCTGGGGCGTCCTCGCTATGGCCGTCACCTATGGCGTCGGCGCGGTGTTCGGCACCGTGACCGGCTAGCCGCCGGCCTCCGTCAGCGCCGCGAGGTCAGCGGCCGGTAGCACCAGCCGCGCGCCCTTGATCAGTGACATCGCTTGCTCGACGCTGGTAGCCGAGGCAATCGGCGCCGCGACGCCCGGCTGCGCATTGATCCAGGCCAGCGCCACTTCGGCTTGCGTCGCGTTATTGCTTTTTGCCGCCGCGTCGAGCGCTGCGAGAATCCGGAAGCCCTTTTCGTTGAGATACTTGTCGACGACATTCTTGCCGCGCTGGCTCTTGGTCGCATCCGCGGCGCTGCGATACTTGCCGGCAAGAAAGCCCCGCGCCAGGCTGAAATATCCGATGCCGCTCACCTCTTCCTTGACGCAGGTTGCCTGCACCTCGCCAAACCCTTCGCGGTCATAGAGATTGAATTCGTTCTGGATGGTCTCGTAGCGGGCAAAGCCCTTGGCTTTCGAGATCGCCAATGCCTCGGTCAGCAGTGCCGTATCCTGGTTGGACGAGCCGATGACGCGAACCTTACCGGCCTTCACTGTCCTGTCGAGCGCCTCGAGCGTTTCCTCTTGCGCCGTATTCGGGTCCGGCCAATGCGTCTGATAGAGATCGATAAAGTCGGTCTGCAGCCGCTTCAGCGACGCATCGACTTCCTCGGCGATCCACCTGGCGCTGAGGTCGCGGTGCCCCTGGCCCATATCGGAGCCGACCTTGGTGAACACCAGCACCTTGTCGCGATTGCCGCGCGCCTTGATCCAGTTGCCGAGAATCGTTTCCGACTTACCCTTGCCGTAGGTGTCCGCGGTATCGAACGCGTTGAATCCACCGTCGAGGAATGCGTCGAGCACCTTGCCCGCATCCGCCTCGTCCAGTGTCCAGCCCAGCACGTTGCAGCCGAACACCATGGGCTCGATGAAGAGCTCGCTGCGGCCGAGGCGGCGCTTGGTCATGTCAAATCTCCGGGATGAACTGGGCTGGGAAACGAAGACTAGGACGACGACGGTGAACAGCCAAGCCCGGTCACGTTGCCGCGGACTTGGGCTGGATCAGGTCCCATTTGTTCCCATAGAGATCCTCGAATACGGCGACGGCCCCATAGGGCTCCTCTCGCGGCGCTTCGAGGAATCGCACGCCTTTGGCCGTGAACGCCGCATGGTCGCGCGCGAAGTCGTCGGTCTCGAGGAAGAACCCAACACGTCCGCCCGTCTGGTCGCCCACATGCGCTGCCTGTTCCGCGCCGTCCGCTTTGGCGAGCAAGAGGCGCGCACCGCTACCGCCTGGCGCCACCGCAACCCAGCGCTTGCCGCCGCCAAGATCGGCATCCGCGACCAGCGCGAAACCGAGCTTTTGGCAATAGAAGGCGATGGCCTCGTCATAGTCCCGGACGAGCAGCGAAACGGTCGCGACGGATGGCATGAACGGCTCCCTTCTTAGGCGGGCTTTGCCTGCTTTGGCCCTGCGGCGCAACAGTTTCGCGGCGGATGCGGATTTGACCACTCGGTCAAACTCTTTTCTTGCACCCCTTGGGAAAACACGCTTTGGTGCCGCCCAAGCCCGGGGCGCCAATGCCCGGGGTAATATTTGTTGGGAGACGACCATCATGAGATTGATGAAAACCCTGCTGACCGCCGCGGCCCTCGCTGCGCTGCTGGGTGGCAGTGCCTACGCAAAGACGCTGGTCTATTGCTCGGAAGCATCCCCGGCCAACTTCGACCCGGCCACCACCACGGGCGGCAACGACCTCGACGCGTCCTCGCGCACGATTTTCAATCGCCTCGTCGAATTCAAGCACGGCTCGACGGAAATCGAGCCGGGTCTCGCCGAGAGCTGGGACGTTTCGGCCGATGGCCTGACCTACACTTTCCACCTGCGCCATGGCGTCAAGTGGCAGACGACGGACTACTTCACCCCGACCCGCGACTTCAACGCCGATGACGTGCTGTGGTCCTTCAACCGTCAGAACGACGCCAACAGCCCTTGGGCGAAATATACCGAGACCACCTCCTATGACTACTTCGTGGGCATGGACATGCCCAAGTTCACCAAGGAGTGGAAGAAGGTCGACGACTACACCGTCCAGCTGGTCCTCACCGAGCCCAACTCGCCGATGATCGCCAACCTGGGCATGGACTTCGCTTCGATCTTCTCGGCCGAATATGCCGCCCAGCTCGAAAAGTCAGGCAACCTCGCCGACATGGCGACCAAGCCCGTCGGCACCGGACCGTTCCAATTCGTCGACTACCAGCTCGACTCGGTGATCCGCTTCGCCGCCTTCCCCGACTACTGGAAGGGCAAGGAAAAGATCGATGACCTGATCTTCGCAATCACCCCCGACGCCACCACCCGCATGCAGAAGGTTCTCGCCGGCGAGTGCGACGTCATGGCCTACCCGAACCCGGCCGACGTGCCGGCGCTCAAGGCCAATGCCGATCTCAACGTCATGGAACAGGCCGGCCTCAACATCGGCTACATGTCCTACAACGTGACCCAGCCGCCCTTCGACAAGGCCGAAGTGCGTCACGCCCTCAACATGGCCGTCGATCGCGATGCCCTGCTCAAGGCGCTGTTCCAGGATGCCGGTTCCGTTAAGGCCGAGAACCTGATCCCGCCGACCATGTGGTCGTGGAACGCCGCCGTGAAGACCGACGCCTATGATCCGGCCAAGGCGGCCGAGATCCTCAAGGCCAATGGCGTGACTTCGATCGACCTGTGGGCTTCGGACCGCGTCCGTCCCTACAACCCGTCCTTCGCGCGCGCCGCCGAACTGATCCAGGCCGATTGGGCCAAGGTTGGCGTCACCGCCAATATCATCACCGAGGAATGGACCAAGTACCGCGAGGACGGCAAGAAGCCGGACCGCCCGGGCGCGTTCCAGATCGGCTGGTCGGGCGACAACGGTGACCCGGACAATTTCTTCGCGACCCTGTTCTCCTGCTCGGCCATTGGCGTGTCCAACTACTCGAGCTGGTGCAACCAGGAATTCGAGAAGGCCATCCAGGATGCCAAGAAGACCGCCGACATGGCTGAGCGCACCAAGCTCTACGAAGCGGCTCAGGTCGTGTTCGCCGCCGACGCGCCGGCGCTCTTGATGGGCCATTCGCAGGTCTATTTCGTTGCCAACAAGAAGGTCACGGGCGTCGTTCAGGACCCGCTTGGCATGCACCGCTTCGACGGCGCCGATAAGTCCGAATAAGCCAAGTTAGCGAGGCGGCGCCCCGAAAGGCGCCGCCTCTGCTTTGCGTCAATGCTTCGCTTCCTCCTCAATCGACTGGCCCTGGTCGTACCGACATTGATCGGCATCACCATCTGCGCCTTCTCCTTTGTGCGGCTGTTGCCGGGCGACCCCATTCTCGCCCTTGCCGGCCAGCACGGCGTCACCCCCGAGCGCTACGAACAGCTCAAGATCCAGTTCGGCTTCGACAAGCCGCTCTGGCAGCAATATTTCAACTATATCGGCGAGATCCTGCGTGGCGATTTCGGCGAGTCGATTTCGACCCATCGCCCCTTCATGACCGAGTTCATGGCGCTGTTCCCAGCGACCGTTGAACTCTCTCTCTGCGCCATCATCCTCGCCATGGTCGTGGGCATTCCGGTCGGCATCTGGGCCGCCACGCGCCGCGGCACCTGGATCGATCAGGGCCTGATGGGCACCGCCCTTGTCGGCTATTCCATGCCGATCTTCTGGTGGGGCCTGCTGCTCATCATCCTGTTCTCGACGACGCTCGGCTGGACCCCGGTCTCGGGCCGCATCGCGCTCAATTTCTTCTTCAAGCCGATCACCGGCTTCATGACCATCGACAGCCTGCTCTACGGCAATTGGCCGGCCTTCTTCTCTGCCCTGCGCTACCTCATCCTTCCAACCATCGTGCTCGCCACTATTCCGCTTGCCGTACTCGCCCGGCAGACGCGCTCGGCCATGCTCGAAGTCATGGGCGAAGACTATGTGCGCACCGCGCGCGCCAAGGGACTTTCGCCGAGCCGCGTCGTCGGCCTTCACGCGCTGCGCAACGCGCTGATCCCGGTGGTCACCACCATCGGGCTCCAGGTCGGCGTGCTGCTTGGTGGCGCCATCCTCACCGAGACCATTTTTGCATGGCCCGGCATCGGCAAGTGGATGGTCGATTCCATCTATAAGCGCGACTATGTGGTCGTGCAGTCGGGGCTCCTTCTCATCGCGCTCGTGGTGATGGCGGTGAACCTCATCGTCGATATTCTCTATGCGGTCATCAACCCGCGCATCCGGGTGCAGACATGACCACAGAGATCGCGCCCGTCTCTGCCGCCGCAAATACCTCCCGCTTCGCCGCCCTCCGCGAATTCTGGCACTATTTCTCGCAGAGCCGCGGCGCGGTGCTCGGCCTCATTGTTTTCTCGCTCCTGGTCCTCATCGCGCTCTTCGCGCCATGGATCGCGCCGCACGATCCGATCGAGCAATACAAGGAATTCTTCCTGGAGCCGCCGGCTTTTTCCGGAGGCCAGCCGCAATTCTGGCTCGGCACCGATCCGGTTGGCCGCGACATTCTCTCGCGGCTGATCCACGGCGCCCGTTTCTCGCTTCTGATCGGCGCCGTTGTCGTCGTACTGGCGCTGGCGGGCGGCATCATCCTAGGCCTGCTCGCCGGCTATTTCCGCGGCTGGGTCGACGTCGTCATCATGCGCGTGATGGATCTGATCCTTGCCTTCCCCTATCTGCTCCTCGCACTGGTGCTGGTGACCATTCTGGGCCCCGGCCTGTTCAACGCGATGTTCGCCATCGCGATCACGCTCTTGCCCTTCTTCGCCCGGCTCACGCGCGGCGCGGTGATGGCCGAAAAGAACCGCGAATACGTGGTCTCGGCCCGGCTTGCGGGGGCAAGCCATATCCGCCTGATGGTGGTGACGATCCTTCCCAATTGCCTCGCCCCGCTGATTGTCCAGGCAACGCTCTGTTTCTCGGACGCCATTCTAGGCGCCGCTGCGCTGGGCTTTCTCGGTCTCGGCGCGCAGCCGCCGACGCCCGAATGGGGCACCATGCTCGCCTCCGCCCGGGAGTTTATCCAGCGCGCGCCTTGGGTCGTGACCTTTCCTGGTCTCTGCATCCTCGTCACCGTGCTCGCCATCAACCTCATCGGCGATGGCTTGCGCGATGCGCTCGATCCCAAGTTGAAGAGAAGCTGATGCCTCTCCTCGAGATCAAAAACCTCACCGTCGCATTCGACACCTCTGTCGGCCTGTTCAAGGCCGTCGAAGGCATCGATCTCAGCGTCGACATCCGCGAAGTCCTCGCCATCGTCGGCGAGTCCGGCTCAGGTAAGTCGGTCGAGATGCTGGCGGTCATGGGCCTGCTTCCCCCCACCGCTACGGTCAGCGCCGACCGCATCGTGTTCGACGGCAAGGACCTGCTCAACATGTCGCGCGCCGAGCGCCGGACCATCATCGGCAAAGACATCGCCATGATCTTCCAGGAGCCGGTGGCGTCCCTCAATCCCTGCTTCACCATCGGCTTTCAGCTCGAAGAGACGCTGCGCTTTCATCTGGGCATGGGCCGGCGCGAACGCCGCGATCGCGCCGTCGAATTGCTGGAGCTTGTCGGCATCCGCGATGCGGCGCAGCGCATCGGCGCTTTCCCGCACCAGATGTCGGGCGGCCAGTGCCAGCGCGTGATGATCGCCATGGCCATCGCCTGCAATCCCAAACTGCTCATCGCCGACGAGCCGACCACGGCGCTCGACGTCACCGTGCAGAAACAGATTCTCGATCTTCTCGTGCGCCTCCAGGCCGAAAAGGGCATGGCGCTGATCATGATCACCCACAATATCGGCGTCGTCGCGGAAACCGCCGATCGCGTCGTCGTCCAATATCGCGGCCACAAGATGGAGGAGTCGGACGTCTTGACCCTCTTCACTGCGCCGAAGTCCGCCTACACCCGCGCCCTGCTCTCCGCGCTGCCAGAGAACGCCACCGGCGACCGGCTGCCAACCGTCGGCGACTTTTCGAAAGAGGCGGTAACGGTATGAGTCCCGTCCTCGAAACCCGCCACGTCTCGCGCGACTATCATGTTGGCGCGACTCTGTTTGGCGCGGGCCGCACCATTCATGCCGTCAAGGACGCCAACCTCATTGTCGAAAAGGGCAAGACCCTCGCGATCGTCGGCGAGTCGGGTTCCGGCAAATCGACGCTGGCGCGCATCCTGACGCTGATCGATCCGCCCACATCCGGCGAATTGTTCATCGACGGCGAAAAGATCGAGATCGCCCGCACCGGTGTCGGCAAGGACCTCCGCCGCAAGGTGCAGATGGTGTTCCAAAACCCCTATGGTTCACTCAACCCACGCCAGAAGATCGGCGACGTTCTGTGCGAACCGCTGGCCATCAATACCGGCATGCCGGCCAGCGAGCGCCGCGACCGCGCCATGGAGATGCTGCGCAAGGTCGGCCTTGGTCCGGAGCACTTCAACCGCTACCCGCACATGTTCTCGGGCGGCCAGCGCCAGCGCATCGCCATCGCCCGCGCTCTGATGCTCAATCCCTCGTTGCTGGTGCTCGATGAGCCTGTGAGCGCGCTCGATCTGTCCGTCCAGGCGCAGATCCTCAACCTCCTCGCCGATCTCCAGGACGAGTTTCAGCTGACCTATGTCTTCATCAGCCATGACCTCAGCGTCGTGCGCTACATCGCCGACGACGTCATGGTGATGTATCTGGGCGAAGTGGTGGAGCAGGGGAGCCGCGATGCCGTCTTCGCCAATCCCCAGCACGCCTATACGCGGTCGCTCTTTGCCGCGACGCCGCGTGCCGATGTGGACTCGATCCGTGCGCGGCTGGCCCGCCGGGCTGCAGCCGCCTGAGGCCTGTCGATCCCACGAATTGCCACCGGAATTCCGCCCCGGCGCTAAGTCGGCATTAAGTCAGGGAGGCTAACTTAGTCTCATCCCCAGAAGGGTGAGAGCATTGGCTGCAGGACGCGCGTCTTTCACAAACGGCCAACCCGGAGCGGGCAGGCACGCCGGCCCGGCGCTGCCGCCCAGCAGCGTCGCACCTTTCGGCCGCAAGCCGCTCAGGACTTTCGCGCTCTTTGTCGCCGCGCCCGCCATCGTCATCTACATTGCATCCGCCGCGCTCAGCATCGGCGGGCTGATCATGATGGCAACTGAGATCAACCGCCTCGACGATCACCGTACGGCGCAGGCAATAAGCGGAGCACTGGATGCCTTTGTTTCCGCCACCGCCGATGCCGTCGGCGACGAGGGTGCATGGGACGAAGCCTATCTGCGCACTGTTGTATCGCTCGATCCGGCTTGGCTCGACGGTACCTGGGGTACCACGGCACGTGCCGGCACGACCTACAACGACGTGCTGCTCACCGACGCTGAAGGCAACATTTTGTTCGGTGAAAATGAAGTAGGGGCATTGACCGGCATCGCTACGTCCTACTTCAGCGGCGCGGTATCCACCCTTGCTGACCTCGATGCGGCGATCGCCGAGTCCGGCGACTCGAGTGTGGTCAGCCGCTTCGACTCAAGTCCGGACGGTCTGATCGCCATGGCCGCGACCAGCGTGCACAAGATCGCGCCCGGCTCCATCGCCGTGCCGCGCGATAAGCGGCGTGTGCTCTGGATCGCACGGCACCTGTCCGGGGATGTGCTCAAGGGCTTCGCGGAAAGCGCGCGCGTGCCCGAGCCGAGACTTGCTCCGGCCAATCCAGAAACCGCGTCCAGTGTTCCCATCGCCGATCCCTCCGGTACTGTCCTCGGTCGCCTCGAATGGACCCCGGGCCGGCCCGGCGATGGCGCGCTCTTTCACGCGCTCTTGCTGGCCTCGAGTCTGCTCTTCGTCATTGGACTCGGGCTGGCCTTCACCCTCTCCCTGTTGCGTCGTGCCATCCTCAATCGTGCAGCGCGCGTGACCGAAGCCTGCGACGTCGCGCGCCGCGACGTGGGTACGGGGCGGCTCAACCAGTTTGGGCTCCTGGACTCGCTCGATGCCCTCGTCGCCCGGCTACCCGCACCCGCCTCCGTGGTGATCGCCGCTATCGGCATCGAAAACTATCGCGATATCGTCGCCGCACAGGGCGAAGCAGGGGCCGAGGACTTCATGCGCGCGCTGGCCTTGGTCATGGCGCGCGAAGCCGGCTCTGGCGTCATTCTTGCCCGCGTCGCCGAAGACCGCTTCGCGCTCGCGGCTGCAGGCAATCGCGCCGAAGGAACCATAAAACACCTGGCGCGGCGGATCAGCCACGTCGCGGCCGAGCCAATCGAAATCGGGGGAGAGGCACTTAGGGCAACACTGGCGACGGGTGTCGCCAGCGGTTCTTGCGTTGCCCCTGCTTTGACCCTCAGCAGTGCCTCCGCTGCATTGCGCGCCGCGCGAAGCGCAGCCGGCTCAGGCCTTGTCAGCTTCACGGTTGCAGAAGACTCGGCCCGCCTTGCCCGTCTCGAAATGGCGAGCGAGCTGCGCCGTGCCATCGCGGCCGAGCAATTCCAACTCGAATACCAGCCGGTCTTCGATGTGCGGGCCCAGACTCTGGTCGGGGTTGAGGCCCTGCTGCGCTGGCGTCGCGACAACGGCATGGTGCAAGCCGCCGATTTCGTTCCAGTTGCCGATGCTGTCGGTCTGCTTGACGAAATCGGCCTTGCGGCTCTGCGCCGTGCATTGCGGGAGATTCTCCCGTTTGATGGCATGGTCCTCTCGCTCAACATCACGACCAGCCAGTTCGACGACGCGCGCTTCCTCGAGCGGCTTGCCGAGTCGGTGAAGCTGTCGGGCTTTCCATTGGCCCGCCTGCAGATCGAACTCGAACAGTCGCTGCTTGATAGGCAGCCCGAGCGCGCGGCGGTCATCATCGCCCGGCTACACGCATCCGGCGTCCGGGTTGCGCTCGATGATTTCACCATCGGACCGGCGACGCTCAATTACCTGCAGGAGTTCCGCTTCGATCGCGTCAACTTGGCGCGTGTGATCGTCTCCGGCATCGATGTCGATGAAAGCAAACGTGCCCTCGCTGAGGCGACAATCAGATCCGCTCACATGGCCGGACTCGCAGTGACCGCCGTCGGCGTCGAGCGCGCGCAGGAAGTCGCAAGTCTGCTGAGGCTCGGATGCAATGAGTTCCAGGGCTTCCTCTTCGCCCGGCCACTCTCGATAGAGGCACTCGGCAAGCTCGTCGCCGGCAAGGCGGCGGAAGCAGAGACTAGGCTGGCCGGTTAACGCATTCGGCGCAGCGGCCGCGCAACTCGATCGTTGTTCGCCGCGGCACAAATCCGGTGACGGCGCTCCACTCCTTGAGGCGCCCCTCGACCGTCGCATCGGCAAATTCGTCGACCCGCCCGCAACCTTCGCAGATGGCAAAGGCGATAGTACCCGTGCGGTGGCAATGCGCATCGGCGCAGGCAACGAAGGCGTTGACCGATTCCAGCCGGTGCGCGAGCCCGCGTTCGGTCAGCTTTTCGAGCGCGCGGTAGACCTGCAGCGGCGCCCTGAGGCCGTCGCCGCGCAGCTTGTCGAGCAGATCGTAAGCCGAAAGCGGCGAATGCGCATGGGTGAGGGCGCCCAGCACCAGCTCCTGGTTGCGCGTCAGATCATCCGCCCACACATGGTCGTGGCCGGCATGGTCGTGATTTGCTTCCGAATGCGGCATTTCAGGACCCTCTCATGGCGGGGATCAGCAGACTAACATTGTGCCGGAACATGTCGAGATAAGTGCCGGCAGGTTGATCGGGCTGCGACAACGCGTCGGCATAGAGTTCCCCGCCCAACGCAACTCCGGTTTCGTCGGCGATCTGCTGAACCAGCCGGCCATCGGTCATATTCTCGATGAAGATCGCTTTGACGCCCACCGCCCGGATTTGTTCGATCAGCCGCGCCACGGCAGCGGCGGAAGCCTCGCTTTCGCTGCTAATGCCTTCGGGCGCGAGAAACGTGACACCATAGGCAAGGCCAAAATAGCCGAAGGCATCGTGGGTCGTGATGACCGTGCGCTGCGCTTGCGGGATCGCGGCCACCTCGGTCCGGACCTCGGAATCGAGCGCGATCATCTCCGCCTCGTAGGCCACCGCATTGGCGCGATAAGTGCCGCAACCTTCGGCGTCGAAGTCGCACAGAGCCTTGGTGATGTTCTCGACATAGAGCACACCATTCTGCAGGCTTTGCCAGGCATGGGGATCGGTGACAGTTTCGCCGTCCTTGTCCATTGTGTGGGTGGCAACGCCGAA
The DNA here is from genome assembly GCA_040081595.1 of Devosia sp. GTDB lineage: Bacteria > Pseudomonadota > Alphaproteobacteria > Rhizobiales > Devosiaceae > Devosia_A. Next base: position 10,623 of record JBEBGE010000067.1, read on the forward strand.
ACTGGCAACGACCAGCGGGCCCTTGTAGTCGGTTGCCTGCACCAGGCGCTCCATCCAGCCTTCAAACCCCAGCCCATTGACGAAGAAGATGTCGGCGCTAGCGACCGCTACCGCGTCGGACGGCTTGGGCTCGTAGACGTGGGTATCGGCATTGGGCCCGACGATCGTGGTCACCTTGACGCGGTCCCCGCCGACCCGCGCCAGCATGTCGCCGAGGATAGAAAAACTGGCGACGGCGTTGATGTTGGCTGCATGCGCCGGGAGAGCAAGGAAAGCGAGAACAGCGGCGAGCGCGAGTGTGCGCATTATGCAATCCTGTGGCGAGTGGAAACGCGGCGGCTGAAAACCAGGCCCCGGCGGCCAAAGACGAGGGAAAGCAGATAGAGCGCGCCCGCAACCAGGATGATCGCCGGACCTGAAGCGACCTCGAGCCGGTAGGACACGATCAGCCCCAGATAGGCCGAGAGCACGCCGATGCCTATGGCGAGTGCCACGACCGCCTCGAGGCTGCGAACCCAGAACCGTGCCGCTGCTGCCGGCAACATCATCAGCCCCACCGCGAGTAGCGTGCCCAGCGCCTGGAAGCCGCCGACCAGATTGAGAACGACCAGTGCGAGAAAGATCAGATGGACCGGCGGTCCGGCGCGGCTGACGCTGCGAAGGAACACCGGATCGAGGCATTCCGCCACGAGCGGCCGCCAGATCAAGGCCAGTCCCACAAGCGTCGTTGTCGCCACGCCACCAATCAGGATCAGCGCATCGTTGTTCAGCGCCAGCACGGTGCCGAACAGCACGTGCATGAGATCGACGCTCGACCCGCGCAGGCTCACCAGCATCACACCAAGCGCCAGCGAGATCAGGTAGAATGCCGCAAGACTCGAATCCTCGCGCTGCGACGTGAGTCGGGAGACGAGGCCGGCGAGCATCGCGACGACAAGACCCGCGGCGAAACCGCCCAGTGTCATCGGCACGATGGCGAGGCCGGAAACCAGAAAGCCCGCGGCAGCGCCTGGCAGGATCGCGTGCGACATCGCATCGCCGGTAAGGCTCATGCGCCGCAGCATCAGGAACACACCCACCGGGCCGGCGCTGATCGCGAGCACGATTGCCCCCACCAGCGCGCGGCGCATGAAAACGAACTCGACAAAGGGAGCAACCAACAGATCATAGAGCATCAGGCTTTGACCTCGTGATCATGGTCGTGCGCAGGCGCGTCATTGCCATGCCAGGGCGCGCGCTCGTCCCAGGCCTCGGGCATTGCGCCGGCGAGCTTGAGGTTGGCTTCGGTGAGCACCTCTGCCGTCGGTCCCCAGCCGATGGGTTCGCGCGCCAGGAGCAGAGTCCGGGGAAAGTTATGCCGCACCAGCTCAAGATCGTGCAGTACCGCGATCACCGTGCGGCCTTCCTCATGCCAGTGCTGGACCAGTGCAACGAGATCGGTGACGGTCTGCGTGTCGATGGCAGTGAAGGGCTCATCCAGTAGAATGATCGGCGCGTCCTGCAGCAGCACGCGCGCGAACAGTGCCCGCTGCATCTGCCCGCCTGAAAGCGTGCCGATCGGCCGCCGCGCGAATCCTTCGAGCCCAACCGCGGCCAAGGCGTCGCCGATCCGCTTGCGGTCCGCCCGGGCAATGCTGCCGAACAGCCCAATACGCTTCCACAGGCCCAGCCCGATCAATTCGGCGACGGTAGCGGGGAAGTCGCGATCGACCTCGGCGCTCTGCGGCAGATAGGCGATCTCGCCCTCGCCGCGATGCACATGCCCGCCCAGCGGCATCAATAGCCCCATCACACCCTTGAGCAGGGTGGATTTTCCCGAACCGTTCGGCCCCACGATTGCGGTTAACGACCCCTCCGCAAAGCTGCCCTCGAGGTGATGTACCGCCGGGTGGCCGTCATAGCCCAGCGTCAGGTCGTGGATCCCGATGCCGCCGCTCACAGCAGCACCCAGATGGCGGCCCAGATCAGCAAGACCGAGGCTAAAGCCAGCGCCAGCCTCGGCAAAATGCCCCAATGCGCCAACGAAACAGGAAATCTCTCAGCCATGACCGGACGATGTAATATAATAACATATCGTGGTCAAGCACCTAGAACTCGATCCCCGCCTGGGCCTTCACCCCGCTGCGGAACGGATGCTTGATCTCGGTCATCTCGGTCACAAGGTCGGCAATCTCGACGATCTCGTCCTTGGCGTTGCGCCCGGTGACGATCACATGGGTGTCGCGCGGCTTGGCTTTGAGCGCCGCGACCACTTCGTCGAGCGGCAGATAATCGTAGCGCAGGACGATGTTGAGTTCGTCGAGCAGCACCATCTTGTATTGCGGGTCGACGATCATCGCCTTGGCCTCGTCCCAGGCCTTGCGCGCCGCGGCGAGATCACGCTGCCGGTCGGCAACGTCCCAGGTGAAGCCTTCGCCCATCGCCTTGATGGTCACGAAGTCTGGAAACTTCTCAAGCACATCGCGCTCGCCCGTTCCCCAGGCACCCTTGACGAACTGCACCACGCCCACCTTGAAGCCGTGCCCGATCGCCCGGAACACCATTCCAAAAGCCGCGGTGCTCTTGCCCTTGCCCTTGCCGGTATGAACGATCAGCAGCCCGCGCTCCTCGGTCTTGGTCGCGAGCATGCGCGTCCGCGCTTCCTTCTTCTTCTTCATCTTCTCCGCGTGATAGGCGTCGCGCTCGGCTTCGCTCATCAGCTCGGTTTTCTTGGGCGGCTTCTCGCTCATGGTTGGATCCTGTGTATTGGGCCTCACCCTCATCCGGCTTCGCCCCTTTCTCCCCAGACGGGAGAAGGTGCCCGAAGGGCGGGGGAGGGGGAAGCCAAATACTCGACCGCCGAGTTTGATCTCGGCGTCCAATACCCTCGCTCCCGTGCCTCGTTGAACTTCGCGATCAACTCCTCATAGCCGAAGCGATTGTTCTGTCGGATGAAATTCCGCGTTGCCTCGTCCTCGACATAGGCGGCAAAGGCCAGGTCGAAATGATGCGTTTTGACCGCTCCTGTGGTCGCCGCGAAAGCGAACATGTAGTCGACCGTGGCGATGATCTCGAACGCGCCTTTGTACCCGTGCCGCTTCACGCCATCGATCCACTTGGGATTGACGACGCGGCTTCGCATCACCTTCGAGATTTCCTCCTCGAGTGTGCGGGTGAGAGGCCGTTCCGGCCGCGAATGGTCGTTGTGATAGGCAATGGGCTTGCGGCCCGATATCAGCTCCGCCGTCGCCACCAGCCCGCCCTCGAATTGATAGTAGTCGTCGCTGTCGAGCAGGTCGTGCTCGCGGTTGTCCTGGTTGTGGACGACGGCATCGAGATCGTCGAGCCGCGCCGCGAGCCACCCCCGCTCCGGCACTCCTGCGGCATGCGCGCCATAGGCATATTGGCCCCAGTTGAGGAAGGCCTCGCCAAGATCGGCTGTGGTCTTCCAGCGCCCGGAATCGATCAGCGCCTGCAGGCCCGCGCCGTAGGCGCCGGGCTTCGATCCGAACACCCGGTGCCCGGCGCTCATGGCCGCCTCGGCCTCGCTTGCACCGTCCTTCATCGCTGCCAGAGCATCGGAACGCATCCGCGCCGAAACCGGGTTCTGGTCCTCCGGCTCGTCCAGCGCGCCGATCGCCCGGATTGCCCGGTCGAACAGCGCGATCTGCTGCGGGAAAGCATCGCGGAACAATCCGGAAATCCTGAGGGTCACATCGACCCGCGGCCGGCTGAGCTTTGCCAATGCAATGATCTCATAGCCGCAGAGGCGCAATGAAGACGGGTCCCATACCGGCTTAGCGCCAATGAATGCCAGCGCCTGCGCGATATCGTCGCCGCCCGTCCGCATATTCGCCGTGCCCCAGACGCTGAGCGCCAGCGACCTGAGATGGGTGCCCTGATCCTGATAGTGCCGGACCAGGAGGTTCTCAGCCGATTTCCGTCCCAGTTCCCACGCGGTCGGGGTCGGGACCGTGCGGTTGTCGACTGAATAGAAGTTGCGCCCGGTCGGCAGCACATCGAGCCGCCCCCGCGACGGCGCGCCGCTTGGCCCCGGCATGATGAACTTGCCATCGAGGCCATCGAGTAGTGCCTTGACTTCATTCGGCCCCGAGGCACGAAGCCTCGGCCGGATGACGGCCTCGATCTCTTCCATTACTGCCTGAGACGCCGGCCCCGGCGCCGTCTCCCCCTCGACAAGCCGCGCCGCCAATTCCTCCAGCTCTTCCACTACGTCTCCAACCAAACGTAGGGGGCGGGGGGCCGCCTGCACCGGACCTGACCATACATCCCCTAACTCCGCCGTCAGCGGATCGAAGCCCAGCTTCAAATCATCCGCCAGCGCGCGGATCAGCGACTGATCCTGCATCCGCTCGCCGCGCGGCACACGCGCGAACGCCACCAGCAGGTCACGCTCGAACCGACCCTTTGGCGATTGCCCGAACACGTGCAGCCCGTCGCGGATCTGCGCCTCCTTGAGGTCGCAGAGAAACGTGTCGATGCGCTTGAGCGATTCCGTCTCGTCGGGCACGAGCCCGACATCGCGGTCGAGCCGCTCGTCGCGGGCGAAATCGAGGATGCGTTTGCGCAACCCCGCCAGCCGGCGCCGATCCATGCCGCTCGCCGCGTAATACTCGTCGAGCAGCGCTTCGAGATCCTTGAGCGGTCCATAGGTTTCGGCCCGCGTCAGCGGCGGCACGAGGTGGTCGATGATGACCGCTCCGGTGCGGCGCTTGGCTTGCGTGCCCTCGCCCGGATCGTTGACGATGAATGGATAAAGATGCGGCAGCTCTCCCCAGAGCGCGGCGGGATAAGAGGCTGCATCGAGTGCGTTCGCCTTGCCCGGCAACCATTCGAGCGAACCATGTTTGCCATTGTGGATCAGCGCATGAGCACCGAACTCGTGGCGCAGCCAGAGATAGGCCGCCACATAAGCGTGCGGCGGCACGAGATCGGGATCGTGATAGACGGCAGTCTCGTCGCGGTCATAGCCCCGCGCCGGCTGCAGCAGCACGACGACATTGCCAAAGTTGAGGCCCGGCAGGTGGAACGTCCCCTCGCGCACGAACGGGTCGGCCTCGGGCGCGCCCCATCGTGCGGTCACCTCCCGCTGGATCTTCTCCGGGAGCCTAGCGAACAACTCCCGATACGGCGCGACGGGGAAGCGGACCCCACCCTCTCGCTCCGGATGCGCGTTTGTCGGCCCCAGTTGCAGAAGTTCGATAAGCCTATTGCCCTCGGCTGGAACTCCGTCCCCCTTGTGGGGAGAGGGGACCGGCGAAGCCGGTGGGTGGCGGTCAGCCGCTTGCGCCCGATTGAGGCGATAACCCGACTCTCCGAGGAGCCGCAGGATTTCAACCGTGCTCTGCGGCGCGTCGTAACCGACACCATTCGCCAGCCGCCCGTCGCGGATGGGATAATTGGCCAGCACGATCCCGACCTTGCGTTCGCCTCGTTTCGTCGCGCGCAACCGCGTCCAGTTCTTCGCCAGCGTCGCCGCCCGGAGGATGCCATCCGCGTCTGGCGCATAGGCCGAGAGCGGACACTCCGTCGCGGCGTGCCACACGGCCTGCTGTTTGTGCCCGACGATGATCCCGCCGATGCGCCCGTCGAGTTCGGGCAGCACCACCTGCATGGCTAGGTCCTTGGCTGTCAGTCCCTGGCTATCGGCCGCCCACAGCGCCTCGGCCCGGCCGCCCTGCACCAGTTGGATCACCGGCGCATCGGTGCCGGCGAACGGATTGAGCTTTTCCTCCAACCCATCGAGTCCCAGCGCGAAGCCGGTGAGATTCAAAATCACCTCCGGCCGGTGCTCTGCCAACGCCCCCTTAACGAAACGCACACAGGCCGCTTCCTTCAGCGTCGAAATCATCAGCGGCACGGCGTTGAGCCCTTGCAGTTCGACCTCCGCGACAAGAGCCTCCAGCGTCGCCGTCCCGCCGCCTTCGAGCGCTGCCCGGTAGAACAGCAGTGGCACATTTGGTTTGTCGCCCGGCGGCAAGGCCTCGACGATCCCACGTTCGGGCCGCCAATAGCCGAAGCGGGGGAAGAGGCGCGGCTTGTGATTGTGCAGTCGTCTCCCTCCCCCTGTTTGGGGGGAGGGAG
>JBEBGE010000109.1:0-4586 GCA_040081595.1 Devosia sp.
CATCGTCGGCGAGCGGGCCGGGCGGGATATCGGCACGCATTTCCTTGGCGGCGAGCGCGATGGTCGAGAGCGGGGTGCCAAGTTCATGGGCGGCGGCGGCGGCCAGCCCGTCGAGGGCGCTCAGTTGCTCGTGGCGGGAGAGCGCCAGTTCGGTGGCCGAGAGCGCATCGGCCAATTGGCGGGCTTCGTGGGCGACGCGGTTGGTATAGGCCGCAATGAAGACGGTGCCGCAGACCAGGCTCACCCAGATGCCGATGACATAGACGCGGTCGAAGACGATCGAATGCGCCGGATCCCATGGCAGCGGCAGGTGATAGATCGAAATGGCGGAGGCGACGACGATGGCAAGCGCGGCCAGCGCCAGGGTCGAGCGTTGCGGGAGTGTGGTGGCCGAGACCGAGACGGGGGCCAGAAGCAGCAGCGAGAAGGGGTTCTGGAGACCGCCGGTGAGCGCCAGGAGGCCGCCGAGCTGCAGGAGGTCGTAGCCGAGCTGGACGCTCACGGTTGTGGCGGTCGCCCGCCGGCCGGCGCCGCGCTGGAGCAGAAGGCCGAGGTTGAGGATCGCCGACAAAGCGATGAGCGACAGGCACCACACCAGCGGCAGGGGGAAACCGAGGCCGAAGGCGACGAACAGCACACCGATCGACTGGCCGGCAATGGCGAGCCAGCGCAGGCCAACCAGCGTTTCAAGCCGGAGGGGGCGCCAATTGCCGGGCAAAGGGGGGTGAATGACGTTGCCTTCGCTCATCTATCAAGGACTTGGCCGAGAATGTGCAAGGCACCATGGGGGCCCAGAAGGGCATTTCAAGTGCAAAATAGCGTGAGTCACATTCTTGATCCCCCGGACAGCGAGGCCACATCGGTTGAGTTCGTGACTGGGAGAAAGACAATGAACACCGCGATTATCAAACCGCAATGGGGCCCCTTGACCATCGCCCTGATGGTCTTGGGGTTCATCCTCTGGTGGCCCTTGGGGCTCGCTATGCTCGCCTACATCGTCTGGGGCGAGAAATTCGGCGGCTCCCCGGAAAAGGCCGAGGCCTGGATGAACAAATCCAGGACCTGGTGCCGCGACCAGAACTACCGCCACGGCAACCACGGCAACTGGCGCCAGTCGAGCGGCAATGCCGCGTTCGACGAGTACAGGGCCGAGCAGCTGAAGCGGCTCGAAGAGGAGCGCAGGCGCCTCGACGAGGAAATCCATGCCTTCCACGAGCATATGCGGAACCTCCGCATGGCCCGGGATCGCGAGGAATTCGACCGTTTCATGCGCGAGAAGGGCTCGAGCCGTCCCAATTGGGGCGGCGGTGACAGCCAGCCCGGCAACGGAGCCTGATTTCTTCTTTATTTACAAGGCTCTAGCCGAAGCAAGAGGCGTCCTCCCGCAAGGAGGGCGCCTTTTGTATTGGCGCACCCGAAATTCTTCACTAGCCTCAAGTCCATGATCCCGCTGCTGCAAAAACGCTGGCCGCCCGCCGTCGATGTGATGATCGAGGGCGAGGCGGTGTCGGTTGCCGTCAAGGTCTCCTCGCGGGCGCAGAGCTACCGGCTGTCGCTGCCGCATGGCGGCGGACCGGTGCTGACGGTGCCCAAATATGGCCGCTGGAACGAGGCGCTGGCCTTCCTCAACAAGCAGACCGATTGGCTGGCGGTGCGGCTCGAGAGTTCGATCAAGCCGGTGGCGTTCGTGCGCGGTGCGATCGTGCCGCTGCGCGGTATCGATCACCGCATGGTGCCGACCGGACGCGTCCGCGGTGTGGTGGAAGTGGGCGAGCACGAGGGCGAGCGGGCGCTGCTCGTGCCGGGGGCGCCCGAGCATCGCGCCCGCCGGTTGATCGACTGGCTGAAGATCGAAGCCGAGCGCGACCTGACGCGGCGGAGCCGCATCCATGCCGACTATCTGGGGGTCAAGGTCAAGTCGATCGTGATGCGGAGCCAGTCGACGCGCTGGGGCTCCTGCTCGACGGCGGGCCAACTCAATTTCAACTGGCGGCTGGTGCTGGCGCCGCCATTCGTGCTCGACTATGTGGCCGCCCATGAGGTGTCGCACCTGGTCGAGATGAACCATTCCGACAAGTTCTGGAAAGTGGTCGAGAGCACGCTTCCGACGATGGAGCGAGGGCGCGAATGGCTGCGCGTACATGGGCGTGTGCTGATGGTTTACGGGCTCGAGGGCTAGCTGCCCGCGCTGACGCGGGCATATCCGGCGTCAGCCGCCGCCGAAGAGGCCGGTGATGATGTCGACGAGCGTCTTGGTCGAGCGCTTGGGCCGTTCCATCGGCTCGAGCGTGCCGGTGGTGGGCGGGGTCGCATAGGCGCCGGGCAATTCGGCGATGGGCAGGCCCTCATGAGCCTTGGTCATGAAGTCCGACCAGATCTGGGTCGGGATCGAGCCGCCCGAGAGTTTGGTGGGCGTGTCGTCGTCATTGCCCAGCCAGATGCCGGTGACCATGCGCGCGGTGTAACCAACAAACAGCGCGTCGCGCGCCTTCTGGCTGGTGCCGGTCTTGCCGGCGATGGGCCAGCCATTGAGATGAGCCTTCTTGCCGGTGCCGATTTCGAGCGCGGTTGTCAGCATGTCATTCATTTCGCTGACGACCTCGGGGGTCGCGACCTGGCCGGGGCCGGCGGGGATCGAGTCGAAGAGCACCTTGCCCTTGGCGGTTTCGATGCGGGTGATGACATTGGCGATGACACCATTGCCGCCATTGGCGAAGGGCGCATAGCCGGCGGTCAATTCGAGCAGGGAGACTTCCTGCGTGCCAAGCGCGATGGAGGGCACGGCCATCAGGGGCGAGGAGATGCCCATGCGCTGGGCGACTTCGACGACCTTGGCGGGACCCACGAGATTGGCGAGCTGAGCGGCGACGGAATTGCGCGAATAGGCGAGCGCCTGCCTGAGTGTGATCTCGCCCATATATTTGCCGTCGGCATTTTCGGGCGACCAGCCATCGATGTCGATGGGCGCGTCCTGGCCGACAGTATCGGGCGTGTAGCCGGCTTCCATGGCGGCCATGTAGACGAAGGGCTTGAAGGTCGAGCCGGGCTGGCGCCGCGAGGTGACGGCACGATTATACTGGCTCGTTGCATAGTCGGCACCGCCGACGACGGCGCGCACGGCGCCATCGACGTCGAGCGCAACCAGCGCGCCCTGGGTGAAGCCGGCATCGGGTCCCTGGGTTGCGACCGCTTCCTTGATGAGGAACTCGGCCTCCTTCTGCAGGTCCCAGTTGATGGTGGTATAGACGATCACATCTTCCTTGATGTCGCCGACATAGGCGGCCATCAGGCTCTCGACCCAATCGGCGACGTAGGATTCGGCGCCGGCGACCTTGGTGCGGATCTTCTGGTTGGGATCGATCGCGGCAGCCTTGGCTTCCTTGCCGGAGATATAGCCCTCGGTGGCCATAAGCTGCAGGACAAGGCGGGCACGGGTGGCGGTGGCATCGGGATTGGTGCGCGGATTGACCGCGGACGGTCGCTGCACGGTGGCAGCGAGGATGGCCGCTTCGCCGAGCGACAGATTGCGCGCCGACTTGCCGAAATAGGTTTGCGCAGCGGCCTCGATGCCGGTGGCGTTGTGACCGAAAAAGACCCGGTTCAGATAGAGCTCGAGAATCTCGTCCTTGGTATAGGTGCGCTCGAGATTGAGCGCGAGCAGCGCTTCCTGGACTTTGCGTTCGAGCGTCTGGGCCGGGGTGAGGAAGAGGTTTTTGGCGAGCTGCTGGGTGATGGTCGAGGCGCCGCGAGTGACCCCGCCGGCACGGAGGCTCTCAAGCGCAACTGCTCCCAGCCCCCACAGATCGACACCGAAATGGGAATAGAAGCGCTTGTCTTCGACGGCAACGAAGGCCGCCGGGACGTAGTAGGGCAATTCGCGCAGCGAGATGGCCTCGCCGCCCATCTGGCCGCGATTTGAGATCAACTGGCCGTCGGCGGCGACGATGCGAATATTGGCGGGACGCTCGGGCACCGCCCATTCGCTCTGGGGCGGCATCTGCATGTAGAAATAGACCACCACCGCGCCCAGCGCGAGGCCGCCCCAGATGCCAAGCACAAAGAGCCAGTAGATGAGGCCGGTGAGAAGCCGGCCGAAGGTGAAGGGCTTTTTCTCGCGGCGGGTGCGGGCGGGCTTGGCCCTGGAACCGCGACCTCGTTTGGGCGGCTCATCGTCATAGGAAGGTCCGCCAAAGCCGGGCTCGATGCGCTCGCCCTTCTGGAGATTGCGCTTGGGGGCGGCGGCGGGTGCCTTGCCCTTGCCCTTGGCTTTCGGTTTCGCCGCGGAGCCGCCGATGCGGTCATCGGGCGAAACGTGAAAATCCATGAAGAGAGCCCCGGCATTCTTCTTGCGCATGGCGACCGGTCGACTCCCTGGCGGAGAGCGGCCAGATTGCACTCACAATCCTGCCCCGCGAAGCCAGACATGCGGCCGCCGCGCACTCCATCCTTCTTGAGGCTAAATGTGGCCGGTTTATGTGGGATTAAGAGGGGAAGCCGGAGGTGTGGCGGGAGAGGGACGGGGTGACAGGAGCTTCTCACTTCAGCGCAAGCGGTTCCCACCCACCATGCTTCGCATGGTCCCCCCT
>JBEBGE010000068.1:0-16508 GCA_040081595.1 Devosia sp.
AAGACCGATCCCGCATTCGAGCACCTCGGCGCGGGCGGGATCGAGATCGACGTTGACGACAATAGAACGAATGTCCATCGCGGACCTCCAATAGAACAGAAGAAACGTCAGGTCGGACCGCCGGCAGGTTTGCCGCCGGCAGTCCGTCTGTCACTCCGCCGGCTGGGCGGCAGGCGGGGTAGCGCTGTCGAGCCGGGCGGCGTCGGCCGCGCCCCACTTGGCGATGGTCAGCGCCGACATGATGCCAAAGCCATAGGCAAGGAAGGCGAGGGTAAAGAACCAGCCGAGGAACGGCACTAGGGTCAGCAGACCGCCCGCGACCAGCGCCACCGCGAGCACAATCGCCCGCTTGGTGTTGCTGTCGATCGGGGAAAAAGCTGCGCCGATCCTGACGCCGACCAGATAGACACCCACAAGGTACGCCACGCTGATGGCCAACACCACGAAGATCAGCACGAACGGCACGACGAAAATGCCGATCAGCGTCAGCAGCGCCACCGGCACCAGCCCGATCATGGCGGCAAAGCTCAACAGGCCCAGCCCCAGCTTGCGAATGGGCCGCGTCACCGAGACGATCTCGAGGCTCATGGTCAGGCGCGGCAGCAACGCAATGCCGGCAATGCCGACAACGAACAGGAAGCCCCACCCGATGACCGCTGCCCAGAGCACCGGCCAGAAGGCGTTGATGACAGTACCGGCGGTCTTGCCGGCTTCGGAGCCATAGTCGGGTCGCTGCAGCACTTGGTAGCTGACGCGGTCAGCGGAGGCGACCGACTCGGGCACGGTGACGGGCGCAGGCGCGTGGATCGAGAGCTTGCCGCTGACCTTGGCGCCGGGCCCGAACGTCAGCGTGTCGCCAAAGAAGCTGAAATCGCCGGTCACGGCGGTATTGAGCGTCATGGAACCGGCGGATGCCAGCACCGAGCCTTCGACCGGCGAGTCGATCAGGATCGTCGCGCCGGCAAGCCGGGCATTGCCCGGCAATGGTACGCTGGTCCTCAATGTCACCAGATTGCCGGCCGCGGTCACATCGCCATGGACGGTGTTGGTGACGGTGACGGAGTAGCCCATGGCATAAACGTCGCCGCCGATCTCGGCATTGGAGGTGACATTGAACCCGGCCAGGTGGGCGCTGCCGGCAACCGGCGCGGTGAGGGACACCTCCGATCCCGCGGCAAACGCGTCGCGGGCCACGGGGTCGGCAATGGTGGTCGTCTGCCCCGCGGAATAGGTGTCGCCACCGAAATTCAGGCTCACCTGTTCGGCAGAGGCCGTCATCGGCGCGGCGCAGAGAACTGCGGTCAGGGCCGTCAAAACAATGCGCTTCATTGCAATCTCCATAGGCCTCGGAAAGCGCTATGATGCCCCTCGCGCGGGGGCGTTGCCTTGATCGGTGTCAAGCGTGGCAGCGATTGAGACAGGTCAATATGTCCGCCTCGCGACGGCTTAGGCATCGATATCCGACAAAGGAGACGAAACGTGGAGCGCATTCATATTACGCAGCACAGTTCGCTGGGCGCCGCCTGGTTTGCAGGCTGGCTTTTCAGCATCGGCTATTTGCAGCTCAATTTCTGGATGGGGCTGCTCGGCCTTGTCGTCTGGCCCTATTTCCTCGGCGTCCATTTCGTCGCGGGCGGCTGAGGGCCTGGTGGGGACCGGACGAACCGGCGTCGCGGTTGCGATAGGGGGCGAAAGCCACTAGCCTTTCCCGGCGGGAAAGCGGCGCCTCGATGGCGTCGTTGCGATGCGGGAAACGCGCGGCTTTGTTCGCGCCGTCGGGACGGCGATGTCTGTGTCATCAATCGTTGGCGGACGCTACACGGCCTATCTGGTCGCATCCGGCCTGGTCGTCGCGACGTTTCTCCTGCGCTACCCAGTCCGGACTCTGATCGCCGATTCCGCGATCGGCCTGCTGTTTACCCCCGCAATCCTGGTCGCGGCGATGCTGGGCGGCTGGGTGCCCGGCTTGTTTGCGACGCTGATCGCGGCGCCGGCGATCTTCTATTTCGTGCTCGACCGCCACGATTCGATGAGCGCAGCGATGTTCAACATCGCGCTCTTTGTCTTGGTGGGCGCGACCATCGCCTGGCTCGGCGGGTTGCTGCATTCGGCGCAGCGCCGTTCGGAACAGGCGCTTGCGGAGATCAAATCCCGCGAGGCGCATCTGCAGTCGGTGCTCGATACGGTGCCCGATGCGACGATCGTCATCGACTCGAAGGGGCTCATGACCTCGTTCAGCAACGCGGCGGTGCGCCAGTTCGGCTATAGCCGCGAAGAGGCAATTGGCCAGAATGTCAGTCTACTCATGCCGCCGCCTCATCGCGACAACCACGATTCCTATGTCGCGCGCTACCTCTCCACCGGCGAGAAACGCATCATCGGCATCGACCGCGTGGTCACCGGCCGGCGTAAGGACGGATCGACCTTTCCAATGAAGCTCGCGGTCGGCGAGACGCGGTCCGGCGACATCGTCTATTTCACCGGCTTCATCCGCGACCTTACCGAGCGGCAGCAAAGCGCCGCCCAGCTCGAGGAGGCCGAGCGCGAGCTGGCCCGGCTGTCGCGCCTCAACGAATTGGGCGAAATGGCCTCGACACTCGCCCATGAGCTCAACCAGCCGCTCTCTGCCATCGCCAACTATGTACAAGGGTGCCTGCGGTTGCTCGATCAGACGGGGGAGGCGCAGGTAGAAAAGCTGCGCGGCGCGCTTTCCGAGACCGCCAAGCAGGCGCTGCGTGCCGGCGAAATCATCCGGCATTTGCGGGAATTCGTGACGCGCGGCGATACCGAAAAGCATCCCGAGGATATCAAGGAGCTGATCGAGGAAGCCGGCGCCCTGGCGCTGGTCGGCTCACGCGAGCATAACATCAGATCGCATTTCGATTTCGGTTCCGGGTCGGGCCTCATCCTTGCCGACAGGGTACAATTGCAGCAGGTACTGATCAATTTGATGCGCAACGCCATGGAGGCGATGAAGGACAGCCCGAAGCGCGAGCTGACGATCCGCACCCGCCCGATCGGGGATTCGATCCTGTCGGTCGATGTCGCCGACACAGGCCCGGGCATTTCGGAGGAGATCGCCGGCCGGCTGTTTCAGCCGTTCGTCACCACCAAGGCCAGCGGCATGGGTATCGGGCTCGCCATTTCCAAACGCATCATCGAGTCGCATGGCGGCGAACTGGTGGTCCGGCGTAACGAGGCGGGCGGCGCGACCTTTACCTTCACGCTGCCGCTGATCAAGGAGGCGCCCGATGAGTGACGCCGACATCGTCGTCCATATCGTCGATGATGAAGAAGCCGTCCGCACCTCGCTGGCGTTCCTTCTCAGTTCGTCCGGCTTTGCCGTGCGCACCCACGCTTCGGCGTTGGCTTTCCTCGATGTCGCCCCCGGCATCAAGAATGGCTGCCTCATCACCGATCTCAGAATGCCCGATGTCGACGGCGTCGAGCTGCTGCGCCGGCTCAACGATGCCGGTGCGTTGCTGCCGGCCATCGTGGTCACCGGCCATGGCGATGTGCAGATGGCCGTCGAAGCCATGAAGAATGGCGCCATGGACTTCATCGAGAAGCCGTTCTCGGACGACGTGCTGATTTCCTCCATCCGCCGGGCGGTCGAGCGGGCGTCCGCGCAGATCGACGCAGCCCAGGCCGGGGATCGCACGCGCGAGCGGCTGGCAAGCCTGAGCGAGCGCGAGATGCAGGTCCTGAGGGGCGTGGTCCAGGGCCGGCCAAACAAGACTATCGCCGCCGATCTCGGCATCAGCCCGCGCACCGTCGAAGTCTATCGGGCCGGGCTGATGTCCAAGATGCAGGCCGATAATCTGGCGGAGCTGGTCCGTATGGTGATGGGCATCGACCTGGGTGCCGTGGGGTCTTGATCTAGCGCAATCCTGAACGCTCGCGGCTCCGGCAGTGTCGACGCCGTCCCGGATTCCTCGGGGCCAGGGAGTTGCCGGGTTATCGATGAGCCGCGTTCTGATTGTTGCGCCGGAACCCGATCTGCGCCGATCCCTGCAGTTTGCGCTTGAGGCCGACGGCCATACGGTTTCATCCTATCCGGGGATCGTAAACCGCGGGGAGTTCGAATGGCCTTTCGACTGCACAATCCTGGATGGCCACGCGGTTGCAGTGATTGAAGATGCGCTGAGCTTCTGCCGCGATTTCGAGCCGGTGATTCTGCTCGTCAGCCGCGCCGAACACCCGCTGTCGCCGCGGGTTTTCGAAACGCTTTACAAGCCCATGCTCGGCCCTGCCCTGACACTGGCCGTGCGCCGCGCCGTGGACCTCGGGGGCGCCCCTAAGTAAACCCCCTAGTCGGCGAACCGGAATTTCCCGGCGTGCTACCGGCGGTCATTGTCCCCCCATTCCAACTGGGGACGCCGCCATGTTTAATCACACAGCTTTTCCCATAACGACCAATTCCACAGTGACCACCGATCCCGAAGTGCGTGCGCTCGTGGACAAGAGTCAGCCCGGCATCATCACCTTCTACCCCGCCGAATCGGTGATCTACGCACAGGGCGAGGCGGCCGGCCCGCTCTATCTGGTCGAGTTCGGCAGCGTCCGGATTTGCCGGCTCACCGCCGATGGCCGCCGCCAGATCAACAGCTTCCATTTTGCCGGCGAGGTCTTCGGTTTCGAGGCCGGAGCCGAACATCAGTCCTACGCCGAAAGCATCGACGGCGCCGGCATCCGAGTGCTCCGCGCCGCCGACCGGTCGGGATTTGCGACCCAGCTTCTGGGCATCGCGCTCAAGGGGCTGTCGCGCGTCCAGGAACATCTGCTGCTGCTCGGGCGGATGAACGCCAACGAAAAGATGGCGTCGTTCCTGCTCGATCTGCGCGAACGCCAGGACATCGATGACATGGTGGTGCTGCCCATGCAGCGCAACGACATCGCCGACTATCTGGGTCTCACCTTCGAGACCGTGTCGCGTGTGCTCAGGGTCCTCAAGGACCGCAAGATCATCCGCCTGCCTTCGGTCGACCGCATTGAAATTCTCGACGCCGAGGCGCTTGCGAGCCTCACCTGAGTACCCCCTATTTGGGCTTGGAGTTGGTCCACCAGGCGCCCCAGAAGAGGACAACCGCGAAAATGCCGAAGGCGGCAATGACGAGAATGACGAAGGGGACGCTTTCGGCAGGCATAGTCTGCTCCTGTTGTTGCCAGTGCGCAGATTGAAACCCAGGCCGGGCCGGGATTGGTTGACGCAGGTCAATCGATAGGGTGACGACGTTCGAGGAGACGGCGATGGCGTCCAAACTCAACCGGCAATGGCATGAAGCGCATCGCATGCCGCGCAATGCCACGCTTGAAGAGCGGCTCGACTGGCACGTTCAACACGCCGCCAATTGCAGGTGCCGGGACATGCCGCCTTCGATCAAGGCCCAGCTCGAAGCGCGCGGCTGGACTGCGCCCTCGCCCAGAAGCCTGAGATAGGACGAAGGCGGCACAAGGTCAGCCTTATGCCGGGGCACAGTGCGCCAGATGGCACGCGCCGTGTCCTGCACATTCTCGGCTAAGTCCTTGATTTTCCAGCATCCGGGTCGCCACGAGGCCTGTACCAGGTAACGCCTATTCCCGGGCCAGGACGATGATGCGGTCGCCGGCCTGGTAGCTGAGCGTCTCCGACTTTTTGGGATTGACCACCACCCCGCCCATCCGGCCGTCGCCGTCGGCGCGCTTGCGCACATGGCCGATCGCCACCTCGCCGCGCTGCCGGCAGGCTTCGGTCACGGTGTAAAAGCTCATCGGGTGGTCGAGTTCGAGATAGAGCTCGGCCGGGCGCATGTAGAATTCGGACCCCTGTTCGTCGAGCAGGTCCTCGAAGATGGCGCTCAGGTTTTCGTTCTCGCTGGCCTGGGCCAGCATCAGGGAGACGAGCTTGTTCGAGACCACGAAATCGTCGGCGCGGGTGACCTCGGCCAGCTCGCGATTGCGCACGTCGATCATCTCGGACACGACATTGATATGGCTGCCCGAAGCTTCGGCGATCTTGCGCAGATGCAGCAGCGTCACCAGCGTCCGGGTATCGGTCGCCTGCGCATCCATGTGGTCGGAATAGCCGAGCACCAGCACATGCTCGTAGCTGGGGATGTTGAGCCCATCGAGAGCGCTGCGGCTCGAGGTGTCGACGATGCCGTATTCCACCTGGAGATTGCTGCCCGAGATCATCAGGTTGCCGACCTCGGCCTGCAGTTCCGGCGTGTCGGCGGCAATGGTCAGGAGCGATCCGGGCGAGACGTAACGCGACAGCTCGAAAGCAATCATCGGCCCTCGCCGGTTCCAGCCCAGCATCAGAGTGCGCTCGGGTTTTTTCTCGGGGCGCCGGTAGAGCGTGATGGCGGTGTGGTCGACATTGAGCGGATTGGCGGTGACCTTGATCGTCGCATCGTCCTCGGCAATCAGGATTGCTTTCATGCCGGGCCGGATCTGGGTCTCCATCGGCGGGTTGAGATAGACCTTGCCGTCCTCGCCGCACAACCCGATCAGCGTCGATGCGTCATAAGCCATCAGCGCGTCGCCAAAGCTCGAGCCCTCGATCGGCTTCTGCTCCATCGTATAGAGTTCGCAGCCATCGAAATCGAGCAGTTCGGAATAGACGGCGCTCAGGCCGGACTGGCGCGAGGAATGAACGACGATGCGCGCGATCAATTCGTCCGCCAGCACCAGCTGCACTTCCTTGCCGCCGACCACGCGGGCAAGCTCGGCATTCTTTGAATCGCGGATTTCGGCGGCGATCTGATACTTCTCGGTGCGCCGCCGCGGGTCGTTGACCAGCGCCAGCACGGTCTTGACCACGCGGCTGTCGGGATCCTCCGCCTCGGGCGAGAGCACGATGATCGAGCGCGAAGTCTGCGGGCTGACAATGGCGAGATCGCCCAGGTCCGTCGGATCGCCTGAGCGGCAGATAATGCGGGTATTTCTGAGATGCGGCACCTTGGCCGCGATCTCGTCCTCCATCTCGACCTTGTCCCTGTCGGCCATGATGACGATGCGCGGCCGCCGCCGGCTCTGGTTGGCAATGGTCAGTTCCGAGATCACATCGAAGATCGAGGCCGACCAGTTGAGGATGATCGTGTGGTCGCGCTCGAGCACGTCCGAGCGGCCCTTGCGCAATTGATCGAGCTTGCTCTCAAGCCCCGAGGACAAGACGCCGATCAGGGCCGAGACGACGAAGATGCCGCCCAGCGTCACCACCAGCATCACCCAGCGGAAGCCCCAGCCGGAATCGCCGCCCATGGTGCCGCTGTCGAGCGTGCGCATCAGGGATTCCCACACGGCCTCGCCGAAATCGAGCGGCGAGCCGCCTTCGGGCGCAATCCTCAACAGCGCCAGCACGCCGCCGGCAATGGCGATGAGGATCAGCGACAGGATCGCCAGCCAGCCGATCAGCGCCACCGGTCCCGCCGCCATCGACTTGTCGAACGCATAGCGGAGCCGGGCGCCCATCCCCCGGCGCCGCTGATTGGTGTTGTTCGCCATAGACCCAAACCCCGCCGCAGGCGGCCGTCGCCCTAGTCCTGAGGCAATTCAAGCACTTGCGGACCCCGATGGGAAGCAGGTCCTCGGCGCTATCCCCGCGGGTTTGATCCATCGCTCCGCAGTGCTAAGACGCCCGGATCGGGACCTTCTTTCGGTTGTGCGGCGTGTCGACATCTCTGTTGCGTCTGGCTGGTGCGGCGCTCGCCGCTATTGTTGTGCTCTCGGGTTGCAGCGCGGCCACGATCGGGCTCAAGGGCAATCCGCCCATGCCCGCCAAGCACACAAGTCTCGCCCCGGTCGTCGTCACCGCCACCAAGCCCTCAACAATGGACGGGCTCATCGCCAGGTATGCGGCGATGTACGACATCCCCGAATCGCTCATTCGCCGGGTGATCGTGCGCGAGAGCGGCTACAACGCCAAGGCGCGCAACGGCCCCTATTACGGGCTTATGCAGATCAGCTACGCCACCGCCATCTCGATGGGCTATCACGGCCCGGCCTCGGGCCTGCTCGATGCCGACACCAATCTCCGCTACGGCGTCAAATATCTCGCCGGCGCCTATCTCGTCGGCGGCGCCAATGCCGACCAGGCGGTTCGCTACTATTCCACCGGCTATTACTACGACGCCAAACGGCTGGGATTGTTGGAGGAAGTGGGGCTGTAGAAACAGGCACCGGCGGTGTCGCCGCCGATGCCTCGCCATTCACGCCTTGGCGCGAACCTTTTCCTCGATGCGGCGGCCGATATCGGCGTCGATGCTCTTCCAGTACCAGAAGGCGCGATCGAGCACCTCGCCATGAACCCCGGCCAAAAGCGCGCCGGCCACCGTTTCCACAAGCCGGCCGCGTTGAGCATCGTCGAAGACCTCGCGCACGAGGATCCCCGGCTGGGTGAAATCGTCGTCCTCGGCGTGCAACGTATAGGCGCTGCGCACCATCTCCCCGTCGGCTTCCCAGCCATTGTCGATCGCGCCGGTCTGGTCCGACCAGTCGCGGCCACCGCTATTGGCGGCATAAACCGGCGCGTTGCCGGAATGCTGGTAGGCCATGTGGCCATCGAACATATAGGTGTTGACCGGCACCTTGGGTTGGTTGACCGGCAGCTGATGGAAATTGGTGCCGATGCGATTGCGCTGCGCGTCATTGTAGGCGAAGGCGCGACCGAGCAGCATCTTGTCGGGCGACAGGCCAATTCCCGGCACCAGATTGCCCGGTGAGAACGCCGCCTGCTCGATCTGGGCAAAGAAGTTCTCGGGATTGCGGTTCAGCGTCATGGTGCCGACTTTGATCAGCGGGAAATCCTTGTGCGACCACGTCTTGGTCAAATCGAACGGGTTGACCCTGTAGGACTTCGCATCGGCATAGGGCATCACCTGCACCGAGAGCGTCCAGGACGGATACTCGCCACGCCCAATCGCGTCGAACAGATCGCGGCGATGAAAATCGGCGTCCTCGCCGGACATCCTGGCAGCCTCGGCATTGGAAAAGAACTGCATGCCCTGCTGGGTGTGGAAATGATATTTGACCCAAAACTTCGCACCGGCGGCGTTGACCCACATATAGGTGTGCGAGCCATAGCCGTTCATGTTGCGCCAGGTGCGCGGCAAGCCGCGGTCGCCCATCAGGTAGGTCACCTGGTGCGCCGATTCCGGATTGTTGGTCCAGAAATCCCATTGCATGTGATTGTCGCGCAGGCCCGAATCCGGCAGCCGTTTCTGGCTGCGGATGAAATGCGGGAACTTCATGGGATCGCGAACGAAGAACACTGGCGTGTTGTTGCCGACGAGGTCGTAATTGCCCTCGGACGTGTAGAATTTGAGCGAAAAGCCGCGCACGTCGCGCCATGTGTCGGGGCTGCCCGATTCACCGGCAACGGTCGAGAACCGCGCCAGCATTTCGGTCTTGGCGCCTTTCTGGAACAGGGCCGCTTTCGTGAACCGCGACACGTCCTCGGAAATGGCGAGCGTACCGAACGCCCCGGCGCCCTTTGCATGCGGCTGGCGCTCGGGCACCTTCTCACGGTTGAAATGCGCCATCTGCTCGAGGAAATGCACGTCATGCAGGACAATCGGGCCATCGGGTCCAATCGTCAGCGCATTGCGGTCGCTTACGGCCGGCGCGCCGGAACTGGTGGTTGATCCCTTGCCTGAATTGCTCATCGCCTGTCTTTCATCGCTTGTGTGATTGTCTTCTAGCATAGGCGTTCACGCGCCACCCGTCTGTAATATGGGGAGCCGCCACTGCTGAGCCAAGCAGGCGGATCGCGGCTAGGGGCCGCAGTTGCGGGCGATCGGCATCAATCTCCAGTGTGAAACCGAGCCAACCGATTCCCGTCGGCCTGCCATCACGCTACCGCTGGGCACGTGGGAAACTTCGTTTGGGGTCTGAAATGTTTCGAAAACTCTCGGCCGAATTCATCGGCACGTTCTGGCTGGTTTTGGGCGGCTGCGGCAGCGCCGTGCTCGCCGCCGGCTATCCCGATCTCGGCATCGGCTTTCTGGGCGTCGCGCTCGCCTTCGGCCTGACGGTGCTGACCATGGCCTATGCCGTGGGCGGGATTTCCGGCGGCCATTTCAATCCAGCAGTCTCGCTGGGCCTGGCACTTGCCGGACGCTTCTCGTGGCGCGATGTCGTGCCCTATTGGGTCGCCCAGGTTGTCGGAGGCGCGGTCGGTGCTGCGGTACTTTATGTCATAGCCTCGGGCGTTGCCGGCTTCACAGCAGGCGGCTTTGCCTCCAACGGCTATGACGCGCTTTCACCGGGTGGCTATTCGCTGCTCGCCGCACTGGTCACCGAAATCGTCATGACTGGGCTGTTCATCGTCATCATCCTGGGCGCAACCGCCAAGTCGGCGCCGGCCGGCTTCGCGCCGATCGCCATCGGTCTTGGACTGACGCTGATCCACCTGATCTCGATTCCGGTGACCAATACTTCGGTCAATCCGGCGCGCTCGATCGCGGCGGCTTTGTTTGCGACCAATGGTGCGATGTCCCAGCTCTGGCTGTTCATCGTGGCACCGCTTGTCGGCGCTGCGCTCGGCGCCGTCATCTGGCGCTACCTGCTCGCGCCCGAAGAAGCCGCCTGAACATGCCTTAGTCGAGTGCAGCAAGCAGCGGCCCGTGCGGGCAGTCCTCGCGCGGGCCAGGGTATGACGGCAGGGCGACGACGCCGGCACTATGGGCGCCGGCTCCACGTACCGGCCCTCGCTGCTATGCAGCCCATGCAGCCGTCCACCGCGCAAATAAGGGGTGTCGCCAGCCCCGAAGCACGGCACTGTTCCTCGGTAGCCGATCTGATCCGACGAGGTGCAATATGGGCAGTGTCGACAATAGGCCGGGGCGCGGTTCCGCAGGCACGTCTTCCGCAAGACCCGGCGGTTCGCTGGCTGAAAAGGTCACAGCCGTTTGGGCGTTGATGAGCGCCTATGGCGCCAGCAATGTCCGGCGGCAGTTTCACCGGCTCGATCGCGAGCGCTTCTAGCCCCGCCCGGTACGATTGGACGCCTGGCGGTTTGTCGGGCAGAAGATCGTGTCTATGGCGACCGCTGCTCCGTTGCGCATCACTGCAGGCCTGTTTCTCGATCCCGGTGAGATCGCGATTTCGTTCATCCGCGCTTCGGGACCGGGCGGGCAGAACGTCAACAAGGTGTCGAGCGCCGTGCAGCTCCGCTTCGACCTGCGCCAGTCGCCATCCCTGCCCGAGCCGGTGAAGGCCCGTGCGGCGCGGCTCGCGGGGTCGCGGCTGACGCTGGAGGGCGTCATCGTCATCACCGCCGACCGCCACCGCACCCAGGCGCTCAACCGCCACGACGCCATAGAGCGCCTCGTGGCGCTGCTGGCGGAAGCCGCGGTGCCGCCCAAGCCGCGGCGCAAGACCAAGCCGACGCTGGGCAGCAAGCTCCGCCGGCTCGAGGGCAAGAGCCAGCGCAGCGGAGTCAAGAAGCTCAGGAGCGGCAGGCCGGACGCGGACTGACGCGGCTGCTTTGCCAAGCCGCCCCCAAACCCATTAAGGTGCCGCCCTCATTCGGGACTCCTCATGCACCTCGTACTTGTCGACGGCTCCACTTTCGTTTTCCGCGCCTATCACGCGCTGCCCCCGCTCAGCCGAAAATCCGACGGCTTGCCGGTCGGCTGCGTATTGGGGTTCTGCAACCTGCTCTACAAGCTCGAGGAGGATCTGAAGGGCGAGAACGCGCCGACGCATCTTGCCGTGATCTTCGACTATTCGGGCAGGAGCTTCCGCACCGAGTTCTATCCCGAATACAAGGCGCACCGGCCGCCACCGCCCGAGGACCTGATCCCGCAATTCCCGCTGACCCGCTCGGCCACCCGCGCCTTCAACATCCCCTCGATCGAGATGGAGGGCTGGGAGGCCGACGACATCATCGCGACCTATGCGCGCCAGGCCCGGCAAGCCGGCGGCAAGGTGACCATCGTTTCGACCGACAAGGACCTGATGCAGATGGTCGAGCCCGATGGCTCGATCCGCCTGCTCGATACGCTGCAGCGGCCGGGCGGGCCGCCCATGCGCTGGATCGGCCCGCCCGAAGTGTTCGAAAAGTTCGGCGTCACCCCCGACAAGGTGATCGAGGTGCAGGCGCTTTGCGGCGACGCGGTCGACAATGTGCCGGGTGTGCCGGGCATCGGCATCAAGACCGCGGCCGAACTCATCAACACCTATGGCGATGTCGAGACGCTCTTGAGCCGCGCTAGAGAGATCAAGCAGAACAAACGGCGCGAGAACCTGATCGAACATGCCGAGTCGGCCCGCATCTCGCGGCGGCTGGTCGAGCTCAACCAGAACGTGCCGGTCGAGCTGCCCATCGACGCGCTCATCCGCCAGCCGATGCTGCCGAGCCTGCTCATCCCCTTCCTCAAGGCGATGGAGTTCAACTCCTTCATGCGCCGTATCGCGGCGACGCTCGAGGCCGACCCCGACCAGTTCGAGGCCGATCCCGAATTCCGCGCCGCGGGCGCCTCGGCCGATGCCGCGAGCGCCACCGCCGAGCCCGCCGCCAATCACGGCGCGCAATCGGCAAGCAATGACGGCCCGGCCAAGCATGCCGAGGAGCGGCTTGCCGCCATCAAAGCTGTGCCCTTCGACGGGGTGGGCTACGAGACCGTCACCGACGAAGCCGGCATCGGGCGCTGGCTCGAGATGATCTATGCGACCGGCTATGTCGCGGTCGATACCGAGACCACAGGGCTCGACAACCAGCAGGCCGACATTGTCGGGATCTCGCTCTCCACCGCGCCGGGCAATGGCTGCTACGTCCCGGTCGGCCACGCCACCGGCACCGATATTCTGGGCGGTGGCCGCGCCGAGGGCCAGATGGAGCCGCGCGTGGCACTGGCACTGCTGAAGCCGATGCTGGAGGACCGTTCTATCCTCAAGATCGGCCACAATATCAAATACGATCTCGGCATCTTCGCGCGCCACGGCATCACTGTCGCGCCCATCGACGATACGATCCTCATTTCCTATGCGCTGGATGGCGCCCGCGACAACGGGCTCGAAAAGCTGGCAGAGACCTGGCTCGGGGTCAAAGGCATTTCAATCACCGATCTCATCGGCACCGGCAAAGGCCAGAAAACCTTCGCCGAAGTGCCCATCGCGGCCGCCGCCAAGTATGCCGCCGAGGACACCGACCTCACGCTTCGCCTCTGGCTGGCGCTGAAGCCGCGCCTTGCCGCCGAGAACATGACGGCGCTCTATGAGACCGAGGAGCGCGCGCTCTCGCCCGTCCTTGCCCGCATGGAGGCGCGCGGCATTTCGGTCGACCGGCAGATTCTCGCCCGGCTCACCGGCGATTTCACCCAGCGCGCGGCGGCGCTCGAATCCGAGGCCTATGAACTCGCCGGCCAGAGCTTCAATCTCGGCTCGCCCAAGCAATTGGGCGAAATCCTTTTCGACAAGATGCAGATACCCGGCGGCACCAAAACCAAGACCGGCGCCTGGTCGACCGGCGCCGATGTGCTCGAGAGTCTTGCCGAGCAGGGCATTCCGCTCGCGCGCACGATTGTCGACTGGCGCCAGCTCACCAAGCTCATCGGCACCTATACCTCGGCGCTGCCCGAATATATCAACCCGCGCACGGGGCGCGTCCACACGAGCTACAACCAGCATTCGGTGCTGACCGGGCGGCTCTCATCGAACGAGCCGAACCTCCAGAACATACCCGTGCGCACCGAGGATGGCCGCAAGATCAGAACGGCGTTCGTCGCCGCGCCCGGCCGCCTGCTGATCTCGGCCGACTATTCGCAGATCGAGCTGCGCGTCCTCGCCCATATCGCCGATATCGAAGCGCTCAAGGACGCCTTCGAGGAAGGGCTCGACATTCACGCCATGACCGCGTCCGAAATGTTCGGCGTGCCGGTCGAAGGCATGCCCGCCGATGTGCGCCGCCGCGCCAAGGCCATCAATTTCGGCATCATCTACGGCATCTCGGCCTTCGGTCTTGCCAACCAGCTCGGCATCGAGCGCTCCGAGGCCGGCGAGTACATCAAGACCTATTTCGCCCGCTTCCCCGGCATCCAGGACTACATGGCCGAGCAGCGGCGGCTGGTGAAGGCGCAGGGCTATGTGACGACGCTCTTCGGCCGGAAAATCCTCTTTCCCAATGCCAACACGTCGCACCAGGCCGAGCGCGCCTTTATAGAACGCGCTTCCATCAACGCCCCCATCCAGGGCAGCGCCGCCGACATCATCCGCCGCGCCATGATCCGCATGGAGCCGGCGCTGAAAGCGGCCAACGTCGTCGCCGACATGCTGCTGCAGGTCCATGACGAACTGATCTTCGAAGTGGACGAAGGCACCGAAGACAAGGCCATGAAGGTGATCACGGCGACAATGGAAGGCGCGTGCGAACCGGCCTTGCGCTTAACGGTGCCGCTGAAGGTCGATGCGCACGCGGCGCGGGATTGGGACGGGGCGCACTAGGGGGCGGGCGCTTTGCGCGCCCGCCAAGTTTGTCAAAAATCAAGGTCGCCCTTTGGCTGGCCATCCAACGCGTCAAAGGCCCTTTTCATCAATTCAACGTTCGGGTCGCGCCGTGAAGGCAACCCGATCGCCCAACGCAACATGTCAGAAATGATTGGGAAGATGTCATTGTGCTTTGCCCCAAAGCGCACTAGTCCACCTTGCACAGCGCCAATGTCCCGGTTCGCCGTACCACTATCGTCGGGCAGATAGGCGGTAAGGCCATCCAGCCCGGCATCTTCTCGCTCCTCTTTCGTCATGGAATAGTATCGCCACATCGGATTGGAATGGGAGAAATCGACGTCGGGCAGTGCTTCCAGAAACTTGGCCCAAAGTTCGCTTGAACTTTCGGGTTTCCGGTTACTGAAGTTCAAATCGTACGCGATCTTTGCCATCGCCTTGAGGACGACGGGCTGACCAGCGACTGTTTTTTCCTTCGCTCGGTCAGATCCGAAGTTAGGGATCTCTGTGATACGACTCCAAAGATCGAGTACCGTTGCTTCCCGCGGTTCAACGATGGCCGGAGTTGCACCCGCAATGTTCCCCTTGTTCAGGAAGGCGACGGCATTGATGGCGACGACATCCTTCAAGGCCAGTGATCCTGTATCCTCTGACCAGTCCTTCGCTTCTGAATCAGAGATTTGCATTCCAAGGTCGCCAACGAGCGACTTCTTTATGAAGTGTGTCACTGGGTTCGAACTGTCGAACTGCAGCGCAAGCGATGGGTCGACCTTCTTCACGAGACGATTGAGATCATGAAAGAGTTGGCGCTCTTGCTCAATCGAAAGCCCCAGATGGACTTCGACCGTAATCGTCGCCCACGAGCGGGCCGCGTCCCAGGCCTCGTTCCAAACAAGCATTTCTTCTTCGGTAACCGCTCGCCCCTTATCGACAAAGAGCACCGCCCCCTTACCGGGATACTTTCCAACCTGACGGACTGCTTCTAGGAACTGAAGCGCCATGTCGGCGGCGAATCTCCGGTGTTGTCCATCAACCACCCAAAGGACATGCCGCTCCGACATAAAGACTCGAAATGCGGCCGTCTCTCCGCCCGCTGTCTCGAGTCGCATTCCTCGAATCCCACCTGGTCCGTTGGCGCCAGGGGGAACACCTCGGATGTTGCAGACAATTGGCTGAAGCGAGAAGTAGGGTTGTTCGCCAAGCGTGCTCAGAAGGCGGTCAAACGCCTCAGGCACTTCCCGGCCTTTCGCGATGCGAAACATCTTCGCGGCCGAAATCAGTCCCTTGACCATATAGACCGCAAGTTTCTTCGCATGAGCGGGGTCTAGAGGCCTCTGCGCCACTGGTCCGGATTCGCGATCATTGGCCACGCCCGAAATGTCATAGAACTTGCGAAAAGGAACCGACATCGTGAAGACGCGGTGACCGAGGTTGTGGCCGATGAATACATTGAATGGGGTCTCATTGACGTCCCCTGAGTCAGCCAGCGCGTCGAGGCTGTCGAGATCGTCATGCAAGGGCATCGGAAGATCGCCGTTCTTGGAGTACATTTTATCACCTCTAGTCGGCGGCCCAATTGCCGCAGTCAAAATAATATCCCTGGGACATTATTTGTCAACTCCAGGTACGTTGTTATTTTCTGCCTGGGACTTCTTATCCGTCACCCTGGGCTATTGTTGACCTCCCCTAATCTCTTCTCAGTCGGGTTTCCTCTCCCGTTTACGGGGGAGGGGGACTATGCGAAGCATGGTGGTGGGGGCGGCCACGAACGCGGGAGCAGAGATGCGGTCACCGATCCTGACCCAGAAGCGCGCCAAGGTGCTGCGGCGCGCCATGACGCAGCCCGAGAAGGCACTCTGGGCTGTGTTACGGGACAATCAGCAGGGGCCGCATTTCCGGCCCCAGCATGCCCTGGGGCCGTTCATTCTCGATTTCGACTGTGCTTCGGCGAAGCTGTGCGTCGAGGTCGATGGCCCCGTTCATGAGAATAGTTCAAGGCGGGATGCGAGGCGGACGGCCTGGCTCGCGGAGCAAGGCATTCGCGTGATCCGGTTCAACGTGACGGATGTCGAGAGGCGACCGCA
>JBEBGE010000110.1:0-4545 GCA_040081595.1 Devosia sp.
CCGGCCGCGCCATTGGTCGGCGCGGTGACGACTTGCCCGCCGGCGGCGTTCTCTTCGTTGACGGCCATCGCATAGGCCTGCAGCCAATCGACGGCAGAGTGGAGCGGAGCATCATTGGCACCTGCCCGCGCGGCGAGCTTTTCGGATAGGCCGTGGGCGCGGCGCTTGACGTTTAGACCGCCCGGCAGAATACCTTCGCCGGTGAGTCCGCGGTCGATGCAGCGGTCCATGACGTCCCAGACGGCCATAATCCTGGCATCGAGGTCGCCAGGCTGTCGTGCCTCTTCATTGGCGCGCTTCATGACGGCGATCGAGAGGCCGGACGCGTTGCCCATTTCGAGCATCTCGGAAGCGGTGCCGAAGGGATAGGGCACATCGATCTCGGGAAGGCCGTCGCCGCCCCGTGCCATCTCGGCTTCGGTGAGAACGAAGCCGCCGCCGATGGAATAGTAAGTCTCACTCGCAAATGGCCGACCGACTTCGTCTTCGAGAACAAAGGTCATGCCGTTGGGATGGGCGGGAAGCCGCTTGCCGCGTTCGGCGATGATAGCAGTCGCGGGATCGATCGAGACGAGCGTTCCGTTGGCAAGCCGGACGGCTTTCGAAACCGCCAGCTCTTCAAGGGCGCTGTCGGCAGCCTCGCGGTCATAGGTTTGAGGCGTCATGCCGAGCAGGCCAGAGAGTACAGCGCGGAAAGTACCGTGGCCTTCGCCGGTATAGGCAAGCGAACCAAAAAGCTGGCAGGCGATGCGAAGCCGTCGCTGGGGCAGGGCAGTCGCGGCGAGCAGGTCGCGGAATCGCGCCGCCGCCGCCATGGGCCCCATTGTGTGGGAGGACGAGGGCCCGACCCCGATCTTGAAGATATCGAAGATGGACAGAAACAACCTGCTTCTCCAGGCGCCAGCATCGCCCGGATGCATTTAGCACGGTCCAGCGCGGTGCGGATATCTTTCGGCTGGAGCCAGATTGTGAGCTGTGCTTAGGCTTGGATATGTCTGAAGCACCGACAATCCTGATCGTTCCGCTGTTCTCCCAACTGGGCAATCTGGGACTCGCGCTTCGCCGCGAGGTTTTTATCCGCGAGCAGAAGGTGCCAGAGGAGGACGAGTTCGACAGCTACGACCTCACGGCAACCCATGTCGTTGCGGTCACCGGCGGCAATGTCGCGGGTGTGCTGCGGATTCTGTTCCTGCCCGAGCATGTCAAAATCGGGAGGGTGGCGGTGGGGCGCGACTGGCGCGGACAGGGCATCGCCTCGGCGATGATGCGCTTTGCCATGGAGCACGCGCGGGGACGCGGAGAGATGCGGTTCTATCTCACCGCGCAAATCGACAAGCTGACGCTTTACGAAAAGCTCGGCTATGTCGCCTTTGGCGAGCCGTTCCAGGACGGCGGCATGCCGCACCTGGCGATGAAGACGTATTGAGGGCTTCGCTCAGCGCCGCATGTGGCGGAAGCGGGCGGTCTCGTCGTAGTCCTGCTGTTCGGCCTTGGCATCGGCGGCGATTTCGCGGCCATGCTCGCGCTGATCGAGCAGTTCGACTTTCTTGAGATCCTCGACCGCTTCGGCCAGCGCATCCTGGGCCGCTTCGAGCTGGCCCTTCATGTCATTGGCAGAGGCGAGCAGGTTGTCGCGCCGCGCCATCGCCGCCTTGGCGAAGGTCGAATAGGCGAAATGGGCAATGTCAGAGATGCCCGTCTTCTGCTGCTCGATTTCGATCTGCTGGTCGAGTTCGGCGGCCATGCGCTCGAAATCGGCGATCATCATCTCGATCTGCGCAACCTGACGGCGCTTTTCGTCGGTCTGAAACTTCTTGAGCCGGATGAGGCTCTCGCTCCGCGACTTCATGACCTGTACTCCTTACACACCAAGTCAACCACTACGGCACCGGCTCCGCGCCCGCCTTGTCCACGATGGCTTCCAGCATCATATAGCCGTCGGCGATCGAGGTCCGCTCTTCCCTCTGCTGGCTCAAGAACGCCTCCAGCGCGGGGTAGATGGCGATGGCACGGTCCACTTTCGGATCCGATCCCTTCCGGTACGCGCCGAGCCGGATCAGTTCCTCCATGTCGGAGAAAACCGACATGAGTTCCCGCGCCTTCTGCAATGTGGGGCGAACCGGAACCGGCACGCATCCAGGCATCGTACGCGAGATGGACCTCAGCACATTGACCGCGGGATATCGGCCCCGCTCGGCAATCTGCCGCTCCATTACAATGTGCCCGTCGAGGATACCGCGTACGGCGTCTGCGATGGGCTCATTGTGATCATCACCTTCAACTAAAACGGTAAATAGACCCGTAACGGACCCCGAGTTTTGAAGGCCGGGGCCGGCTCTTTCGAGCAAACGCGGCAGTTCGGTGAAGGCGGTGGGCGGGTAACCCTTGGTGGTGGGCGGCTCGCCGATGGCAAGGCCGATCTCGCGCTGCGCCTGGGCGAAGCGGGTGAGACTGTCCATCATGCAGAGGACGCGCTTGCCCTGGTCGCGGAAATACTCGCAGAGCGTCAGCGTCAGGTAGGCGGCTTGGCGGCGGAGCAGCGCTGCTTCGTCGGAGGTGGCGACGACGACGATGGCCTGCTTGATACCGACTTCGCCGAGATAGTCGGTGACGAATTCCTGCACTTCGCGGCCGCGCTCGCCGATGAGTCCGATGATCGCGACGTCGACGGTGGCGTTGCGCGCCATCATCGACATGAGCACCGACTTGCCGACGCCGGAGCCTGAAAATATGCCCATGCGCTGGCCTTCACAGACAGTGGTGAAGGTGTTGAGCGCGCGGACGCCCAGATCGAGCGGCGCGCCGACACGGGCCCGCTCATGGGCAGGCAGCGGCGTCTGGCGCAGCGGATAGGATTGCGCGCCGCGCGACAGCGGGCCCTTGCCGTCGATGGGCTGAGCATTGGCGTCGATGACGCGGCCAAGCCAGCTCTCGGCGGGATAGACGGCGCCATCGTGACTCTGGAACACAGCGCGGCAGCCGAGGCGAACGCCGGTCAGCGGACCGAAGGGCAGGCACAGCGCGTGGCCATCGCGGAAGCCGATGATTTCGGACTGCAAGGTGGCGCCATTTGTGGTCTCGATCAGGACGCGGCCGCCAACGCGCAATTCGCGCACCGGGCCGACGATTTCCATCAACAGGCCCTGCACGGTACGGACCCGGCCGAACACCTCGACCTCGTCGATCGCCTCTATGTCAGCGGTCAGCGCCCGCACTGGAATGCCCCTCGAATCGCGTGTTTTCGAAGGTAACCGAACGTTAAAGAAAAAGCGTTAACCATGCCGCTCCCTGCCGTGCTTTGCGTGCCCGTGTGCCGGCGGTCTTTTCCACAGCCCCTGACCGCGTTTCAATGAGTCGACAGAGTCGATTGTAGGGCTTTCTTAACCTAGTTTCTTAAGTTCGATACCGCTGTTTTCTTGATATTTATCAATGTCTTAATATAGTTCGAGTGGCGACTCCGTTGCATCTTGCGGATCAGAATTAAACTTTGTTAACTAATTCCGCTTAGGTTTGAGTCATATCCAGTAGGGATCGGTAAAGGGTCTGCGCGACGCGCGTTTGATCCGGTTCCAGCAAGGAACGACTACAAGGGGAATCGCATGCGTGTGCTGCTGATTGAGGATGATAGCGCGACGGCGCAGAGCATCGAGTTGATGCTCAAATCCGAGAGTTTCAACGTGTACACTACAGACCTCGGCGAGGAGGGTGTCGATCTCGGGAAACTCTACGACTACGACATCATTCTTCTCGACCTGAATCTGCCCGACATGAGCGGATATGAAGTGCTTCGCACTCTCCGCGTGGCCAAGGTTCAAACGCCCATCCTGATCCTTTCCGGCCTGGCCGGCATCGAAGACAAGGTGCGTGGCCTCGGCTTCGGCGCCGACGACTACATGACCAAGCCTTTCCACAAGGATGAGCTGGTCGCGCGCATTCACGCCATCGTACGCCGGTCGAAAGGCCATGCGCAGTCGGTCATCACGACGGGCGATCTCACCGTCAATCTCGATACCAAGACGGTGGAAGTGCAGTCGGCCCGCGTGCACCTCACGGGCAAGGAATACCAGATGCTGGAGCTGCTCTCGCTCCGCAAGGGCACGACGCTCACCAAGGAGATGTTCCTCAATCATCTCTATGGCGGCATGGACGAGCCCGAACTCAAGATCATCGACGTTTTCATCTGCAAGCTCCGCAAGAAGCTGAGCGTCGCCACCGGCGGCAAGAACTATATCGAAACCGTCTGGGGTCGCGGCTATGTGCTGCGCGAGCCGGACGAGAGCGAAGTTTTCGCGGAAAGCGTTGCGTAAGCACGCCGAATGAAGTTGCGCGTCGCCTAACACCCATTTCGTCTGCTGTTGCGGCGGACCTGAGCGAACCCCGTGCCCCTGGGCGCGGGGTTTGCCTTTTTGGGTGTGTGGAATTGCGCGCATGCTCCGCCTTCGGGCCGCCCGTGGCGCCCGGGTTTGGGGTGGTCATTGCCGCTTGCCCAGAAGCGGCGGGCGAGGCTCCGAACCCCGGAGCGGGTAGACCGCATGAGTAGTGAGG
>JBEBGE010000111.1:0-4531 GCA_040081595.1 Devosia sp.
GCCCCCTGCCACCTGAACCAGCCAGACCGCCCTCAGGAGAAGTTGCACGACTTTTCCGGTTCGAATGCGCGGCAGGGCAAGGTCATAGAGCATTCGTCCCGATTCCATCGGAACGTGAAATGCTCCAGGTTCTGCCCTTGCACGGGCCGCACCGCCTCAGTAAAAGACCCGCGTCCCTGGGTGGCTACCGGCCTCCCCATCGGCAGGCCGCTTTAGCTCAGTTGGTAGAGCACATCATTCGTAATGATGGGGTCAGGTGTTCGAGTCACCTAAGCGGCACCAGCATAACATCATGACATTACTAACACTTCCAAGAAACGAACCCTGTTTGTCGTTATCAACTGCGCCCCGGGGCACCACCGGGGCACCACGGGACGTACTTCTCTCGATCCTTTGTCGGCGAAAGACCTACGATCCTCCGTTTAGCATGCCCTCTTTTCATGGCTCACACTCCCGACGCCGCGTTGACAGCGCGGTCGATAGCGATTCATAAGGCTCCTCATGCGGGCGCGCGAGATGTCGGGCGCCTGATCGATTCAGGGCGAGGTCGGCGGATGGCTGCGGTAGTGAACTTGGCTAGGCCAAATTCTGGCAGTGACACGCGGCAAGAGCTTTTTGAGATCGTCCGCGAGCGGTCCTTTCGCTATGGATTGTTCACGCTCTCGTCTGGCAAGGAGAGCCATCTCTACTTCAATATGAAGCCAACGATGATGTCCCCGAGGGGTGCAGAACTTGCCGCACGGGCGTTCCTGTCGATCGCGCAAGAGGTCGGAGCCGAATACGTTGGTGGCCTCGAGATGGGCGCTGTCCCCGTTATTGGGTCGATGGCCGCCATCAGCTCGGCCGACAAGCGCCCTCTAAAGACAGTGTTTGTTAGGAAGCAGGCAAAGGCCCACGGGACCCGTGATGTGATCGAAGGTCTTGGGCCAAATGAAACGCTGGAGAACCGCTCCGTCCTGATTGTCGATGACGTGGCAACCAGCGGAAAATCGATCTTGAAGGCAATCGAGGAAGTTCGGGCTGTCGGCGGCCTCGTGAGCCATGCTGCTTGCCTGGTTAACCGAGACGAGGGGGGCCAAGAGCTTCTCGCCGAGCATGGCGTAACGCTGCATTCGGTGCTCCATGCCCGCGATTTCGTGGACGCTCGCTGACCCGCTGATACTGCGACTTCGTATGTCAGACATTTTGGCCGAGCACCTTTCAGGGCTCGCCGCCACTTGTTTCGACCTATCGAAGAACGCCAGATGTCCCTGCCCAGCCACCTTCCTAATCTGCGGCGCTCTGCTCGCCGAGGCTTTCCAAGGAACCGAAGGTGAGGAACTGAGTTCGCTCCAGCTCAAGGCAATCGCAAGTCTCTCAAGGGCGGTCGCGCTGTCGATTGAGCACGGGTGCCAAAATGGCGACGAAACGCCGTGGAAGGGATTTGAGGTGCACTGGGCGGAGCTCCGTCAGGGTTTCCCCTCGAACTAGCAGAGGCCGTCTCAAAGACTCAAACGCGATAGAGTTCCCGCTGCATATCTATGAACGCCTCGCGGATCGCTGCCACGTCGCCGAGCCTTGCCTTCGCATCGGCGAAGGAGCCGTAGCGAGCGGTCAGGAAAGCGGAGAGTTTCGTCAGGGACAGCTCTGCTTCCCCATGATCTGTGTAGGCTTGTAGGACTCCGACCAAGAAAGCCTGCATCTCACGATCGGCACCGCCGAGCCCATCCTCGCGCACGTGGTCGGCCCGCTCTACCCGCGATTTCGGCGGGTTGGTGAAGCGGATATAGGCAAGAACGTCGAATAGGTCGCTATCGGGCGCGTCGATGAGCCGGCGCATATCATTGAGCTTGTCGGCGTCGTACCCGCGGTCCTCGAGCACCGCGATGAACTTCTCCCTGCGATCGGGATCACTCCATTCGCGACGTAGAGCGTCTTCATCGACGATCAGCCCGGAGAGGTCGCCAAACAAGCGTTCGAGGAATTGCTGGGCCGACATCGGCTTGCCGTCCGGCCCCCAATAGCTGGTCAACGCGCTGAACTGGATCGCGCGCTCCTTGCCGTCGGCGAGCTTGATAATCAGTTTCTCGGCCGGCTCCTCAGGATCGTACTCGGCGCCCGGCTCGTCCAGTTCTCCGTGCTCAGTGGTGGTTGCCGCGCGCGACTTAGGAGGCTCGGGATCGAGCGGCTCGCCGTCCCATTCGGGGTCGTTGAAGTTCTCGTGCGCGCGGACGAAGTCCCAGATCGTGAAATAGTCCTTGCCGTCATAGGTGCGGGTGCCGCGGCCGATGATCTGTTTGAACTCGATCATCGAGCGGATCGGCCGCATTAGGACGATGTGGCGGATGTTGCGCGCATCGACACCGGTCGAGAGCTTCTGCGACGTCGTGAGGATTGTCGGGATCGTCTTGTCATTGTCCTGGAACGCGCGGAGATGTGCGTTGCCGATCTCGCCGTCGTCGGCCGTCACGCGGTGGCAGTAGTCGGGGTTGGTGCTGTCCTTCACCTGGTTGATCAGATCCCGCACCAGCGCCGCATGGTTCTGCGTCGCGCAGAAAACCAGCGTCTTCTGGCGCTGGTCGATCTGACTCATGAACTCGCGGACGCGGCTGAGTTCGCGATCCTCGATGATGATGCGGTTGTTGAAGTCTTCTTCCGTGAAGCTGTCGCCGATCTCTACCTCGCCGGCGATCACCTCGTCGTTCGGATCATAGACATACTCGTCGATGGTGCTGCGCATCTGGCGCACCTTGAACGGCGTCAGGAAGCCGTCCTCGATCCCCTCGCGCAATGCATAGGTGTAAACTGGCTCGCCGAAATAGCGGTAGGTGTCGGCGTTGTGCTTGCGCCGCGGCGTCGCCGTCAGGCCGAGCTGATAGGCCGGCTCGAAATACTCCAGAAGCTGGCGCCATTCGCTCTCGTCCTTGGCGCCGCCGCGGTGGCACTCGTCGATGATGATGAAGTCGAAGAAGTCGGGCGGGTATTGCGTGTAGACCGGCTCGCCCTCCCCGGTCATGAAGGTCTGGAAGATCGTGAAGAACAAGCTGGCGTTCTTCGGAACGTTTCCGCGGTTCTTGGCGATCGAGTCCGGGTCGATGCGGGCGATGGCATCGTTGGGGAAGGCCGTGAACGCGTTGTAGGCCTGGTCGGCGAGGATGTTGCGGTCGGCGAGGAACAGGATGCGCGGACGGCGCGTCGGCTCGCCCGCCAGATTCCACTTCGCTTGGAACAGCTTCCACGCGATCTGGAAGGCGATCGAGGTCTTGCCGGTACCGGTGGCAAGCGTCAGCAGGATGCGGCGGTCACCCTTGGCCAGCGCGTCCAGCACAGCGGTGATCGCCTTGTGCTGGTAGTAGCGCAGCTCCCACTTGCCGCCATCGGTTTCGAATTCGACCTTGCCGAATGCCTCACGCCAGAAATTGAGGACCGGGAAGGTCCGGTCCCAGAGTTCGTCGGGCGTCGGGAACGGCATGGCGAGGTCGCCCTCGGCGCCCGACTTCATGTCGATGCCGTACCAGCTCAGCCCGTTCGAGGCATAGGCGAAGCGCGATCCGAGACGCTGTGCATAATCCTTCGCCTGGCCGACGCCATTGCGATGGCTGACGCCGGCCTTCTTGGCTTCGAGCACGGCGAGCTTGTGGCCCTTATGGATCAGCACGTAGTCGCAGGAGAGCGACTTGCCGCGTTTGCCGCCCGACTGGATGCGGCCGGGGCAGATGACCTCGCGCCGGACCTTCGAGCCCTCGACCTTGCCCCAGCCGGCCGCAGCGAGAACCGGGTCGATGCGCTCGGCGCGGGTATCGGCCTCCGTCTCGTCGTGGATCACAACAGACCCTCGATGCTCAGCCCTGGCGCTCCACCCTGGCACTTCGGGCATTTGCGAATGTGGAAGTCCGATCCATTGGCGCCATATCGATGGCCACAGATCGTGCCGTCGGCATTTCGGCGGGCGCAGACCAGAACCCAGACGTATTGGAGATGATCGCTGCCGGGCCGATCCGTGCGCGCGATCAGGATCTGGTCGTTCGGGTTGATGTCACCCGGTCTGCGCTGCGATGCGGCCAAGAGTAACGCTCCAATCGGGTTGGCAATATGGATCAGGTCAATTCGCCGGCAAAGGCCTTCTGCAGTAAGGATTGGCGGAGATTGTCGATGTCGGAAATCTTTTGAGAATACGACGCGACAATACCGGGAAGCTGCGATTGGACCATGTGAAAGAGCGACACGAGGCGACGCTGCTCATCGACTTTCGGAAAGGACATGACCAGATCAAGCTGTTTCGTGATTCCTATGTACGCCCTCGTTGCACCATCTTGGGCAGCCACTCGGAGTTGTTGCTGAAAAGTGGCGCTCTGGAGCGCAAAATACAGAAATTCTGGAAGCAGTCGCTTCGTATCCCGGACCCGATAATAGGTCACTTGAGGCGTCAGCATCACATAGTCCAGTTCCGTCTCTAGGCTCAGGACTCATTGATCAGAGCCAGAAGATGACGGTTGCGGCGATGCAGATGGCCGACATGAATGTGTGGGCGCAGCGGTCGTAGCGGGTGTGG
>JBEBGE010000069.1:0-16089 GCA_040081595.1 Devosia sp.
CCCGGTGATAGGCCGCAGCGCTGCCGACAACGCCAGGCAGGCGATTGCCCGCAAAGACCGGCAGGCGCTGGATCGCGCCGGTCGCGAGTATGACGTTGTGGGCCGCGATCCGGATGACGCGCGCGACCGGCTTTCCATCCACGATTTCGACGCGATGCACACTCACCGCGCCGCCCGCGACGTCGAAGGCTTCGGTCGCAGTCCAGATGCGGATATTGTCCATCCCCGACAGGCGCGCAATCAACCGCGTCTCGATGGCCTCGGGCGTCTCGTCATTGCCGACCGGCCCGAAATAGCGCGCATCGCCGCCAAGCCAAGGGCGCCTCTCGATGACGATGACCTTGCGTCCCGGCGCCCCCGCGAGTTCGGCTGCGCTCAGCCCCGCGACGCCGCCGCCGACGATGACGAGATCAGCTTCTGCGCTCTCGGCCGGCGCCAGCCGGACCCAGGGCTGCAACAGCGGCGAGCCCTGAAACCGGTGACCCAGCGAATGGACCGCGCGGCGCAACACCCTGTCGCCGAGCGTCCGCGCGCCGCCATTGCCCATGCTGACCAGATCGAAGCCATCGAGCGCAGGCGTGCGTTCGGGTGGCAGCGGCGTCGTGGTCCGGTCTCCGGCGCGCGCCGCCACCAGCGGTGGCGCAAACCGCTCGTCGAGCCCAAGCTCCGAGCCATCCTCGGCACCTGCGCCGATGATCCCTGAAGCAAGGAGCGCACTCAGCACCGTGTCGCCCTGATAGCCGTGGACGCGATGGCCGTCGACGCGGAAGCTCAGGGGTTTGGTGCGGTCGAGCTCCACGCCGCCGAATTCATGTTTGGCGTCGGCGTCCAGCCGATTGGGATTGGTGCTCACCCAAAGCCTCCCGCAACGAACTCGGCAATCGTCTCGCGTCCTGCAAGGCGCGAGGGATCGCGCGCCGCAAACCAGGCTTTCTCCTCCGGTGACGGCGTGCCCGCGATCAGTCGCGCCAGGGCCGGCGCGTAAAATGCAGCGGCGTCACCGAGCCCGGCGACGATGAAGACTCGCGGCGCTTTCAGCCAGCCCACCAGCGGCGCACCATCGTTGGTGACGACCTTGCGCAGCCGGCGCGTCGCGACACGAACCAGCGGCAATCGCCCGTCCAACGACGCGCCGAGCCGCGCCTCTCGGTTCTCGGTTCCTGCAATATGAACCAGCAGCCCGTCGCCGCGCGTCGAGACCGTCGTTCCCCGGTCTGGAAAATGCCGGACGAGCGGAGGCGCGTTGCGCGAAGCCGACGTGAGGATGGCGCTGCCATCGACCGCACGCAGTGTCTCCGGCCAGTTCTCATCGCTCAACTCGGAAATCATCGCCGGATCGTCGGCGAGGACGACCTGCTTGGCGCCGATCGAATGCGACTTGCCCACGATCGTCGCCTTGCCGGTCTTGTGGGTGCTGAGCGAAGCGTCCCCAGCAACGCGCGCCACACCCAGCAAGTCGAGCCACGCGTTGAGCCGGGGGTAGAGCTTGTCCTCGCCGAGCAGGGCGACCTCGCGGATCGTCAACTCGCCGCCGCTGCGCGAGCGCGCGACCTTGTGCCCATATCCCATCGCCAGATGCTGCATATGATCGAGCGTCTCGCGCGTTGCCGGCAAGTCGGCGGCGAAGGTGACATCGATCGTGTCCTCCGCATCGCCGATCCCAGCCTTGCCCAGGAGTGCGGCGAGGTCTGCTTCCAGCCCGCCGAGCAGCGCCCAGCTATCGGGCCGCGTCCACATCCCGATTGCCAGATTGAGCCCGCGCGGCAGACGCAACGCGGAATAACCCTCGCCGACGAGCGCAACGCTCAGCCCATGTTCGGAAGCCAGCGCGCCCGCCAACAGCGCCGCGCCCGGCGTCGCGCCGAAAACCGCGACGTCGGCGACCCCCGATTCCAAGGGCTTGGCCACCATCAGGCGTGAACTGCGGCAATCGGCGGCAGACGTTTGGCCGGGCACCGCTGCATATTTCGCCCAAATGCGCCTATAGATGCCGCCCGGTTATCCCCCGAACGGGCTTGGACCATGATCGTCTGGATCTTCGTCGCTGTCATTACCGCCACCGCATGCGCTGCGCTCTACTATGCGGCGGGCGGGCGGCCGGTCAACGCGACCGCCGATGGAACCGACGCAACAACCAACCACTTTCGCCGACAATTGGACGAGATCGAGACCGACCTCGGCGCCGGTCGGCTCGGTCAGGCCGAATCCGTCGCGGCCAAGGCCGAGCTCGCCCGCGAACTTGTGCGCGCGCAAGGCGATTCGGCCGAACCAAAAAAACCTGCCGGCAATGTGCTGCTGCCGCTCGTTGCTATCGCCGCGCTTGCCGTCGGCACCTATTGGATGCTCGGCAAGCCCGAATTGCCGGCATCCCCGCTTGCGACTCGCACCGATCTCGGCGCCCCGACCCTCAATCTCGATGTCGCCATCGAGGCCATCGAGAAGCGTCTGGCGGAGAACCCGGACGATCTGCGCGGGTGGCAGGTGATTGCCCCCGCTTATATGCAGCTCTCGCGCTTCGCCGATGCGGCGAAGGCCTACCGCCGGGTCAATGAACTGGCACCGCCCACCGCCGACAGCGAGACCGACCTGGGCGAGGCCCTGATGATGCAAAAGGACGGCAACGCCGAAGGTGAGCCGCTGGCCCTGTTCAAGAGCGCCGCGTCGCGCGACCCCCGGCATATCCGCTCGCGCTTCTACATCGCGAGTGAAGAGACCCGCGCCGGAAATTTCGAAGCCGCCATTGCCGACTGGAACGCGCTGCTGGCTTTGGCCAAGGGCGACGAACCGTGGGTGGTGACCGCTCGCGACGGCTTGACCTTCGCCGAACAGTCGCTCCATCCCACGGCCCCGACGCAACCGCCTGACGCGGCGCAGATCGATGCCATGGTCGATGGCCTCGAGGCGCGCTTGACGAGCGAGGGCGGCACCATAGAGGAATGGACCCAGCTGGTCCGTTCGCGCATGGTCCAGGGCCGCATGGACGAGGCGCAAAAGGCTTATGATGCGGCGCGCAAGGCTTATCCCGATGCGCTGATGCGTATCGATCTCGATGTTCTCGCCGCCGATAGCGGCCTTGTCGCCGGACCCTCGCAATGACCCGCAAGCAGAAGCGCCTCGCAATCATCGGCGGACTCGGCGCCGTCCTCGCTATCGCGCTGGGGCTGATCCTGCTGGCGTTGCGCGACCAGATCGTCTTCTTTTATTCGCCCAGCGAAATCCACGAAAAGGCCGTCGCCATCGGCACGCCGGTGCGGCTCGGCGGGCTGGTTAAAGAGGGAAGCTGGGTCAAGACCGGCGAGGTCAACGATTTCGTCGTCACCGACGGAGCGACGGAAATGACCGCGCATTTCACCGGCATCCTCCCCGACCTCTTCCATGAAGGCCAGGGCGTGGTGGTCGAAGGCAGCCTCGCCGCCGATGGCAGCTTCGCCGCGACCAATGTGCTCGCCAAGCATGACGAGAACTACATGCCCAAGGAAGTCGTCGACGAGCTCAAGGCACGCGGCGAATGGCAGCGCGAGGCCGGCAGCAGCTGATGGCGATCGAACTCGGCCATTTCGCCTTCATCCTTGCCGTGGCCGTGGCCGCGGTGTCGGCGATCTATGGCTTCTGGTCCTGGCGGCGCGAAGGCGGCGGCGCCGGCTTCCTCCGCCAGTCGGCGCTTCTCCAGGCGCTGCTGATCGCCATCGCCTTCGCCGTGATGGTCCAGGCATTCGTCACCTCCGATTTCTCGGTGCGCCTTGTCGCCGAGCATTCGCACTCGACCCAGCCGCTGCTGTTCAAGATCACCGCGCTCTGGGGCAATCACGAAGGCTCGATGCTGCTCTGGGTGTCGATCCTGGTGCTGATGGGCGCGGCACTCGCCTTGTTCGGTCGCAACCTTCCACGCGATCTGCTGGCGCTGGTGCTTTCGGTCCAGAGCCTGCTGGTCACCGCCTTTGGCGGCTTTACCATCTTCACCTCCTCGCCTTTCATCCGCCTCGTGCCGGCGCCGGTCGAGGGACAAGATCTAAATCCTGTTCTCCAGGATATCGGTCTCGCGATCCATCCGCCGCTGCTCTATCTCGGCTATGTCGGTTTCTCGATCTGCTTCAGCTTCGCTGTCGCGGCTCTGGTTTCGGGACGGATCGACGCCGCCTGGGCCCGCTGGGTGCGCCCCTGGACGCTGATCTCTTGGTGCTTTCTAAGCCTTGGCATCGCCATGGGCTCCTACTGGGCTTATTACGAACTGGGCTGGGGCGGCTGGTGGTTCTGGGACCCGGTCGAGAACGCCAGCTTCATGCCCTGGATCGCCGCGACCGCATTGCTGCATTCGGCGCTGGTCATGGAAAAGCGCAACGCGCTCAAGATCTGGACGATCTTTCTTGCCATTATCACTTTCTCGCTCAGCCTGCTTGGCACCTTCATGGTGCGCTCGGGCATCCTCACCTCGGTCCACACCTTCGCCTCCGATCCAACCCGCGGCCTGGTGATCCTTGCGCTGCTCGCGCTCTTCATCGGCGGCGCCTTCGTCCTCTTTGCATTGCGGGCAGGTTCGCTCAGGTCCGGCGGGCTCTTCGCGCCGATCAGCCGGGAGGGCGCGCTGGTGCTCAACAACCTGCTGCTCGTCACCGGCCTCGCCGCGGTGCTCACCGGCACGCTCTATCCGCTGCTGCTCGATGCGCTGACAGGGCGCACCATTTCGGTCGGCGCGCCGTTCTTCAACCTGACCTTCGGCGCCGCCATGGCGCCGCTCCTCGTTATCTTGCCTTTTGGGCCATTCCTCGCGTGGAAACGCGGCGATCTCGTTGCGGTAACGCAGCGGCTCGCGGGCGCGGCAGGGCTCTCGATCTTTGCCGCGATCCTGATCTTCGCGTTGTCGGGCGCCGCCATTTCGCTTGCTCCGCTTGGCCTGCTGCTGGGTATCTGGGTGGCGCTGGGTGCGCTGGCCGAACTGGCGGACCGTGCCGGGCTCGGCCGCATGCCGCTGCCGCAAAGCTGGCGGCGTCTCGTCGGCCTGCCGCGTAGTGCGTACTCGACCGCGCTCGCCCATTTCGGCGTCGGCGTGACCGTCATCGGCATCGTCTCGGCCACGGCCTGGC
This sequence comes from Devosia sp., assembly GCA_040081595.1. Classification (GTDB taxonomy): domain Bacteria; phylum Pseudomonadota; class Alphaproteobacteria; order Rhizobiales; family Devosiaceae; genus Devosia_A. The sequence goes on from JBEBGE010000069.1 coordinate 5,082, forward strand.
AGGCGGAACTGGTGACCACACTGCAACCGGGCGCGACGGCCGAGATCGGCGGCTTCAATGTCACCTTCGACGGCATCAATGACGTCGCTGGGCCCAACTATCGCGCGGAAGAGGGGCGCTTCACGATCGCGCACGGCGGCAACACCCGCTCGACCGTCGCCGAGCGCCGCGTCTACAACGCCAGCGGCATGCCCACGACCGAAGCCGCCATCGAGACCTACACTTTCTCCCAGCTCTATATCCAGTTAGGCGAGGCGGGCACAAATGGCGCGCGCATCGTGCGGATGTGGTTCAAGCCCTATATCGCGCTGATCTGGTTGGGCATCCTGCTGATGGCCCTAGCCGGGTTTGTCTCGCTCACCGATCGCCGCGTCCGCGTCGGCGCGCCCCGCCGCGTCGCGGCTCGTCCGGCCGCCGCCGAATGAAGCACATCCTCGCCGCGCTGGCCTTGCTGCTGCTGGTTCAGCCGGCGTTTGCGGTCAATCCCGACGAGATGCTGGCCGACCCGGTGCTCGAAGCGCGCGCCCGCGATATCTCGGCGGGACTGCGCTGCCTCGTCTGCCAGAACCAGTCGATCGAAGACAGCGACGCCGATCTCGCGCATGAGTTGCGGGTTCTCGTGCGCGAGCGGCTGACTGCCGGCGATGCCGACCAGGAGGTCGTCGACTATCTCGTCGCCCGCTATGGCGAGTTCGTGCTGCTCAACCCGGTCATCGCCCCGCACACGATCCTGCTCTGGGCCGCCGCCCCGGTCGTCCTGGTGATCGGCGGCATCGCCGTAATTTTCGGCGTCCGCCGTCGCCGGCCTGCCGCGCCCGAGACGCTCACCGAGGCCGAAGAGAAGGCACTGGACGAGCTGACGCGCGGATCGTAGGGGAGGGCCGTTATGGCCTTCGATTCCGTGAGCCTGCTTCCGGCCGGACTGAGCCTGCCGTTGGCCCTTCTGCTGGTGGGGCTGAGCTTTTTTACCTCGCTCATCACCGCGACCTTCAGCCTTGGCGGCGGGCTGCTCATGGTAGCGGTCCTCGCGCTCATATTTCCGCCGGCTGTCGTCGTTCCTGTGCATGGCGCCGTGCAACTGGGCTCCAACGCCGGCCGGGCGCTTGTCCAATGGCGCCACATTCAGTGGCACCTGATCCTGTGGATCTCCCTTGGCGCGATGGTGGGTGTCATTGTTGGCGGGCAATTCGCCTTCTTGCTTCCCGAAAATCTCTTCCCCCTGATCATCGGGGTATTCGTGCTCGTTACCGCCTGGCTGCCGCAGCCAGCCATAGTCGGTGAAAACCGCCTGGTGCAGTTCATCGGCGGCGCCGTCATTTCCGCGCTGTCGATGGTCGTCGGCCCAACCGGGCCGTTGCTCGCGACGTTCATCAAGGGGCTCGCCGACCGGCGTCAGCTCGTTGCCACCCACGCTTTGCTGATGACGGTCCAGAACCTGCTCAAGGTCGTCACCTTCTCAGCCCTGGGATTTGCGTTCGCCACATACCTGCCGCTGGTCGCTGCGATGGTCATCGCCGGGTTCTTCGGTACCGCATTGGGAAGTCACGTCCTGCTGAAGATTCCGGAGAGTATGTTCCGCACCGGATTCAAGATCGTACTGACCATCGTGGCCCTTGATCTCATCCGCGAGGCGCTGTTCTGAGCCCCCCCTTACCAATCGGTAATGTCGGCGACACATCGCGGAAAGGGCGGTTCCTCCATAAGTCGCGCACCCTGTTGAGGGTCGCATAGAGGAGACTGAATTCATGCGCTCGACTTTGATTTCCCGCTCCCGCAAGTGGATCGGCGCTTCCGCGCTCGCGATCCTGGTGGGACTCAGTGGGGGCTCCGCCTTCTTTGCCGCTTCCAGCCAGTTGGCGACGGCCCAGGTGACACCCGCTGCCCAGATCAACATTCCCGCCGTCAACGAGCCCACCGGCTTTGCCGATCTCGTCGAGGCCGTGAAACCCGCCGTCGTCTCCATCGTCGTCGAGGCCCAGGAGCAGGGCGCCGCCGCCCAGCGGTTCGATTTCCGTGGTAATGGCAATGACTTCAATTTCCAGCTCCCCGATCTTCCCGACGATCATCCGCAGAAGCGCTTCTTCGACCAGTTCCGCGGTCAGGGTGGCCCGGGTGGTCCCGGCCCCCAGGGCCAGCAGGACAAGCCGACGGTCCGCAAATATCTCGCGACCGGTTCGGGCTTTGCCATTTCCGCCGACGGCTATTTCGTCACCAACAATCACGTCGTCGAAGGCGCGACCAAGGTGACGGTCGTGTTCGACAATGGTGACGAGAAGACCGCCCATATCATCGGCACCGACCAGAAGACCGATCTCGCCGTGGTCAAGGTCGATGGCGAAACCGATCTCCCCTTCGTCACCTTTGCCAAGGATGAAGCCCGCGTCGGCGACTGGGTCGTTGCGGTCGGCAATCCCTTCGGCCTCGGCGGCACCGTGACGGCCGGCATCGTCTCGGCCCGCGGCCGCGACATCCAGGGCTCCGCCTATGGCGATTTCCTGCAGATCGACGCAGCGGTAAATACCGGGAACTCCGGCGGCCCGGCCTTCAACCTCAAGGGCGAAGTGGTGGGCGTCAACACCGCCATCTTCTCGCCCAATGGCGGCAATGTCGGCATCGCCTTCGCCATCCCGGCCAGGACGGTGCAGCAGATCACATCGTCGCTCATTGAGAACGGCACCGTGACCCGCGGTTTCCTCGGTGTTGCCATCCAGGACGTCAACCGCGACATCGCCGACAGCGTCGGCCTCAAGGACGCCAAGGGCGCGATGGTCCAGGAGGTCAATGACGGCACGCCGGGCAGCAAGGCCGGCCTCACTTCGGGCGACATCATCACTGCCGTCGACGGCGATCCCATCGACAACGCGCTCGACCTGTCGCGGACCATCCAGTCCAAGGCGCCGGGCACGACGGTCGAACTCACGGTCTGGCACGATGGTGCCGAGATCAAGCTGTCGGCGACACTCGACAAGCTCGACGAGAAGGCCGCTGTGGCCCAGCCCGAACCGACCCCGCCGGCCGACGTCCCGGCGGCGCCCCAGCCCTCGAGCGTTGGCATCACGCTGGTGCCCAATGCCGGCGGCGACGGTGTGCTGATCCAGGACGTGCAGCCCGACACTCCGGCGGCCGAGCGTGGCCTCGCCATTGGTGACGTCATCCTTGAGGTCGACAACAAGGCGGTCACGAGCGCTGCCGAGTTCGAAGACGCCCTCAAGGCGGTCAAGGACTCGGGACGCCAGACGGCCCTGATCAAGACCGAACGCAACGGCAATGCCCGCTTCATCGGCTTGCCGCTGGATATGGCCCAGAACTAAGCTCCTCCTCCCTGCGCCGGCCCCGAAGTCTTCGTGCTTCGGGGCCGGTCTTCATTGAAATGCGGTCATCCGGTCACTAGGTTCGTCTCATGAAAATCCTGCTGATCGAGGACGACCGCGAGGCGGCGAGCTACCTGATCCAGGCCCTCGACGAAGCGGGTCACGTGACCCATCACGCCTCCGACGGCGAGACCGGCTATGCCATGGCTTCGGGCATGGACTATGACGTGCTGATCGTCGACCGCATGCTGCCGCGCCGCGATGGCCTCTCGATCATCGAGTCGCTTCGCGCCGAGGGCGACCAGACCCCGGTCCTCATTCTCTCGGCCCTTGGCGAGGTCGACGACCGCGTCACCGGCCTGCGCTCGGGCGGCGACGACTATCTCGTCAAGCCCTATGCCTTCACCGAGCTTCTCGCCCGCGTCGAGGTCCTTGCCCGCCGTTCGAGCCCGCTCGAAGCGGCCACCAGTTATGAAGTGGGCAGCCTCAAGCTCGACCGGCTCTCCCGCAAGGTCGAGCGGGACGGCGAAGCGGTGGTGCTGCAGCCGCGCGAATTCCGCCTGCTCGAATATCTGATGAAAAACGCCGGCAAGGTGGTGACCCGCACCATGCTGCTCGAAAATGTTTGGGACTATCATTTCGATCCCCAGACCAACGTCATCGACGTCCATATGTCGCGCCTGCGCTCCAAGGTCGATCGCGGCCACGCGAACCCGCTCCTGCATACGATCCGCGGCGCAGGGTACATGATTCGTGACTAGGATCGCCCAGCTCTGGCGCACGACGACCGTCCGGCTGACAGCGCTCTTCATCCTTTTGTTCGTGATCTTTTCGATCGGGCTGCTGAGCTTCATCGCGTATCAGTCCTCGATCCAGATCCAGCGCCAACAGACCGCCGATATCGACCGCGAAGTCGAGCAGCTGAAGCGCGTCGACAACCGCCAGGGCATTCGCGGCATCATTTTCGCGGTGGCGCGGCTATCGAGCCAGCCGGGGCAGGGCATCTACTATCTGGGCGACAATGCCGGGCTGCAGATCGCCGGTAACGTCACGAGTTTCCCCCGCGACGTGCTGACAACCGAAGGCGTCTTCAGCTTCAACTACGATCGCCAGGATGCCTTCGCCGAGGACGAGGAGACGCCCCTCGACGCGCCCAAGGGCTTTGCAGTGGTGCGCTCGCTGGTTCTCGACAGCGGGCTGCGCCTCGTCGTCGGCCGCGACGTGGTCGAGCGGCGCGGCTTTACCGCGATCATCTTCCAGGCCTTCGTCATCGGCGTCGGCGGCATCCTCGTGCTGTCGACTATAGCCGGCGTCGTCACCGCGCGGCGCGTGCTTCGCCGCATCGAAGCGATCAACGCCACCTCCGCCAAGATCATGTCGGGCAATCTCAGCGAGCGCGTACCGGTTACCCGCCGCAATGACGAGTTCGATGTGCTGGCCACCAGCCTCAACGCCATGCTCGACCGCATCGAGGCGCTGATGCAGGGGCTGAAGGAGGTCACCGACAATGTCGCCCACGACCTCAAGACTCCGCTGACCCGCTTGCGCAACCGCGCGGAGTCCGCCCTGCGCGACGGCGAGGCCGGAGAGTCGCAACGCCAGGCGCTCGAAACCACCATCGCCGAGAGCGACAAGCTGATCGGCACCTTCAATGCGTTGCTGATGATCGCCCGCGCCGAAGCCGGTGCGCCTTCGGGCGCCTTTGCCGAGATCGATGTGAGCGCCATCGCGACCGATGTCGCCGAGCTTTATGCTCCGGTCGCAGAGGAGCGGGGGCTCGAACTCACCACCGAGATCGCCCCTGCCATCAAGCTGCGGGGCAATCGCGAGCTGATCGGCCAGGCGCTGGTCAACCTGGTCGAGAATGCCCTCAAATATTACGAGCCGATCGAGGGCAGGACCGGCCGCATCGACATTGTCATCCGCACCGGCAAGGGCCGCGTCACCATCGAAGTTGCCGATAACGGTCCGGGCATTCCGCCCGAGGACCGCGCCCGCGTCGTCGAGCGTTTCGTGCGGCTCGAAAAAAGCCGCACCGAACCGGGCTCCGGCCTGGGGCTGTCGCTGGTCGCCGCTGTGGCGCGCCTGCACAAGGGCGAATTCCGCATCGAGGACAACGCGCCCGGTGTGAGAGCCGTGATCGACCTGCCGGTTGCCTAGACGGACTAGTGGACCGTCGGAATGGACGTCTCGCCTACGCCGAGCCCGACAACCTTGCCGCCCTTCATCATGTAGCCGAGATATTGCGCGTTGTCGGCATAGCCTCCCGGCCCGTCGTGGCGATAGGCGATCTTGCCGCCTGAGCCCGGCGTCGCGCCGAAGGCGGCTTTGAGATCGGCGGTCTTGGCACCCAGCGACGGCGCGCCGAAATCGGGCGTCGAGAACTTGGCCGAAGCCGCTTCGCAATCGGCCGGAATGGCGCCGGTCGCAACCTGCACCGCCACCATCATCACGAATTCCTGCCCACCCAGCGGGTTGGAGATGAACCAGCTATTGGCATCGTCCGTGTGGTAGCAGAGCCAGGTGGCCTCGCCCTGCGACTGGATCGTTCCGCCGAACGCTTTCTGCAAGTCCTTTAGCCGCGTCTGCTGCAACACCACGCCCATTTTGCCCACGCTGATCTTCTTGATCGGGGTCTCGTCGATATTGGCCTTGGGGAAGCTGAAATAGTTGCCGAAGATATTGGCGCCCATGCCGCTCAGTCCCGCGGCACTCACTGCCGTGATCGAGACACCGAGGGCAAGCAGGACGGCTGAGGCAAAGCGCAGGCGCATCGGGAGTTTCCAACTGAAAGGCGGGGATTTCCGCAGCGCCGAAACCAACCACAACGGGTTGCGCTTGTCGACGGGTGCGCGTCCTTGCCGGGGGCCTTCGCGACGGTTATCCCTCGCCGATGGCCGTTTCGCTCGAAACCCTGCTGGCATCGTCCCCCTATCTCGCACGCCTCGCCGAGGCGCATCGGGATTGGTTTGGCGCCGCACGGCTGCAGCCGCCCGATACCGTGCTCGCCGCCATCATCGCCCAAGTGGCCGGTCGCGGCTCGGACCCTAACGAGCCTGTCGAATCCCTGGCCGCCGATCTCCGGCACTTCAAGCAATGGGTGGCGCTGCTCGCCGGTTTTGCCGAGACCTGCGGCCTGTGGACCACCGCCCAGGCCGCGGCGGCTCTCTCGGACTTCGCCGACGCGGCGATCGATGCCGCCCTCGCCATGCTGTTGCGCGACGCTGAGCGAAAGGGCGACCTCGCGCGCCCCGTTTTCCCATCCGAATCCGGTCTCGCCATTTTTGCCCTGGGCAAGCATGGCGGGCGCGAGCTCAACTACTCCTCCGACATCGATATCGTCGCCTTCTTCGATCCCGACGCGGGGATCGTGTCCAACGAGGCCGAGGCCGGTCGCGTCTATGCGCGCATCGTCCAGCGGCTAGCGGCACTGCTGCAGGACCGGGCAGGGGACGCATACGTATTCCGTACCGATCTCAGGCTCCGCCCCGATCCGGGCACGACGCCTTTGGCCATCTCGCTCGATGCTGCGCTTGCCTATTATGAAAGCCGCGGCCAGAACTGGGAGCGCGCCGCCTGGATCAAGGCGCGCCCCTGCGCCGGCGACAAGGGGGTCGGGGAGAGCTTCCTCGCCGAACTCACGCCCTATATCTGGCGCAAGCATCTCGACCTCGCGACCATTGCCGACATTCAGGCGATGAAACGCCAGATCAACATCACCAAGGGGGTCGGCGGCGCCCGCGTCGCGGGGCATAATGTGAAGCTCGGCCGTGGCGGCATCCGCGAGATCGAGTTCTTCACCCAGACCCAGCAATTGATTGCCGGTGGCCGCGACGCGAGCTTGCGCGTCCGGCCCACGGCCGAGGCACTTGCCGCGCTGAGCCGCGCCGGCTGGGTCACCGAGCGCGCGGCGTCGCAACTCACAGCGACCTACTGGTTCCTCCGCGCCGTCGAAAACCGCCTGCAGATGATCGGCGACGAACAGACCCACTCGCTGCCCGAGACCGACACCGGGATTAACGTGATCGCCGGCCTTCTGGGCTTTGCCAGTTCCGGCCTCTTCGAGGAGGCCTATCTTTCCGCGCTCAACCGCGTCCAGGGCCATTATGCCGAGCTCTTCCCCGAGGGCGAGACGCTGAGCGGGGAGGGCGGCGATCTCGTCTTCACCGGCTCCGACGACGATCCCTCCACGCTCGAAACGCTCTCGCGCATGGGCTTTGCCGATCCGGCAAAAGTCTCGGCCACCGTGCGTAAATGGCACTATGGTGGCTATCGCGCCACTCGAGCGTCCGCCGCCCGTGCGCATTTGACCGAGTTGCTTCCCATGTTGCTCGAGGCCCTGGCTGAAACCGGCGGGCCGGACGATGCGCTGGCGCGCTTTGACGATTTCCTCTCGCGCCTGCCTGCAGGTGTGCAGCTTTTCTCACTGCTCCGGAACTACCAGCAGCTCCGCCTGCTGCTGGTCCAGCTCATGGCCTCCGCTCCGCGCATGGCCGAAGCGGTGATCCATCGCGCCCATGTCATGGACGCCCTCATCGATCCCGCCTTCGCCGATGACGTGTCGCGGCAATCGGTGCTGGTCGCCAAGGTCGAGGCCTTTCTCGGCGAAGCCCGCGACTATCAGGACGTCATCGATCGCGCCCGCATCATCGGGCAGGAGCAGCAATTCCTCATTGCAGCCGGCCTGCTCTCAGGCACGGTCACCGCGCGCCGGGCCGGCGAGCAATTTACCGCGCTTGCCGAGACCTTGCTGAAGGCCCTCTTCGCTGCCGCCAGCCGCGAATTCGAAAGGCGCCACGGCACCATCCCCGCCGCACGCGTCGGGCTATTGGCCTTCGGCAAGATGGCGAGCCGCGAAATGACCGCCACCTCCGACCTCGATTTTATCATGCTCTACGATGCGGGCGGCACCGAGCTGTCCGATGGCGACAAGCCGCTCGAGGCCAGCGCCTATTTCGCGCGCCTGACCCAGCGCCTCGTCGCGGCCGTCACTGCGCCGACTTCGGAGGGCGTACTCTATCAGGCCGATATGCGGCTGAGGCCTTCCGGCAATGCCGGCCCGCTCGCCACCAGCATTCCCGGTTTCACACTCTATCACCGCGACAATGCCTGGACCTGGGAGCATCTCGCGCTGAGCCGCGCCCGTGTTGTCGTCGCCGAGCCCGGCTTCGCCACCGAGATCGACGGTCTCATCGCCGAGATCTTCGAGCGGCCGCGCGACGCCAGAAAGGCTATTGCCGATGTCGTCGCTATGCGCGCATTGATGCACAAGGAGCGGCCGCCGCGACACCCCTTCGACCTGAAGCTGGTGCCCGGCGGCCTCGTCGATCTCGAAGTCATCGTACAATCCTCGCAGCTCGTCGCGCGCAAGCTCATCGACCTGCCGCAGGCGCCGACCGCTGATGTGCTGGCGCGGCTCGGCGCGCTCGATCTCGTGCCGCAGGGCGCGCGGCTGGTCGAGATCCACGCGGCCTATTCGCTGGTGCTGCAGGTAATGAGCGCCGCGCTGAGCGACCCTTTCAAGGAAGAGGGCTGGACTCCCGCCTTCCGCGAATTGCTGGCCCAACTGGCTAATGCGCCGACCTTCGACCGGCTCGCCGCCGATCTCAAGGATATGCAGGCCGAAGTCTCCGCGGCTGCGTCGGCCTGGTATGAATGGGCGGCGAATTTCTAGAGCGCTTCGAGGAAAGGCGCGAAGCGGTTTTTCGGTTCGGAAACGCGACCAGGAATGACTGGAGCGCGTTCCGATACAGTCGGAACATACGCTCTAGGCAGCGTGATGCAGGCGTTGCGTCTCGCCATGGAGCGGCAGCGTCACCGCGACGGTCGTCCCCAGTCCGGGCCGGCTGTCGACGACCAAATTGCCGCCGCTGAGTTCGACAATCGTGCGGGCTATCGCGAGGCCCAGTCCAGCGCCCTCGCGGTCCTTGGTGAGTGAGGCATCGGAGAACGCGAAGGGCTGCGATAGTGCCGACACTTTCTCCGCCGACATGCCGATCCCGGTATCCGTCACCTCAAGCACCACGCCGTCGCTCCCCGCATAGGCCGCTACACTGATCCGCCCGCCGGCCTGGGTGAAATGCACGGCGTTCTCGACGAGGTTGCCCAGCATGCGCTCGAGCGAGAAGCGGTCGCCATTGATCAGGGCTCCGCAGGGCGCGCCAAGCGACAGCGCCAGCCCGGCGCGCTTGGCCTGCGCCGCATAACGCCGCGCTACACCTTCGAGCAGATCATCGACACCGAGTTCGGTCTGGTTCATCACGCGCTGCCCGCCTTCGAGTTCGGCGAGGTCGAGGATCGAAGCAAAGAACGAAAGCAGCCGGTCGCCCGAGGACTTGATCGATTCCACATAGGTCTCATAGCGCTCGTCGCCCAGCGGCCCATAGGTCTGGTGACGCATCAGGTCGGCGAAGCCGATTATGTGGTTGAGCGGCGTGCGGATATCGTGGCTGAGATGGGCGAGGAACGAGGTCTTGGAGCGGCTCGCCGCCTCCGCCTTGAGCTTCTCCTCGTGGTAGCGCCGCGCCAGCACCCGTTGTTCCTCGCGGATGGCGCTCAGTTCCGTGTCGGTCCGGCGCCGGTCGGTGATGTCGGTCAGAAGCGTCATGAAGCCGCCACCGCCCAGCGGCCTTTCGTCGATCATCAGGCAGGTACCGTCGGCCTTGCGCAATTCGAGCACGCGGCTGTTGTCGTCCTCGGCGATGAGCCGCATCTGCCCGCCTTCAACCAGTCTCAGCACCGAGCTCTTATAGGCAGCTCCCGCCGGCAATTCGGTCTCGGCGACACCCAGCCGCGCACGATAGGATTGGTTGCATACGATAAGCCGTCCAGATGTGGTCCAGCAGGCAATACCGAACGGCACGCTCGACAGAAGGTCGGCGATTTGTTCGCTGGTGCTGTCAGGTGACCTGCGCCGGCGATAGCTCGCTACGATCAGCACAAGGGCAAGTGCATAGGCGCCGGCGCCACGCTGGACCACCCCGGTCAGGGCCTCGGCCCCATCGAGCGCGGCCACCGAGAGCTCCCCTGATCCGGTCGCAAATTGCCGCGCCAGCATCGGCTGCGCCGTTGAGAGTTTGCCGACGAGGAAGTTGTGCCGCCGAACCTCGTCCCCGGTGCGCAGGAAGTCCGTGATGACAAAGAGCGTCGCTGCGAATAGCGCCGTGAACGCCACGGCCAGCATCACAGGGGGGATCGGGAGCAGCGAAGTGTGGATGGCATCCCGCCATTTCGGCCGGGGAGATGGGCTTGCCCGTTTGCCCGAGCCGAATCGCTCTTCCCCGACGCCGGATGCCTCCGTCGACCGCATGTAGTCCCTCGCCATGTATCGGAAAAATACGCCCGCCGAACGCCCGTGATTTGAAATCTGAATCAAGCGCTTGCGGCTGTCCAGTGGGGTGGCGCGCGGCTTCTGCGAAGTGTCGAGAATTGCTGAGTCGGCTGAATCACTTAGGCCGACAAGAAAAATTCTACCCCGATTAGGATTTTGTTAACCCGGCAAAGACGAACCGCGGCCGGACGCGCCAAATCCCTGTTCTGCGCGACGAATCGCCACTCGCTCACCTCAAAATCGCCGCGCCAAATCTCCGCTGCTGTGGCGAGCCGGTCACAGACAAATCAGCCACCTCTTCGATATTCTGATTGGCTGGCTCGACCGGTCTCTCGCTCTGTTCCGCGCTCGCGGAGTGGTGGGAGGC
>JBEBGE010000070.1:0-16065 GCA_040081595.1 Devosia sp.
TCCGTCGCCTTCGGCGCCACCTTCCCCCGCGTGCGGGAGAAGGACCCGACTGTGACTATCGCGGCAGCGTGGTCGTGCCCATCAGGCTCGCGTCGATGGCGCGTGCGCACTGCCGGCCCTCGCGGATGGCCCATACCACGAGGCTCTGGCCGCGCCGCATGTCGCCGCAGGAGAAGACCTTGTCCTTCGACGTCTGATACTTGAACGTATCGGCAAAGACGTTGCCGCGCTTGTCGAGCTCGACGCCGAGATCCTTGACCATGCCGTCCTGCACGGGGCCGAGAAAGCCCATGGCGAGCAGGACGAGATCGGCCTTCAATTCGAACTCCGTTCCAGGGATGGCCTGGAACTTGTCGTCGGCGCGGGCGCAGACCAGCTTTTTGACCACGCCGTTCTCGCCTTCGAAGCGGACGGTGGCGACGGCGAAGTCGCGCGTTACGCCTTCTTCCTGCGATGAGGAGGTGCGCATCTTCATCGGCCAGAGCGGCCAGGTCAGCGCCTTGTTTTCCTTTTCGGGCGGGGCGGGCATGATTTCGATCTGGGTGACCGAAGCCGCGCCCTGGCGGTTGGAGGTGCCGATGCAATCGGACCCCGTATCGCCGCCGCCGATCACCACCACATGCTTGCCGCCGGCAAGGATGGGCTTGACGTTGTTGAGCGGCTCGTCTGAGACGCGACGGTTCTGCTGGGGCAGGAAGTCCATGGCGAAATGGATACCGTCGAGGTCGCGGCCCGGAATGGGCAGGTCGCGCGGCTTCTCGGCGCCGCCGGCAAGCGCAACCGCGTCATACTGCGCCACGAGATCGTCGATCTTGATGTCGCGGCCGACATGGACGCCATAGTGGAAGGTGACGCCCTCGGCTTCCATCTGGGTGACGCGTCGGTCGAGGTGGCGCTTCTCCATCTTGAAGTCGGGAATGCCGTAGCGCATCAGCCCGCCGGCCTTGGCGTTCTTCTCATAGAGATGCACGTCGTGCCCGGCGCGGGCGAGCTGCTGCGCGCAGGCAAGGCCGGATGGGCCCGAGCCGATGACGGCGACTTTCCTGCCGGTCTTGTCGGGGTTGATGTCGGGCGTGATCCAGCCGTTCTCCCAACCCTTGTCGACGATGGCGCATTCGATCGACTTGATGCTCACCGGAGCGTCGATGATGTTGATCGTGCAGGCGGCCTCGCAGGGCGCGGGGCAGATGCGGCCGGTGAATTCGGGGAAGTTGTTGGTCGAGTGAAGGTTCTTGAGCGCCTTCAGCCAGTCGCCGCGATAGACGAGGTCGTTCCAGTCCGGGATCTGGTTATTGACCGGGCAGCCATTGTGGCAATAGGGCACGCCGCAATCCATGCAGCGCGCCGCCTGGTCGCGGGTGCCCTTGTCGCCCAGCGGGATGGTGAACTCGGAATAGGTCTTGAGCCGCTCGGCGACCGGGAGATAGTCCCGATCATCCTTTTCGATCTCGAGAAAGCCGGTGATCTTGCCCATGGACGAACCTCTACTTGTTCGTGAATTGTGTGCGATTGGCGCTGCGCAAGAAGCAGCTGGCGCCTCTGAATTCCTGCCCGACATGATCGGCCTGAACCTGTTTAAGCAGGGTGGCCTCCGTCTGTTTGACGATCAGCGGGCAAGTGTCCATGCGGTATTCCGAAGTGCCCTGTCGGCCAAATGACGAGTAATGGAAGACCCCGTCACTATCTATGAAGAACAGCACTACCATCGCCGGCCGGTCATCCGCGGTTTGGGGTCGTGCGTCGGTCGCCTTCAGCGGCTTCTCGCCCTGGCAGGTCGAGCCGATATAGGGCATTGTGTAGAGGGAAGGCTGCTTCTCGAGGACGACCGTCCTAGCGACGATTTCGTCGACACCGGTGCAATTGCCCAAACCCGCTTTGTCGATATTCATCGTGAAAGTGACGGTGCGAATCTTGCCCTTTGCATCCACGAAGTACAGATCGATCTTTTGAGGGTAGAGAGGGACGGACTTGGCCAGGACCGCACCGGCCAGGCTCAAGGTAATCAGCGCCGTTGCCATTGCGAGACAGATGATGCGTGTCATTCCGCCGCCACTTGCTGCACGGCATGCGCCTTTTCGAGCTCGGCGAGAGCCCGGCGATATTCGACCGGCATGACCTTCTTGAACTTGGGCAGGTACGCGGCCCAGTTGGCGAGGATGTTGGCCGCCACCGTCGAGCCGGTGAAGCTCTTGTGGCGCAGCACCAGCTGGCGCAGCCGCTCGGCGTCGCCATTGCCCAGGTCCGCCATGATCTCGACGAGCCCCTTGGTCTCGAGGTCGCCGGCGTGATGGTATTCACGCTCGGACAGCATTTCCTCTTCGACCACCGGCTCGAGTTCGACCATCGACATGTTGCAGCGGCTTTCGAACGTGCCATCCTCGTCGAGCACATAGGCGATGCCGCCCGACATGCCCGCCGCGAAGTTGCGGCCGGTCTTGCCGAGGACGAGCACGACGCCGCCGGTCATATATTCGCAGCCGTGGTCGCCCGTGCCTTCGACGACGGCGAGGGCGCCCGAGTTGCGGACGGCGAAGCGCTCGCCGGCAATGCCGCGGAAGTAGCATTCGCCTTCGGTCGCGCCATAGAGCGCAGTGTTGCCGATGACGATCGAGTCTTCGGGTCTGGCCGCCGACTTCTCGGAGGGACGGACGACGAGGCGTCCGCCGCTCAGGCCCTTGCCGACATAGTCGTTGGCTTCGCCGACGAGATCGAAGCTGACGCCCTTGGCAAGGAAGGCGCCAAAGCTCTGCCCGCCGGTGCCGGTCAGTGACACGGCGATGGTGTCCTCGGGCAGCCCGGCCTGGCCGTAGCGCTTGGCGACTTCGCCCGAAATCATCGCGCCCGCCGTGCGGTCGGTCGAGTTGATGGTCTCGGTGATCTGCACCGGTGTGCCGGAGTCGAGGGCAGCCTTTGCTTTTGCGATCAGCTTGCGGTCGAGGACCTTGTCGATGGGATGGTTTTGCTTCTCGCTGTGATGGATGGCCACGCCCTCGACGGTCGCGGGCTTGTGGAAGAGCTTCGAAAAATCGAGTCCCTTGGCTTTCCAATGCGAGATGGCCTCGGTCTTGTCGAGCATCTGCATCTGGCCGACCATTTCGTCGAACTTGCGATAGCCGAGCGCGGCCATCAGCTCGCGCACTTCCTCGGCAACGAAGAACAGGTAGTTGATGACGTGCTCGGGCTTGCCGGTGAAGCGGGCGCGCAGCACCGGGTCCTGCGTGGCGATGCCGACGGGGCAGGTGTTGAGGTGGCACTTGCGCATCATCACGCAACCCGCGGCAATCAGCGGCGCGGTGGCCATGCCGAATTCGTCGGCGCCGAGCAGGGCACCGATCACCACGTCGCGGCCGGTGCGGATACCGCCATCGACCTGCACCGCGATGCGGCCACGCAGCTTGTTGGCCACCAGCGTCTGGTGCGTTTCGGCAAGACCGATCTCCCAGGGCGAGCCGGCATGCTTCAGCGAGGTCAGCGGCGCCGCGCCGGTGCCGCCTTCATAGCCGGAGATGGTGACGTGATCGGCGCGCGCCTTGGAAACGCCGGCCGCAACCGTGCCGACGCCGACTTCGGAGACCAGCTTGACCGAGACCTGTCCTGCCGGATTGACGTTCTTCAAATCGAAGATGAGCTGGGCGAGGTCTTCGATCGAATAGATGTCGTGATGCGGCGGCGGCGAGATGAGGCCGACGCCGGGCGTCGAATGCCGCACCTTGGCGATGATGTTATCGACCTTGTGGCCGGGCAATTGTCCGCCCTCGCCGGGCTTTGCTCCCTGCGCCATCTTGATCTGCATCATGTCGGAATTGACGAGGTACTCCGCGGTCACCCCGAAGCGGCCCGAGGCCACCTGCTTGATGGCCGAACGCATGGAATCGCCGTTTGGCAGCGGGGTGAAGCGATCGACCTCTTCGCCGCCTTCGCCGGTGTTGGACTTGCCGCCGATGCGGTTCATGGCGATGGCGAGCGTGGTATGCGCCTCGCGCGAAATCGAGCCATAGGACATGGCGCCCGTCGAGAAGCGCTTGACGATGTCGACGGCGGACTCGACTTCATCGAGCGGCACGGGCGCGCGACCGTCTTCGGCGGCGGTCTTGAGCTTGAACAGCGAGCGGATGGTCGTATAGCGGTCCTCGACCTCATTCACGAGGCGCGAGAATTCGCGATACTTGTCGCGGGCGTTGCCGCGCGCCGCGTGCTGGAGGTTGGAGACGGTCTCGGAGCGCCAGACATGGGCCTCGCCGCGGAAGCGGAAGGCATAGTCGCCGCCGACATCGAGCGAGTCCTCGAGTACCGGAGAGGTACCGAAGGCGTCGCGGTGACGGCGTACGGTCTCCTCGGCGATCTCCTTCAAACTCGCGCCTTCGATGGTCGTCGCGGTACCGGTGAAGTAGGTCGAGACGAAATCGGACGACAGCCCGACGGCGTCGAAGATCTGCGCGCCGCAATAGGACTGGTAGGTCGAGATGCCCATCTTGGCGGTGACCTTGAGGATGCCCTTACCGATCGCCTTGATGTAGCGATAGATGAGCTCGTGCTCGTCTACTTCTTCGGGGATGTCGTTGGTGTCGGCACGCATCGCGGCGAGCGTCTCGAAGGCAAGATAGGGGTTGATCGCTTCGGCGCCATAGCCGGCAAGGGCGCAGAAATGATGCACCTCGCGGGCCTCGCCGGTCTCGACGACGAGACCCACCGAGGTACGAAGGCCCTTCCTGATCAGGTGATGATGCACGCCGGCCGTTGCCAGCAGCGCCGGAATGGCAATGCGGTCCGGCCCGGTCATGCGGTCGGAGAGGATGATGATGTTGTCGCCCGCATGGACCGCGAGTTCGGCATCGGAGAAGAGCTGCGCGAGCGCCGCCTCCATGCCATCCGCGCCTTCGGATGCCGGATAGGTGATGTCGAGGGTCTTGGAGCGGAACGGGTTGTCTTCCATGGCGCCGATGGCGCGGATCTTTTCGAGGTCCGCGTTGGCGAGAATGGGCTGATGCACCTCGAGCCGCTGGCGCTTGCCCTGGCCTTCGAGGTCCAGGATGTTGGGGCGCGGGCCGATGAAGGAGACCAGGCTCATCACCGATTCCTCGCGAATCGAGTCGATGGGCGGGTTGGTCACCTGCGCGAAGTTCTGCTTGAAATAGGTATAGAGGAGCTTGGACTTGTCCGAGAGCGCCGAGATCGGCGTATCGGTACCCATCGAGCCCACGGCTTCCTGGCCCGTCGTCGCCATGGGCGGCAGGATAAGCTTCAGATCTTCCTGGGTATAGCCGAAAGCCTGCTGCAGGTCGAGAAGTGGAACGTCGTTCCGTGGCGCCTGGGGCGCTACTTCGGGCAGGTCCTCAAGCTGGATCTGGGTGCGGGCCAGCCATTGCTTATAGGGATTGGCGGTGGCGAGCTCGGCCTTGATCTCTTCGTCGGAGACGATGGCGCCCTTCTTCAGATCGATGAGCAGCATCTTGCCCGGCTGCAGCCGCCACTTGCGGATGATCTTTTCGGGCGGAATGGGAAGCGTTCCCATTTCCGAGGCCATGATCACCTGGTCGTCGGAGGTGACGATGTAGCGCGCGGGGCGGAGGCCGTTGCGGTCGAGCGTCGCGCCGATATGGATGCCATCGGAGAAGGCCATCGCGGCCGGCCCGTCCCAGGGCTCCATCAAGGCCGCGTGGTATTCGTAGAAAGCGCGCCGGTCCTCGTCCATGAGCGGGTTGCCCGCCCAGGCCTCGGGGATCAGCATCATGGCGGCATGCGGCAGCGAATAGCCGCCGCGCACGAGGAACTCGAGCGCGTTGTCGAAGCAGGCGGTGTCGGACTGGCCCGGATAGGAAATCGGCCAAAGCTTGGTGATGTCGGCACCGAACAGGTCGGAGCTGACCGAAGCCTGGCGCGCCGCCATCCAGTTGACGTTGCCGCGCACGGTGTTGATTTCGCCGTTGTGGCAGACGAAGCGATAGGGGTGCGCCAGCCGCCAGCTCGGGAAGGTGTTGGTCGAAAAGCGCTGGTGGACAAGCGCCAGCGCCGAGCTGAAATCGGGGTCGCTCAAATCCGCATAGTACGCCCGCAATTGGGCGGCGAGGAACATGCCCTTGTAGATCAGCGTGCGGCAGCTCATCGAGACGACGTAGAAATCGTTGGGCTGGCCTTCGAAGGCCGAGAAGATCTTGCCCGAGCAGACCTTGCGGATGATGTAGAGCTTGCGCTCGAAGGCTTCCTCGTCGCCGACACGGGTGCCGCGGCCAATGATCACCTGGCGGTGGTAGGGCTCGGTGGCGACGATTTCGGGGGCCTTGGACAGCGAGGCGTTGTCCGAGGGGACATCGCGCCAGCCGAGCACGGTCTGGCCTTCGTCCTCGATGGTCTTTTCGACCACCTTCTCCATCTTCAGGCGCAGGTCCGGGTCCTGCGGCATGAACAGGAACGCCACGGCATAGGCGCCGGGCGCGGGCAGGGTGACGCCCTGCCTGGCCATCTCGCGAACAAAAAAGCCATGCGGGATCTGCACCATGATGCCGGCGCCATCGCCCATCAGCGGGTCGGCGCCGACGGCGCCGCGATGCTCGAGGTTCTCGAGAATGGCCAGGCCATTCTCGACGATCTGGTGGCTGGGCCGGTTCTTCAAATCGACGATGAAGCCGACGCCGCAGGCATCGGACTCGCGGGAAGGGTCGAACAGGCCGAAGGCCGTGGGACGATGGGCTTTGCGAAAGGCGGGGTCCGCGGCGGGGTGGGGTACCGGTCCGTGCTGGGGCTGTGCCATTTCGCGTGTCCTCGTTGTGCCGCAGGGGCGGCAGGCCGTTCAGTTCCTTTCGACGCACCTTCGTGCCGGGTCGTACAACATGGCGTTGCGGCTTCGAATTTCATTCGAAGCGCACGCCGGTCCTAACCCCGCATGATCTTATCCGAAAAGTCTGCAACTTTTCGGGATCATGCGCTGTACGGCTCAGGCCGAGCGGCGCAATCTTTATCGTGGGGAGCGGCGCTGCATCCAAATGGCCACTCGTTCGGGCTTTTGGCCCCGCCTCCCGTTTCCGCTTTCGACAAGCGGGCCAGCCGGTCCGGCGCGTGGACAGTTCCGGGGAGACCGGGCGCCCACTTTTGGACAGCAACGCTGTCCTATTAGGGCTACATTGTCACAAGTCCAAACGAGGGGCAAGCGGGGCGCCGCAATATTTGCTCGTGCGTCCACCCGGCGCCGGATCAGCGCTGAAATGCCCGCGTGGTGTCCTGCACATTCTCGGCTAAGTACTTATTCCAGATGCGACTTGATGAACCACAGGTCCTTGTCGAGATCGCGGGAAAAGGCCGTGAAAATGTCGGCGGTGCCGGCATCGCCCGCATCATCGGCGGCATCGATAGCGGCGCGGACGGATCTGCTGAGCGCGGCATAGCGCTCGACCAGCGCCTCGAGGTGATCGGAGACCTTGCGGAGATCGGTGGGATAGGCCGGCAACCGGCTGCCTTCGCCAATGGCCTGGGTCGTGCCCATGGCGACCCCGTCAAGCTGGGCGATCCGCTCGGCAAGGGTGTCGGAATGGGTGTCGAGATTGCCCCGCAACAGGTCGAGCAACTCGTGAACGGCGATGAAATTGGGGCCCTTGAGGTTCCAATGCGCCTGCTTGACAGCAAGCGCGAGATCGAGCGCTTCCGCGAGGCGCGCGTTGCAAAGCTCGATCATGGCGGTGCGGGTATTGGACTTGAGGCCGATATCGGGGGTCTTCATGAAAATATCCTCGGTGACGCTGATGCCGATATGCTCAACAGATGCCGCACCCGTCCGGTTCCGTCGTGGCCGCAAAAAGGCCCAATATCCCGCTCCGACCCGATAGCTCCGCCGTGCCGGAGGGGGGAGCACCGGCTCGCCAGCGGCCAACTATATTTTCGCAAGTGTGATTTGGCTCAAAACCGGTAGGGCAAGGGCACCGTATAAGGCTCGACTGCTCAAGGATGCACCGTGACCGCCGAACTCTCATCTGCCAGGCCAGCCGCCACGCTTCGGCGCCGGAGGCCGTTTCCGCTTTGGCGCACTCTCCTCGGGCTCGTGGTCGTCGCGGCGGCCGCATGGGTTGGCGTTACCCGTCCATGGGAAGTCGAACCTCTCACGGTTGTCATCGAGGTGGCAAAGGCCGGGCCGGCCGAGCGCGTCTTGGCCATAAACGGGCGGATCGTGCCGGACATGCAGGTGGATCTGAGCCCGACGGTGAGCGGGCGGCTCGAAACCGTCAGGGCCGAGGAAGGCGATCTGGTCAAGGCGGGCGACGTGCTCGCCACGCTTGACGATGCCCAGCAGCGGGCCGCGGTGAAGCAGACGGCCGCCGCGCTCGAAGGGGCAAGGGCGACGCTGCAACAGGCCAAGATCAATTTCGAACGCGCCAAGAGCCTCGGCGACGCCATTTCGAGGCGAGACCTGGATGCGGCCCAGCTCGCAGTTGAGACGGCAGAGAACGATGTCGACCGGCTGACCGCGGTCGAGACGCAGGCGCTGAGCCTTCTGTCTCAGTATAGCGTCAAGGCGCCGTTCGACGGCACGGTCCTGATCCGGGGGGCCGACCCCGGCCAGGTGGTCAACTCATCGACGGTGTTGTTCCAGATCGCCGACCTGGCGCATCTGCGCGCCGAAGCCAGCATCGACGAACTCTATTCCGCGGAGATTCACAGGGGCCTCAAGGCGCGCCTCCAGCCTTCCGGCTACAACCGGATACTCGAAGGCGAGGTGAGCTTCGTTTCCCCTTCGGTGGATAGCAGCACCGGCGGAAGGCTGGTGCGCGTCCGCATCATTGACGCGAAGGGGTTGGTGCTGCCGATCGGGCTCACGGCCAATCTCAATGTCGTCGTCGCCACCGAAGCATCGACGATCACGGTGCCACGCAACGCAATCGTCGATGCTGCGAGCGCGCCAGCGGTCTTTGTCGTCGAATCCGGCAAGGCGGTGCGCCGGCCCGTCGAGTTTATCGACTGGCCCTCGGCGCGCCTGATCGTGACCAGCGGGTTAGAGGACGGCGACGCGGTCATCATTGAACCGAAAGCCGTGACCGACGGCGCGATCGTTGCGCCCAAGGCCGGTTAAGCGCGTGCTCTACAGCATCAAGATCGCGGCCCGATATCTGACGGCCAACCGGGCTCAGACAGCGCTCCTCGTCCTTGGCGTTGCCGTTGGCGTCTATGTCTTTGTGTTCATGAGTGCGCTGATTGGCGGCCTCGCCGTGCTGCTGCTCGACCGAACCGTGGGCAATGTCGCACATGTGACGATCGAACCGGCGGACCGGGATTCGGTTTCTCTTTTCGGTACGGCTCCGGGGACGCTCGTAGCGGTCCTCAAGTCGACGCAGCAGCGACCGACGCTGCAATCGGCTTCGGCTTTCATTCCGATCGTCGAGGCCATTGCGCATGTCACCGTCGTCGCCGGCGAAATCCTCGGCAGCGGCTTTCTGATCAAGGGCGAGGCCATCGCGCCGGTGGCGGTGACGGGGATCGCGGCCGAGCAGGTCTCGGCGATAGCCGATATCGAGGGAAGGCTCGTCGCTGGATCGACCGACCTCAGCATCGGCACGGCCCTGATTGGCAAGGGTGTCGCCGACAAGCTCGGTGTCCGGGTGGGGCAGAGCGTAACCATCCGGTCGGAGCGCGGCGTCGAGCAGACGCTGACAGTCGGAGGGATTTTCGCCCTGGGCGTTGCCGGGCTCGATGATGCCGCAACCTATATCAATGTCCGGGCCGCCCGGGTGCTGTTCGACCTGCCGGAAGGATTGTCGCGACTCGAGGTCAAGCTCGACAATCTTCAACTCGCGCCGCAGGTCGCCCTCGATATCGCTGCGGCCACCGGCCTCAAGGCGACGCCGTGGACGGTCAGGAACCAGCAATTGCTCGATGGGCTGGTGGCGCAGGCGCGATCGGGCGATCTGATCAAGGGCTTCGCGCTCGTGACCATCATCATCGGTGTCGCCAGCGCTTTGCTGCTCTCGACCTACCGGCGGCAGTCGGAGATCGGCATCATGCGCGCAATGGGGGCAACGCGGCGTTTCGTGGTGCTCGTGTTTGTGCTTCAGGGCGCGCTGATCGGGCTCAGCGGAGGTTTGATCGGGGCGGCGCTGGGCTATGTGAGCCTGTTGCCATTCCCGTTGCCCGAGGCCACCAATGGCGGCGGCCTGCCGATTGATATTCGCCAGGGCGCCTATGGCACAGCGATCCTGCTCACCTTCATCGGCGCGGTCCTTGCCGCTATTTGGCCGGCCAGCGCCGCTTCGCGGGTCGATCCGGTCAAGGTGATCGGACCATGACGGAGACCGGCTCGCTGCTTACTGTCAGCGATCTCATCAAGCAGTTCGAGGAGGGCGACGAATCCGTCACCGTGCTCAAGGGGCTCGACCTGATGATCGGCCGCGGCGACAGGGTTGCGCTGGTCGGTCCGTCGGGGTCGGGCAAATCGACGCTGCTCAATATCCTCGGGACCCTGATGCGCCCGACCAGCGGCGCCTTTGAAATGCTCGGGCTCAGTCTGATCGGCGCGAAGGATGTGGACCTGACCGAGTTCCGCAACCAGCATATCGGCTTCGTTTTCCAGGCTCATCATCTGCTGCCCGATTTCACCGCGCTCGAAAACGTCATGTTCCCGGCGGCGACGCGCCGAGGCCGGGAAGTGGCGAGCGACCGCAGGCGGGCCGCCGAACTTCTCAACCGCGTCGGGTTATCGGACCGCCGCGACTTCCCGGCCGGCAAATTGTCCGGCGGGCAGAAGCAGAGGGTCGCGGTGGCACGTGCCTTGATGAACCAGCCCGAGCTGGTGCTGGCCGACGAGCCGACCGGCAATCTCGACCGCGAAAGCGCCGACCGGGTGATGGCCCTGCTCATCGAGATCAACGGCGAGGACGGAACGACCTTCCTGATCTCAACTCATGACGAGCAGATTGCCGACAGTTGCCGCCGCCAGATACGCATGCTGGACGGGCTGGTTGTCGACGATTGACCGCGTTCTTAGTGACCAATGCAAAAAGGCGCGGAGCTCGCGCTCCACGCCTCTCTTCCGTCGGCTGGCTCGGTCAGGAGGGCACCCCCGGGTTCAGCCGTCGTGACCGGAATTAGTTGACCGAGGTCTCGATTGCCTTGGGCGCCACGCCGTTGATGGTGATGGTGCGGGGCTTTTTGGACTCGGGCAGCTCGCGCTTCAGCTCGACATGAAGCAGGCCGTTCTCGAGGGCGGCGCCGGTGACTTCCACATATTCGGCAAGCTGGAAGCGCAGCTCGAAGGCGCGCTCGGCAATGCCGCGATGCAGGAACTCGCGGGCCTTCTCGGCGGATTCGGGAGCCTTGGCACCCTTCACCACGAGGCCGTTTTCCTTGGACTCGAGCACGAGGTCGGATTCGGCGAAGCCGGCGACCGCGATCGAGATGCGATAGGAGTCATCGCCCAGCTTCTCGATGTTGTAGGGCGGGTAGGTTTTGGCTTCCTGTCCGACAAGCCCGTCGAGACGATTGAAGAGCCGGTCGAAGCCGACAGTAGAGCGATAGAAGGGGGAAAAATCGATGGTCTGCATGGCACATTCTCCGACTGAGCAATGTTGATGTTCGGGTGTCCCACGAGATCTCCCTGAAGCGGCGAAATCCCATTCCCGGGTGGCCCGGTCCCCGGCGTTTGCCGGCTGACAGCCTAGAGGTAGGAGCGGCTTTTCGGGGTTCAAGGGGGCGAATGGAGCAGATGAACCGAAACTGAACAGTCCCCTCAGTGGGGCTTCAGAGACCTGCCGCTAGAACTCGTGACTGTGCTGACTGTCTGCTGCAGAGGCACACCCGAATGCGTCGCCGTCACCCGCCCCCCGCACGGCGATTAGTTCAGAGGAAAGCCAGTGTCCCGAAACGGACGCTGGCTTTTCCGCATTTGGGGTCGGCTTGTTTTCTCAAGCACTGTGTTATTCCCGCGCAGGCGGGAATCCAGTATGCAAAGCCAGAAGACCTCAGGGGTGCAGCGCGTGCCACAAGAGCTGGATTGCGGCCTTCGCGGGAATGACATCGGGGGATTGGCCGCGTCTGGAGCACTCAACCCGTGAACGCCATTGTCGATCCCGAAGGGCCCCGGTTCGCGGCCATCGCCTCCAACCCTGTGCCGGAGGGAATGCGCGGCGGCTATTTCACCACCCCCGACAAGGTTCGGCTGCGCTATGCGACCTTCCCAAAGACGGCCGGGGCGGCCAAGGGCACGATCTGCCTGCTGCACGGGCGGACCGAGTATATCGAGAAATATTTCGAGACGGTCACGGACTTCCAGAAGCGCGGCTTTGCGGTCGCCACTTTCGACTGGCGCGGGCAGGGTGGCTCCGACCGGCTGATCGGCAACCGCAGACTCGGCTATGTCCGTCGCTTCGACGATTACTGGGAGGACCTGCAGGCCTTCCATTCGGGCATCCTGCTGCCAGACTGCCCGGGGCCGTTCTACCTCGTCGCCCATTCGATGGGTGGGCTGGTGGCGCTGTTCGCGGGACTTCGCGACCGCATGATGTTCGATCGCATCTTTCTGTCGGCGCCGATGGTGGCGATCGACCGGCAGCCCTTCTCGCCGCGCGGCATGGCGCGGCTGGGCGAGGCGCTGTGCCTTGTCGGGCTGGGGCAGTTTCCGGCGGGACGAGGCGCCGACGATATTCCGAGCGAAAAGCTCTTCGGCGGTAATCCGCTGACCTCGGATTTCAACCGCTATATGCGGACGGTCCATGTCTGGAATGAACGGCCCGACCTGATCGTCGGGCGACCGACGCTGCGCTGGGGCGCAACCGCCATGGGCGCCATGGCCGATGCGGCGCGCGACAATTTCCCGCTGGCGATCAAGGCACCGGTACTGATGCTGGCGGCGGCGCGCGACGAAGTGGTGTCGACCTCGGCGATCGAAGCGCTGGGGCTCAGGATGCGCACCGGCCGGCATGCGGTGGTGCCGGCGGCGCGGCACGAACTGTTCATGGAAAACGACGAAATCCGCAGCCAGGTGTTCGCGGCGTTCGATGCGTTCATTACGGAACAGAGCGCCTAGCCGTTCAGCACCGCCATCGCCGCCTCGTGCAGCTCGCGGGTCGCCGAGGCGATGATGTTGCCGCCTTTTTCCGGCGGCTCGCCCGCCCAGGTGGTGACCACGCCGCCAGCCGCTTCGATGATCGGCACCAAGGGCGCGATGTCGACATTTTTGAGCCCGGCTTCGACGACGAGATCGAGGTGGCCGGCCGCGACGAGGCAATAGCCGTAGCAGTCGAGGCCCCAGCGGCATTGCAGCACCCTGCCGCGCAGGCGGTTGAAGATGTCCCAGGTGCCGGTCTGTTCGAAGATGTCGGGCGAGGTCGCGCTCATCTTGGCGCGCGAGAGGTCTTTGAGGCCCGAAGTGCGGATCGACTCAACCCTGCCGCCATGACGGTAGAGCGCTTCGCCGCCGAGGCCCATCCAGGTCTCTCCGGTAAAGGGCTGTGCCATCATGCCGGCGATGGCCTTGCCATCCCGCATGAGGCCGACCAGCGTGCCCCAGACGGGAACGCCCGAAATGAAGGCGCGGGTGCCATCGATCGGATCGACGATCCAGTCGAAGGCGCCGGAGCTTTGCTTGGGGTCCCATTCCTCCCCGATAATGCCGTGATCGGGGAAGCGTGCGGCGATGACGCTGCGAATGGCGATCTCGGCATCCTTGTCGGAGGCGGTGACGGGGTCGAAGCCCGTCGCCCATTTATTTTCGACCGCCTGCGGCGTGCGGAAGCCGGAAAGCGTCGGCACCGCCGCGGCATCGGCAGCGGCAAAGAAGGTGTCGCGCACCAGCGTCAGGTCGAGTCCGGCAAGTCCTGCGTGAGTCATGTGGCGCGTTCCGCTCGCAAATGTGCAGTTGTCGCAGTCAAATAGCAGCAAGGCGTGGTCATCGCAGCGTCACATTGGGAGAACCGCGGTGATTCATTTATGCAACAATCGTCGTTGATCGATTGTTGACGATGGATGGTTCGCTTGTATGGAACGGCAAATCAGTCCACCCGTGAAATTGCATGATGGATGGGCGGTTCGCGCGTTGCGCCTTCGCTTTAGGCAGATTGCGGACTGCCATCGTTTCCTCCCTTGACTAGGGCCGCCTGTACGCGCGGCCCATTTCTTCGTGGGGAATTACTCAGCAGCCTTGGCGACGGCAGGAACGGTGCGGATCAGCGCCGGAAGGTCGATGCCGATGAGCGCCAGCGTCAGCCGCTCCAGAACCTGAAGAATGGCCGGGAACCCTTCGGTCTTTTCGAGCGTCGTCTCGTTCATATAGAGGTGGCGGCTGATCTCGACCTGCAGCGCATGGATGCCGTGCTGCGGCCGGCCATAGGTGCGCGCCACGAAACCGCCGGCATAGGGCCGATTGCGCGCGACGCGCAGGCCCGCGCCCGAAAAGATCATTTCGACCAGATCGACAATGCCGCCGGCGCAGGTGGTGCCATAGCGGTCGCCGAGGACGATATCGGGCGCCAGCCGGTCGCCGCTGCGAGAGATGCGCGGCATCGAATGGCAATCGATGAGGACCGCGAGGCCGAAGGCGGAAATGGCTTCGCTCAAGAGCTTCTGCAGGGTCGCGTGATAGGGGTGATAGATGCCCTCGATGCGCATGCGCGCGTCGTCCATCGTCAATTGTTCGCGGTAGATCGGCTTGTTCTCGGCAACGACGCGGGCGAGTGTGCCGATACCGGCGGCCACGCGGGGGCTCGCGGTATTGAAGCGGTCCGACAGCGGCTCGGCGAACATCTGGGGATCGAGTTCCCAGGGTTCGCGGTTCACATCGAGATAGGCGCGGGGGAAATGCGCGCGGAGCAGCGGCGTGCCCAGATGCGGCGCGCGGGCGAAAAGCTCATCGACATAGGCGTCCTCGGATTGGCGGATCGACAAGTGGTCCAGCCGCGTCATCTTGAGGAAGCGTTCCGGGTAGTCCCGGCCGGAATGGGCGGAGTTGAAGACAATGGGCGCCACAAGGCGGCGAGGCCGAATGGTCTCGAAAGCCGGTCTGTCCCAATAGTCGGATCGCAACGCAAAACCCGCGGAAAACGCCGAAGTTACGCCATCCTGTCACTGCCTCCGGTGCTTTGTCCAGAAGCGGCAGGCGCAAGTGAACGCAGGTGCGCAGTTGCCAATCGGCAAAACTCGACTAAACATGTTTCGTTCAGTTCCGGCGCGGCCCCAAGGGTTGCGCCTTGAGTCGAGGGCGGCACATGAAGCGTATTCTCCTGGCGGAAGACGATAACGACATGCGCCAATTCCTGACCCGGGCGCTCAAGAGCGCCGGGTATGACGTGGTTTCCTTCGATAACGGCAAGTCCGCCTATGAGCGGTTGCGCGAGGAACCGTTCTCGCTGCTGCTGAGCGATATCGTCATGCCGGAAATGGACGGCATCGAGCTCGCCCGCCGGGCAACCGAGCTCGATCCCGATCTCAAGGTCATGTTTATCACCGGCTTTGCGGCGGTAGCGCTCAACCCGGACAGCGACGCGCCACGCGACGCCTCGGTGCTGAGCAAGCCGTTCCACCTCAAGGATCTGGTCAATGAGGTCGAACGGCTTCTGGCGGCCTAGGCTCGGCCCACGCGGCTGATAGACCAGCCGATCAGCCAGAAGACGATGAACATGGGCAGGAAGATCAGTGCGCCGAAATTGTAGACGCTGAAGCCAAGCGTCAGCCAATAGAGGCTGGAACCAGGTTCAAAGACCGGCTGAACTTCGGGCAGTCGCATTAGCCACCACGCCCCGCCACCCGCGATCGCGAAGCTCAGGATCAACGCCAGGAAAAATGCGCGCATGGAAGGACCTCGTGAGATTTCCCAGCCGCTGGATCTGCTTGACGCTTGACCCGGCGGATTGCTTTATGGTCTATCCGCCGCGCCGGTACGGCCCGGCCGTGAAAGAAGATGGGTGTATAGCTCAGCGGGAGAGCACTACCTTGACATGGTAGGGGTCACAGGTTCAATCCCTGTTACACCCACCATCTTCTTGAACTAAAACGCCTTTTCGGCGTCCCGAACGGGATGGGTGCGTAGCTCAGCGGGAGAGCATCGCCTTCACACGGCGGGGGTCACAGGTTCAATCCCTGTCGCACCCACCATCC
>JBEBGE010000112.1:0-4384 GCA_040081595.1 Devosia sp.
GAGCCCACGCCCGCACCGCCGCGGTCGAGATTCGGACTCGCTTTTCTGCGCGCTACCCCGATCTCACGCTCGACGGCTTCACCGTACAGCCCATGGTCAAGCGTCCCAGCGCGGAAGAGTTGATCGTCGGCATCAGCGACGATCCGGGCTTCGGCCCGGTCGCGCTGTTCGGCGCCGGCGGCATTTCGGTCGAAGTGGTCGATGACACCGCCACCGGCCTCGTACCGCTCGATGCGGTGCTCGCCGGCGATCTCATCGACCGCACCCGTATCAGCCGGCGCCTTGCCGGCTATCGCGACCGCAAGCCCGCCGATCGCGAGGGCATCGTCAAGGCCCTGCTCGGGCTGTCGCAACTCTCGGTCGATTTTGGCATCGTCCGCTCGATCGACGTCAATCCGCTGCTCGCCGACGCCGATGGCGTCCTCGCGCTTGACGCTCGGGTCGAGGTCGATCCGGCGGCATCGCTCACCGAGGCGCCCAATCCGCGGCTCGCGATCCGTCCCTACCCGTCCGGTTGGCAAAGTACGCTCGTGGCCGGTGGCGAGACCTATATGGTTCGCCCCATCCGGCCCGAAGACGCCGCGCTCTATCCGCGCTTTCTCGATCGCGTCACCGCGGACGATCTGCTGCTCCGCTTTCTGGTTCCGACCCGCGTCACCGAACACGCCATGCTGGTGCGGCTGACGCAGCTGGACTATGACCGTGACATTGCCTTCGTTGCCCTCGACGCCATCACCGGCGACCTTGCGGGCATCGTTCGCTATTCCGCCGATCCCGACCACGTCGCCGCCGAGTTCGGCGTCCTGGTGCGCAGCGATCTCCAGCATCGCGGCCTCGGCCGGCAATTGATGGAACGGCTCATCGCCTATGCGCGCGCCGAGGGCATTGAGCGGCTCGACGGCACGATCCTCAGCGTCAACCGCGCCATGCAGGAACTCTGCCGCGAGCTCGGCTTTCGAGTTGAGATGGATAAGCAAGACTCGACGCTGACCCGCGCCCGTTTGCTGCTTAGCGGGCGTGAACGCCCGGCCTGAGCACCCCGATCCGGCGCTTGGCAAATTCGGATGCCGCGACGTAGGCGATGACGATCGCAGCGATGGCGAGCAGCATCGGAGCCGGCAACGGCACGAAGCCGATCATGTCGGCGAGCGGGGAATAGGGAAGCGCCAGCGTCACCGCGGCGACCGCCAGAGACGTTCCTATCAACAACCCGCTCGGCATGGAGGAAAAGAGCCGCCTCTGGCTGCGCATCACGGCGACAATCGCCAGTTCCGTCAGCAGCGATTCGATGAACCAGCCGGTCTGGAACAGCGGCGCATTGGCGTGGAACACCAGCAGCAGCGTTACGAATGTGAGGGCATCGAAGATTGAGCTCAGCAGCCCGAAGCCGACCATGCCGCGCAACAGGCTCCGCAGATCCCAGTGACGCGGCCGAGCCAGCAGTTCGGAATCCACCCGGTCGGTCGAGATCGTCAGCATCGGCAAATCGGAAAGCAGGTTATTGAGCAGGATCTGCGTTGCGAGCATGGGCAGGAAGGGCAGGAACAGCGACGCTATTGCCATCGAGACCATATTGCCCAGATTGGCGCTGATGGTGATGGCGATGTATTTTAGCGTATTTCCGAACGCCGTTCTACCGGCAACGACACCATCGAGAAGCACATTGAGGTCGCGCTCCAGCAGCAGCACGTCGGCGGCGGCCTTGGCGGCGTCTACGGCGCTATCGACCGAGATGCCGATGTCGGCGGCGCGCAATGCCGGGCCGTCATTGATGCCGTCGCCGAGATAGCCGACCGTCCGTCCGTTATGGCGAAGCGCCGAGATGATCGCTTCCTTCTGTGCCGGGGTGACTTCGGCAAAGATATCGGCCTGGGTGACGCGGCGCTGCAGGCTGCGCGAAGTGAGCCCCGCAAGCTCCTCGCCGCTGACGACACGCAGATGCGACAGCCCGACCGCCTCCCCGACATAGGCGGCAACGAAGCGGTTGTCGCCCGAGAGAATCTTGAGCTTGATGCCGTGACGCTTGAGCGCGGCGACCGCGTCGGCGGCGCCCGCTTTCAGTGGATCGGCAAACAGCAAATAACCGACCAGCGCCAGCCCGGACTCGTCGGCCAGCGCACAGGCCTTGCTGTCTCCCATCGGCTTGGTCGCAACAGCCAGGACCCGGAGGCCCTTCTGGCTCCAGGCGGCAAGGCGCGCCTCTTCGGTCTTCAAACGCGCCGCGGTCAGTTCGTGGTCGGCGCCATCGGCCCGGTAAGTGATGCAGGCCGGCAGGATCGAGCCCACCGCTCCCTTGCAGATCAAGGTCGTGCCATCCGCCGTCGCGGCAAGAACCGAAAGACGCCGCCGCTCGAAATCATAGGGCAGTTCGGCAAGCCTCTTGGCGTCATGAGTATCGAGAGATGCGCCGGCCACAATGATCGCCTCATCGAGCGGGTTGGGCATGGCACCCTGCAAACTTGCATTGACAAATGCCCAGCGCAGCGTCTCCTCCGACGCTTTACCATCGGCGTCCACCGCCGAGTCGAGCCGTACATTGCCTTGTGTCAGCGTGCCGGTCTTGTCGGTACACAGCACATCCATCGCCCCAAGATTTTCGATGGCGACGAGCCGCCGCACCAGCACGCCTTTGGCCGTCAGGTGTTTGGCGCCCTGCGAGAGCGTCACGCTGACGATGGCAGGCAGGAGTTCGGGGGTTATGCCCACTGCCAGTGCCGCCGCAAACAGCAGCGAGTCGAGCACCGGCCGGCCGAGCAGCACATTGGCCGCCAGCATCAGCGTCACCATCACCAGCATGACCTGCGTCATCAACAGGCCGAAGCGCCGCGTACCCGCGGCAAAGCTGGTTTCCGGTTCGAGCCGCGACATGCTGGTCGCGATCTGGCCGAAGGCGGTGCGATTGCCGGTTGTGACGACGAGTGCCATGCCGTCGCCGCTGCGGATGGTCGTTCCCATATGGACGATATTGTCCGGTCCCGCCTTCATCGCCTCGGCGACGGCCGCCTTGGTCACGGGCAGGGATTCGCCGGTGAGCGACGCCTCATCGGCATAGAGCGTGTCGGCCTTCATCAGCACCGCGTCGGCGGCGACGAGCGCCCCGGCGTTCAGCGCGACAACGTCGCCGGGCACCAGTTCATGGCTCGGGAGCTTTTGCACTGTGCCATCGCGCAGCACCATGCTGGTCGCGGCGATGCGTTTGCGTAGGGCGGCCACGGCGTTGCTGGCGCGGTATTCCTGGTAGAAGCCGAGCCCGGCGCTGGCGACGACGATGAAGCCGACGATGAGCGCCTGCTCGGTCTCGCCCAGCCCATAAGAAAGCGCCACGGCGACGAGCAGGATCAGCGTCATCGGCGAGCGGAATTGCCGGAACAGGATCGCGAGCGGGTGCGTACCTTCTTCGGCCCGCAGGCGGTTAGGACCGTATTCGCGCAGACGCGTTGCGGCTTCCGCCGAGGTCAGGCCCGCGGCCGAGGATTCGAGCCGAGTATAGAGATCGGGCAGCGACCCATACTCCTCAGCGTCCCCATCATTGGCCGGGGCGTGCCTGCGGGCCGCGCCGGCTTTTGCCGTTGCCGCCCGTGCCATCGGTCAGTTGGACAGAAAGCGGCTGAGCGTATTGGCCTCGAGCAGGTTGCGCGTCATGCCGCCGAACAGCCATTCGCGCATGCGCGAGTGGCCATAGCCGCCGGCGACAATCATGTCGGCGCCGCTGGCGCGGGCCTGGCTTTCCAGCACGTCGATGAAACCCTCGGGGTTGTCGATCAGCTCGCTGCGGGCGGTGACGCCGTGGCGCTTCAGCCAATCGACCAGATCGGCCAGGGCCGCTGTTTCGGTTTCGGCTTCGCCTTCGGAGATGGTGATCGCGAGAACGTCGGTCGCCGAAGCCAGGAACGGCAGGGCATCGCTCACTGCCCTGCGGGCTTCGCGCGTGTCCTTCCAGGCGATGATGATGCGCTCAGCTTTAACCGCCTTGATGCCATCGCCGACCAGAATGACCGGGCGTCCCGCCGAAAGGACGAGCCCGCCGATATCGATCCAGCGGGTGCCGCTGAAGGTGGCGCTTTCCGAGCGTCCGGTGACCACCAGGTCGGCGGCCCGCGCCGCGTCAACGAGGCTGCGGGTGGGATCGGCGAGAAACCCTCGCCACTCGGAGGCGATGTCGGCCGGAACGGTGGCGCGGAACCGCGTCTGGGCCTCGCGCAGTCGCGCTTCGATTTCCTTGCGCGCCGCGTCGAAGATTTCAACCGCCGCGACGCCGCCATCGACCCCGACCATGCCGATCGTCGGCTCGTCGGCGGCGACCCCGAGGTGAAGGACCCGCGGGCGGCGGCGGATGCCGGCGAAGCCGTCGCCGAGCTCTTCAACCAGACCGTCTCGCTCCTCT
>JBEBGE010000113.1:0-4363 GCA_040081595.1 Devosia sp.
GGGCATCGCCCAGCAGCTTGAGCGTCGCGTGGCCTTCCGCCGCGCCATGAAGCGCGCCGTTCAGACGGCGATCCGCATGGGCGCCGGCGGCATCCGCGTCAATGTCGGCGGCCGTCTCGGGGGCGCCGATATCGCGCGCACCGAGTGGTACCGCGAGGGCCGCGTGCCGCTGCATACGCTGCGCGCCGATATCGACTACGGCACCGCCGAAGCCGAGACCACGTACGGCATCATTGGCATCAAGGTCTGGATCTTCAAAGGCGAAGTGCTCGAGCACGACCCGTCCGCCCACGAGCGCCGCGCCACCGAAGGCGGCGAAGGGCAGGGCGGCCAACGTCGCGAGCGCAATGACCGCGACGATCGTGACGACCGCCCGCGCCGCGACCGCGCGCCGGCGAACTGAGAAGGCATAGGATAAATGCTGCAGCCAAAAAAGACCAAGTTCCGCAAGGCGCATAAGGGCCGCATCCACGGCGTCGCCAAGGGCGGCACCGAGTTGGCATTCGGCCAGTTCGGCCTCAAGTCCCAGGAACCCGAGCGTGTCACCGCCCGGCAGATCGAAGCCGCTCGCCGCGCCATTACCCGCGAGATGAAGCGCGCCGGTCGCGTCTGGATCCGCGTGTTCCCGGACCTGCCGGTTTCCAAAAAGCCTGTCGAAGTCCGCATGGGCAAGGGCAAGGGCTCGGTCGAATACTGGGCCGCGCGGGTCAAGCCGGGCCGCATCCTGTTCGAGATCGACGGCGTTCCCGCCGACGTTGCCAAGGAGGCCCTGCGCCTCGGTGCAATGAAGCTACCCATCATGACGCGGGTCGTTACCCGCATCGCCGACTGAGGACGAAGAGAATGGCTGCCAGCGACCTTAGGGCCAAGACGCCCGACGAACTGAAAGACGCTCTTCTTGACCTCAAGAAGGAGCAATTCAACCTCCGCTTCCAGCGCGCGACGCAGCAGCTGGAAAAGCCCGCCCGGGTGCGCGAAGTCCGCCGCGAAATCGCGCGGATTTCAACCATCCTCGGCGAAAAAGCCGCGGCGAAATAGGAGAAGACGAGATGCCCAAGCGCGTATTGCAGGGGACCGTGGTCTCCGACGTGAATGAAAAGACGGTGGTTGTGCGCGTCGACCGCGCCTTCACCCACCCGGTGATGAAAAAGACCGTTCGGCGGTCCAAGAAGTATCACGCCCACGACGAGGCCAATTCGGCCAAGGTCGGCGATACGGTTTGGATCGAAGAGTGTCCGCCGATTTCCAAGAACAAGCGCTGGACCCTGGTCCAGCACGCGTAACCAAGAATAGCGCCCGCCGCGAGGCAGGGTGAGACAGAGACAGAAGGCTTAATGCCATGATCCAGATGCAGTCCAATCTCGATGTCGCCGACAATTCCGGCGCGCGTCGTGTCATGTGCATCAAGGTGCTCGGCGGCTCGCACCGCAAATATGCTTCCGTCGGCGACATCATCGTCGTTTCGGTCAAGGACGCGATCCCGCGCGGCCGCGTGAAAAAGGGCCAGGTCATGAAGGCCGTGGTCGTGCGCACCGCATTCCCGGTTCGCCGCACCGACGGCACCGTGATCCGCTTCGACCGCAACGCGGCTGTGCTGATCAACAATCAGTCCGAGCCGATCGGCACCCGTATCTTCGGGCCGGTTCCGCGTGAGCTGCGTTCCAGGAACCATATGAAGATCATCTCGCTCGCGCCGGAGGTGTTGTGATGGCTGCCAAGATCAAAAAGGGCGACAAGGTCGTCGTGCTTGCCGGCAAGGACAAGGGCAAGACTGGTACCGTCCAGATGGTGAGCCCGGAAGCGTCGCGCGCGGTCGTGCAGGGCATCAACCTGGTGCGTCGCCACACCAAGCAGACCGCCAGCCAGGACGCCGGCATCTTCACCAAGGAAGCGCCGATCCATCTGAGCAATCTGGCTCTCACCGATGCCGCCGGCAAGGCGACCCGCGTCGGCTTCAAATTCCAGGACGACGGCAAGAAAGTGCGCGTCGCCAAGACCACCGGAGACGTGATCGATGGCTGAGACCGCTTACACCCCGCGCCTGCGCGCCAAATTCGACGACGCCATTCGCGCCGAGCTGGTCAAGCAGTTTGGCTATACCAATGTCATGCAGACGCCCCGGCTCGACAAGATCGTGCTGAACATGGGCGTCGGCGAGGCCGTCAACGACACCAAGAAGGTCAAGGCCGCCGCGGCCGATCTCGAAAAGATCGCCGGGCAGAAGCCGGTCATCACGCATGCCCGCAACTCGATCGCCGGGTTCAAGGTTCGCGAGAACATGCCGCTTGGCGTCAAGGTGACGCTGCGCAAGGCCCGCATGTATGAGTTCCTCGACCGGCTGGTGAACGTGGCCCTGCCGCGCGTCCGCGACTTCCGCGGCCTCAACCCCAATTCGTTCGACGGCCGTGGCAACTACGCCATGGGCATCAAGGAACACATCATCTTCCCCGAAATCGCCTACGACCAGATCGAGCAGGTCTGGGGCATGGACATTGTCGTGTGCACTACAGCGCGCACCGATGACGAAGCCCGTGCGCTGCTCAAGGCATTCAATTTCCCCTTCCGGCAGTAAGCGGGAAGAGGCAGAGGACGAGATATGGCAAAGACCAGCTCAATCGAAAAGAACAACCGCCGCCGCAAGCTCACCAAGCAGTTTGCCGGCAAGCGCGCCAAGCTCAAGGCGATCACCATGGATGACAAAGCGTCCATGGAAGAGCGCTTCGCCGCGCAGCTCAAGCTAGCGGCGCTGCCGCGCAATTCGTCGGCAACCCGCATTCGCAACCGCTGCGAGTTCTCGGGCCGTGCCCGCGGTTACTACCGCAAGGTCAAGCTGAGCCGCATAGCACTGCGTGCGCTGAGCAACCTCGGGCAGGTGCCCGGCATGGTCAAGTCGAGCTGGTAAGGAGATAGAGATAATGGCCCTTACTGATCCGATCGGCGACATGCTGACCCGCATCCGCAACGCCCAGATGCGCCGCCGCGACACCGTCGCGACCCCGGCGTCGACGTTGCGCGGCCGGGTTCTCGACGTCTTGAAGTCGGAAGGCTTCATCCGCGGCTATTCCGAGCAGAAAGGCGAGACCGGACTGAACGAGTTCTCGATCGAGCTCAAGTATTCCGACAACGTCCCGGTGATCCGGACTATCGAGCGCGTCTCGCGTCCGGGCCGCCGTGTCTATGCGTCGGTCAAGAACATCCCCTCGGTTGCCAATGGCCTTGGTGTGTCGATCATGTCGACCCCCAAGGGCGTGATGGCCGATCATGAAGCAAAGTCCCAGAATCTGGGTGGCGAGGTAATCTGCCGCGTCTTCTAGGGCGACGCGTGGGCCCGAAAAGTGGTTTTCCGGTTTTCGGACCAGCCCATGCGCCAGAATAGAAGTCACGGTGTGACGATGACTCCAAGGAAGTAGAAAATGTCTCGTACAGGCAAGAAACCCATCCCGGCAGTGAGCGGCGTCACCGTCAACATCGCCGACCGCGTTGTGACGGTGAAGGGACCCAAGGGCGAGCAATCGCTGACCCTGATGGACATCGTCAACGCCAAGCAGACCGACCGTGGCGTCGAGATCACACCGGCGAACGACACGCAGGAGGCTCGCGCCGCCTGGGGTACTACCCGCGCGCTGATCGCCAACATGGTCAAGGGCGTCAAGGATGGCTTCGAAAAGAAGCTCACCATCCAGGGCGTCGGTTTCCGTGCCGCGATGCAGGGCAAGGACCTGAAGCTGTCGCTTGGGTTCAGCCATGAGGTCGTCTACGTGACGCCCAAGGGCATCACGATCGCGGCGCCGGCGCAGACCGAAGTTGTCGTGTCCGGTGCCGACAAGCAACAGGTCGGCCAGGTCGCCGCCAATATCCGCGCCTATCGCAAGCCGGAGCCCTATAAGGGCAAGGGCGTACGTTACGATGGCGAATACATCGCCCGTAAAGAAGGCAAGAAGAAGTAAGGAGCGCCATCAAGATGCCCATCAGCCTCAAGGGATCCGACCGGCGCAAGGCGCGCGTGCGCAAGGCCATCAAGGCCCGTGCGTTCGGCCGCCCGCGTCTGAGCGTCCATCGTTCGGACAAGAACATCTACGCGCAGATCATCGACGATGTGAGCGGGCGTACGCTCGCCGCCGCTTCGACGCTCGACAAGGACATCAAGGCCTCGGTCAAGAACGGCGCGACCACAGAAGCCGCCGCTGCGATCGGCAAGCTGATTGCCGAGCGCGGCAAGAAAGCCAATGTCTCCGAGGTCATCTTCGACCGCGGCGGCTACCTCTATCACGGGCGTGTAAAGGCCCTTGCGGACGCGGCTCGCGACGCCGGCCTGCAGTTCTGAGCGCGCAAAGGAAAAGCCAATGAGAGACGTTCAAGAGCG